>DATEEP010000070.1:0-18579 GCA_035281095.1 Novosphingobium sp. | reverse complement strand
ATGCGAATCGGCCGAACCGCGCGCGTCGACCGGCCGGTCGGCGACATTCGGCAGCGGGACCGGCGCGTTCATTCAGGCCTTCCAGCTCAGGATCTTGAGGTAGCGCAGCACGAAGTTCGCCGGCCAGATCCACCCGCCGTGCTGGCGGCAGAGCCAGAGCACTTCGCCGGGCGGCAGGCCCTTGGGATGAGTCAGGATGAAACGGGCGTTGCGCGGTCCCAGCCGCGACGTCTTTTCGAGGTAAGCGTGATTGAAGTCCGTGTGGCCCACCGGCTCCGGGTCCTCGACGATGCGATAGCCGCGTTTGGCCGCGCGCAGCCCATACTCGATGTCGCCGAAGCCGTGACTGAACCGTTCGGCGTGAATGCCGACCTCATCCGCCGCCAGGCCGGGGATCAGCACGCAGTTGCCGTTCATCGTGTCGCATTCGCTCTCACCCGGTTCGAGCAGGCGAAAATTGAGGCGGGAGACGCGGCCCTTGCGGCGATAGCCGCCATAGGTCGTCTCGCCCGTCCGCGCGTCCGTGGTCTTGCCCACGGTTATCACCCTGGGGCCGTGCAGCGCCTCCTCGCGACGTTGTACGGCAAGGAGGTGATCGAGGCTGCCGGGGAGCAATTGCAGATCGTCGTTGAGCCAAAGGTAATAGTCCGGCCGGTCGGCCATCGCCGCCTGCCACGATCTGCGCATGCCCTGGTTCCAGAACAGCGATCCGTCGCCCTGGATCACCGTCGCTTCGGGATATCCCGCGCGCACCGCATCGCCCGTGCCGTCGGTCGAGCCGTCGTCGACCAGATAGACGTGATATCGGACCGCCGCCGGGTCGACCGCCGCCCGCAGCGCGTCGAGCGCCTGCAGGGTGACCGAGCGGCGGTTGAAGCAGGTGGCAAGGATGCCGATACGCACGCGCGAATCTCCGTCGGGATTTGGTCCGCCGGGATTTGGCCCACCGGGATTTGGCCCACCGGGATTTGGTTTGCCGGGTTGCGGCGCGGCTTCTGACGGCGCTGCGTCGGATGGTGCCATCTTCAGTTCCCGTAACCGGAAAAGTCAGCCTGACGGCGGGGCACGTGCCGGTCCAACACGCGCTCAGCCATGCAACAGTCTCGCCCACCCCTGGCGGGCGCGCTCGTTTATCGCGTCGATCGTGGCCGCGGCGCCGGCACGGTGGCCGGCGCGCTGGGCTTGCGTCCGGCGAGCCGTGGGGATGGCTTTTGCAAGCGCCTCCGAGATCGCGGCCGCGTCGGCGCCTCGCGCGGTCACGACCGGCTGTTCGGGCGAGAGATACTCGAGCGCGCCGACGTCCGGACAGCACAGGAGCGCGCAGCCGTGCGCGAGCGCTTCGATGACGGTAAGGCCATAGCTCTCGAAGCTGCTCGAGACGACCATCAGGTCGGTGTCGGTGTAGAAGCGGTCGCGGTCGCCGTGATGGACGGAGCCGAGAAACTCGATCGCCGCGTGCCCTTTCGCGGCATCGGCGGCGGCATGAACCGTGGCCAGGTAGCGCTCGCTTCCCGGCCGGACCGCGCCGCCGACACGCAGCCGCGCGCGATCGCGTCCATCGTTGGCGCGGCTCCACGCGATGAAGCCTTCGACCAGCGGCAGCAGGCCCTTGCGCGGGCTGATCTCGGCAAGGAAGCTCAACGTCACCGGACCGTCGGCCCCATCGCTTGCCGCAGGCGGGCTCTCGACATGGCTGACGAAGTCCGGGATCACGTGCGGCTCCGCCAGATTCCGCGCGAAAGGCATCGTCAGCCGCGCCTCGGCCTGCGAGGAAAAGACGACTCCGTCCGCGCCCTTGAGGAACCCGCGTTCGACGAGGAAAAAATAGGGCACCTTCTTGATGTCGCGCGGGCGCTTGAACTCGGCCCGGCCAAGCCCTCCGCGCGGCAGGTAGAATATCTTCTGCCGCGCTTCCCTTGCCGCCAGCAACTTGCGGATGGCGCCGGGCTTTTGCCAGGGGCCGGTCAGGATGATCGCGTCGTATTCGCCGGCGCGCGCATGGTCGAACCGGGGCACCGCGGTGCCGGCCTCCGGAAGCAGCGCCAGCGCGCCGACGTCGCGGTGATGGAGGCCATTGTCGAACACGTCCGACACGAAGCCTTCCCGCCGCAATTGGTTCGCCATGAGCCGCACGGATTCCGGGGCGCCGCCCCATCCCTGGCGAAACTGCTGGGCGACGAAGAGAAGGCGCATCGGCGCGCTCAGGCCGCCGCTTTGAGCGAGCGCAGCCAGCCCACCGACTCCGTCACCCCTTGCTCGAAAGGCACGGGAAGCGGTCCGGTGAGGGCGAAAGTCGCATCGAGCGGCACCGCGTAAGTCTCGGTCATGCGAAGCGCGCGTCCGGAGTCGATCGGGGAGCGCAGCCCGGCCGCCTTCACCACGTCGCCGGCCGCGCCCAGCGCCTTGAGCGCGACCGTCGGAATGCGCCGGGCCTTGCGGTCGGTCAGGCCGACGGCGAACGCGTCGGCCCAGATCGCGGAATCCATCACCGCATCGGCAAGGTAGTAGACCTGCCTGCAAGTGGCTTGCGGGTCGGCCTGCAGCAGCGCCAGAAGTTGCGCGGCGGTATTGCGGACGTAGCCGTAGCTGCGGAGCACCGGCGCCTTGCTTTCCGGATGAAGGTAGAAACGCCGCGCGATATAGCGCCAGATTTCGTTGGCGAACGAGGGATGGTGCGGTCCCCAGATCGTCGCCGGGCGGACGGTGAACCAGTGGCAGCCGCCCTGCCATTGCAGCACCGCCGCCTCGGCATAGGCCTTCGCCTCGCCATACAGGGTGTAGGGACGATAATCGAGCAGCGAGCGCGGGGTGTATTCCGGCCCGATCACCAGCTGGGTGGAGACGTTCGCGAAATGCTGCACCGACGGCGTGCGTTCTATCGCTCGCAGCACGTTTTCGGTCCCACGGTGAATGGAGGCGAAATCCTCCCAGGCGGTGGAGGTGATGTCCGCGTGCGCCGCAAGGTGGACGACCGCGTCAGGTTCGAAATCCGCCATCGCCGCCTGGAGGTCTTCCGGCGCGAGAATGTCGCCCCTATGCCAAAGCTTCGCATGATGCGCGAAGGTGGGGGCCTTGATGTCGTAGTTGGCGACTTCGTGGCCGGCGGCTTGCAGCACATCGACGAAGTGAGAGCCGATGAAGCCGGAGCCCCCGGTCACAAAAACCCGCATATATCCCTCAACTTACGCTCGGACGAAGGTGTCGGCGTACGCCCGGACGCCGGATGGGGAAAATCCGTCGACGCGCCGAACCGAGCAACCTTGAACCCTTGTGCGATGCAGCATAGTCAGCCCTGTGAATCGTTGCTAGAGGATTCGCGCAAGCAAATCCGAAAAGCCGGCAAAGAGGCAGGCGTGTCACCGCTAATCGTGAGCAAGAGCGACATGGCAGGTGGTGCGGCGCGCGCCGCCATGCGCCTGGCGCAGGCCCTGCGAAAGTCCGGCGCGGATGCCGGGATGCTGGTGGGCGAAAAGCGGTCGGACTTTTCGTGGGTCCAGGGCGGTCGCGGCTTCAAGGGCGAGGCGGGCTCGACCTTGCGGGCGGTGGCGGGATTGAAGCTCGCGGCGCGGCAACGCCCCACCGATTTCAACCTTCGCTCGCTCAATGTGCTGCCCTCGCGACTGGGCAAGGAACTCCGGACGACGCGTGCGGAGGTGGTCAACTTGCACTGGATCGGCGGCGAGGCGGTTTCCCTGGCGCAGATCGCCGCGATCCCGCGACCGGTGGTGTGGACCTTGCACGATATGTGGGCCTTTTGCGGTGCCGAACATTACGGTCCGGATGGACCGGACGCGCGGTGGCGTGCGGGCTATACCGCAGCGAACCGGCCACAAGGCGCCTCAGGGCCGGACCTCGATGCCGCCACCTGGCGCCGCAAGCGCAAGTTGTGGACGCGCCCCCGCCACGTCATCTGCCCCACTCCATGGCTGGCGCGGTGTGCGTCCGAAAGCGCGCTGATGCGCGGGTGGAGCGTGGAGGCCATCCCGAATCCGCTCGATACCGCGGTATTCCGCCCCTGGCCCAAGGCGCTGGCACGCGAAATGCTGGGTTTGCCGGCGGAGGCGCCGCTGCTGGGTTTCGGCGCGATGGGCGGGACGAAGGATCCCCGCAAGGGCTGGGACCTGCTGGAACCGGCACTCGTGCGCGTCGCTCAGGCCGATCCCGGTGTGCAAGCGGTGATCTTCGGGCAAAGCAAGCCGGCCGTCGAGCCCGCGATCGGCATGCCGATCCACTGGACCGGGCATCTCACCGACGACGTGGTTCTGGCGCTGCTCTATAGCGCGCTCGATCTTGTCGTCGTGCCTTCCCGGCAGGACAACCTGCCCCAGACCGCGACCGAGGCGCAGAGTTGCGGCTGTCCTGTCGCCGCGTTCGATGCCTGCGGCCTGGGCGATGCGGTGGTGGACGGGGTGACGGGGCTTCTCGCGCCGGCGTTCGATTTCGAAGCGCTGGCCAAAGGCATGGCGGGCTTGCTGGGAGATCGCGAGCGGCGGGAACGGCTGGGCCGGGCCGCGCGCGACCGGGCGGTGCGGGAATGGGACGATGCCGTGATCGCGCCGAGATATCTGGACGCCTATACCCGAGCGATCGCGGCTCAGGGGCAATAGGAACCTTCCAAAACGGTACTTTCCCATCGGCTTCGGATTGAACCGCTTCGTCATTGCGAAAGGCGAAGCCTTGAAGTAATCCGGGGCAGCCTTGCACTGCCCCGCACGCCTCCGTCTAAAATTTTTCACCAAATAGGTTCTTTCCTACTTGCCTCGTTTGCGCTAGAACATAGCAAGAACAAGGAATGGAGATTGCTATGGTGAAGCAAGTGAGCGCGCCGGCGCGGTTCGTGCCGCAACAGGCGATGGCGCTGGGTCAGGTGGGCGAGGATGCGGTGGCGGTTGGCCCGAACAACCCGATCCCGGTAGTCGCGCGAAGACCACCGGCAGCGACCTCCCCGGCGGTGGCGGGGGCAACGGCCGCAAGCACCCTGATCGGTCCTTTTACGCCGGAACTCGACCGGCCGATCTGGGTGACCCTGTCGGGAACCTGGGCGGGCAGCGTGGAAGTGCAACGATCGATCGACGGCGGCGCGACACGGCTGCCTCTGACGATTGCCGGCCAACCCTGGGCGCGTTTCACCGGCAATGCGCAGGAGGTGGTGGGCGAGGAATCCTCCGGCCCGGCGACATATTATCTCAATGTGACGCTTTCGTCGGGCACGCTTGCCTATCGGATCGCGCAATGAGCGCGGACGATATCGCCCGCGGGCTTGCGGTCAGAGGACTGGCTCGCGCGTCCGCTTCCACCCGGCTGCTGGCCGCGTCCGGAACCCCTGTTTGTGCGTACAATGCGTCGAGCGCCGCCACGTGGTTTCCGCTGGCCACGATCCCGCTGCCGGCGGGAAGCGTGCAGCCGGATAGCGTGCTGGAACTGGCGGGGCTCATCATGTTCGGATTTCCGAACTTTTCCGGGCGGTCCTGGCGAATACGGGTAGGCGGCCAGAACGTGGCGCAGTCGAGCCCGGTCGCCACGATCGGCGGGCAGGAATTCCTGCAGCGACTGCATGTCTCCCCCGATCTGAAGTCGATGTCGGTCCTGAATCCGAATGTCGGCGGCCAGGTATCGCCGTCCGATGGGCAGGGCGCACCTTTCAGGGCCCAGACACTGCAGCCGGTGACGCTGCCGGTGGACTTGTCGATCGACCAGACCATGGTTTTCGAGACCCGGCCGGTAAACGGGGATGCGGTGACCTTGCAGGGCTTCACGCTGCGCAATTTCGTGCTGCCGGCGGTGGCCAACTATGCCCCGCCGCGCGCACTGGCCGTATGGGGCAATTCGCTGGCCGCCGGGACGGGCGATGGCGCGGTCGCGGGTGGCTGGGTGACGCGGCTGCTGCGCGCCGATGCCGGCCGGCCGGTGTTCAACGGTGGAGTCGGGGGTGAGACCGCGAGGCAGATCGTCGATCGCCTCGTCGCGGATCGGGTGCGCGGGCGATATTGGACGGCGATCCTGGACCTAGCGCGCAACGATGTCGGCCAGCCGACGATGACCGCCGACGTCATGGCCGAGATCGACCGGACGAAGGCGACGCTGGCGCCGGGCGTCAGGCTGATCGCGGCAACCTGCACCCCGGCCACCAATGAGCCGTCGAGCAGCGCCAACGGCATGCAGATCGCCGCGTTCAACGCTGCGCTGGCGGCGCGGGGCGACGTCCTGGTGCTCGATACCTTCGCCGCGCTGGTCAACCAGCCCGACGGCACGATCAGCGAGGACCGCATGGCCGACGCGGTGCACTGGTCGGCAGCCGGTCACGCGCTGGTGCAGAGTGCGGCGAGCAGTTTGCTGGCGGGGTACGGACTGTAGGCGGGTATGTCAGGCGGTCCGGGCGGCGCGGCGGCGCAAGCCGGCGGCGATGCGCAGCAGTATTTCGCTGCCCCATCGTGCCAACGCTCGCCATTCCTTCTTGCGCTGCTCGGTCACGAGCGAGAGTAGCCAGCAGGTGGCGATCACTAGCAGCGTGGTGAGGACCGCCCGCCAGGGACGAGTGAAATCGAGCAGGCCGACCGCGACCAGCACCAGGATCAACGGCAGATGGAAGGCGTAGAGAGTGAAGCTGAACCCCGTGTTCCAGCGGATGAAGGGCACCATCGCTGCCGGCACGCAGAAAGCCCGGTTAGAGCACAGGGTCGCGATGAACAGCATCATCGGCAGACAGAGCACATAGTCGGCAAGAAAGGTGGCGTGATAACCCGGTCCCGCCACTTGCTGGCCGAAGGCGCGCAGCGGATCGAGTATGGCATGTCCGACCGGCGTGCACAGGAAGACGATGAGCGCCAACGACAGGACGCAGGACAGCCGGCGCAGCCAGAGCGGTAAGCGGTCGGTCGCCTCCCGCTGCTTGTAGACCAGGCAGCCCGATAGCCACAGGGGCATCAACAGCAGAATTTGATAGCCGGCGAGAAGCAGGGACAGGCCGGTCAGGATCAGCCGGACGCGGCCGCGGAAGTAGAAGAAGGCCCAGAAGACGATGTAATACCACACCTCATAGGCGATCGACCACAGCGGGCCGTTTGAGAACCAGCGCATCTCGTGAACGGAATTCTGGTAGAGAAACGTGATGAAGAAAGGCGTGTAGCCAACAAGATGCGCGGCATCAATGTCCGGGAAGCGGGCATAGAGTTCAGGCGCGAAGCGGGCGCCGATCAGATCCAGCACGACCGTCGCCACAAGAACGGGCAGGAACACCGAGTTGATTCGGGCCCAGCGCGCTTCCAGATAGTCCCGCGGCCCCTTGTGATGGCCATCGGCAACGAAACGGATAACGTAGCCGGACAGGACGAAGAAAACCATCACGCCCAGATGCCCCATCGGTTCCAGCCAATGCTGGTCGAGGCCGCCCGGCGCATTGTAGCTCAAGTGATAGGCAAACACCATGAATGCGGCGAGCCAGCGGACCAAGTCCAGGTTGATCGACGTCTGGCGGTTCATCGGCTGAGCTTGAAGCGAGGGGCACGGGCGTGGGCGGTAGCGAACATGCTCGCCAAGACTTTTGAATGAACCGGGAGTTTCCTTATGGTCTGCGGGTGAAGCGATCGCGAAAAAATCTCCATCGCTTGGCGCATCGGTCGCGGGCCAAGGCAATAAGTGATCGTCATCCGAAGAATATCAGGCGGAACGCACTTTTAGGACGGCGGCTGCCTTGCGTATGCCCGCTCTAAGCATGACGCCAAACTGTTCGACGTTGCCGACGATGACCTTCTTTCGCGAAAGGATCGGCTTTTCGACGCAATGCCACGAGAAGGCGGCGTAAAGCAGGCTAAGAAGCCCGGCGAGGAGAAAATTGACCCACCAGAGGCGCAAGGATGGCGCGGTCGCCAGGACCTGCTGGATCGGATAGGCGAACAGATAGACGCCGTAAGAATAGTCGCCGTCCATCAGGACGGGCACTTTCGGCGGGTTCATGAGGCCGAGCCACACCGTGAAGTAGGCGGCGGGGAAAGGGCAAAGCAGTTTCGTCTGGTCGAACGAGAGGAGAACCAGCGTGAGTGCTCCGCTAAGGCATCCCAGCCAGGTGTTGAGAGGGATCTTGTCCCGGTACAAATAGACCGAAATTGCCGCCAGGAAGGAAATGACGAGAAGTCGGCCCGATGCCGTGAGAGCGGTAAAGCCGTCGAAGTCGCTTCTGTAGAGGTTGGCAGCCCAATATCCGGCGCTCGCGGCGATCACGAGCGAGAGAAAGATCGAGCGACGGCGGAAAATCCCGAAGATGGCCGCCCCCAGCAACATCAGGTAGCAGTCCAGTTCATAGGGCACCGTCCAGAGCGAAACATTGACGATCGGCGGGCGGGGATTGTCGAGGAACACGCCCGGGAGTTCGAAATGGATGTAGCCGACGATGTTCCAGAGATAGGCGAGCGTCTTCAAGTTCGTGAAATACTCCCACAACGGGAGCGTTGTGAAAATCGCGCCGATCACAAAAAGGGACAGGAGAATCTCGACGGCGAGCGCGGGTACCAGCCGGACGACGCGCAAGGTCATGAACCCTTCCAGCGTGCGAGAACGTTCCAGGCTTCCCGCTACAAGAAAGCCGCTCAACGCGAAGAACATCGGCAAGACCAGGAGCTTTATCGTGCCGAGAAAGCTACCCAGAATGAACTTTTCAAGCTCGAGATCGCCGATGACATAGCAACTGTGCCACAACAGCACCCCAAACGAGAGAATGATCCGAAGGTAGTCGAAGCCGCGCGTATTTCCTGCGTTGGCAATCCGGGCGCCAATCGTATTTTCCATGGATCGACCTCGCAAGTGCTGGCGATTTGGTGGGAGCGTCTCGATCGCCGGCCGGCTCAACCGTTCAGACGGCGGTTGAGGTAGGCCACCCCGCGCTGCACCAGATTGCGCTTGCGGCCGCTGACCGCCGCCGCCTTCGAGGTCACGTCTATGTCCTGCCAGGCGAGGCTGTAGTCGTAGGGCTTCTCGTGATACCAGAGGTTGCCGTAGACTTGCGTCCGCTGGAACTTGAGGTGGTCGTAGTTCAGCTTCACCGCGTGCAGGGTGTCGTCGGACGGACGGAAGATGACGATGCTGTTGTTGCGGTTGGTCTGCTTGCGCGGCTCGCACCAGCTCCATGGAACCCAGCACCTGTCCAGCTGAAGGTTGTGGCGCCACAGATCGTAAACGTATTTCCGCTCGGGCGCGAATTCGAGCAGATACGTGTGGATGGCGAGGTCTTCCGATTCCCGATCGGTGTTGATGTTCAGCATGTAGGTCAGCGCCTTTTTCCGGGTGTCCGGATGCGGGCTGATTTCATAGCCGGTCAGGTATTTCTGGATCGACGTATCCGGATAGGTCGGATTGGTGACGCCGAACTTGTCGGCGATGACGCCGCGGAACTCTTCCGTGTTGAGGAAGGCGATCAGCCCTTCGAGGATCGGAGACTGGTACTGCATCAGCCGCAGCGTCATGCCGTAGCCTTCGAGCAGCCCGTGTCCGTAGCCTTCGACCAGGCTGCCCTTCATCTCGTTGTCGCGAACGAACTTGAGATAGTCGGGCACGGAGGTGATGCAGCCGGGGAATTCCTGAACCTTGTAGCCGGAGGAGAGGAGATCGTTCAGCATCTCCTCCGTCTCGCCATAGCGCTTGCGTGACACTTCCGGCGCGGAAGTCACCGCCGCGAAATGTTCGGGCGAAAGGAACTCGTCGATGATGACGTGGCGGAACGGATCGTCGGAGAAGTCCGCGTCACGAATCTTGTCGAGGATATAGGCGAATTCGGAGTGCCCGCCGGGCCGATCAAGAACGTTGCCCTGCAGCATCCCTGCTTCGTAAGTCATCGTCCAGTCTCCTCGCAATGCCGCGCGGTCCGGCGGCAATGCTGCTTTGCACAATGCCTATCATACCGCCCCGGCGGGATGAAGCCGGTATCTGTGCCGGCGGAGCAACATTTTTGCGCCGCTCACCTCAGAAGGAGCAGCGCGCGCCATTTCGCGCGTGACACTTCGCGCATGGCCGGGACCATGAAGTCGAACAGCATGTAAGCCATGAACAGGGACGAGAGGGTCGCCACGGAGGCTCCTATCGGACCCCATATCGGGATCAGCAGCAAGTTTAGAACGATGTTTACCGCCGCACCGCACAAATTGCGATAGAGGCCGAGCCTCGTTCGCTTTTCCGCCATGATCCATGATCCCGAGGCGAGGCCAAGGGACATGAACAGCCCGCTCCATATGTGGAGCGTCAGCACCGTCGCCGATTCGCTGAATTCGGGGCCGTAAAGCATCACGATCACGTACGGCGCCAGGACCGTGGTCACGATCGCCACGAGGTAGGAAAGGCCGGTCAGAATACGCATCAGGTTTGCGATCGCCCGCATGTAGCCTTCGGGGTCGGTCTCGCGGCGGCGGACGATATCGGGGAATGTCGAGGCCACGAGCGCAATGGGCACGAAGTACCAGGCTTCCGACAGGCGCGAGGCCACCGCGAAGATACCGACCGCGCGATCGTCCAGCATGTTGCCGAGCATGATCTGGTCCAGCCGGATGTAGAGCATACCCGCAAAGCCGCCGATGATCTCGCTCCAGCTCTCTCCGATCAGGCGCTTGGCCAGGCCCGGATCGTAGGCGCCGACCGACAGCCGCAGCTTGCTGCGCCGATAGACGATGAACAGTGCGAGCGCCGCGCCCATGTATTCCAGCAAGGTCGCGAGGGCGAAGAACATCACGTCCGCGCCCAGCGCCAGCAGCAGAACCCGCGTGCCCATTACCACCAGATACGACAGCGAGCGCGCGGAGGTGGTGTGCTTGGCGAGCGTTTGCGACTGGAACCACAGGTCGATGATGTCCAGCGAGCTGAACAGGAACATGGGGCTGAGTATTGCGATCAGCAGCAACGATCCCTGATCGAGCAGCCATGCCGATCCGATGCAGATCAGCACCAGGCCTAGCGCGCTTATCAGGCGCATGCACAGCACGGTGTCCACGATGTGCCGGGGGTCCTCTCCCGCCTCGCGCGCGGCGACGATCTCGCGCACGGCGATGCGGTTGAGGCCCAAGGTGCCGATCACGCCGAACAGCCCGGTGTAGGCGATCGCGAAGCTCAACTCGCCGAACTTGTGGACGCCAAGGTGCCGGGCGATCAGGATACCGATCACCAGGCCGCCGATCAGCTTCAGCAGCTGTTCGCCGGCGAGATAGCTGCTGTTCTCGATGATTCGGAGAATCGCCGGGTTGCTGCGCAGGCGCGCGATGACCCCTCCGCCTTGCGAAGCCATGTCAGGCGACCAATTCGGTCGCGGGAGCTTGGGCGAGAGCGGAAAACGGCGACGTGAAGCCGAGTCTGGCGACCATCGGCGACAGCGCTTCGGTCAGGCTGGGCGTGACGGCGGGGGCATGCGGCCTGTCGAGCTGGCGGCTCACTTCCGCGACCAGAAAATCGGCGGTCAGCGAATCGATCGGCTGCGCGGCGACGCCGAAGCGTTCGGCGAGCGACGTCACCTTGCCGCCGGAAAGCGTATAGTCGATCGCCACCGCGGGCAGGCCGAGGCCGAGCGCGAAGACCAGCGAGTGGAAGCGCATGGTGATCATCGCGTCGCCGGCTCGGAAGGCCTCGACGTAGGAAGTCGGCGGCAGCTCGCGGCCGAGCAGCGAAAGATCGAGCCGTTCGCTCACGGCCTGCGAGGCGCGCTGGAGCAGGCGGCGGTAGAAGAAGCGGTCGTCATCGCCGAAGTGGTTGGTGCACATCGGCAATGGACGGATCGTCAGGTCCGGGCGCTCGGCGACCAGCCGGTCGAGCGCGGCCAGCACTGCGTCCTCGAAGCGGCGGGCCACCGCCTTGCCCTCGTCGGGCGTCATGTGCTGCGCATAGTCGTGCCACGGGAAGTCGCGAAGGCCGAGCATCAGGACCTTGCCGTCACGCGCCGCAGGCACGGGGCGCGGCTGCGCTGCGAGCCAGGTGAAGGCCGGATCCTCGGCGACCGCGTCGGCGCTCGTATCGATACCCAGTTCGCTCGCCGCCTTGAGCGATTTGGCGTCGCGGTAGACTCGCGCGTCGGCGAGTGCGAGCACGCGGCCGATCTGCGTCTGGAAGGCAGGCGCGCCGATCGGGCCAACGCCGCAGCCGGCGACGAGCGTCGACACGCCTGCTTTCTTCGCCGCGGCGAAGATTGCCTCCATGTCGGCGAGCTCGTGGATCGCCATGATCGGGCCGCCACCGAAGACGACGAGGTCCTGATCGCCCGCCGCGGCGATGGCGCCGGGAATGTCGACGATGGCGGAGCCAGCCAGCTCGGGCATCTGCATCCGCGTCATCTCTGAAATGTATGAATGAAGCGAGGCTACGGTGACCTCGACCGGGCCGATCAGCGCGCGCAGCGTCTCGATCACGCCAGCGAGGATCGCCTTGTCACCCAGAGTCTCGGTGCCGTACCAGCCGCAGATCAGAACCTTGCGCGGGCCGAATGTGTCGCGGCGGCGCTTGGGCGGCAGAGCCGCGACCTGGCGGCCGAGTTCCTCGCGGCGCTTCTCCAGCGATCGGGCGCGGCGCATCCGGGTAAGCGCGGGCAGCCTGGCGATCCGGCGGATCGGCTGCTCGACCCCTGCCTTGCGCAGCGCCTTCAGCGCCAGCCGGCGAAGCTGCTCGCGCTGGTCGGGCAGGCCCACGTAGTCGTGGTGGCAGTCGGCGCACTTGTTCGCCCGAATCTCGGCAAGGTGCGGCGCATTCGAGAAGAATGCTTCCTCGCTGTCGACCTCCTGGATCAGTCCGAGCGACTTGGATTGCACCGCGCAGTAAAGAAGCTCGCCCTTCGAGGTGATCGTGGCGCCACGATGCTGCCAGTCGCAGCCGGCCGCGCGCGGCCGGTCGTGCATGATCTGGCCGATCAATGAACGATAGAAATGGTTCTGGTGCTCGCCGGGCTCATAGTGCGCGATCAGCCCTTCGAGAAACTCGGCGACGTGATAGCGCTCCTCGAACGTGAGCGCATAGGGATCGACGAGGTCGCTGGTGTAGAGCCGCTGGTGCGGCACGCCGAGCCGGTACTTCACGTAGAGCCCTTCGCGCTGGCAGAATTCCAGCAGGTCATGCAGGCCGTAGACGTTCTCGCGGATGATCGTGCAGCCGATGCGCAACTCGTCGACAAGGGGCGACGATTTGGCGAACTCGATCACCTTGCGCGCGCGCATGAAGTTGGTCGGGCGGCCACGCACCGCCTCGTGCACTTCGCCGTAGCCGTCGAGCGAGCACATCAGATCGAGCTTCGCGCCGTAACGCTTGGCGATCGTACCGACATCGGTGATGCGGTCGATCACTTCGCGGTAGCGGTAGGAATTGGTGATCAGCGCGATCGTCTTGAGCCTGGGCAGCTCGTCGAACAGGACTTGCGTCAGCTCGCCCAGATCCTTGCGCAGCGTCGGTTCGCCGCCGTTGAGGCCGACCGAGGCAACCTCGCTGAAGAGCGGATTGCGCAGTCCTTCCCGCAACTTTTCCGGGGTGATGTCGTCGGACTTCTTGTTTTCCCAGATGCGGCACATTTGGCAGCGCGAGTTGCAGATGTCGATCACCGGAAACTGAACGACGATCGGCTTTTCCAGCGCGTAAGGCTGGGCCTTCAGCGCATATTCCAGAGATTTCAGCTTGCGGGGCAGAGCAACCACGCGGGTGTCCTCAGATGGCGGCGAGCTTGCGCCCGACCTTGTTGATTGCGCGGCGCAGCATATTCTTCTTTTCAGATAGAGGGTGTGGCCCAGGATACCGTGCGGCCATATGCTCGGGCAAAGCGCCGCGCATCGCGATCGGCGCGCCGCGCGGCGTGAAAATCTCTTCGAATCCCTGATACGACACGCGATAAACCAGCCGCAGCGAATCCGTATGCGCTTCATCGCTGCCGTGGACCACCAACTGGTTGAAGATCAGTACGTCGCCCGGTTCCAGGGTGCAGTGGACGGCGGTGGACGTGTCGATCGCGCCTTCGTTGATACGCTCGTGATGGGTTTCGCCCTTTACGTCATGCCACGGCAGGAAACCGGTCTTGTGGGAGCCGGGAACGATCTTGAGCGCACCGCCTTCGGCGGTGACCCTGTCGATGGCCATCCAGGCAATAAATTTGCGGGGCTCGTTCGAGCGCGAAAGGAAGTCCTGATGGAAAGGCACGCCGTTCTTCTTGCCCTTGGGCTTGTAGACGACGCTGTTCTCATAAAGGAACACATCCTCGCCCAGCACTTCCGCAACCGCGTCCAGGATGCGTTGATTGCGGGCGAACTCCGCGAATTCCGGATGCCTTTGGTAGAGATCGTAGAGCACGCCCTGGTCGGCGCGATGGCCCAGGTAATAGCGTTCGAACGGGTCTTCCAGGTCCAATTCGGCATAGCCGACGATGCGCGTCAGCAGATCGCGCAAGGCGGCGAGCTGCCCGGCGTCGAACACCTTGCGCAGCACGGTGAAGCCATCGCGGTCGAAATCGAAGTCTCGCTGCCCGTCCGAAGATGCCGCGCGTTCCAGAAGGGTCTGATGCATTTGGATTTGTGTCCCAGATAGACCGCGTGAGCCGGGGTGGACGGATACATGTCCACCCGCGGGGTGTCAGGCGGCGAATTCCGCCACCCGCGCCGGTTCCTTGGCGAAAGCCCCGCGCATCCGATCGAAGATCGAGGTCAACGGGATCCGGGGACGCTCGCCTTTCGCGGACCCGATCGGCATGGCGGTGTCGATATGGTACCCGATCGTCTGATGGATGCCGTTCTCGATGGAAACGAGCACGATCTCGTCGCGCATGTCGATCTTACGACCATCGACGGTCACTTCGGCGAAAGCCTCGCTCGTGCCGAAGTAGCCGATCTGGCAGAACAGCGAAAGTTCGCGATCCTCGATCGTGAACATCGGCTGGCCCGCGCATGTGACCTGCTCCATTCGCGCCTTGGCCGCATCGGCGGCTTCGCGTGTCGGGAAGCTGAGCAGAAAGTCGCGCGACATGCGCGGCGCGAGGTCGAAGCCGGTGACGCCCAGCTTCGTCAGGCTCGCCGCGTGATCGGTGAAGCGGTACTGGTAGATGGTGCGCGGGTTGGCGACCTGGCTGAGTCCGGTGGTGACGAAAAGGCGCGTGTTGGGCAGGTCCATGAACTCGCCCAGGATCGCGTCGTATACCTCGTAGATGAACAGCAGGGGATCGACCCCGTCGTCCTTCGCCGAACTGTACCAGCTGGGGTTGGACTGGTCGCCCTTGTAAGCGCCAGCCTCGAACATGTGGTGGTGCTGGATATGCGCGCCGGCATTGAGAAACAGCGACGCGAATTGCGTACCCTTCTGCGCTCGCAGCTTCAGGAACAGCTCGGAAAGGAAGAAGTCCAGGAATGCCGCCCGCGCCCACTTGTACTTCACCGAATATCCGAGGATTCGCGAATATTCCCGCCACGAACGAACGGACGCGTAGCGCCATACGAACGGCGTCAACCGGCGGGCCAGCGTGATCATTCCGCCCGCGCCGTGCGCGTTGCCGTTGACTGCCTCGGTGACGATGGCCGAAAGCTCACGCAACGAGGCGTCGCCCGTTACCGGCGTCACGGTCCACGGATCGGGAACGAAGAAATCCGCGCCGGGAACGCGGTTGGCGCCGTTGATCGGAGAGATGGCGCCTACCGAGATTCCCTCGTCGGCCAGGGTTTCCCAGATCTGCCGATGGTCCGTCTCGACGATGTCGCCCAGACGGAAGACCTTGTGCCCGGCATAGTCCTTGCCGGTGTACACGGTCGGCCACTGGATCCAAGGCTCAAGAAATGGATGGAGATCTTCCGCTACGGTTTCGGACAGTTCGAAACGCGCAAGTGCGCGGGCGAAATTCGGCAGGCGTCCGTCCGCAACATAATACTGTACAAAATCAAAATTGATTTCGTTCAATTCAAGCGAGACAACTTGCAGCATCGATCGGACCTCCGGCCGAATATTCGGTAGCATACATTCGGTTGCGCACCAGTCGGCGCCCCGGCTCCTCGCTGATTTTATGCCCTTCATAGAGCATGGAATCAGGGAGCGAGTCAAGAATTATGCCGCTTTGCAGCATAGTTGAACATCGCGTTGCACCACGCTATCATGCCGCTTCCGAGGCTTGATGCAAGCCTTTGATGAGGTTCAAATTACTTGGCCAAGCCGAAGCTCTCGATCCTCATCACAACGCCTTTCCACGCGCCCGAGCTGACCGGGGTGGGCCGCTATTCCGGCGAGTTGGCGCGCGGTCTTGCGCAGCGCGGCAACTCTGTCGAAGTCGTTGCTCCTCCACCCTATTATCCGGGCTGGCACGTTCGGGCGCCCTATTCGGCGAAGCGCTACCAGACGGAGAAGCTCGAAGGCACGACCGTGCGGCGCTGCCCCATATTCATTCGTCCCAACGCTTCGGGGCTGGTGCGGTTGCTTTCGCCGGTTTCGTTCGCAATTACCTCTGCGCCGGTGGTTTTCTGGCGCGTCGTGACCGGCCGGCCGGATGTGGTGCTCGTCGTCGAACCGACCCTTGCCAGCGTGCCGGTGGCGTGGGCCGCCGCGCGGCTGGTGGGCGCGAGGACGGTGCTCCACGTCCAGGACCTCGAACTCGATGCCGCGCTGGTCGTCGGCCACATGAAGCTGCCGAAACTGGCCGAAAAGGCCGCCTTCGCCTTCGAGCGCCTGCTGATGCGGGGGTTTGACCGTATCGTCACGATCTCGAACAAGATGGCGGATGCGATCGGTCGCAAGCGGGTACCGGCCGACCGGATCGCGCTGATTCGCAACTGGGTCGACGTAGACAGCATCAAGCCGCTGGCGAGCGCCAATCCCTATCGCGCCGAACTCGGAATCGCCGACGATCGATTCGTCTGCCTCTATTCCGGGCAGATCGGCCGCAAGCAGGCGCTGCATCTTATGCTGGAAGCGGCGGAGCGTCTCGCGGCCGATTCGCGCTTCGTGTTCGTGGTGGCGGGGGAGGGGCCGGAGAAGGAGCCGTTGCAGGCGCGCTACGGTGGCCTTTCCAATGTTCGTTTCCTGGGACTTCAGCCGGAAGAGCGGCTGAACGCGTTCCTCAATCTGGCCGATTGCCATATTCTGCCGCAGGACGCGGGCGTCAGCGACCTGGTGCTGCCATCGAAGCTGGGCGGCATGCTGGCGAGCGGGCGGCGAATCCTCGTCACCGCCGACGATGACAGTGAACTGGCGATGTTCCTGGAGGGCACCGCGTCGATAGTGCCGCCCGGCGATCCCGATGCGATCGCCCGGGAGCTCAAGCTGCTGATCGACGCGCCGGATGAGAAAAGCGAGCAGCGGCTGGACCTTGCGCGGTCGATCTCATCGCAAATCTGCCTGGATCGCTTCGATGAGCTGTTGGGTCGGTAGGCGCATGCCAAGCGCCTCTCGCTTCGTATCGCCTTTCAGGTCGAGCTTCGTTTCGATGGATAGGGGGCGTCGTCGGGCGCGAGCGGTTCACCGATGATATTCAACATTCAGGCCTTGCGTGCGATCGCCGCCTATCTCGTGGTGCTCGTGCATCTCAAAACGCTGGCCGCGCCGCTTGGTGTCGCGCCGGAATTGCTCGAGATCGGCGCCTTCGGGGTCGATCTGTTCTTTGTCGTCAGCGGCTTTGTCATGGTCCGCACCGCCGCCGCCCGGCCGAGCACGCCGGGAGGCTTTTTCGTCAACCGACTGGTGCGTATCGTGCCGATGTATTGGGGCATCACATTCGTCGTTTTCGCCCTTTCCTACCTGCTGAGCGGGCTCAACGCGCCCCCGGTGCCGGTCATCGATCTGGTGAAGTCGCTGCTGTTTTTCCCCTACGCGCGGCCGGACGGCAGGATCCTTCCAGTGGTCTACGTCGGCTGGACCCTGAATTACGAGATGTTCTTCTACCTTCTGTTCAGCCTTTCGCTGCTGCTGCCCGGCGGTGGCCGCCGCGTCGCTGCGGTGGCGGCGATGCTGGTCGTGCTCGTCGGCGCGGGCCTCGTCGCGGATCCCCAAAGCGTCGGCGGGCGGTTCTACACGGCCCCCATCATCCTCGAGTTCGCGTTCGGGATGTTCGTGGGATACGCATATGAGCGCGACTGGCGGCTGCCGAAGCGAACCGCGGTGGCGGTTTTGGCCGCCGGCTCCATGGTTCTCGTCGGCCACGGCCTTTTTCTGGAAGGAGAGCGAGCGCTGTGGAGCGGCATTCCGGCGATGGGCATCGTCGCGGCCGCGGTCTCGCTTGAGCATCATGAGTTGAGACTGCGCCAGCGCTGGCTGCAACTCCTCGGCGGGGCGAGCTACGTGCTCTATCTGATCCATCCGCTTGCGCTCTCGGCCATGGACAAGGCGGCTGTGCGCTTGGGCCTCCTGGGCTCGTCTGGCGGCGCCGTCCTCGCCATCGTGCTGGGGCTGGCAATTACGACAGCCGTCGCCGTCGGGGTGCATTGCTGCTCGAACTGCCGCTCAATGGCCGCGTGCGCAAGCTGTTGCACCGGCCCGCCTCGGTGGTCGAGCAGCAGGAATTGCGTGATTTGGAACAGCCTCCCGCGCCTGAAGGGCGAACTGTCGAGCTGGGCAACCGTTAGCGCATGATGACTTCGGTTTGAATCACTTCGTCTTTGCGAGCCCTTCGGCTGG
>DATEEP010000069.1:0-91816 GCA_035281095.1 Novosphingobium sp. | reverse complement strand
CCCCGCGCGGGGATGAGGCTCGTGGATGCGCCACAAAACAAAAAAGCCCCGGCGCTGACCGGGGCTTCCTTGCGTCTGCATCTGTCGTCAGGTTCAGTCCTTCAGGACTTCCACCATGTGCGGCAGCTTGGCGATGGCGCCGCGCACTTCCGGGGTATCCTGCACCTCGACGACGCGGTGCATCTTGCCCAGGCCCAGACCGATCAGGATCTTCTCCTGGCTCGCCGGGCGGCGGATCGGCGAACCGATCTGCTTGATCTTGAGTGTGGCCATCGTGCTTACTCCGTAATCGCTTCGGCGGCGGCCTCGGCCTCCACCTCGCTGGCGCCGCCACGGCCGAGCAGGTCGGCGACCTTCTTGCCGCGACGCTGCGCCACCGACTTCGGCGAAGTCTGCGTGGTGAGCGCGTCGAACGTGGCGCGGATCATGTTGTAGGGGTTGGACGTGCCGACCGACTTGGTCACGACGTCGGCAACGCCAAGGCTCTCGAACACGGCACGCATCGGACCGCCGGCGATGATGCCGGTTCCGGCCGGTGCGGTACGCACGTTGACCTTGCCGGCGCCGAAACGGCCCTTGCCGTCATGGTGAAGCGTACGGCCTTCCTTGAGCGGAACGCGGACCATCTTCTTCTTGGCCGAAGCGGTCGCCTTGGTGATGGCTTCCGGCACTTCGCGCGCCTTGCCGTGGCCGAAGCCGACCCGGCCCTTGCCGTCGCCGACGACGACCAGCGCCGCGAAGCCGAAGCGCTTGCCGCCCTTCACCGTCTTGGAGACGCGGTTGATGTGGACGAGCTTTTCGATCAGCTCCTCGCCACCCTCTTCGGCGCCGCCACGGCCACCGCGACGATCGTCGCGCCCGCCACGGCCACGGCCGCGATCGCGGTCACCACCACCGCCGCCGCCGCGACCGCCACGACCACCACGGCCGCCGCGTCCTTCGGGACGGTCGCCGCCTTGCGTGATTTCGCCACCGGCGGGAGCTTCGGCGGAACCGACGCTCTGTGCCTCGATATTGTTGTTTTCGTCAGCCATCATCAGAACTCCAGCCCACCTTCACGCGCGGCATCCGCCAGCGCCTTGACGCGGCCATGGAACAGGAAGCCGCCACGATCGAACACGACGGAAGTCACACCGGCCTTCTTCGCGGCCTCGGCCAGATCCTTGCCGACCTTGGCGGCGGCGCCGGTGTCCGTGCCCTTGCTGCCGAGCGTGTTGGCGGCGGCGATCGTCCGGCCCTCGCCATCGTCGATGATCTGGGCATAGATGTGCCGGCCGGTGCGGTGCACCGACAGACGCGGGCGACCGCCCGAGCGAGCCTTCAGCGCGGTGCGGACGCGCTGGCGGCGGCGATCGAAAAGAGTGAGTTTGGCCATTACTTCTTCTTCCCTTCCTTGCGGAAGATGAACTCGCCGCGATACTTGATACCCTTGCCCTTGTAGGGCTCGGGCTTGCGCCAGCGGCGAATCTCGGCGGCGACCTGACCGACCTGCTGCTTGTCGATGCCGCTGATCTCGATCGTGGTGTTGTCCGGCGTCTTGACCTCGATGCCTTCCGGCACGTCGAAATCGACATCGTGGCTGTAGCCGAGCTGAAGCTTCAGCTTGCGGCCCTGCGCGGTGGCGCGATAGCCGACACCGGTAATCTCGAGCACTTTGGTGTAGCCCTGCGTCACGCCGGTCACCAGGTTGTCGACCAGCGTGCGCTGCATACCCCAGAAGGCACGTGCCTCACGCGTGTCGTTCGCCGGCTTCACCGAGATTCCGCCGTCTTCCACCGTATAGCTGATCTCATCGCGCAAGTTCAGCGTGAGCGTGCCTTTCGGGCCCTTCACGGACAGAACGCCATTGGCGATGTCGGCGGTGACGCCCGAAGGCATCACGACCGGACGTTTACCGATGCGGCTCATCAGAACACCTCCGCCAGCACTTCGCCGCCGACGTTCTTGCTGCGCGCTTCGTTGTCCGAAAGCACGCCCTGCGGCGTCGAGACGATGGTGATGCCAAGGCCGTTGCGGACGATCGGCAGCTCCTTGCTGCCCGAATAGACGCGGCGGCCCGGCTTCGAAACGCGGGCCACGTGCTTGATCGCCGGCTCGCCTTCGAAATACTTCAGTTCGATGCGCAGCTGCGGGTGGGCGCCGGTGGCGTCCTCGCTGTAGCCGCGGATGTAGCCTTCGCGCTGCAGCACCTCGAGCACGCGGGCGCGCAGCTTCGAGGCGGGCGAAAGGACGGAGTCCTTCTTCGCGCGCTGGCCGTTGCGGATGCGGGTGAGCATATCACCCAGGGGATCGGTCAATGCCATTCGCGTTACCCCTTACCAGCTCGACTTCGTGAGACCGGGGATAAGGCCCTTGTTGCCTTTGTCCCTGAGCTCGATGCGGTTCAGGCCGAACTTGCGATAATAGCCGCGCGGGCGGCCCGTGGTGGCGCAGCGGTTGCGCACGCGCGTCGGGTTGCCGTTGCGCGGGATCTCGGCCAGCTTGAGCCGCGCGACCAGACGCTCGGTCTCGTCGAGCGATTCATCGTCGGCGACGGCCTTCAGCCGCGCATACTTCGCCGCGTACTTCTGAACGAGCTTCTTGCGCTTCTCGTTCTTGTTGATGGAACTCAGTTTCGCCATGGACTTAAGCTCTCTTCTTCAGGCGGCTCACGCCGCTTCCTTCTGATCCTCGGCCTGCTCGGCCGGGAACGGGAAACCGAACAGGCGAAGCAGCTCGCGCGCCTCGTCGTCGCTCTTCGCGGTGGTGGTCACGATGATGTCCATCCCCCGCACCTTGTCGATCTTGTCGTAGCTGATCTCGGGGAACACGATCTGTTCCTTGAGACCCATCGCGTAGTTGCCGCGCCCGTCGAAGCTCTTCGGGTTGAGGCCGCGGAAGTCGCGGATGCGGGGCATGGCGATCGTGACGAGACGGTCGAGGAATTCGTACATCCGCTCACGACGCAAGGTGACCTTGCAGCCGATCGGCATGCCCTCGCGCAGCTTGAACTGCGCGATCGACTTCTTCGCCTTGGTGATGACCGGCTTCTGGCCGGCGATCAGTTCCATTTCCTCGGCGGCGGTCTGGACCTTCTTCTTGTCCTGGCTCGCCTCGCCCACGCCCATGTTGAGCGTGATCTTCTCGATCTTGGGAACTTCCATGCGGTTCTTGTAACCGAACTTCTCGGTCATCGCCTTGACGATCTCGTCGTCGTAGCGGGCGCGCAGGCGCGGGGTGTAGTTCTCAGCCATCGATCGTCTCCCCGGACTTCACGGCCACGCGGACCTTCTTGCCGTCCTTCTCCTCGAAGCGGACACGGGTCGGCTTGCCGTCCTTGGGGTCCGCCAGAGCAACCTTGCTGATCGCCATCGGCGCGGGCGAGCGATCAATGCCGCCTTGCGGGTTCGCCTGGGTCGGCTTGCGGTGGCGGGTCGAGACATTCACGCCCTCGACCAGCACCTTGCCATCCTTGGGCAGGACCTGCAGGACAGTGCCGGTGCGGCCCTTGTCCTTGCCCGAGCGGACGACGACGCTGTCGCCCTTCTTGATCTTCGCGGCGGCCATCACAGCACCTCCGGAGCGAGCGAGATGATCTTCATGAAGCCGCGGCCGCGCAGCTCGCGCACCACCGGGCCGAAGATACGGGTGCCGAGCGGCTCCTCGTTCTTGTTGATCAGCACCGCGGCGTTGCTGTCGAAACGGATCACGCTGCCGTCGGCGCGGCGCACGTCCTTGCGGGTGCGCACGATCACCGCGCGGTGAACGTCGCCCTTCTTGACGCGGGCACGCGGCTGCGCCTCCTTGATCGACACCACGATGATGTCGCCGACGCCGGCGGTGCGCCGCTTCGAGCCGCCCAGCACCTTGATGCACTGGACGCGCTTGGCGCCGCTGTTGTCCGCGACGTCGAGGTTGGATTGCATCTGGATCATTGATCCGGTTCCTTCTCACTGGCTTGCCGGTACGAGTCCGGCAGTTCCAAAAATCGTTCGTTTCGCGCCTCAGTTGGCGCCTTCGACCCCGAGGTTCGCCTCTAGCGCGGCGGCCTTGCCGGCCTGGAGCCGATCCAGCACCCGCCAGGTCTTGGTCTTGGAGATCGGCTTGGTCTCCTCGATCCGGACGCGCTCACCGGTGTGGAAGGCGTTGTCCTCATCGTGGGCGTGATACTTCTTCGAACGCCGGATGATCTTGCCGTAGAGCGGGTGCTTCACCTTGCGCTCGACCAGCACGGTCACGGTCTTGTCGGTCTTGTCGGAAACCACGGTCCCGATCAGAATACGCTTGGGCATCGTAGTCTCCTTACGCCTTGCCAGAAGACACTGGGGCGGACTGAGAACGCTCAGTCTGCAGCGTCTTGATGCGGGCGATGTCGCGGCGCACTTCCTTGATCCGCGCCGGCCGCTCGAGCTGATTGGTCGCCGCCTGAAAGCGCAAGTTGAACTGCTCGCGCTTGAGATCGGTCAGATCGGCGACAAGCTGGTCGTCGGTCTTGGCGCGCAGGTCCTCCGCGCGGCCTGAAGTCTTGCCCGCCATCAGTCTACTCCACCCAGGTGCGAGGTATCGCCCAGACGCGCGATGACCTTGGTCTTGATCGGCAGCTTCATCGCGGCGCGGCTGAAAGCCTCGGCGGCGAGCGGGCCGTTGACGCCGTCGAGCTCGAACAGGATGCGACCCGGCTTGACCCGAGCGGCCCAGTATTCGACCGCGCCCTTACCCTTGCCCTGACGGACCTCGGCGGGCTTCTTCGACACCGGCACGTCGGGGAACACGCGGATCCACAGGCGACCCTGGCGCTTGATGTGACGGGTGATCGCACGGCGCGCGGCCTCGATCTGGCGGGCGGTGATCCGCTCCGGCTCCAGAGCCTTCAGGCCATAGGAGCCGAAATTCAGATCGGTGCCGCCCTTGGCGTCGCCCTTGATCCGGCCCTTGAAAGCCTTGCGGAACTTCATTTTCTTCGGTTGCAGCATGATGCTTACTCTATCCTAGCCTCAGCGCGCCGCTCAACGAGCAGGTCGCACGCCGGAGGTCTGGGCCTCCATCATCAAACGATCCTGCGCCATCGGATCGTGGCCCAGGATCTCACCCTTGAAGACCCAGACCTTGATGCCGATGATGCCGTACGCGGTCAGCGCCTCGGCCTCTGCATAGTCGACGTTGGCGCGCAACGTGTGCAGCGGCACCCGACCCTCGCGGTACTGTTCGACGCGCGCGATCTCGGCGCCGCCAAGACGACCGCCGCACATGATCTTGATGCCTTCGGCACCCAGACGCATCGCGGACTGCATCGCGCGCTTCATCGCACGGCGGAACGCCACGCGGCGCACGAGCTGATCGGCGATGCCCTGCGCGACAAGCTTGGCGTCGATCTCCGGCTTGCGGATCTCGACGATGTTGAGCTTCACCTCGCTCTTGGTCTTCTTCGCCAGCTCGGTGCGCAGCTTCTCGATGTCAGCGCCCTTCTTGCCGATGATGACACCGGGGCGCGCGGCGTAGATCGAGATGCGGCACAGCTTGGCCGGACGCTCGATCACCACCTTCGAGATCGCGGCCTGCGGCAGCGTGTCGACGATATACTTGCGAAGCGCGATGTCTTCCTTGAGCAGCTGCGCGTAATCGCGGCCTTCCGCATACCAGCGGCTGTCCCACGTACGGTTGATCTGCAGCCTCAGGCCGATCGGATTGCTCTTGTGACCCATGATCAGGCCTCCTCGACTTGACGGACCACGATGCGCAGCCGCGAGAACGGCTTGACGATCCGGGTCGACTTGCCACGGCCACGGGCATGAAAGCGCTTCATGGAAACGGACTTGCCGACGCTGGCCTCGGCGACGACGAGCGCATCCACATCCAGGTTGTGGTTGTTCTCGGCATTGGCGATCGCGGAGGCGAGCACCTTCTTGGCGTCCTGCGCCATTGCCCGTTTCGAGAAAGTAAGGATGTTCAACGCATCCTCGGCCTTCTTGCCACGGATCAGGCCGGCGACGAGATTCAGTTTCTGGGCCGACCCACGGATGGTGGTGCCGACCGCCAGCGCCTCGTTCTCAGCCACGCGGCGGGGAGCTTTGTCCTTGCTCATCAGCGCTTGCCCTTCTTGTCGGCGACGTGACCCGGGAAGTTGCGCGTCGGCGCGAATTCACCAAGCTTGTGGCCCACCATTTCCTCGTTGACCGAGACCGGGATGAACTTCTGGCCGTTGTAGACGCTGAACGTCAGGCCGACGAACTGCGGCAGGATCGTCGAACGACGCGACCAGGTCTTGATCGCACCGGAACGCGTGCCTGCATCCTGCGCGGCTTCCGCCTTCCTCAGCAGGTACAGGTCGACGAAGGGGCCTTTCCAGACGGAACGTGCCATTATCGCTTACCTCTTCTTCTTAGCGTGGCGCGAACGGATGATCATCTTGTCCGTCTGCTTGTTGTGCCGGGTGCGCGCACCCTTGGTCGGCTTGCCCCACGGCGTGACCGGATGACGGCCGCCCGAGGTCCGGCCCTCGCCACCACCGTGCGGGTGATCGACCGGGTTCTTGGCGACGCCGCGAGTCAGCGGGCGCTTGCCCATCCAGCGGCTGCGGCCGGCCTTGCCAAAGTTCTGGTTCTGGTTGTCCGGGTTCGAGACCGCGCCGACCGTGCCCATGCAATCGCCACGCAGGTAACGCTGCTCGCCCGAGTTCAAGCGAACGATCACGAGCCCGCGGTCACGACCGACGACCTGCACGTAAGTACCTGCCGCGCGAGCGATCTGGCCGCCCTTGGCCGGCTTCATCTCCACGTTGTGGCAGATCGTGCCGACCGGCATCTGGCTGAGCAGCATGGCGTTGCCCGGCTTGACGTCGGTCTTCTCGCCAGCGACCACCTTGTCGCCCACGGCCAGGCGCTGCGGCGCGAGGATATAGGCCTGCTCGCCATCCTCATACGTGAGCAGCGCGATGAACGCGGTGCGGTTGGGGTCGTACTCCATGCGCTCGACAGTAGCGGGGGTGTCCCACTTGCGGCGCTTGAAGTCGATGAACCGGTACTTCTGCTTGTGACCGCCGGCGATACCGCGCGAGGTCACATGGCCCTTGTTGTTGCGGCCGCCGGTCTTGCGCTTGCCTTCGGTCAGCGACTTGACCGGCTTGCCCTTCCAGAGCGAAGTCTTGTCGACGAGGATAAGGCCGCGACGGCCCGGGCTGGTCGGATTGTAGTTCTTGAGTGACATCGGATCAGCCCCGCACGCCTTCGGTGACGTCAATCGACTGGCCTTCGGCCAGCGTGACGATCGCCTTCTTCACATCGCTGCGCTTGTAGGGACGGCCCTTCCAGCGCTTCGACTTGCCCTTTTGGACGAGTGTGTTGACGCCGGTCACCTTGACGTCGAACAACGCCTCGACCGCGTCCTTGATCTGCGGCTTGGTAGCGCTGTCGGCGACCTTGAAGACCACCGCGTTATGCTCGGACAACAGCGTCGACTTCTCGGTGATGTGGGGCGCGAGAATCACGTCGTAGTGACGCACATCCGCTTCCTGCTTCTTAGCCATCAGTTAGCCCCTCCCGGGAGGGCGAAACGCGCCTCCAGTTTTTCGACCGCGGCGCGCGTCAGCACCAGCGTATCATGCTTGAGGATGTCGTAGACGTTCGCGCCAACCGCCGGCAGCACGTTCACGCCGACGAGGTTGCCCGCGGCGCGCGCGAAACCCTCGTCCACGCGCTCGCCGTCGATGACCAGCACCTTCCGGCCCCAGCCCGCCTTGTCGAGCTGACCGCGAAGCGACTTGGCCTTGGCTTCCGCCAGCGCCAGCGTGTCGACCACTACCAGACCTTCGCGAGCCTTGGCGGAAAGAGCCATCTTCAGGCCGAGCGCGCGAACCTTCTTGTTCAGCGAAGGGTTGAACTCCCGGCGACGGGCGCCGTGCGCCTTACCGCCGCCGATGAACACCGGAGCCGCACGATCGCCGTGACGGGCGGTACCGCCGCCCTTCTGGCGACCGAACTTCTTGCCGGTGCGGGCGACTTCCGAACGCTCGCGGGTGGCGCGGGCGATACCACGGCGGCTTTCGAGCTGCCAGGTGACGACGCGGTGGAGGATGTCGGCGCGCGGCTCCAGGCCGAACACGTCATCCGAAAGCTCGATGTCGTCCTTGCCGGCCGAACCGTCGAGATTGAGGACCTTGACCTTCATTGCTTAGCCCTCCCCGTTCGCATTTTGGCCGTCGGTCGTTTCGACCGCCGGAGCTTCTTCGACCGGTACTTCGGCAGGAGCCGAATCGTTCGAGTTGGCGGCCTGCTTGATACCGGCCGGATACGGCGCATCGGCGTGGCGCGAGACCTTGATCGCGTCGCACACCGTCAGCCAAGTGTTGTCCGAACCGGGCACCGAGCCCTTGACGAAGATCAGACCGCGCTCGTCATCGACGCGCACCACTTCCAGGTTCTGCTGGGTGCGGTGACGATCGCCCATGTGGCCGGCCATCTTCTTGTTCTTGAAAACCTTGCCCGGATCCTGACGGTTACCCGTCGAACCGTGCGAACGGTGGGAGAGCGAGACGCCGTGGGTGGCGCGAAGGCCCCCGAAGCCCCAGCGCTTCATGACGCCGGCAAAACCCTTGCCCTGCGTGTGCCCGGCGACGTCGACCAACTGACCCGGCACGAAGTGCGAGGCCGCGATCGTCGCGCCGACTTCGAGCAGCGCATCGTCAGCAACGCGGAACTCGACCAGCCGCGCCTTAAGAGCGACCTCCGCCTTGGCGAAGTGCTCGCGCTGCGGCTTGGCGACGTTCTTCTGCTTGGCGGAACCCGCGCCCAGCTGCACCGAGACGTAACCGTCCCGCTCCGCAGTGCGCACCGAAACCACCTGACAATCTTCCAGCGACAGGACGGTGACCGGCACGTGCCGTCCGTCGTCCTGGAACAGGCGGGTCATCCCCACCTTCTTCGCGATCACGCCTGTGCGCATGATCAATCTCCTAAAACCGGGAGCCGCCAAACCCGCAGCACCCTACAGAGGCCTGCGAGGACCATCCCCGCAGGCGTGTTCAGCCCAAATTCGAAGCGAGCCCCGTCCGGGCTGAATGCCATCCGAAGGATGGCGAGACGGGGGACGCTTGCCCGGCAAGAACCGGAGGTATCCCAATGTCTTGACCCCCAGCGAGAGCTGGAATTCTTGGCCACTGCGTCCATTCCGGGACAACAGCGATCCCGGCATTCGCCGGGAGGGCGTAAACCTTACGCCAGCTTGATCTCGACGTTCACGCCGGCGGCCAGATCGAGCTTCATCAGCGCATCCACCGTCGTGGCGTTGGGCTGCACGATATCGAGCAGCCGCTTGTAAGTACGAACCTCGAACTGCTCACGTGACTTCTTGTCGATGTGCGGACCGCGGTTCACGGTGAACTTCTCGATCTTCGTCGGCAGCGGAATGGGGCCCCGGATCAGCGCGCCGGTGCGGCGGGCGGTATCCGCGATCTCGCCAGTCGCCTGATCGAGAACGCGATGATCAAACGCCTTGAGGCGAATGCGAATATTCTGAGCTTCCATGTCCAACTACCGATGAGAAAGAGCGGCGGCGCCAACACGCCGTCGTCCTGAACTTGTTTCAGGACCCATTCTTCCGATCGAGCCGATGCCCTATTCGCAAGATGGATGCTGAAACGAGTTCAGCATGACGATGCCTTAGCCTCGCTTCAATTAAACCAAAAACCTGCCGCCGGGAGAGCGAATCCCCCGGCGGAGCGCGGCCTATATTACTTAGTGATCTTGCTGACAACCCCCGAACCGACGGTCCGGCCGCCTTCACGGATGGCGAAGCGCAGACCATCGTCCATGGCGATCGGTGCGATCAGCTTGACGTTGATCGTGACGTTGTCGCCCGGCATCACCATCTCGGTGCCCTCGGGAAGGATCACTTCGCCGGTCACGTCCGTGGTGCGGAAGTAGAACTGCGGGCGGTAGTTGGCGAAGAACGGCGTGTGGCGGCCACCCTCGTCCTTCGACAGCACGTAGACCTCGGCGCTGAACTCGGTGTGCGGCGTAACCGTACCGGGCTTCGCGAGGACCTGGCCACGCTCCACGTCGTCGCGAGCGACGCCGCGCAGCAGCGCACCGACGTTGTCGCCGGCTTCACCCTGGTCGAGAAGCTTGCGGAACATCTCGACGCCGGTGACGACCGACTTCGCGGTGTCCTTGAGACCGACGATCTCGATTTCCTCACCGACCTTGACGATACCCGTCTCGATACGACCGGTCACGACGGTGCCGCGGCCCGAGATCGAGAACACGTCTTCCACCGGCATCAGGAACGGCTTGTCGGTCGGACGCGGCGGTTGCGGGATGTAGTCGTCCACGGCCTTCATCAGCTCGAGGATCTTGTCCTTGCCGATGGCGTCGTCACGGCCTTCAAGGGCGGCCAGAGCTGAGCCCTTGACGATCGGAATATCATCGCCCGGGAAGTCGTAGGCGCTGAGCAGTTCGCGAACTTCGAGTTCGACGAGCTCGAGCAGTTCTTCATCGTCGACCTGGTCCACTTTGTTCATGAACACGACAAGCGCCGGAACGCCGACCTGACGGGCGAGCAGGATGTGCTCGCGGGTCTGGGGCATCGGGCCGTCGGCCGCGTTCACCACCAGGATCGCGCCGTCCATCTGCGCGGCGCCGGTGATCATGTTCTTCACATAGTCGGCGTGGCCGGGGCAGTCGACGTGGGCATAGTGACGCGCGTCGGTCTCATACTCGACGTGGGCGGTCGAGATGGTGATGCCGCGCTCGCGCTCTTCGGGAGCCGTGTCGATGTTCGCGAAATCGACGGCCTCACCGCCGAACGCCTCGGCGAGCACCTTGGTGATCGCGGCGGTCAGCGTGGTCTTGCCGTGATCGACGTGACCGATGGTGCCGATGTTGCAGTGCGGCTTGTTCCGCTCGAATTTTGCCTTCGCCATGTACTCAGACCTTCTTTTCTAGAAATTGAACCTGCGGAAAGGCGGCCCCCGCTTGATCAGGCGCCGCCCCTAAACGACACTCGCCGATCAGGCAAGCTTCTCCTTGACCTCCGCCGCGACATTTGCCGGCACTTCGTCATAATGCGAGAACTGCATCGAGTACTGCGCGCGTCCCTGAGTGAACGAGCGAAGTTCGTTGACGTAGCCGAACATGTTGGCCAGCGGCACGTGCGCCTCGACGACCTGCGCGTTGCCGCGCGTGTCGGTGCCCTGGATCTGCCCGCGCCGCGAGTTGAGATCGCCGATGACGTCGCCGAGATATTCCTCCGGCGTCACCACCTCGACCTTCATGATCGGCTCCAGCAGCTTGATCCCCGCCTTCTGGGCGGCTTCGCGCATGGCGCCCCGGCCGGCGATTTCGAACGCCAGCGCCGACGAGTCGACGTCGTGGTAGGCGCCGTCATAGAGCTCGATGTCGAAATCGATGATCGGGAAGCCGACCAGCGAGCCCGAAGCGGCCGTCTCGCGCATGCCCTTCTCGACCGAGGGAATGTATTCCTTCGGAATGTTGCCGCCCTTGACGTTGTCGGTGAAGGTGATGCCCGAACCGCGCTCGCCCGGCGTCAGCTTGAACTTCACGCGGCCGAACTGCCCCGAGCCGCCCGACTGCTTCTTGTGCGTGTAGTCCATGTCGACCGGCTTCGCGAGGTATTCGCGATAGGCCACCTGCGGCGCGCCGACATTGGCTTCGACCTTGAACTCGCGACGCATGCGATCGACGATGATGTCGAGGTGAAGCTCGCCCATGCCCTTGATGATCGTCTGGCCCGATTCATGATCGGTCGAGACGCGGAACGAGGGATCTTCGGCCGATAGGCGCGAGAGGGCGATGCCCATCTTCTCCTGGTCGGCCTTGGTCTTGGGCTCCACCGAGAGTTCGATGACCGGCTCGGGGAATTCCATGCGCTCGAGCACGATCGGCGCCTTCTCGGCGCAGAGCGTATCGCCCGTGGTGGTTTCCTTCATGCCGGCCAGCGCGATGATGTCACCGGCGAACGCCTCTTCTACGTCCTTGCGCTCGTTCGCATGCATTTCGAGCATGCGACCGACCTTTTCCTTCTTGTCCTTCACCGAGTTCAGGTAGGTGCCCTTGTTGAGCGTGCCCGAATAGATGCGGATGAAGGTGAGCGAGCCGACGAAAGGATCGTTCATGACCTTGAAGGCCAGCGCGCTGAAACCGGCATCGTCGGTGGCGGGACGGCTGTCGGGCTCGTCGCTGTCCATCTTGACGCCCTGAACGTCGGGAATGTCGAGCGGCGACGGCAGGTAGTCGACCACCGCGTCGAGCAGCGGCTGAACGCCCTTGTTCTTGAACGCGGAGCCGCAGCAGACGGGCACGAACGCATGCGCCAGCGTGCCCTTGCGGATCAGGCGCTTGAGCGTCGCCACATCCGGCTCGGTGCCTTCGAGGTAGGCTTCCATCACGTCATCGTCCTGATCGACGACAAGTTCGATCAGTTGCTGGCGATACAACGCCGCCTCGTCGGCCATGTCCGCGGGGATTTCCTCATAGAAGAACTCGGCGCCCAGGCTCTCGTCCTTCCAGATGATCGCGCGGTTGTTGACGAGGTCGACCAAGCCCTTGAGATCGGCTTCGAGGCCGATCGGCAGATAGAGCACCGCCGGCGTCGCGCCGAGGCGGTCGATGATCGACTGCACGCAGTACTTGAAGTTGGCGCCGGTGCGGTCGAGCTTGTTGATGAAGCACATCCGGGGAACGCCGTACTTGTCAGCCTGGCGCCACACGGTTTCCGACTGGGGCTCTACCCCGGCAACGCCGTCGAAGCAGGCGACCGCGCCGTCGAGCACACGCAGCGAGCGTTCGACTTCGATGGTGAAGTCGACGTGGCCGGGGGTGTCGATGATGTTGATGCGATGCTCTTCGCCCTTGCCGTCCTCGGCGCGCCAGAAGGTGGTCGTCGCGGCCGAGGTGATGGTGATGCCGCGCTCCTGCTCCTGCTCCATCCAGTCCATGGTCGCGGCGCCGTCGTGCACTTCGCCGATCTTGTAGGACTTGCCGGTATAGTAGAGGATCCGCTCGGTCGTCGTGGTCTTGCCGGCGTCGATGTGCGCCATGATCCCGATGTTGCGGTATCTGTCGATCGGATGGCTGCGTGCCATGGGAAATTCCTTAGGTATGGAGGGGGAACCGAGTGCCCGGCCCCGCCCATATAGTGAGCTTTATGACAGCCGGAAGACTGTCGCCCCCCGATGCCCCGCCTTACCAGCGGTAGTGGCTGAACGCCCGGTTGGCGTCGGCCATGCGGTGGGTGTCTTCGCGCTTCTTGACCGCGTTGCCGCGATTGTTGGCCGCGTCCATCAGCTCGCCCGAGAGGCGCGCCGCCATCGTCGTTTCCGGACGGTTGCGCGCGGCGGTGATCAGCCATCGGATCGCCAGCGCCTGGGCACGCTCGGGACGGACCTCGACCGGCACCTGGTAAGTGGCGCCGCCGACACGCCGCGAGCGGACCTCGATCTGCGGGGCGATGTTGTTCAGCGCATCGTGGAACACCTGCACCGGATCGCCCTTCGAGCGGGTCTCGACCGTCTCGAGCGCGCCGTAGACGATGCGTTCGGCGGCGGACTTCTTGCCGTCGTACATCAGATTGTTCATGAACTTCGACAGCACCTGATCTCCGAACTTGGGATCGGGCAGGATTTCCCGCTTCTCGGGCCTACGACGACGTGACATCGCTTTTCTTCCTTCTTAACTCGCGCCCCGCATCGAGCGAGGCCGGAGGGCGCAAGCGCCCCGAATAAACTTTGCGCGGCCGCGCTTACTTCGGCCGCTTGGCGCCGTACTTCGAACGGCTCTGCTTGCGGTCCTTGACGCCCTGCGTATCGAGCACGCCGCGCAGCACGTGGTAGCGCACGCCCGGAAGGTCGCGCACACGGCCGCCGCGGATCAGCACCACGGAGTGCTCCTGCAGGTTGTGGCCCTCGCCGGGGATGTAGGTGATGACCTCGCGCTGGTTGGTCAGGCGAACCTTGGCCACCTTGCGCAAGGCCGAGTTCGGCTTCTTCGGCGTCGTGGTGTAGACGCGGGTGCAGACGCCGCGCTTCTGCGGGTTCTGGTCCATCGCCGGAACCTTGGACTTGGCCTTCTGCGGCTCGCGACCCTTGCGGATCAGCTGATTGATAGTGGGCATGCTAAGTTGTGCACCTTCTTCTTCGCCCGCCCGGCATGAGCCGGACGCGTAAACCCGCGAGCCGCGCAGTCGCGGCGCAGAAGGGAGGATGGAGAAGAGGTTCACACTTGCGCCAGACCAACGCGACGGCATTTTCCCTCGTCGTTCCCGCGAAGCGGAATTCGAAAAAAGCCGTGCGCATCAAGCGCCGATGTGAGCCGAAAAACACTCCACCCGGCCCGAAGCGCCGGATTACTTTGACGGCGCGCTCCGCAAGGAGCAGCCGCCAATGTTCAGCTCTATGTCGTAACGAGCCGAAGCCCGAAGTGCGCGCCCTTAGTGGGGTTTGGGAGGCGGGTCAAGCGGTCGTGGAATTCGGTAGTGTCTCAGTTTGAATTTGAGCGGTGACGCCAGCCGCCCCAGCGCCTATATGCTTAGCGGAAAGCATGGAGGCGCTGGTGTATGGCGTGCGGGTAATGGACGGGACGCGAATAGCTGATCTCAAGGTTTTTCGCTGGTTGAGCGACGCTCAAGAGTGGATGCGGACGCATGACCACGGGGCTTATGATAGCGCCTCTATCTATGAGGTTCCCGGTGCTGGCACGCGGGAAACAGCAGATGCAATCAAGCGTAAGGACCCGGCAATCATAGCGATCGAAATGCAGGAGTCACAGGCATCAATCCAGGCTCGTGATGTAAGGCAACAGCGACGCGAGGCCGAGAAGCTACGCAAACTGTTCGGCGGGATCACTCGACAAGAGATACAAGCCCGGCTCCTGAGCGAGGCCGAACAGGCGCGGGTAGCAGCATTGAATGCGGCGGCATTAAGACAGGCTTCCGAGGATAATCCAAATGCCTAAAGGTCCACGCGGAGAGAAGCGCCCAGCCGACGCGATCAGTCGCGCGGTGATGATCGGCAGGATAGCTACTGGCGAAATCGAGGACGAGCGCGAAGCCGCGTCTAGTGCTGCCGCGCAGCTCGGCAGCTTGGGTGGCAAGAAGCGCGCGGAGAACATGACACCGGAGCGGCGCAAGGAGATCGCGCAGAAAGCGGCGGCTAAGCGGTGGAACACGCGACCCGAGGAATAAGCCTGGAATATTTTACCTTGATTTGGACAGGATTTCATGCCACCCCCCTGCGCAGGTTGTAGGGAGTACGGGCATTGATCCGCAGCATTGACGACGCCAGCACCGAGATTGGGCACCACTTTGCCGGGCTCCGCGCTTTGAGCCGCGAAGTCCAAGAGCAGTTCAGGGCCGACTGCCGGGGGATCGCGCCGTTCATCCAGAAGCGGACCCGTGCCTCCATCATCCGCGATATCTTCATGCGGAAGTTCCGCGACTTCTGCGACTTGACCAAGGGCGCGCACTTCCACAGGAAACACCAGCTCGAACTAGTGGGGCTGGAGAGCAAGTGGCTGCTCCGTGTCAAGCAGCTCGCGTCCGGCTTCTCCGTCGGCGTCAGCCCCACTCACGCATCGGAACAGTACGACGCCAACGTGATGCCGGATTATGCCGCTGACCTGTTTCCTGACGCCCCGGAAGCCACGTTGCTGTACCTGGGCTGGAGTGTGCCGGAGAACGCCCCGAACCGGATCGACCTGTATTTGGTCTGCAACGATCACAACCGCAACGTGCTGTGGGTTATCGACCTGAGCGACGGTGACGCCGGCCGGGGGATTCAGACACCGCTGCCCAGCGAAGGCGACGGCGACACCGGAGTCGGAATCCGTGTGCGGGTGAAGCACAACGAGCAGAAGGCAAATGGATAAGGTATTCAACGGCAGCCTGCTAACCTTGGCGCGGCAGGTCAGGCGCAAAGGACAGGCTGAACTCGTCTCACTGCTCGACGGATGCATCACGCAAGGAACCCTGTCGAAGCTGGAGCATGGTCGCATCCAGCCCCAGCCCGATCTTGTCGAGAAGCTGGCCGATGCTCTGCGCGTCAAGCCGAGCTTCTTCTATCGCAGCGCATATGTCCGCGAGCCGATGGTGAGCTATCACCGTAAACGGGCTAAGCTGGCCGTGAAGGATCAAGACGCGGTTCATGGCCTAGCCGAGGTGTTCCGACTGAACCTGAAGTCACTTCTGGAATCGGTTGATCTTGAACCGACGCTGCCGGCTTTGCCCGCAATTGATCCTGACGAATATGGGCGTGATGTCGAGGAGATAGCCCGACTTCTTCGCCAGCGGTGGCAACTTCCCAAGGGGCCTATCGCAGACCTGACCAAACTGGCCGAAAGTGCCGGGATCATCGTCATAGCCTTCGATTTTGGCAGCGAGCTTGTGGACGGTTTCTGCCAGCACTCGTGCGACGGCCTACCCCCCCTAATCTTTCTCAACTCCAATCAACCGAAGGATCGCTACAGGTTTAGCTTAGCCCACGAAATCGCTCATCTAGTTTGCCACCATACTCCGCATCAAGAACAGGAGATTGAGGCCAACAGATTTGCCTCCGAGCTTCTGATGCCGACGAGAGAGGTTCGGAATGACTTCGATTCTCATTCTCTCACCCGGTTCATGGATTTGAAGTTGTATTGGGGCACTTCGATGCAGGCCCTAATCTATAAGGCATGGCAGATAGGGTCGCTTACTGACAGGATGTATAAATATTATATGATCGAAATGTCCAAGCGCGGCTTTCGCAAGCATGAGCCTGTTGAAGCTACGCATCTGGTCGAACAACCGGGCGCACTGCGATCGATCATCAATGCCCACCTGACTGAGTTGGATTTTTCGATTGATGACCTTTCCGATCTCTTCGGCCTCGTCTCCGAGGATATCGAAGCGTTGTACCCTGTCCCGAAACGAAAGCCGCACTTGCGACTGATTTCATAAGGTCGCTTTATGCTTGACGCTAAGCATGAAAGTTCATATGCAATGCGTATGAACAAGCTCCCGCTCGCCAAACGCACGCAAATCCTCGCCATGCTCTGCGAGGGTTCGTCTATACGCTCGATCAGCCGCATCACCGACGTGTCGATCAACACGGTTTCGAAGCTGCTGGTGGAAGCCGGGGAAGCCTGCCTTGCGATCCACGACGAGCATGTGCGCGGCGTGAAGGCGAGCCGTATCCAGTGCGATGAAATCTGGTCGTTCTGCTACGCCAAGGCGAAGAACGTCGCGACGGCGAAGGACGCCCCGGAAGGGGCTGGCGACGTGTGGACCTGGACCGCGTTGGACGCTGATACGAAGCTGATGGTTTCCTACTTCGTCGGCGACCGGACGAGCGAAAGCGCCATCGTTCTCATGGACGACCTTCGTGCACGTCTCGCCAACCGCGTCCAGCTCACCACGGACGGCCACAAGCCCTATCTGGAAGCCGTCGAGGGCGCGTTCGGTGACGACATCGACTATGCAATGCTAGTGAAGCTCTACGGCTCGGTTGGCGGCAAGAGCGCCGAAGTCCGCTACAGCCCCGCCGAATGCACTGGCATCCTCAAGCGCCGTGTCTCTGGCAGCCCCGATCCGAAGTCAGTCAGCACGTCGCACGTCGAGCGCATGAACCTGTCGATCAGGATGCAGAACCGTCGCTTCACCCGGTTGACCAACGCCTTCAGCAAGAAGCTCGATAACCACATTCACGCGCTGGCGCTCTACTTCGCGTTCTACAACTTCTGCCGCATCCACAAGTCGCTGCGCATGTCGCCCGCGATGGCCGCTGGCATCACGGATCGGCTGTGGTCGCTTGAGGACATCGTGGCTAAGATCGATGAGATGGCCCCGGCTCCCGCAAAGCGCGGTCCCTACAAAAAGCGTGGGGCGGAAAATTCAAACTGAGACACTACCTGGAATTCCGGCCAACATAGCGGCCATCGTAATGCCAAGTTTAGAGCCGTACGATTTCGCCGTCTTCCTTCGTGAAATAGTCCGGCTTGCGGTCCAGCAATTCCCGCACGATCTCTGACGGACGGCATAGTTTCGTCCCTTTCGGCGTTACGACGATCGGACGGTTCACAAGGATCGGATGCGACACCATCGCATCCCTGATCGCGTCATCGGACACCGAAGCATCCAGCAGGCCAAGTTCGGCGGCAGGCGTCCCTTTCTCACGCATCAGGTCGCGCGGTTTCGCGCCCATCGCGGCGAACAGCTCGTCGAGCAGCGATCGTGTCCAGCCGACATTGCGATATTCGACAACGGTGGGGACGTATCCGGCGGCTTCGATCATCGCGAGCGCATTGCGCGACGTGCCGCAATCCGGGTTGTGGTAGATCGTGATCTGGAATTCGTCGTTCATTGTGGGCTTTCCTCTTTGAACAGCCATGTGAAGAAGCCGACTGCTGCGACCGTGCCTACAATCTGTCCGATGATGAACAGCATGACCGAACCCGGAGCGATCCCAGCGAAGGTGTTCGACAGGCAGCGCGCGATCGTAACCGCGGGGTTGGCGAAGGACGTTGAAGCGGTGAACCAATAGGCGGCGGTGATGTAGAGGCCGACCGCAACCGGGGTGAATTCGGGGCGCGATCGCTGCGTGCCGACGATCGTCCCTATCAAGCCGAACGTGGCGACGAATTCGGAGAACCCTTGCGCCGGGCCGTCGCGAAGCTTGGCCGAAACCTGAATGATGGGTTCGGCGAACATCGCGTGCGCGGCCCATACGCCAAGCACGGCGCCGACAAGTTGCACAGCGACATAGGCCAATGCGGAGCGCCGATCCGCCTCGCCCCGCATAAGGAAGGCAAGCGTAACCGCCGGATTGAAATGCGCACCGGATATCGGGCCGAACACGTGGATCAGGACGACCAATCCGGCCCCGGTCGCGATCGTGTTGCCGAGCAAGGCAATTGCATCGTTCCCGCCAGCGAGATGTTCGCCCATAATGCCGGAACCGACGACGATGGCCAGCAACATGGCGGTGCCGACCAATTCGGCGGTCGCACGCCGGATCATTTGGGCGGACAGCAACCTTGCGCGGCTTCGACAAGCGGCGCGCAGATTTCGGGATGCCCGGCACAACAGTCGGCTACAAGGAAACCCAGCAATTCGCCCATAGCGCTGTAATCGGCGGAATAGATGACCGATCGACCTTCGCGCCGCGATCGGATCAAACCGGCATGGCCAAGGATCGTCAAATGGGTCGAAAGCGTGTTGGCCAGCACGCCGACTTCGCGCGCGATTTCGCCCGCTGGCAGGCCGTCCGCACCGGCCCGCACCAGCAGCCGGAAGACGGCCAGGCGGTTCCCGTGGGCAAGCGCAGAGAGGGCCTCGACCGCCTCAGGTAGCAGCATCAGCAACAGGCCGTCATAGGGGCGGCGGCCGGTCGGCGGCAGGCGCTTGCCGTCGGATCGGGCAGCGCTTCGTCTTCCCCGTATTCATGCCCGAATCTCCCCTGCCCTTGATAGTTCGATTATCGTCGAAATATCGATTCGGCAAGGGATGGCTTCGACGGTTACGTGCCGGCGGACCTTGTCTCCCCCCGCCTTTGAGTTGGGATGTAGCGCGCGCGGTAACCCGCAGCCGTCACACCCCCACCTCTTCCCTCCCCCACAGGAACTCCCGCGGGCTCTTGCCGTCGACGTGGCAGTAATGCCCGCGATAACATGCGAGTCCGATCAGTTCCTGCAGCCTTGGGGAGAACTTGCGCGCCTTTTCCGGCGGGATGGCGTAGGCGAAATTGGAGAGTTGGCGGGCCCATCCGACGATGTAGGGGGAGATCACGGCCGGACGCGGCTTGCCGCTCACGTTGGCGCCGCCGGCATGGAGCAGGCGCGAGTCCCACAGGATCAGCGAGCCCTTGGGGGCGACGGCGGAGACGGGCATCCATTCGGTGCCGTATCCCTTGGGCTTGTCCTCGGCCGAGCGGAAGAAACCGGTCCCTTCGATCCGCTCCGCCGGCCACGCGTGGCTGCCCGGCACCAGCAGCGTGGCGCCGTTGTCCTGCGTGAAATCGACCAGCGCCAGCGCCGAATTGACGCAGATCGGGAAGTCCAGCCGGCGGTCGTCGTGCCACCAGCTGTCGGTGTGCAGCGGCTGCGCCGCCTCGCCGGGGTGGATCTCGATCCCGTCTATCCCCGAAAGCAGGCATTCCCTGTCCAGATAGGTCTCCACGATCGAGAGCACCGTCTCGTGCACCGGGATTTCCTGGAACAGGTCGTCATGCTGCAGCAGGTTGAGCACGCGCAGGGTACGGTGGCCGGCGGGGGCCTCGTCGGCGACGGCGAGCAACTGTTCGCGCGCGACACGGTGCATCGCGGCGGTCGCCCGGTCGCAGAAGCTTTCCGGGAAGCCGTCCGGGATGACGCAGAAGCCGTCTCGGGCAAGGTCTTCGAGGTGCTGTTCCCACTGGGGCATCGGTCTCTCCTGCATGGTCCCGTCCGGCGCGACGGCGTATGACGCTATAACGCGTTCCACTTTCTTACAGCATACGGCCTGTGGTGCACAAGTCTGCTTCGCGAGGTCCGCCGGCGTCGCTCCCTCGTCAACTGCAAACGTCTCCACACATGCCCAAGCTTTTGCCCAAGCTTTGCTGAGATAGGGCACTGCTGGGCTATGACGCCCGAGACGCGGACAGGCTGGAGGCGACGAACGGGACGATCAAGACGAGGCCTTCAGGTGACGTCGTAGATGTCCGCCACCATGCCCTTGACGCTGCGCACCCGGAACTTCTCGTGCGTTTCGTCGAGCTGTTCGTTGAGGTAGTCGGCCGGCGCCAGCTCCTTGCCCTCGCGCATCGGGGCGGCGGCGGCGGGATGCGACTTGACGTAGCGCTTCGTGACAGAGATCAGCACCGCGCGCCGCTCGTTGCCGAGCGAGCCGGCGGCGAAGTCGGTCGCCTCGCTGTGGGCCACCGGCGCGACGCGATCCTGCGGCATGTGATAACCGAACAGGAAGTGGAACCCAAGGCCGATCACCGCGACCCAGCCGACCAGGCCGGCGACGAGAATAGCGGACAGGCGGCCTTTGGACATGGGCGGCTTGTCGCTGGGTTTAAGGACTGTGCTCATGATTGCGCCCATAATCCCGCGCGCGGCGGCACTCAAGCAAAATCAGAGCAGGAGATGCATATAAGTTGCGATCAGATGACGCCCACGCGCGCCGGACGCCGTCACTCGGGATAGACGCCGCCCAGCACGGCCTGGAAGTGCGCCTTCACCATGTCGTTGCAGTTGCACGAGCGGCGGGTGAGCCCTTCGATATCGATCACCTCGATCCCGCCGCGGCGAGTGCGGACCTGCCCGTCCTGCTTGAAGCGCTGGACCACCCGGCTGGCGTAGGACCGGCCGATCCCCATCATCGAAGCGAGCTGTTCCTGCGTCATCGAGATGTCGTGCTTGCCGGTGCGGTCGACCGCGGCGGTCAGCCACTTCGCGGCGCGCTGCTCGATGGTGTGGATGGCGTTGCAGGCGATCGACTGGAACACTTGCGCCATCAGGCAGTCCGCATAGCGCGCGAACAAGGAGCGGATGGTGATCGACTCCTGCTTCAGCCGCTCCAGGTCGGCCATGCCGATGCGCAGGAACGCGCCGCCGTGCATCACCGTGGAGCGGGCGTAGCTCGGCAGCTTGCCGTGGCTGACGATGCCGCCCAGCGCGCCCTCGCGGCCGACCATCACCGTCTCCACCGCGACGCCGCTGTCGAGCAGCACGAAGAACGAGCCGATCGCCCCGTCGAGCGGCAGGTGACAGTGGTCGACGCTTTCGCCGGGATCGTAGAGCACCTGCCCCGACTTGAATTCGCACCGGGTGACGTAGGGCTCGAACAGGCGGCGATCTTCGTCGCGGAGTGCCTCGAGCAGATTGCTTCCTTCGAACATGGGCCGTCCCCGCGGGCCCGGGAGGTGCAGCCCAGGCAATCTTTTCCGAACGTTCAACGGTTTGAAACACGGGTTAGACACAAAAGTTCCGCGAATGATCACAAGTGAACAGACGCCACGCCGATATGTGCTATGATGGACACATATCCGGGAGCCTGAACGCGGGGATGTCTGGACGAAGCCGCTCCCGCGCCGTGAGCGGCGCTTGACCGGCGCGGACTTTTTTAGGGGCATGTCGCCATTCCGCCGCACGCGCGGCAAACACGGCAGTGAGAGCAATGAACAACGACAATTCCATGCTGGCGAGTCCGCCCACGGCGTCACCGCCCTCGCTACTCGAGCGGCTGCGCGAGGCGACGGGCCCATCGCACCAGCGGCTCGACGCGTCGTTCGGCAGCCTCGCCCTTACCGACCGCGCGGACTATGCGCGGTTTCTTGCCGCGCATTTCATCGGCCTCGCGTCACTGATGCCGCTGGTCCAGGACTTCGCCGAACGCGAGCTCGCCTTCACCGCCCCCGACATGCTGTCGATGCTGCGGCAGGATCTCGCGGAGTTGGGGCCGAAGGCCGAAGACCTTCCCCGGATGAAAGCGCCCCCGGACCTCGCCCCCCTCGGCGTCACTTACGTCGTCGCCGGCTCGCGGCTCGGCCTCGCGATGATCCGAAAGCAGGACTACTGGGGCCGCGGCCAAGGCCTCGCCAGCCGCTACATGGAGGACGAACAGGGCCTCGCGCTATGGCGCGTGCTCGCCGTCTGGCTGCGCACGCGCGCCGCTCCGGCCGCAGATGCCGCCCGCCATTGCCAATCCGCCATCACCGCCTTCGATCTGTTCGGACGCGCCTTCGACGCCAGCGAGCGGCTGGCGGCCTGATCCGCGATGGCCGAAGACTCCGCCCTCCCCGTCGATCTGACGACCTGCGATCTGGAGCCCATCCACGTCATCGGCCGTATCCAGAGCTTCGGCTACCTGCTCTCGTTCTCGGGCGACTGGATCATCAACCACGTCTCGTGCAACTGCGGCGATCTGTTCGGGGTCGATCCCCTCACCCTGCTGGGCACGCCGATCGGCGGCGTGCTGACCGAAAGCGCGCTGCACGACGTGCGCACCCGCATGCAGATGCTGGGCGGCGGCGACGCGGTGGAGCGGCTGTTCGACGTCGACCTGCGGCAGGACGGCAAACTCCACGATCTGGCGGTGCACCGCTCCGGCCGGTCGTACGTGCTGGAGATCGAGCCGAGCGAGTCGGGAAAGCGGCGCGATTATGTCAGCTACGTGCGGCCGATGATCGACCGCATGCGCCAGCTCAGATCGGTCGACAAGCTGTGCGAAAGCGCGGCGCGACAGCTGCGGGCGCTGACCGGATTCGACCGCGTGATGATCTACAGGTTCGAGCGCGACGGCGCCGGCGAGGTGGTGGCCGAGAGCCTTAACGGCCGGGTCGACAGCTATCTGGGCCAGCACTTCCCCGCCTCGGACATTCCGGCGCAGGCGCGGCGGCTCTACGTGCGGAACACCCTGCGCATCATCAGCGACATCGACGATCCCACCGTCCCGATCGCGCCAGCGGTCAATCCCGACGGGGAGCCGCTGGACCTGAGCATGAGCGGGCTACGCGCCGTCTCGCCGATCCACATCGAGTACTTGCGCAACATGGGCGTCAGGGCGTCGATGTCGGTCTCGATCATGCGGCGGGGCCAGCTGTGGGGACTGATGGCGTGCCACCATTATTCGCCCCTTCACCTGTTCTATTCGGTGCGCACCGCGGCCGAGCTGTTCGGCGAATACTTCGCTTTCATCCTCGAACAGGCGGAGAGCGACCGGGTCCTCGCCAAGCGGCAAGAGGCGGTGCGCCTGCACGACGAGATCATGACGCACGTCGCCGCCGGGCGGTCGCTGCTTTCCGGGTTCGGCGATTTCGCCGCCAGCATCGGCAGCGTCATTCCCTATGACGGCATCGCCTGCTGGATCGACGGCGAGTTCCGCAGCGAGGGCCTGACGCCCGACCGGGCGCAGGTCGAAGAGCTGGCGCGCTTCCTCAACACCGCCGGCGCCGGCCGGGTCTGGGCGAGCGACAACCTGATCTCGGTCTACCCGCAGGGCGCATGGTTCCTCGACAAGGCCGCCGGCCTGCTGGCGCTGCCGGTGTCGCGCAGCCCGCGCGACTACATCGTGCTGTTCCGCCGCGAGCATCGCCACGATATCCAGTGGGCGGGCGATCCCCGCAAGCCGGTGGCGATCGGCCCGCACGGCGCGCGGCTGACGCCGCGCCAGAGCTTCGAGATCTGGCACGAGGAGCGGCAGGGCTTCGCCAAGCCGTGGGAGGCGGACGAGATCGCCAGCGCCGAGAGCTTGCGCGTCACACTTCTCGAAGTGGTGCTGCGCCTTACCGATGCGGTCAGCCAGGAACGCGAGCAGGCGTCGCTGCGCCAGGATACCCTGATCGCCGAACTCAACCACCGCGTGCGCAACATCCTCAACCTCATTCGCGGACTGGTGGCGCAGAGCAAGGAAAGCAGCGACACGATCGACGAGTTCGCCGCCATCGTCAGCAACCGCATCCAGGCGCTCGCCCGCGCTCACGATCAGGTCACGCGGACCAGCTGGTCGCCCGCCTCGCTCCATCAGCTCATCCGTACCGAGAGCGATGCCTACCTCAACGAACGGATCGACCGGATGTTGATCGATGGGCCGGACGCGATGGTCACGCCCGGCGCCTTCACCACGATCGCGCTGGTTTTCCACGAACTGGTGACCAACAGCTGCAAGTATGGCGCCCTGTCGAACTCCGCCGGTTCGGTGCACATCGCGACGCGCGCCACCGATGATGGCGCGCTGGCGATCGAATGGCGCGAAACCGGCGGCCCGCCGGTGAAGGCGCCGACCCGGCGCGGCTTCGGCTCCGCCATCATCGAGCGCACTTTCCCCCACGAGTTGGGCGGCGAGGCCGAGATCGATTTCCATCCCGATGGGCTAGTCGGCCGGTTCCTGCTGCCCGCGCCGCACATCGCCGAGGCCGCCCCCCCGCCATCGACCCTCCGGCCGGACGCGGCTGCCCCCGCCATTGGGCCGGACACCGGGCCCGGCACCTTCGCCGGCACCGCGCTGATCGTCGAGGACAACGTCATCATCGCCATGGAGGCGGAGGACGTTCTGGGCGAACTGGGCTTCGACAGTTGCGAGATCGTCGGGTCGGTGAGCGCCGCGATGACGATGATCGACGAGCGCGACATCTCGTTCGCGATGCTCGACGTCAATCTCGGCACCGAGACCAGCGAGGCGGTCGCGGTGGCGCTCAGCGCACGCGGCACTCCGTTCATCTTCGCCAGCGGCTATGGCGACAGCCTTGTCCTGCCAGAGGCGATGGCGAAAGTTCCCGTCGTCGCCAAGCCATATTCGGGGCGTGACATCAAGGCGGCGATTGCGCGGTTGTATCCCGCTTGAATCGGCGATGCAAACCGCTTTCGTCATTGCTTCGGACTACATCCTCGCAATGACGAAGTAGGGACGAGCGGAGGTTGAAGACATCGCGCCAAAGCCGGCGTGGCGCGATAGCTGTCCCGGAACCAAGGTCCCACGCCGCCGTTTCGTCTCCAAACTGCAAGGAGACGTCGACGATGTCGGACGCACGGATTTTCCAGGAACTCAAGGCCGATCACGATCGCCACCGCGATTTGCTCGAAAGGCTCGGGGCCGCCAAAGGCGCAAGTGACGATCGCCCCGCCCTCTTCGAGGAATTGCGGCAGGAACTGCAGGCGCACGCCGCCGCCGAGGAGGAATCGCTCTATTCGGTGATGCTCGCCAATCCCGAGTTGCGCGACGAGGCGCGGCACTCGGTCTCCGAACACAAGGAGATCGACGATTTCCTGGGTGAGCTCGTGGAACTCGACGCCGGCTCAAACGCTTGGACCGACAAGTTCAAGGAACTGCGCCACCGCTACCTCCACCATATCGACGAGGAGGAAGAGGAGATGTTCCCGGAGGCGGACAAGGCGCTTTCCGCGGGCTGCGAGGAGCAGATCGCCCGCACCTTCGAGCAGCGCAAGCCTGAGGAGCTGGAAGCCGCGGTAGAGCGGCAACCGGGCGACGAACGTCAATGATATCAAAATATTGCAGCACACATTTCAAACTGGAGAACAGCCATGGACAAACAAGTTCAACATGAATTCTGGGAAGCCTTCGAGGACAGCCCCTTCATCATGATCAAGCTGCAGGGCGCGGCGGGCCATGCCGAGCCGATGACCGCGCAGCTCGACAAGTCCGCCCGCCATGCGGTCTGGTTCTTCCTGCCGCGCGGCAACCGCATCGCCGCCGGCGGCAAGGCGATGGGCCACGTGGCCACCAAGGGGCACGACGTCTTTGCCTGCATCGACGGCACGCTCGTCGAGGAAACCGACCGCGCGCGGCGCGAGAAGCACTGGGACAATGCCGCCGAGGCGTGGTTCCCCAACGGCCTCGACGATCCCAACGTCCTGATGTTGCGCTTCGAAATCCAGGACGCCGAGGTCTGGACGGCGGATCCCTCGCTGCGGGGCAAGTTCCACTTGCTCACCGGCACACAGATCTCGCCCGACCAGGCCGGCAAGCACGCGGTTGGCGCCGTCTGAGGAATTAGGTAGGCTGGTTGTCGTGCGGATGCCATGGGGCATCTTCGCGCGGCAACCCGCAAGGTACGAACGGTGCATGACGACTCACCTGCTCAGTTGAGCGCGCTTGGAGTCGCGCCCGATGCCACGGACGAAACGGCGCGGCAGAGGATACTTGCAAGCTATCCCTTCGAATCGCCGGAGATCACGGAACAGCTCGACCGTCTCGCCGATCTGGCGGCGCGAATCTGCGAGACGCCGATCGCCCTCGTCAGCTTCGTCGAAGAGCGCCGGCAGGTCTTCCACGGCCGCTCCGGCACTCCGTTGAGGGCCACGCCGCGCGAACAGTCCTTTTGCGCTCACGCCATGTTCGAAGCCGGGTGCATGACAGTGCCGGACGCCACTCGCGACCATCGGTTCCAAGACAACCCCCTGGTCACCGGCGCCCCGGCGATCCGCTTCTACGCGGGCCAGCCGCTCAAATCGGCGGAGGGCGCGCCGATGGGCAGCCTCTGCGTCATCGACGATAAGCCCCGCCCCGGCCTTCGCGACGACCAGCTTCGCCATCTGGAAACATTGGCGGCGGCGGCGATGGGCCTGCTCGAGCGCGGGCGGTTGGAGACGCGCAGCGACCGGCGCGAAAGCGAATCGCGCGCGGCGATCGATCAGTTGACGCAGCGGTTCAACGTCCTGGCCGATGTCATGCCCCACCTCGTCTGGTCGACCGACCATCGCGGCATGGCGGACTACTACAATCGCGGGTGGTGCGAATTCACCGGTCGCCCGGCCCAGGCCAGCTACGGCGCAGGATGGATCTCCGACCTCCACCCCGAAGACCGTCGCCGCGCCGAGGAATGCTGGGGGGAGGCAGTGCGCGGGGGCACCTCCTACGAGGTGGAATACCGGCTGCGCAACGGCGCCGGCGAGTACCGCTGGATGCTCGCGCGCGGGGAACCGGTGGCCGATCCGTCCGGCGCGATCACGCGCTGGATCGGCACCTGCACCGACATTCATGAGCAAAAGGCCAGCGAAGAGCGCCTCCACATCCTCTCGCGCGAACTCAACCACCGCATCAAGAACATCTTCGCGGTGATCGGCGGGCTTATCGCACTAACGGTGCGCCGCTCTCCGGAGGCCGCGAGCGCGGGCAGGACCTTGCAGGAGCGCGTCCTCGCCTTGGGGCGCGCGCACGATTTCGTCCGCACCCACAGCGGCCCCGACCTGCAGCCGCACCCGCACTCCAGCCTGAAGGGCATGCTGCAGACACTGCTGGAACCCTATCAGGAAGCCAGTGCCTTCCGCATCGCCGTCAAGGGCGACGATATCGCGATCGACGACCGGTCGGCAACGCCGCTGGCACTGTTGTTCCACGAACTGGCGACGAATGCAGTGAAATATGGCGCGCTTTCGGAACAGGACGGTTCGGTCGCGATCACCGTGCGCAAGTCGGACCCCATCGTGCTGACCTGGGAAGAGGCCGGCGGACCGCCGGTCGTCCCCTCCGCGGGAAACGGCTTCGGCACCAACCTGATCGAGATGTCGGTGACGCGCCAACTGGGCGGCAGCCTGGAGTACGACTGGCGTCGCTCCGGCCTTCGGGTGATCGCGTGCATCCCTGCCTCGGCAATGATGCGATAAGGCCGCTCAGCCGCGTTGGTGGTCGCGCTTGGGCGAGATCAGATAGCGGTAGACCCCGACGCAGTTGATCGCCAGCAGGATCACGTTCTGCAGGCCGATACCCTCGCTGTCGGGGTTGAGGAATCCCCAGACGATCAGCGCAAGCGAGCTCGTGACGAAGATGATCATGGCATAGCCGGTCCATTTCCGGCCCAGGTGCAACGAAACGATCAGCGCGGCGATCGTCGCCGCGCCCGCGCCAAAGTATTGCAACCCGTCGAGCAGGGCCCCGTTCATTCCCGCACCCTTAAGAAACGCGTGATCGAATATCGTATGATTGGATTGATCGCCCGAGGGCTCCGGCTCAATTGGCCCGCAGGGGCTCGAGGCCCGCCGGCGGGCCGGGGTCGGCGCGGCGGCCCAGCGCATAGTCGATCGCCGCCAGGATCGCCGCGCGCGAAAACGGCTTCTGGATGATGCCGACCGCGGTGGCTGCCGGCGCGCCGATCTGGTTGGGGTTGGCGGTGACGTAGACCACCTTGGTGGCGAACGCGCCCGCAAGTTCGCGCGCGATCTCCGGACCGGTCAGCCCGTCACGCAAGTTGAGATCCACCAGGGCGACATCAGGCGGATCGGACAGCAACGAGAGCGACGCGCGGTCCGGCACGGTTCCGACCACACGGAACCCCTCGTCGGTGAGGATGTCCTCTAACTGAAGCGCGACCAGGAATTCGTCCTCCACGATGAGCACTTTCGCGCAGCCTGCTTCGCCCCCGTCGTGGGCGAGAGTCATGCGGCGATCACGCAGCAACTGATACCCGCTCATCGCAGTTCGCTATCTTGGCCAGCTCCGCGAAGAAGGCGTCGATGGCATCGCCCGCGAGGACGAAATCGTGACGCGCGTCGGGCAGCTGGCCCGACTCGATCACGTTGCTGAGCATCGAGCGTGCGCGGCAGATGCGGCTCTTAACCGTGCCGAGCGCGATATCGCAGATATCGGCGATTTCCTCGTAGGAGAGGTTGCCGGCGGCTACCAGAATCAGCGCCTCGCGATAATTGTCGGGAATGGCGGTCAGAGCGCGCAGCACATCGGCCAGTTCGACCGCGCTTTCCTGCGAGGCAGGCGCGCGCAGGATGCGCTCGGCGGCGACTTCGTCGTATTCCCCATGGAAGCGGGCGCGACGAGCCTCGCTGTAGAAGTGGTTGCGCAGGATGGTGAAAGTCCAAGCCTTGAAATTGGTGCCGGCGGCATAGCGATCGCGAGCGGCCCAGGCCCGCATCATCGCTTCCTGGGCAAGGTCGTCCGCACGGTCGCGACAGCCGCAAAGGCCGCGGGCGAAAGCACGCAGGTGGGGGGCGACGTCGGCGAGAGCACGCTTGAAATCGTTGTCGCTGAGGGCGGTCCGGACATCCTCGGCCACGGCTTCGCCCCCTGGGGAGGTCCGCTTCGAGCCCCGGAGGGAAGAAGGCACCGGTCCTTTTTGAGGCGCTGCGGGGGCGTGTGGCGTCATAAGTACCCTCCTCGATCTGTATCAATCGCCCAAACGCGAAGCCGGAGCGGTTGGTTCCCGAAATGTGTGCAATTTTGCGAATAACCGCTGGACGAAGAATGGGGTGACGGACGAGAGCCGAGCACCGACCGCGCTCTCGGGAAATGGGGCATGAACCAAAAGGCCCCCGTGCGCATCTAAGCGACGGGGGCCTTGGGATCGGGTCACCACCGGTTGCGGGGGGTCAGGGTGGGAGGGCCAGTGGTGATACGGTCAGAACACGCTTCGGCCCGAAACGGTTCCCGGCGATCCGCATTTTTTTGCGAGATGCCGAAAAAAGTTCGCCGACTTGCCCGATAGCGTCGCGAAGCCGCGGTAACCTCTTGCAAAACCGGGGCCTTTGGCGGACGATAGGTGCCGCCGGAGCGACCGCGATGCTTTGAACCCGTGCTTAACTCACGTGGGTTGGCATGATGCGGAATAGTTCTATGTGTGCAGCTATCCCCCCTTTCCGAGCCGAGGTTCCGATGTCCGTGTCCGACCAGATTGGTATGCAGCTTCCCTTCCTGCGGCGTTATGCCAGGGCGTTGACCGGCTCGCAGACGTCGGGTGACGCTTATGTGCGCGCCACGCTGGAGGCCGCGCTCGCCGACCAGCAACTGCGTGAATCGATTGCCGGCAGCCGCTCCGCGCTTTACGCGGCGTTCACCCGCATCTGGTCTTCGAGCCATGTCGACGAACCCGATGCCGGCAGCGGGACCGAGGTCCGCGAGCAGGCGGCGCAGGACAAGCTTTCCGCCATTGCGCCCACGCATCGCCAAGCGCTGCTGCTGACCACGATGGAGGATTTCTCTATCACCGAGACCGCCGAGATCCTCGATACCGCGGTCGAGGATGTCGAACTGCTGGTGCAGCAGGCGATCGACGAGATCGAGCGCGAGTCCGCGACCAACGTGCTGATCATCGAGGACGAGCCGCTCATCTCGCTCCAGCTCGAAGGCCTGGTCAGCGAACTTGGCCATCGCGTCGTCGGCACCGCGGCGACACATAGCCAGGCGCTGGAGTTGTTCGCGCGCGAGCCCGCGGGGCTGGTCCTCGCCGACATCCAGCTCGCCGACGGGAGTTCCGGAATCGAGGCGGTCGAGGACCTGCTGAAATTCGGCGAGGTCCCGGTCATCTTCATCACCGCCTATCCGGAACGGCTGCTGACCGGCGAACGGCCGGAGCCGACCTACCTCATCACCAAGCCCTTCCGCGAGGAAACGGTGCGCGCCGCGATCAGCCAGGCGCTGTTCTTCGGAACCAGCCGCCGCTTCGGGTAGGGAGTCAGAAATCTCCCCGGAATGAGGCGGTGCAACCGCGCCAGCGGCTGAAGGGGTGAACCTCTCCTCGGAGCGACGCGCGGCTCCGCCGCTTCGGAGCGGTTGAGGACCCAGCCCTACTCCGCGCCATCCCGCCGGCCCGAGCGTATCTCGAACTGGCCGACCTTGCGGATCGGGATATGCAGCGTGCAGGTCACGCCGCGCGGGTCGAACTCCAGCTTCACTTCCGACTTCAGCTCGTGCGCGACGATCTTCTCGATCAGATCGCGCCCGAAACCGCGCGTGCTGGGGACGACGACGAGCGGGCCGCCTTCCTCTCGCCAATTGATCTCGACAAGCGCCGGGGACATCAGCCTCCAGTCGATGTGGACGCGGCCCTCGGGCGTGCTCAGCGCGCCGTACTTCGCCGCGTTCGTCGCCAGCTCGTGGATCGCGAGGCCCAGCGACATCGCATCGTTGGGCGCCAGCGCGATGTCCGGTCCCGACATCTCAACGTGGGTCTCGGCGCCTTCCATGTAGGGCGCGAGCTCACTGCGGACCACGTCACCCAGCGGGGCGTTGCTCCAGTCCGATTGCGACAGCAGGTCGTGCGTCGCGGATAGCGCCTTGATCCGCGCGGTCAGGCTGTCGGTGAAGTCGTCGATGGTCTTCGAGCGGCGGCGGGTGAGCGCAGCGATCGACAGCACGTTGGCCAGCGTGTTCTTGACCCGGTGGTTGAGTTCGCGGGTCAGCGAGGTGCGGATCGCCGCCTGCCGGGAAAGCCATTCCAGCACCTGCCGGTCTTCCATCGCCCGCTTGGTGATCAGCCGTCCGATCGCCATCACCAGCAGCGCCGCCATCGCGCCGAAAAAAAGCGTCAGGCGCGACAGCGCGGTCAACGAGTTGGCCTGCTTGTTGCTGACTCGCAGGATCCACTCACGGTTGCCCACGGTCAGCCGCCGCTCGATGGAGATGCCGTTTTCGCCGATGGTGGAGCGCAGCGCGAGCAGCTCGCGCCGGCCGTGGTGCTGGTCAAACAGCGCCACCTCGACATCCCGGTCGCTGTAGAGTTCGGCAGCGGCCGCAAGGAATTCCCCGGCGCGGAACGGGCTGTAGACGAAGCCCTTGACCAGGCCGCTGTTCCGTCCGGCCATGACCGGCATATAGATCAGGAACCCGGCGGTGTCGGGGCCACCACTGTCCTGAATCAGCCGCACGCGCCCGGTCGCCACGGGCCGGTTCAAGCGCATCGCCGCGTCCAGCGCCTCGCGCCGCACCCACTCCGAATACATGTCGAAGCCGATGGCGCGCGCGTTGACCGCGTTGTTGGGCGACAGGTAGACGATCGGGACGGAGAGCCGCTGCCCTGACCCGGGTCGCGGCTGGACGATGATGCCGCTCTGGTCCCCGCTCCATTGCGAAAGTTCGAACATGGGCACCTCGGCCGGGCGCAGCGCCCGCGCCCAGCCGATGCCAAGCGATCCGTGCTGGTTGCCGTTGGTCTGCAAACCGGACATGAACTCGCGAAAATCTGCCTCGGTCACCTCGTCGCGCGTCTCGAACAGCGCGGCGGTGACGCGCAGCAACGCGACGTTCTCCGTGGTGCGTCGCTGCAGGGCGGAAGCGATCTCGGTGGCATCACGATCGAGTTCCAGCTCGCGGCGCTGGTCGTTGGCGCGTTCGATCGCCATAACGCTCACCAGCGTCCCCATGCTGGCCAGAACGAACAGCAGGAACGGCCAGCCACGCGGGTATTTGTGAAACCACGCCTGCTTTTCCACGCGTTCGAGAAGCGCCTTATCCATCGCCATAGGCGTACAGTCGCCCCCCAATCCGCCGAAAAGCTCCGGCAACCCAAGCTGGGGTCGCGCCTTTTACGGGGCTTTGCAACGTCTTTCGAGCAATGGAACCTAGCGCACCATCAAATGTTCCTTGGGGATCGACAGGTTTGCGAAGAGCTTGACCAGACACAGGCGACGCGGGCATGGGAAATCGAACCAAGGACGAATGTGTTGACTCAGCCGAAAGGACCAAACGGCGCCGGCCGTAGGCCAGGCTTGCCTCCGGACACCCGTAAGAGCGGCGCGCCGGGCTGGGCCAAGGGGCTGAAGAACATGTATGATTCGGTGGTGAACGAGCCCTTGCCCGACAGCTTCGAGGATCTGCTCAAGAAGCTGGACGAAAGCAAGGATGACTGAAGCCGGAACTCGCGACAACACGACCCAGGATGGGGAAGCTGCGGAATTCCGGCGCGAGCTGCTTGAAGTCCTTCCCCACCTGCGCGCTTTCGCCCGTGGCCTTTGCGGCCGGCCAGACTATGCCGACGACCTTGTCCAGGAAGCCGCAATCAAGGCCTGGGGCGCGCGCGACCGCTTCACGCCCGGCACCAGCATGCGGGCGTGGACTTTTGCGATCCTGCGCAACCATTACTTGAGCGAACTGCGCAAGAACCGGCGTCAGACCGACATGGACGACGAGGCGGCCGAACGCCTGCTGGTTATGGAGCCCGATCAGGAGGGTGGACTGCACTTGTCCGACATGCAGGCAGCTTTGAGCAAGCTTCCGGCCGAACGGCGCGAGGCGGTATTGCTGGTCGGCGCCGGCGGCTTCACTTACGAGGAAGCCGCCGAAATCTCACAATGCGCGGTCGGCACGATGAAGAGCCGCGTCGCCAGGGGCCGCGCCGAACTCGCCAGGCTGCTGAACGTCGATCCGGGGGAAAAGCTGGTGAGCCTGATCAAGCGGTGAGAGTGCCTCCGTCTCCCTGACCGTGAGAAGATGCCGCGCCGCGCCCCTTTCCCCTCAAGGCAAAGGGGCAGCGATCACCCCGGATAACGCCACGTCGTGCCGCGATCGAAGTTGTCGGAAGCGAACTTCCAGTTGATCACTTGGTCCAGCACGGTGCCGACATAGTCGGGCCTGCGGTTCTGCGCATCGAGGTAATAGGCGTGCTCCCAGACGTCGATCGTCAGCAGCGGGTTGACCTCCTGCGTTAGCGCGGTTTGCGCGTCGTGGGTGGAGATCACCCTGAGCTTGCTGTCCGCGACGACCAGCCACGCCCAACCGGAGGCGAAATGGCCGACCGCTTCGGCCCTCAGCTCTTCCTTCAGCTTGTCGATCGAGCCGAAGTCGTTGGCGATCGCCGCCGCCAGGCTCTCGCTCGGGTCGGTTTCGCTTGGGGTGAGGCTGTGCCAGTAGAATCCGTGATTCCAGGCTTGCGCGGCGTTGTCGAACAGCGCGGCATCGCCTTGCGCCTCGGCCGCCCGGACGATGGTCTCGAGGTCCGCATCGGCCAGCGCGGTGCCCTTGATCGCGTCGTTCGTCTTGTCGACGTAAGCGGCGTGATGCTTGTCGTGGTGGAATTCGAGCGTGGCCTTCGAGACGTGCGGAGCAAGCGCGTCATGCGCGTAAGGGAGTGGCATCAAGAGTATGGGCATCGATTATCCTGTATGTCTGCGTCTGGTCCTCTCCCTCAAACCGGGCGCCCACCGTTGGTTGCAGCGACCGTCTTTTTTGGCACTTATCTTTTGGCGCTTATTTTCCGGCTCGGGCGCAAAAAACGCATGAGGGCCGCGGGTGCTCCTCATGCGTGCGCCTGTCCTGCCGGCGGGCGGTGGGGGCGGACGCACAGTCGCGACCGCCCCACCTTACTAAAACTTACGGTTCGACCGCTTCGGCCTTCTTCTCGCCGGTTTCCTCGACCTTGTCGGCCTTGTCTTCCAAGGCTTCCTCGGCCGCGCCGGTGGTGGCATCGGCCTTCGCTTCGAGCGCGTCGGCCGTAGCTTCCGCCGAGTTCTCGATGGCTTCAGCCTGCTGCTCGCCCGCATCGTCCTTGGGATCGTTGCACGCCGCCAGTCCCAGCGTGGCACTTGCCAGCGCGATCATCGCGGCGCGAGAAACATACTTCTTCATCAGGAACACTCCTCTTCCCTGTTATGACAGCTTCGGCCGAAGCGACCGAGACTTTAGACCGTTATCGCTGATGAGCAACGATAACGGTCTAACCCATTGGCCAGTCTGGTTTGACGCGGCTTAACGCACCGAACCGCGACGGAAGATGTTTACGATCGCCAGGAGCACGACGGCGCCGAGGAACGAGGCGAACAGCGACATGATGTCGAACGATCCGCTGGTGATCGGCGCGCCGCCGATGAGCGGGGTGATGACCACGCCGGCGATCAGCGCACCGACGATACCGACGACGATGTTGAGCAGGAGCCCCTGTTGCGCATCGGTGCGCATGAGGATGCTCGCCAGCCAGCCAAGGACGCCACCGACGACAAGAACAAGAATGAGGGTCATGGTACTACTCCCGGTTCAGATCTACAGTCCAAACGGGGGAGGCTAATATAAGTTCCACAAACAGTTGCGCGACCTCGACTCGTTCCGTTTCAGATTGAACCGGAACGAGTCTGGATATTCTTGGTTTGCCGTGATTTCCGAGCCGGCAGGGGATTCCGCCTGCCTCGAAATCACTCTAGAAAATGAGCGTTTCGCCTGCCGCCTTGTGGTTCGCGGCGGCCATGGCCCCGCCTCCCGCGCCAATCGCCGCTCCGATCAGGATCAGCGCCGGCCCATCGCCCAGCGCCGCGCGCGCAGCGATCGGCAGCAGGTCCAGCCGGGTCATGAAAGTGCGCTCCTGCGGCAGGCTGGCGCTTTCCACCATCGCCACCGGAGTATCGCCGGCAAGCCCGGCCGCGATCAGCCGGGAGGACACCTCGCCCGCCGCCGCCTTGCCCATGTAGACCGCCAGCGTCGCTTCGTAATCGGCCAGCTTGTCCCAGTCGAGGTCGAGCGCCTCCCCCGCGCGGGCGTGGGCGGTGACAAGGGTGAGCTTGCGCGAGAGCCCCCGCAGCGTCAGCGAAGCGCCGAGCGAAGCGGCCGCCGCGCTGGCGGCGGTCACGCCGGGGCAGATGCGCACCGGAACCCCGGCCTCGCGGCAGGCATCGAGTTCCTCGGTGGCGCGCCCGAAGATCGCCGGATCGCCGCCTTTCAGCCGCACCACGCGTTCACCTGCAAGCGCCGCCGCGACGATCAGCCGGTCGATGGTCTTCTGGTCCTTGGAATGACGGCCCGACCGCTTGCCGACATGCACCAGCCGGACCAAGGGGGAAGCCAGTTCCAGCACGCCCTCTCCCACCAGCGCATCGTGAAAGATCACGCTGGCGGCGCGGATCAGCTTTTCCGCCTTGCGCGTCAGCAGGTCGGGATCGCCCGGCCCGGCGCCGACCAGCCAGACTTCGCCGGCGGAAATCAGATTGTCGTCAGGCATGGACTGCCTCCCTGCATTCGGCCAGCAGGCGCTGGATCGCCGGGCGGCACGAGCCGCAGTTGGTCCCGGCGTTGAGGCACTTGCCGACCGCCTCGACCGTGCCGAGACCACGGTCCTCTATCGCCTCGACGATCGTGTTCATGCCGACGTCGAAGCACACGCAGACCACCGGCCCGCGATCGGGTTGCGGCGTGGCGGATCGGCCTGCGAGCAGCTCGACCGGCGAAGCCTCGTCGTCCGTGGCAAGCTGCGCGATCAGCCAGTCGCGATCGGGCAGCGCACCGCCGCGCGTCACGTAAAGCGCGGCGGTCAGGCGGCCCTGGTCGATCACCGCGTAGCGCAAGCCCCCGCGTGCGGCGTCAATCGCCTCGATCCGCTCGCCTTTGGGCAGGATCGCCGCGACCAGCGTGGGATCGCCATTGCCGGCCAGCTCTACCAGCCAACCGCCCGCCACCTTCACCCGCGTCGCGTAGAGCGTGGCGATGGTATCGGGAATGTCGCGTGCGATCAGGAACCCGCGCCATTCGGGGGCAAGCTTCTCCAGCCGCGCGGGGGTCGACTTGAAACCCGGCTGGCCGGAGTGCGGATCGACCAACGGACGCGGCAGCAGGCCGGTGCGGCCGCCGGTGGATTGCCGGTCGGTCCAGTGGATCGGCGTGAACACTTCGCCCCGGCGCTGGCCGTGGCTCAGCGCGGCGCGGAAAATGCTCTGGCCCTGCGGCGTCGAGACCGAGACGAGATCGCCCTCGGCGATGCCCGCGTCGGCCGCGTCGGCAGGGTGGATCTCGACCATCGGCTCGCGGCGATGCTGCGACAGCTTCGGCGACAGGCCGGTGCGGGTCATCGTGTGCCACTGGTCGCGATAGCGCCCGGTGTTGAGCGTCAACGGCCACTTCGCCAGCGGGGCTTCGAGCACCATCTGCGCAACCGGCACCAGCCGCGCCTTGCCATCGGGGGTCGGGAACCTGCCATCGGCGAAAAGCGACCGATCATTTTGGCCGCCCCAGCGGAACGGCTCCATAGCCTCGTATTCGGCGTTGGAGATCGCGGCGTGGGCGGCCAGGTCGAACAGGCGCCTGAACCCGTTTTGGCCCTCGTTCCGGTAAGCCGAGAGCCGGGCGTGTTCGCGCCAGACGTCGGCGGCGCTGTCGTAGGCGAAGGCGTCGCTCCAGCCCATCGCCCGCGCCACGCGGGTCATGATCCACCAGTCCGGCTTCGCGTCCCCCGCCAACGGAAACAGCGCGCGCTGCCGGCTGATCGTCCGCTCGGAATTGGTGACAGTGCCGTCCTTCTCGCCCCAGCCCGCCGCCGCCAGCTTCACATGCGCGTAGCGGGCGGTGTCGGTATCGGCCACGCAATCGGAGACGACGACGAAGGGGCACGCGTCGAGCGCCTCGCGCACCAGATGGGCATCGGGCAGCGAAACCGCCGGATTCGTCGCCATGACCCACAGCGCCTTGACCCGCCCTTCGCGGATCTGGCGAAACAGGTCGACAGCTTTCAGGCCCGGCTTCGTCGCGATCGTCGGGCTTCCCCAGAAACGCTGGACGTCGGCGAGGTTCCCGGCCGAGAAATCGCGGTGCGCGGCCAGCGTCGTCGCCAGCCCGCCGACCTCGCGCCCGCCCATGGCGTTGGGCTGGCCGGTGATCGAGAACGGCGCGGCGCCCGGCTTGCCGATGCGCCCGGTGGCGAGGTGGACGTTGACGATGGCGTTGACCTGGTCGGTTCCGCGCACCGACTGGTTGATGCCCTGGCTGAACAGGGTGACGGTGCGCGGCGTCCGCGCGAACAGCTCGTAGAACGCGCGCAGATCGGCGGGCGGCAGGTCGCAGGCGGCGGCGGTGGACCACAAGTCACAGCCTTCCTCCAGCGCATCCCAGAAGCCGTCCGGCGCCGAGACGCTTGCGCCGAGGAACGCCTGATCGAGCACGCCGGCATCGCGGCAATGCGCCAGCAGCCCGTTCATCAGCGCAACGTCGGTTCCCGGCCGCAGCGGCAGGTGCAGATCCGCGTCCTCGCAAGTCTCCGTCCGGCGCGGATCGATGACGACGATCCTGGTGCCCCGCGCCGCGCGCGCCGCCATGATCCGCTGGTAGACGATGGGATGGCACCACGCGGTGTTCGATCCGACCAACACGATGAGGTCCGCCTCGTCGAGATCGTCATAAGTCGCGGGCACCACGTCCTCGCCGAACGCCCGGACGTGGCCCGTCACCGCGCTCGACATGCACAGGCGCGAATTGGTGTCGATATTGGCCGAGCCGATGAAGCCCTTCATCAGCTTGTTGGCGACATAATAGTCCTCGGTCAGCAACTGGCCGGAGACATAGAAGGCGACGCTGTCCGGCCCATGGCGCGCGATGGTGTCGGCGAACTTCTTCGCGACCAGCCCGATCGCCTTGTCCCAGCTTGCCCGCTTGCCGTTGATCTCGGGGTGGAGCAGCCGGCCTTCGAGACCGACCGTCTCGCCCAGGTGCGTGCCCTTGGAACAGAGCTTTCCGCGATTGGCGGGGTGTTCGGGGTCTCCGGCGATCCGGACCTCTCGGCCCGAAACCTCGGCCTTGATCCCGCAGCCGACCCCGCAATAGGCGCAAGTGGTGCGGATGGGGGTCGAGGTCAATCGATCCTCCCCTGCAAGGGGAGGTGGCAGCGCGAAGCGCTGACGGAGGGATGTTTCCGTTCACGAGAGGGCGATACCCTTCCACCACCCGCTACGCGGGCGGTCCCCCTTCCCTTACAGGGAAGGATCGGCGACGCTTTCGCCATCACGCCGCCTTCTTCCCCACCACCGCTTCGCGCAGCAGGTATATCCGCCCCGCATCGACCCGCAGCGGGATCGTCGGCACGCAGCCTTCGTCGTCGCCGAGCGCCTCGCCGGTCTTGAGCGAGATGTTCCAGTTATGCAGCGGGCAGGTCACGACATTGCCGTGGACGATGCCCTGGCTGAGCGGCCCCTGCTTGTGGGGGCACGAATTCTCGAGCGCGTAGAACCGGTTGTCGAGGGTGTGGAACACCGCGATCTCGCGGATCGGGCCCGCCGCGCCGCGCACCGGAAGGGTGCGGGCGTTGCCCGGAGCGATCTGGTCCACCGGACCGATGTCGAGCCAGTCTCCGATCATTGTGCAAACTCCAGGGGGCGTACTTCGGCGAGGTGCTGGTGCAGTTCGGAGTCTTCCCCGGCGGCGCGCCTGGCCCACGGGTCGTCCTGCATGAACTGCTGCGAATAGCGGAAGCGGGCGGCGAGCTTCCTCACCGCGTCCGGATCGTCGAACAGCCCGGCCTTGACGTGATCGAGCCCGACGCGCTCGATCCACGGCGCGGTACGCTCAAGGTAGTGCGCCTGCTCGCGGTAGAGCTGGGTGAAGGCGGCGCACACGTCCATCGCCTCTTCCTCGGTGGCGACCTTGCACAGCAAGTCGGTGGCGCGAACCTTGATCCCGCCGTTGCCGCCGACGTGAAGCTCGTAGCCGCTGTCGACGCAGACCACGCCGAAATCCTTGATCGTCGCTTCGGCGCAGTTCCTCGGGCAGCCGGAGACCGCGATCTTGAACTTGTGCGGCATCCACGAACCCCAGGTCATCCGCTCGATCTTGACGCCGAGGCCGGTCGAATCCTGCGTGCCGAAGCGGCACCATTCGGAACCGACGCAAGTCTTCACGGTGCGCAGCGACTTGCCGTAGGCGTGACCCGAGACCATGCCCGCCGCGTTCAGATCGGCCCAGACGGCGGGCAAGTCCTCCTTCCTGATGCCGAAGATGTCGAGCCGTTGACCGCCGGTGACCTTGACCATCGGCGCGTTGAACTTCTCGACCACGTCGGCGATGGCACGCAGTTCGCGCGGGTTGGTGAGGCCGCCCCACATGCGCGGGACCACCGAATAGGTGCCGTCCTTCTGGATGTTCGCGTGCATCCGCTCGTTGACGAAGCGGCTCTGCTGATCGTCCTTGTACTCGCCGGGCAAGGCGCAAAGCAGGTAGTAGTTGAGCGCCGGGCGGCAGGAGTGGCAGCCGTCCGGCGTCGACCAGTGCAGTTCCTGCATCACTTGCGGAATCGCCTTCAGTTCCTTCTCGAGGATCAGGCGGCGCACGTCGTCATGGGTGAAGCTGGTGCACTTGCACATGGTCCTGGGCCCGGACTGGACATCGTCGCCAAGTGTCAGGGCCAGCAGGCTTTCGACCAGTCCGGTGCACGATCCGCAGCTCGCCGAAGCCTTGCATTGCGAGCGCACTGCATCGAGGGTGCAAGCGCCTTGCTGGATGGTTGCAACGACCTTGCCCTTGGATACGCCGTTGCAGCCACAGATCTCGGCCTGGTCCGAGAGGGCGGCAACGGCGGCGTTAGGGTCCGCGAGCGCCCCTCCCCCGGACGCGAAAGCCTGACCGAAGATGAGGGCGTCGCGGATATCGGAAACGTCCTCGCCCTTCTTCATCAGGTCGAAGTACCAGTTGCCGTCGGCGGTATCGCCATAGAGCACCGCGCCAACCAGGCGGTCGTCCTTGACGATCACCCGCTTGTACACGCCCCGCGCCGCATCGCGCATGACGATGTCCTCGGCCCCGTCGCCGCCCGAGAAATCCCCGGCGGAGAACAGGTCGATACCCGATACCTTCAGCTTGGTCGACGTGACCGAACCCTCGTAGCCCGTCGGCTCTCCGGTCAGGTGATCGGCGAGCGCGCGGCACATCTCCCACAACGGCGCGACGAGGCCGTAGCAGGTGCCGCGATGCTGGACGCATTCGCCCACCGCCAGCACCGCCGGGTCGGACGTCACCATGTGATCGTCGACCATGACGCCACGCTCGCACTCCAGGCCCGCCGCCTTGGCGAGGCCGGTCGAGGGACGGATGCCGGCGGCCATGACGACGATGTCGGCCGCGATCTCGGTGCCGTCGTCGAGCGCGACGCCGACCACTTTACCGCCGTTGCCGAGGATTTCCTTGGTGTTCGCGCCGGTCAGGATCGTCTGGCCGCGCCGCTCCAGCTCGGACTTGAGCAACCAGCCGGCGGCTTCGTCGAGCTGGCGCTCCATCAGCGTCGGCATCAGGTGGACGACGGTGACCTTCATGCCCCGCAAGCTGAGGCCATGCGCCGCCTCCAGCCCCAACAGCCCGCCGCCGATGACCACCGCCCTTCCCGGTTCCCCATCAGGCCCGCCATTCTCGGCCGCGGCGAGCATCTTGTCGACATCGTCGAGATCGCGGAACGTGACGACGCCTTCGAGGTCCTTGCCCGGAACCGGGATGATGAACGGATCGGAGCCCGTGGCGATCAGCAGTTTGTCGTAAGGCTCGACCCGGCCCGAGCGCGAGACCACCGCGGCCGTCTGCCGATCGATGTGCGTCACCGGATCGCCCGAGACGAGGGTGATGCCGTTCTCCTCGTACCATTCTGCCGAGTTGATGACGATGTCCTCGAACGCCTTCTCGCCCGCCAGGACCGGCGAGAGCATGATGCGGTTGTAGTTCACGCGCGGTTCGGCGCCGAAGATCGTGACGGCGTAGCGGCCGGGATCGCGGGCGAGCACTTCCTCCACCGCGCGGCAGCCGGCCATGCCGTTGCCGATCACGACCAGCCGCTCGCGGGTGTCATGGGGAGCGCCCCCTTGCTCGAAGTTCATCGGCGCATTCACGTGCTCAAGTCTCCAGTTTTCGTGTCTCAAATGGCGCGCAACACGAAAAAGCCGCCTCGAGCCGTCCCTGGAAGGGAGGCACGGGCGGCTTCATTGCCACGCGTTTGTCGATTGTCGCCGCGATCCGTCCAGAAACCCGGACCAGGCCGCCCGTCCTTGGGCGGAAGATCGCTACAAGGTTGCTTTTACGCGATTCGACGGGTGGGCGGCAAGCCCTTTTTGCAGTGCAGCAAAATATGCCGCGCCATCCTCGATCCTATTGGTGATCGAGCGGCACCTCGAACCAGGGGACGAAGGTCAGCGAACTGATCCGCCACCCTGCGTCGGTCAGGCGATATTCGTCCTCGTACACGAAGTATCCGTGGCGAGACGGGAGCGCCGAACCTGCGGCCCGAACGATGACGTCCTCCATCTTCCAGGTCGCTTTCGCGCGGTCAGGTTCCACGATCTCGATGATCGGCAGGGAACCGACGTGCATCGTCTTCGCGTCCCCGACGAAGCCGCTTGCCAAGGCGACATAGGCCTCGATCGAGGGGACTTCCAACGGCCCGTCCGAGCCGGGAACGACCGCCCGACTATAGTCTATGCGGGCATCGGGTGTGAAACACGCCGCAAAATCGGGCCAGCGCTTTTCATCGACCGCCAGTAGCGACCTTGCCTTGAGAGTCGCGATGGCGTGATAGATCGATTCGACGTCGGGCATGCATGCCTCCTATCCGGGAGCCTCGATCAATACGAAAACTCGACGTTCGGCCAGCCCCCTTTTTTCCGCATCGACCGCCGATCCATCGAAGTCCGTTCCGCCGTATCCGAGGCGATGCCTTGGGGGCGGTGGCTTGGGGGCGGTGCGGATCAGATCCGCACGCCCTGCACCGCCGCGCCCCAGGTCGTCCGCCAGCGGCTCTTGACCATGGTCAGGCCGAGAAGCGCGATGACCGAAAGGCCCGCAAAGATCAGGAACCCTGGCGAGGCGCTGCCGGTCAGCTTCTTGGCGAAGCCCAGCGACGAGGCGAGGTAAAACCCGCCGACGCCGCCGCCGAAGCCGACGAGCCCGGTCATCACGCCGATCTCCTTGCGGAAACGCTGCGGCACCAGCTGGAACACGGCGCCGTTGCCCATGCCCAAAGTGCCCATGACGACGAGGAAGAACGCCAGCTCCAGCGGCAGTCCGGCGGGGATCACCGCGATCGCCACCAGCACCAGGGCGGCCAGCGCATATACCGAGGTCAGCGTGCGGATGCCGCCGAAACGATCGGCCAGACCGCCGCCGATCGGGCGCAGCAGCGATCCCGTGAAGACGCAGGCGGCGGTGCAGTACCCGGCGAGAACCGGCGTCAGCCCGAAGCTGTCGGCATAGTAAGTCGGCAGCGAGTTCGACAGGCCGACGAAACCGCCGAACGTGACGAAGTAGAAGAGCATGAACCACCACGCGTCCCGCTCCTTGAGCACTTCGGCATAGGAAGCGAACGACTTGGGCGCGGGCTTGTCGGGGCTGTCCTTGGCCGCGACCAGATAGAACACGAAGACCGCGACCAGCGGGATCAGCGCCAGCCCAAACACGTTGTTCCAGCCGAACGTGGCGGCGAGCAGCGGCGCGAACAGAGCGGCGAGCACCGTGCCCGAATTGCCCATTCCGGCGATGCCCATCGCCTTGCCCTGATGCTCGGGCGGATACCAGCGGCTGGCGAGCGGCAGCGCCACCGCGAAGCTCGCGCCCGCAAAGCCCAGCACCACGCCCACGGCCAGGATGCCGTGATAGCTGTCGATGCCGAACCGCCATGCGGTCGCGAGGCCGGCGATGACGATCAACTGGTTGATCGCACCGGTCAGCTTGGGGCCGAACTTGTCGACCATCACGCCGTTGACCAGACGCAGGATCGCGCCCGCCAGCGTCGGGATCGCGACCATCAGGCCTTTCTGCGCCGGATCGAGGCCGAGATCCTTCGAGATGATCGGCGCCAGCGGCCCGAGCATCACCCAGACCATGAAGGCGACGTCGAAATAGAGGAACGCGGCGAACAGCGTCGGGCGGTGCCCGGCCTGCCAGAAGCTTTTTCCGGAAGCGTGAGCGCTCCCCATGGCATTGCCCTCGGTGGACATAGTGAGACTGGTCATTGGCATGTGTCCTTCGGACTTGACGAGACTGAAATGGAATCGATCCTCGCGTGCGCGGGCACGACGCCTGCATGTGCGAGGGAGCGAAACGGGTGCGCGATGCGGGCCAACTGGTGCTGGCGGCGGGCTTTGCGAGCCTGACCGGCCCGCGTGACGACAATCAGGATTTCGGCGGCGTCCACATGGGCACCGCGCTCGAACGGGCGCGCCACGGCGTGATCGCGGCGGTGGCCGACGGGGTGAGCGGCGGCAAGCAGGGACGCGCCGCCGCCGAACTGGCGGTGCGCGCGCTGATAGAGGGCTTCTACGCGATGCCCGATACGCTCGGCCCGGCGAAGGCGATGCAGGCGGCGATGGCGGCGTACAACCGCTGGCTCCACGGCATGGGACGGGGCGATGCCATGACAAATGCCGCGACCACGTTCACCGCGCTGGCCCTGCGCGGCCGCCGCGCGCACCTGGTCCATGTCGGGGACAGCCGCGCCTGGCGCTTCGCCGGCGGCCGGCTGGCGCGGCTTACCACCGATCACGTCCGGCCGGAGCCCGACTTGAGCCATGTCCTGATCCGCGCGCTGGGGCTCGAGCCCGAGCTGCGGCTGGATCACTCGACAGTCGAGCTGGCCGAGCATGACCGCCTGCTGCTGACCAGCGACGGCGTTCACGGCCCGCTCAACCCCGCGCGTATTTCGGCGATCCTGGCGCAGCAGATGTCGGCCGAAGCGACCGCGGACGAACTCGTCGCCGCCGCGCTTTCCGCTGGAGGCCGGGACAACGCCACGGCACTGGTGATCGACGTCGTGCGCCTTCCCGCGCCCGACCATGACGGCATCCTCGCGGGGATTTCCGCGCTGCCCTCCGTTCCACCGCCCCAGCCAGGCACCAGCATCGACGGTTTCGCCATCGACCGCGTGCTGAGCGAAGGCCGCTACGCCGTATTGCTTGCCGCCACCGACGGCGATGACGGTAGCAAGGTCGTGCTGAAATTCCCGCGTCCCAACGCGCTCAGCGACCGGGCGATCCGCCTCGCGTTCGCGCGCGAACTGCTGCTGGCCCAGCGCGTATCCAGCCCGTTCGTGCTCGGCGCGCATCCGGTCCGGCCCGAGCGGCAAACCGCGCTCTATTGCGTCCAGCCCCTGCTGGAGGGCGAGACCATGGCCACGCGGCTGGAGCGCGGCGTCCCGCCGCTCAGGCCCGCGATCGAGCAGGCCATCCGGCTGACTCGCGCGGTCGCGGCGCTTCACCGGCTGGAAGTGGTCCACCGCGACATCAAGCCCGACAACGTCATGCTGACCGCGGACGGTGGCCTCAAGCTGATCGACCTCGGTGTCGCGCGCCTGCCGCGCGTCGAGGATTTCCACGGCGACGAGATACCCGGAACCCCCGGCTTCATGGCGCCCGAGCAGTTCGCCGGCAACGCGGGCGACGCCCTGACCGATCAGTTCGCGCTGGGGGTCACGCTCTATCGCTGGCTGACCGGCAAGTGGCCCTATGGCGAACAGGAGGCGTTCCAGCGGCCCCGCTTCGGCAAGCCGACCCCGCCCTCGCGCCACCGCGCCGAAGTCCCCAGCTGGCTCGACCACGCGATCCTCACCGCCATCGACCCCGACCCCGAGGCGCGCTTCGGCGACGTGATCGAGCTGCTGCGCAAGCTGGAAGGCGGCGGGTCGCTGGAAGTCGTGCCGCGCCGCTTCGTGCCGCTGATCGAGCGGGATCCGGTGCGCTTCTGGCAGCTGGTCAGCGCCGGGCTGGCGCTGGCGCTGGCGGTGTCGCTGCTGGTTTGAGGCAGCGTATCCCCCCTCCTCTTCGAAGGAGGGGGTTGGGGGTGGTGGCGATGCCGCAGGCATCGCTCGCGGAGTGACGCGACCAAGCCCAGGCGCCACCACCCCCCGGCCCCCTCCTTCGAAGAGGAGGGGGAGCCCGAGATCAGCGTCACCTCGCTCCAGCCGTTGCACCACCCGACACTCACTTCCGCGCCTGACGGACAACGCAAAAAGCCGCCTCGAATCGACCCCTGCGGGTCAATCGGGCGGCGACGTTGCCACGTTGTTGGAAAAAATCAGCGGATTGGCCCTGACTTCATCCCGTCCTTGGGCGAAAGCCGATCCGCAATCCGCGCCTGATACGCGATTCGCCCGGCCTGCGTAAAGCCGTTTTTGCAGCGCAGCATATCCGGGGAGTCAGGGCAGGCTGCGCAGATACCCGGCGATGTCGGACGGATCGAACACGCGGCCGTCGAAAAAACGGTTTCCTTCCAGTATCATGTTGCCCTGCTGCGCACCGACGGCGGTCTTGCCGGCGAGGCTGCCTTCGACCTTCGAACTGGCAGCGGGAAGCGGCTCGTCCAAGCCGATCAGCGCGCTACGGTACACGTCGGGCCGGAATACCCGGGCCGCCTTCCTGGCCTGTCCGGCGTCGAATTCCATCCGCTCCCACCGCACCATCTGCGAATAGAGCCACTCGGCCTGGCTGACCCAGGGGAAATTGGCGACTTCGCGGTACTGGAACATGAAGTCGGGATAATGCACCGGCTCGGTCCCGCGCGCGAGCAAGAGGCGATCCGATATGGCTCGCTTGATCAGCATCGCGTCGCCATCCAGGTACTCCGGCCGGGCGAGGATCGCGGCGTTGACGTCCCAGTTCTCGGGATCGACGAAGTGCGCCGCCGCCCGCCTCAGGGCGCGGATCAGTCGCTCGACCTCATCGCGCTTCTCAGTGAGCACGCTTTCCTTCAGCGCCAGCACTTTCTCCACCCCGCGCCGCCAGATCTGCGCGGTCGCCAATACGATCTCGCCCGCGCCCGCTTCCACCGCGACACTGTTCCAGGGTTCGCCGACGCAGATGCCGTCGACCTCGCCCGCCTTGAGCGCGTCGGCGCAGAACGGCGGCGGCACGGTGGCGATCTCCACGTCGCGGTCGGGCCGGATGCCGCAGGCGGCCAGCCAGTAACGCAGCATGTAGTTGTGGCTGGAATAGCGGTGGACCACGCCGAAACGCAGCGGCTTGCCGGCGGCGACGCGCTCGGCGGCGATCCGGGCCAGCGCCGCGCCCGCTTCGCGCGGATCGCCCAGCCCGCCGCCCACTCCCGCCTGCCGGGCGATGTCGGGGCGCAGCGTCACCGCGTTGCCGTTGAGCCCCAGCACGAACGGCACCGCCATCGGCTGCGCCGGACGCCCCAGCCCCAGTGTCGTCGCGATCGCCAGCGGCGCGATCATGTGCGCGGCGTCGCTGTGGCCGTAGAGCAGCTTGTCGAGCACCGTCGCCCAGCTCAGGTCCTTGACCAGCCGCAGCGAGAGCCCCTCCTCCTCGGCAAAGCCATGTTCGCGCGCCAGGATCGGCAGGCAGGCATCGACGAGCGGCAGGAAGCCGATGGTAAGTTCCGCCGCCATCTATCTGTTCCCCAACAATTTATCCGCCGTGACTATCGCATCGGCGATGTCGGCGATGCGCCGGCCCTGGTTCATCGCCGCCGCCCGCATCTCGGCATAGGCCTTGGGCTCGGTCAGGCCGCGGCCGTCCATCAGGATGCGCTTGGCCTTGTCGATGGTCTCGCGCTCGGCGAGCTTGCCCTTGGCTTCGGCCAGGTCGGCCTGAAGCTTGGCGAAGGCGTTGAAGCGCTTCACGGCGACGTCGATCAGCGGTTTGATGCGATGGGCGGAAAGGCCATCGACCACGTAAGCCGAGACCCCCGCCTCGATCGAGGCGGCTATCGATTCGTCGTCCGATTCGTCGACGAACATGGCGATGGGGCGGTCGAGCACGCGGCTTACCGCGAAATATTCCTCCAGCACGTCGCGCGAGGGATTACCGAGGTCCATGAGGACGATATCGGGAGCGATCTCGCCGATCCGGGCGACCAGCCCGCGCCGTTCCGTCACGACGAAGATCTCGCAGTCGGGAAGCGCGCCGAGCCCTTCCTGAATGACCGAGGCGCGCGCCGCGCTTTCGTCGACTATCGCGATCCGCATCACACCCGCCTAAACCCGAGAGGACCGGTCGTGCAATGCAATATCGGGGCAATATCGGGACAATATCGGACGCGGCAAGCGTCAGTGTCCGCGCGCCTCGCCGAATTCGCCATAACGGCCAAGGGTGAAGAGCAGGATCGCCCCGACGAGGCAGACCGGGATCACCACCATCAGCCCGGAATGATAGGAGCCCGTCACGTCGTACACGTAGTTGAGCCCCATCGGCGCCAGCGCCAGGACGATGGCCTGTACGCCCGACGTGACGGCGAGCAGGATCCCGAAGCTGCGCAGACCGAAATGGCGGGTGACGAGATAGGCCACCGCATCGAACTCCGCCCCCATGCTCGACCCCATGATCACCGCCGCCGCGCACAGCGCCGCCACCGACTCGGGCAGGCCCAGCATCAGCGCGATGGCGATCGCGGGCATCACCATGCACGTACCGGCGACCATGTTGCCGTTCAGCCGATCCAGCAGGTATCCGCCGAACAGCCGGCCGGCGGCCGCCGAAACCCCGATCAGGCTGGTTATGCCGGCGGCGGCGGCGACCGAGTGGCCCAGCGAGGTCACGATCGGGATGAAGGTGTTGGTCACGGCGCTGACCGTCACGTAAGCGCAGCTGCCCAATACCAGGCGGGTGAACTTGGAGGATCGCAGCGCCTGGCGCGCCGGCAGACCCGGCAGGATCGGGGGCTGCTCGCCCTGTCCGGCGGCGGCCACCTTGCGCGTCCGGGTCCGGTCGATGGCGCTCGTGAACATGAAGATAACCGGCGGTACGACGAGCAGCGCGAAAGTCCCCGCGAGCACGACGTAGGCGAGCCGCCAGCCCAGCTCCGCGATCAGGAAGGTGCCGTAGAGCGGCACGAGCGCGGTGCTGACCACCGATCCGCACAGCGCCACCGCGAGGGCAAGCCCGCGGCTGGAGTCGAACAGGCTTGAGATCGCCGCGGTCCAGACCACCGGCATGACCATGACGAAACATACCGCCATCAGCGTCCAGGCAGCCCACCACGACCAGGGACTGGCGTTGACGAGCGAGAACAGCGCGAGCGCGATGCAGACGAGCACCGAGCCGGCGATGGCGATCCGGCGAGGCCCCAGGCGATCCACCGCCATGCCGATCACCGGCGCCAGCAGCACGTTGGCTGTCGCCGTGAACATCAGCCCGGAAGCGATCACGGTGCGTTTCCAGCCGAATTCGGCCTCCAGCGGCAGCATGAACACGCCGATCGTCTGGACCGCCCCGTTCATCAGCGCCAGCCCCAGCGCGGAGGCGACCACCACTTGCCAGCTCAGGCGCCATTCGGCGGCCTGTTCCGATGTCAGTTTCAAGGACATTCCCGTCGGCCGCTCAGCCCTCGATCACTTCCATCAGGTATCCCTCAGGGTCGGCATAGAAGCCGAACCGCGAGGTTCCGCTGGGAAGCTCGATGGGTCCGATCGGCTGGAACACCGTACCGCCCGCCGCCAGCACCCGAGCCTGGAAGGCATCGAGATCGGGGGTGAAGATGCCGCTGATCACGCCGCTCGGCTCGGGCGGGGGGCCCTTGCCGTCGACATATTCGAGTATCAGCATTTCCACGTTGTTGCTGTCCCCGAACCACATGATTTCGCGGATGGGGCGCCCGGCGATCTGGCCCGTGATGAACTGCCCCTCGCCATAGCCCATCACGGCGCGATAGAATTCGATCTCGCGGTCGAGATCGCGCACGACAAGCTTGGGAAATCCGAAACGGGCCAGCAGTTTATCAGGCATTCTTCCTCCTCCGCGCGGATGGCGGCGCGGCTCCCCGCCGGGCCTGTCCCTCGCCCGGCGACTAGAACAGCCAACAACCGCGATGTCCAGTGCGAGCGGGGCACCGGATTTTCCCGGCGATGAACAATTCGCCCGATGATCGCGGCCTGATCGCGGCCTGATCGTGGCCTGATCGTGGCAAGATCGCGATGTCGTCTCTGGCGTTTTCCGTTCGCCTGGGGCACTCATTGCGGCCAACGTCAGGCGACCGCGGGCACGGGCGGAGACTGACCGCAGGCGCGGCCTACCGCCGGGGAGGAAACAACGGTTCATGACGATCGCGCGCAGGGAATTCATCGTTTCGTCCGGCGTCCTGGCCCTCGGCACGACGATGCCGGTCTCGGCGATCAAGGCAAAGGAACATCGACGCATGACGGATGACGACTTTTCGACCGACTATCTGTTGTCCGGGCGCAACCCGCTGGCCACCAGCGACCAGAAGCTGGTGGAGGACCGCGCGCTGCGGTTGATCGGGCACCCCGAGTTCCAACGCGCGCGCAATATGGCCGACCAGCTGTTCCGCTGGGTCCTGCTGCCCGACGCGGGCGACGAGGCGGGCGCCTTCGACACGTTCCTTGACGAATACATGTTCCACTACGCGATGCGGGCGGCGGCGAACGATCCGAACTATCCCACCATCATGCGCTTCATGACCCCGCCGCATCACTGGTTCGGCCGCGACGTCCCGGGATCGCGCTGGGGCGGGGACAGTCCCGACTTCATCTACCGCGTCGTCACCGCCAGCCATGGCCCCCGCTACGAGATCCACGGCCGCGCCACCTCCGAGGTGCGCCCCACGGTGACTTATTCGCTGCTGGCGGATCGCCAGGCTTCATCGGTGGTGTTCTCGACGCTCAACAGCGTCGACATGGAATTCGGACCGGACGGCGAGTTCGTCATCACGCTCGACCCCAGCCCGGCGAATGGGCGCAGGAACCACATCCAGACCCGGCCGAACTGCTATGCGGTGTGGGTTCGCGACCAGCTTGGCGACTGGTCGACGACCAGCGCCAACGCCTTGCGCGTGCGCCGCATCGACCCGCCCGCGCGCGCTCCGATGACAGACGACGAGCTTGCCACGTGGGGAGCGAACGCGGCCGAGGACGGCATCTATTACATGCACCTGCTGATCCGCACGAGCGTGCTGCAACAGCCCAACGCGATGCGCCCGCCCGCTCCCACAGCGGCGCTGGGCGGGATGCCGGGCCAGATGAGCGCGGGCGGCAGGGTCAAGCTCGCGCCCGACGAGGCTTTGATCATCCGCACCAACGCCGCCGGCGCGCTGTTCCGCAACATGGTGCTGACCGAATACTTCTGGATGACCTGGGACTACTGGGACCGCCAGACCAGCCTCAACACCGGGCAGATGACCCCGGACGAGGACGGACGCTTCACGTTCGTGCTGGCGCATCGCGACCCCGGCGTGGCCAACTGGCTCGACACCTGCGGGCGCTCGGAAATGCGGATCGGCCAGCGCTGGCAGTCCTTCGCCAACGGCGCGCCCGACGAACCGCTGGAGTTCTCGGGCAAGGTGGTGAAGTTCGCCGACATCGAACGGGAATTGCCCAAAGGCGCGGCGCGCATCGACGCCGAAGGCCGCAAGCGCCAACTCGCCCGCCGCAAGGCCGGCTTCGACCGGCGGTTCATCGATAGTTGAGAGAGGGCCAAGACCATGAATGAACAGCTGCAAGAGCTTGTCGACCGGATGGAAATCCAGAAGCTGATCGCGATCTATTGCCAGGGTTGCGACCGGTACGATGCCGTGCGCATGGCCGAGCCGTTCCACCCCGACAGCATCGTCGATCACGGCCATACGCACGCGCCCGCCGGGGAGTTCGTCAGCGAGGCGCTGCCGGCGCAGCGCGAGCATTGCAGCATGGTCTGGCACCAGATGGGCCAGTCGCTGATCGAGGTGAACGGCGAGGAGGCGAAAGCCGAATCGTACATGCTCGTCGCCATCCGCGGCTCTGGAGACGACGACAAGCGGCTCGATCTGATGGGCGGGCGGCTGGTCGACACGTTCGTCAAGGAAGCGGGCAAGTGGGCGATCAAGACGCGGCTTCAAATCCGCGACTGGTCCTTTTCCACGACGATAGAGCACGACCAACTGGCCCGCGCCCATTTCGCCGAAGGCCAGCCGGGCGCGAACGACCCCGGCCTGATCGCGCTGGGGCTGCTCCATTCGGGGCGACTGACGGTCGATCACTAGCGCGGGGTGACTCTTTACATCACTTCGTCATTGCGAGCGGCCCTTCGGCTGGCTGTTTTGCAACAGCCGCTCAGGATGAACCGCGGCCTTTGGCCGCAGCCGCGCGGCAATCCAGGGCGGTGCAGCGCGGCCCTGGATTGCTTCGCTACGCTCGCAATGACGAGATAGTTCATCCATTGTCATCGTACTCAAGCGCGGGGTGACATTACGCGGCGAGGCCCACCCCCGGCCCCTCCCGCAAGCGGGAGGGGAGCGAGACTTGCCGAACCGCAGGTGAGCCTAGACCATGATGACTTCGTTTTGAATCACTTCGTCATTGCGAGCGTAGCGAAGCAATCCAGGGCAGTGACACACCGCCCTAGATTGCCGCGGGGCTTCGCCCCTCGCAATGACGAGGCAACTTAAAGTCATCATGGTCTAGTCGCAGCGGGGTGGGCCAGCCTCGTTCCGGTCCAAAACGAACCGAAACGAGTCCACGTATCCTTCGTCTGCCGTGATTTCCGAGCCGGGCAGGTGATTTCACCTGCTGGAAATCCGACCGCCGCTCAATCGCAGGCCGCGATCGCCTGGCCGAGGACCCCGACCATGCGCTCGATCTCGGCGGCATCGGCGATGAAGGGCGGCGCCAGTTGGATCGTATCGCCGCCGTAGCGGACATAGACGCCCTGCTCCCAGCAGCGCATCGCGATCTCGAACGGACGGCGCGCGGGCTCTCCCGGCACCGGGTCGAACGTCAGGCCGGCGGCGAGCCCGAAATTGCGGATGTCCGTGACGTGGCGCGCACCCTTGAGGCCGTGCACCGCGTCCTCCAGCACCGGCGCCAGCCGGGCCGCGCGCCCGGGCACGTCCTCCGCCACCAGCAGGTCCAGCGTGGCGAGCGACGCCGCACAGGCGACGGGATGGGCCGAATACGTATAGCCGTGCGGAAACTCCACCATGTAGTCCGGCCCGCCCGCCTCCGTGTAGGCGTCGTAGATGCCTTGCCGTGCGATGACGCCGCCCAGCGGCACCGCGCCGTTGGTCACCTGCTTGGCGAAAATGATCATGTCCGGCACCACCCCGAAGACATCCGCGCCGAACCATGCGCCTGACCGGCCGAAGCCGCTGATCACTTCGTCGAAGATCAGGAGGATCCGGTGCTGGTCGCAGATCTCGCGCAACCGCTGGAGATAGCCCAGCGGCGGCACGACGACGCCGCCGGAGCCGGAGAACGGCTCGACGATCACCGCCCCGATGTTCGAGGCGTCGTGCAGCGCGATCAGGTCCAGCAGCTCGTCGGCCAGCGCCTTGCCGCCGTCGACGGGAACGCCTCGGCTGAAGGCATTGCCGGCAAGCTGCGTGTGCGGCAGGTGATCGGCATCGAGGCCCGGCCCGAACGGCTTGCGGTTGGCACCGATCCCGCCGACGCCGATCCCGCCGAAGTTGACGCCGTGGTAGCCCTTCTCGCGCCCGATCAGCTTGACCTTCGACGCTTCGCCTTTCGCGCGCCAATACCCCCGCGCGATCTTCAGCGCCGTGTCCACGGCTTCCGAGCCCGAACTGGTGAAGAAAACGCGGTTGAGGTCCGCCGGGGCCAGTTCGGCGAGGCGGCTGGCAAGGCGGAACGCGCCGGGATGCCCGAACTGGAAGGCCGGCGCGTAATCGAGCGTCGCCAGCTGTTCGGTCACCGCCCGGGCGATCTCCGGCCGGCAGTGGCCGAGCCCGGTGCACCACAGGCCGGAAAGGCCGTCGAATATCTCGCGCCCGTCGGACGAACGGAGGTAGGCGCCGCTGGCCGCGACGATGAGGCGCGGGTCTCGCTTGAACTGGCGATTTCCGGTGAACGGCATCCAGTGCGCGCCGAGATCGAGCGCGGACCAGTCGATAACGCGGTCGTCGGTCTGGGCCATGCTGGCTGTCCTGCCTTCCGGTCGCCGCCGCGAGGAGGCGCGACCGCCGCTGATTATTCCACGGCCCGCTTCTTCGCCGGCTTGCGCGCGGCCGGGGGCTCTCCAAACAGCGACATCAGCATATCGGCGATCTGATCGACCGAAAGGCTGCCGTCGCGGCGATACCACTCCGGAAGCCACATGATGCTGCCGATGATCAGGCTTCTCAGGATGCTGGGAGGAATATCCGTGCGAATCGAGCCGTCGCTGGCGGCGGCTTCCACCAGATCGCGCCACATGCCGAAATTCACCTTCGCCTCGGCCGCGCAGGTTTCCCGCAACTCGGGCGAGACCTGATCGATTATCTTCCAGAAGGCCTTGCCGATGTCGTCGCGGTGGGCGGAGACCTGGAGATAGGCGGTGACGTAGGCCCGCAGCCGCTCGCGCGGCGACCCGCCGCTCACCGCCTCGAGCGCCTCGCCCGTCCTTTCGAGCATCCGGCTTGCGGCGTACCTGAGCACCGCTTCCACGACCGCGTCCTTGTTCTCGAAATAGTAGTAGAGACCGGCGGTATGGATATTCAGGCGCTCCGCCACGTCGCCAAGCGTGGTCTCCGCGTAACCCTTCTGCGCGAACACGGACGCAGCCGCCCGGACGATCTCGTCACGGCGCACGCTGGCCTTGCGTGAAGTCGCCATGCCGTTGGCCGCCTTCGCTTCGGCCGGCGCGGTCGCCTTGGCCGATGCGCCCGATGCGCCCAATCCGCGCCCTCCCGCATCCGGCTTCGCGGCCTTTTTCGCGGATGGCTTGCCTTTTTCCTTGGCCGCCAAACTTTGTGTCTTGTCCCTTGTTCGGGTCTTGCCCGAAGTCGCAACCGCTCGCCCCATCGCCAATCCATATATTGCAGCTTGAGGGACTTGGTAGTGATTTCTGTCCGCCGTGGCCAGATGCAACGTTCATGCAACCCGGAACCGGGTCCGATGCATCGGCAAAGCATCACGCATTCATACGGCAGCATGCCGACGCATGCCGCAAATTGACTCTGCCCCGGCAGCGGCATAGCTTTCCCGCAACTCCTTTATTAAACAATTAAATCAAAAGAGTTTTTTCTGCAATGCGGCCCCTCTCCGAACGCAGATCCGCCGTCGGCGCCCAAGACGCCTGCGAGCGCAGCTTCACACCCGTCCGCGGTGCCCGGATCGAGACGCTGGCATGGGGGCCCCGAAACGCGCCTGGCGTCATTCTGTTCAATGGTTTCGGCGCCAGCGCGGATTGGTGGTGCTTCACCGCCCCGTTGCTAGCCGGCGACAGGCGCGTCGTCGCCTTTTCCTACAGCGGGACCGGCCGTTCCGGCTGGCGCGAGCACTACGACATCGATCTGCTGAAGGATGAGGCGCTGGCCTGCGGCATGGCTGCCGGGGCGTTCGATGCCGGTCCGGCGGCGGTCGTCGCCCACTCCTTCGGCGCCACGCCCGGCGCCCGGCTGGCGGCCGAGCAGGGGGAGCGCATCGCCGCCTTCGTGGTCCTGGACCGCCCGGTCGAGCAGTGGAGCCGCGCGCAGATCGAGGTCAACGGCCCCAGGCCGCGGCGGCGGTTCGCCAGCGAGCGGGAGGCGATGGAGCAGTTCTCTCCCCGGCCTTTCCCGCGCCGCGCCGCGCCCGACGTGATCGCACATGTGGCGCGGGCCGGGGTGGAGAACATCGGCAGCGACGCCGATCCGTACTGGACCTGGCGGCACGACCCGGATTTGCGGCTGAAGCTGGTCGAGCGGCAAGTCTCCATCGCGCCGCAGCTTGCCGCGATGGCCTGCCCGGCGGCCTTCATCCGGGGCGGCGACTCGGCCCTTTTCCCGGAGGATGAGGCGGTCCGCATGCGCGAAGCCGGGATGCGGGTGCTATCGATCCCCGAGGCTGGCCACCACCTCATGCTGGATCGGCCGCCGGCAACCGCCGTCGCGATAGAGGCGTGCCTTTCACCGGTCCGATGAGACGGGCGGGGACGGCAGGAAGGGCTCAACCGCCCATGAAGCGCTCGAATGCATCCTTCCACGCGGGGTCCCAGCGCGAAAGCGCCGGGCGGTTCTCGGTGATGTCCATCGCGCCCCAGAGGACGCGCTTCTCATCCTTCTTGCGCGTGGTTTCGTTGTCGAGACACCAGAGGTAGAAGTCGCCCCGAGCCAGGCCCGCGATCATCGCGTCGGCAACTTGCTCCGGGTCCCACGCGCCCGCGGGCTTTTCCGGCAGCCACTTCTTCATCATGCCCGTGTAAGTGAATCCGGGGATCAGCAGATGCGCGGTGACCCGGCAGCCCTCGCGATTGCGCAGCGTATGCGCCAGCCCTTCGGTGAACGCCCGAACTCCCGCCTTCGACACATTGTAGGCGGTGTCGCCCGGAGGCGAGGTAATCCCCTGCTTGGAGCCGGTGTTGACGATCAGGCCGGGCGCATCGCGCGCCGCCATGGCCGGGCCGAATGCCTGGGTGCCGTTGACCACGCCGAACAGATTGACGCCGAGCACGCGCTGCCAGCCCTCCGGACTGGTCAGGGCATCGCCGCCGCCGCCGGTGCCGGCATTGTTCATCAGCACCGAGACCGGACCAAGCTGGCCTTCCACCTCGCACGCCAGGGCTTCGACCGCCCGGCGATCGGACACGTCCACGACTTTGCCGATCGCATCGGGCCCGAGTTCGGGCAGCACTTGGGCAAGCTGGCCGGCATCGGCATCGACGATGCAGACTTTCATCCCAAATCCAAGGAACCGGCGCGCGGCGGCGAGGCCGATGCCGTTGGCACCGCCGGTGACGACCGCGACGTTGCCTTGCGCCAGCGCCGGATGGATTTCGCTCATGTGGACTCCCCCTGGCCGCCGACCGGACAGCGCGGCAGCCAGCAAGGAAACCTCAGTTGAGAAGCTCGGTCAAGGGCTCGCCGGCCAGATGCTTGCGCACGCTCTCGACCACCGAGGCGCGGCCATCCGCGAGGGCGTCCACGGTGCCGCCGCCGTTGTGCGGGTGCAAAGTGACATGGGGCACGTCCTGCCACTTGCGGTGATCGGTCGGCTCTTCCTTGAACACGTCGAGACCGGCCGCCCCGACCCGTCCGGCCTTGAGCGCGACGATCAATTCGTCCTCATCTATCAGCGATCCCCGCGCGACATTGACGACCACGCCTTGCGGGCCCAGCGCGTCGAGCATCTCGGCGTTGACCATGTTCTCGTTCTCGGCCGTCGGGCGGCAGCAGACCGCCAGCGCGTCGGCCCACTCGGCCAGCTCCATCGGTGTTTCCATGCGCTGCCAGGGCGAATCCTTGGGCCGGGGCCCCCACCAGCGGACGTCCATGCCGAACGCGGCTCCGCGCATCGCCATCGCCTTGCCGATCGCACCCATGCCGAGCACGCCGAGGCGGCGTCCGCGCAGGCGGCGCACGCCCGTCGGGGCGCCGGCCGCCGGACGCCACGCGCCGGAAAGGACGCTGGCATGCGAAGCGACGATGTTGCGATAGGCGGCCAGCAGCAGGCCGAACCCCAGGTCGGCGACGTCGTCGGCGTTGAGGCCGGCGGCGTTGACCAGATCGATCCCGCGCGAACGCAAGGCGGCGGGATCGTAATTCTCGTAGCCCGCGCCCATGCAGGCGACCAGCCCGACGTTCGGCGCCGCGTCGAGAAAGCCCTCGGGAAGTTCCTTGGATCCGATGGTGACGACGGCGCGGACATCCTCTGCCCGTTCCAGCAACTCGCGGTGCTCTTCCTCGGTCCTGGGCCAGGGGATCACCGTGCAGCCCATGGCGCGCAGGTCTGCCATCAGTTCCGGCAGGGGAAAGCACAGCACGGCGGGGCCGGCAGCGTTCGCTTCATCGTTCACGGACATACGGGCATCACTCTCCAGGCAGCGGGGCACGACGGGGATCGGGCCATCATGTGGCGGCGCACTCGCACATTTTGAATTCGCGTTCAACTTTATGATTTTGGCGGGCCGTTCCTCACCGCCCGTCCGTGCTCCCGCGGCAAGCTAACCGGGATCGCGGCAATTTCAAGATCGCGATTGCGCCGCCCCCGCGCGCCGCTTACCAGAACAGCGCAGGGGCGCACCAGACGGTCCCGCTTCGGACGATTGGGTGGGACGGCAAGGATGAACGCGACGACGGCGGCCGATGCGAACGGCGATCTTCTTCCGGCGGTAGCCGCCTTCATCGCCAGGTCCCACGGCCTGTTCATCGGCGGTGAATGGACGCCGGCCAGTTCCGGCGAGACGATGGAGATCGTCGATCCGGCCACCGGCCAGCCCATCGCGAACGTGGCGCTGGGCAACGCGCAGGACATCGACCGCGCCGTGCGCGCCGCACGCGAGGCTTTCGACCGGCAGGCATGGTCGGGACTGCCGGCGTTGCAGCGCCAGGAATGCCTCTATCGCCTCGCCGCGCTGATCGAGGACAATCTAGACGAGCTGGCGATGCTGGAAAGCCTCGACGTCGGCATGCCGGTCGGGATCGCGCGGATATTTGTCGGCTCGGTCAACTACGACAACATCCGCTATCTCGCCGGCTGGGTCGGCAAGATCACCGGCGAGACCTACGAGACCGCCACCCCCAACCAGCACGCTTATTCGATCAAGGAGCCGGTGGGAGTCGTCGGCGCGATCACCCCGTGGAACGCGCCGTTGCGCAGCGTGGTCAACAAGGTGGTGCCCGCGCTGGTGGCCGGCTGTACCGTGGTGGTCAAGCCGGCCGAGATCACCCCGCTCACCGCGCTGCGCTTCGGGGAACTCGTGAAGGAGGCCGGCATACCGGACGGGGTCGTCAATATCGTGACCGGCCTGGGCTCGGTCGCGGGCCAGGCGCTGGTCGAGCATCCGCTGGTCGACAAGATCACTTTCACCGGCTCGACCGCGACCGGCAAGCAGATCGCGCGGACGGCCACCGGCAACCTCAAGCGCGTCACGCTGGAACTGGGCGGAAAATCCCCGGCTTTCGTGTTCCCCGATGCCGATCTGGAACGCGCCATTCCCAATATCGCGCTCAACATCTTCGGCAATTCCGGCCAGATGTGCTCGGCGAACTCACGGCTCTACGTCCACAAGGATATCTATGACCGCGTCGTCTCGGGCATCGCGGAGTTCGGAAAGGGATTGAAGGTCGGCGCCGGCCGGTCGCCGGGCGTGCAGCTGGGTCCGGTGGTGTCCCAGGCACAGCTCGACCGGGTCATGGGCTTCGTCGAGGCGGGGCGCGGCGACGGCGCCGAAGTGGTGGCCGGGGGTTCCCGGATCGAGGGGCCGGGCTATTTCGTCCAGCCGACGGTCCTGGCCGACACGTCACGCTCGATGAGCGTGGTGCGCGACGAGATCTTCGGGCCGGTTCTCTGCGCCATGCCGATGCAGGACGATGACCTCGACGCTCTCGCCCGGATCGGCAACGACACGCAATACGGCCTCGCCGCCTATGTCTGGACCCGCGACATCGGCATCGCGCACAACCTGTCGCGCAAGCTGAAGGCCGGCTGGGTCCGGGTCAACGGCGGCAGCGCGGTGGAGCACAATGTCCCGTTCGGCGGCTACAAGCAGTCCGGCTGGGGACGCGAGCGCGGCCGCGAAGGCGTGGAGGCCTATATGGAAACGAAGTCGATCATCATCGACTTGTGACAATGCGGGTCGATCAGGCCAGCGGCGACGGACCGACCGGGAAATAGCTGCCGTCCTCACGGTCGCGCCGGCCCCAGACGATGTTCGGATCGTCCAGGGTCCTCAGCGCCCCCTCGAAGCCACTGTGGTAGGTCCAGTCATAGATGCACTTGCGGTGGGCGATGAGCCACTTGCCCCCGCGCCTCTCGAGCCGGTCGAGATAGCGCAGCCCCATGATCCAGTCGGAGCGGAGCGGCCTTTCCGCAGGCGAACCGGAAGGAGCCGGCAACCTGGCGAAATGATGCGCCACGCATTCGGTCTGTGCCTGGGCGACATCGCCGTCCACCTCGACCACCGAGGGGCCTACGAAGTGGAGCGTCTCCTCCAGAGGCGCGCACACCTCGACGAACCACCGAGCGAAAGCGTCGCCGGAGCCCTTGAAGACGAGATGATCGTCGAACCCGTCGGGGCGGTGATAACAGGCGCCGATCGCCTCGATATCCATCCTGTCCTGCGCGCGCGCGAGGCGGCCGATGACGTTCTCGATCTCCGCGCGCGATTCGAGCCGGTCGATACGGGCTGCAAGGTCCTCAAGGGTCGACGCAGTCATCCTTATCTCCCGGCTCGTCGTCGCGTTCGGTCGGATATCAGGCGCCGAAGGGGTGCGGCCAGCCCTTGCTGAAGTTGGGCTCGCGCTTTTCGGCGAAGGCCGCCAGACCTTCGCCCATGTCGCCCGCCAGCAGCACGCGATGCACCACGGCAGTGTAATACTTGTGGTGCTCTTCCAGCATCATGTCGTGCCAGTAACGAATGACCTGCTTGGTTCCGTACAGCGCCGATTGCGAGACCTTGGTCATCTTCTCGGCGCGCCGCATCGCTTCGGACATAAGCTCGTCACGCGAAGAGGTGATCTGCTGGATCAGCCCCAGCCGGTACGCGTTCTGCGCGGTCATGCGTTCATCGAACAGCATCATGTCGGCGACGGCGCCATAGGGCAGCAGGCGCGGCAGGAGCTGCACGGCGACACCGGCGAGGAAGCCGCGCGCCGGCTCGGGCGTTCCGAACCAGACCTTCTCTGTCGCCAGGCGGATATCGCAGCTCAGCGCGATTTCCAGCCCGCCGCCGACGGCAAGGCCGTTCAGGGCGCATATCGTCGGCTTTTCGCAGGCGAGCAGCCCGGTGAAGTCCGTCTTGGCGGGGATCGGCAGCTTGCGCCGCTTGGCCGGATCGGCGTTGCCGGTGGAGTCCTTCATCTGCTTCAGATCCGCGCCCGCGCAGAAGGCCTTTTCACCCGCGCCGGTCACAATCAGGACCTTCTGCTCAAGATCCTCGCTGAAGTCGGCCACCGCCTCCTTGAACGCCGTGCCAAGCGAAGGGCTGAGCGCGTTGAGGCTCTCGGGCCGGTTGAGCGTCAGGATCGTCACCGCACCCTGCTTGTCGATCAAAAGGTCACTCATAGTCCGTTCCTCTTCCAAAATTTTCTCTGGCGCCTACTTCCGCCGGTTTTCGATGACGTGAACCAGATCGCGCTTGATCGCCTTCTCGGATCCGGTGCGGGGGATGTCGTGATAGTCCATGACCACGATCTCCTGCGGGACCTTGTAGTTCGAGACATCGCCCTTCAGGCGGTTCTGTATCTCGTCGGCGTCCAGCGTGTGTCCATCCACGGCGATGACCACGGCGGCGACGATCTCGCCCTTGGCCTCGTCCGGCACGCCGAACACCAGGGCCTCGCGCACGCCGGGATACGTGTGCAGCACCGTTTCGACCTCCTTGGGCGAAACGTTGGCGCCGCCGGTCTTGATCATCTCGGTGCTGCGGCCGTGGAAGAACAGGTAGTCGTCCTCGTCGATCGAGCACAAATCGCCGGTGGCGAAGAAGCCTTCCCGCGTGAACACGTCTTCGCGCTCGCGCTTGTAGTAGCCGGCCATCAGCGTGGAGCCGCGAATGAACAGCTCGCCCACTTCGCCCGGCGCCATTTCCCTGCCGGTCTCGGGATCGAAGATGCGACGCTCGACGCCGGGAATGTGCCGGCCCCAGTTGCTGCCCTTGCCCACCGGAGCCCAGCTCGCCCATTTCTCCATGCTGTGCATGCCGAACGTCTCGGTCATGCCGAACGAGTTATGCGTGCGATCGGGGGGTATCACCACGCCGTGCTCGTCGATCTGCGGCCCCAGTCCCCGACGCACGGACGAGACATCGGCGCCGGTCTGCCGGGCGTAAGTGGCGATGCCGGCCGCCTGCGACGGCCATGCACCCAGCACGGTCACGCGCTCCCGCCTGATCACCTCGACCACGTCCTCGGGCTTCGGCGTCTCGCTGAAATAGAGCCCTGCCCCCGCGAACATCGCCGGCAGAATCACCGAATTCTGACCGCCGATCCAGAAGAAGGCGAACCCGGCCCATATCCGGTCCACGGGTTTCAGGCCGGTGAAGTGCACGAACATGCTGACGGCGCGGATGGCCGTGCCGTGCATGTGGACCACCGACTTCGGCTCGGCCGTCGTTCCCGAGGTACAGATCGTGATCAGCATGTCGGAGGGCACGATCTGCGCTTCCACGCCGGCGAGGAATTCGTCGTCGATCGGGGGCTTGGCAGCCGCCGCGTCCTTGAACGACTGGAGCCCGTTCATCGCCCATGGACGGTCGCAATCGCCCACGACGATGATCCGCCGCAGATAAGGGAATTGCGGCAGGTAAAGCTCGGTGGATGTCTGTTCGGCCAGGCCGGCCAGGCCGGTTTCCAGCCGCTCGACGAAATTCGCGCGCAAGTACTGGGCGGAGATGATCAGCGTGTCGATATCGTTGTGGCGCACGCCCCATGCAATCTCAGGCGCGGCGAAGAACGTGCTGAGCGACACCGTCAGCGCGCCGACACGCGCGGCGGCGAAGTAGGCCACCACCCATTCCGGACAATTGGGCATGAGGATGCCGACGTGCGAGCCTTTGCCGAGCCCCATGGCCAGCATGCCCTTGGCGACCTCGGCCGATTCGCGCTCGGCATCGCGATAGGTCATCCGCTGGTCGCCCATCACCAGGAATTCGTTGTCGCCGTGCCGCGCTACCACGTCCTTGAGGAGGTTCGGCAGGGTCGGAGGGTAGTCATGCCCGAACGGCATCTTCAGGGGCTTCAGCGGCATGTCATCTCCTCATGTTCTTCGCCCGGTCAACCTGCCGTCCCGACAGCGCGGAGACCATCCGCTACGGCCGATCGTGACGCGGCAAGCGCCGGAAGGACGAGACATCGATCCCGTCGAATTGGTTCGGGCCATGCCTGCCGAATCCCGGAGTCGCAAGGCTCGCGCCGAAAAAACGTCGCGCCCGGCCACCGGAGGCTGGCATCCCACCGATGGCCCTTGGCTTGGCGCAAGGGTCAGCCCTTGGGCATTCCCAGGATGCGCTCCGAGAGGATGTTGCGCATGATTTCGTTCGATCCCCCGGCGATCGTCCCCGCAAACGAGGAGATGTAGTTGAAGAGAGGCTGGCTGCCTTCCACGCCGCGGACCAGCTTTTCCTCGACCATGAACTGCCCCTCAAGGCCCTGCGCCCGTGTCGCGAAGGCCGAGTACTCCTTGCGAAGCACCGTGTTGATGATCTTGATCTGCGGCACCGTCGCCGCCAGCATCGGCGAATGCTCGCGGGTTTCCTTCAGGAGTTTGCGATAGAACCGGCGGCAGGCCTGCACCTCGCCGAACAGGCGCATGAACTCGCGGCGCATCCCCGCGTCCCGGAGCCAGGCGGCATCCTCCCTGACCGCCGAGGCCAGGAACCGCTCCACCTCGTAGCGCAGGCGTTCCCCGCCTTCGAACGACAGCACGCCGCGCTCGGCCGACAATGTCGACTGCGAGACCTTCCAGCCCTGCCCTTCGGCGCCGACCATCTCGGACGCCGGTATGCGCACGTCGGTGAGGAACAGCTCGGCGAACTCGGATTCGGTGTTCGACTGCTTGATCGGACGCACTTCGACGCCGGGCGCCTTCATGTCCATCAAGAAGTAGCTGATCCCGGCATGCTTCTGCGCGTCGGGATCGGTGCGCGCCAGCAGGATGCAGTGACTGGCCCACATCGACATCGACGACCAGATCTTCTGCCCGTTGACGACGTAGTGATCGCCGTCGCGGACCGCCCGTGTCCGCAGCGAAGCAAGGTCGGAACCGGCGCCGGGTTCCGAGAACCCCTGGCACCAGACCTGGCCCTTGGCGACCTGCGGCAGGTATTTCTTCTTCTGCTCTTCGGTGCCCCAGGCCATCAGCGTGTGGGGAATGTGGTTGAGCGAGACGACGAACATGCCCATCGGCGGCGCATCGCCGCGCGCCATCTCCTCGGCCAGGATCACCTGGTTCTCCAGGCTGAGATCGACGCCGCCGTATTCCTTGGGCCAGTGCGGCGTGGCGAGGCCGACCTTGCTGCGCTCCGCCATCCACCACTGCTGCGTGTCGTAGTAGCTCGGGTCACTCTCGGCCTTGAGCGCGTCAAAGCGGCGCTTCGCGTCGCCCAGCCACTCGCGAATAGCCTCGCGATATGCCTGCTCGTCGCCCAGCTTGTCGAGAATCCGCAAGTCCACGTCGGTCTTCTCCGTCTTTTCGAGTGCGTTCAGGGTCATGCCGCGATCTCCATGGTCGAGACGCCGGCCACAGCGGCCCGCGTCAGATCGTCGGAGGCGGTATCGCGAAGCCCTTCGCTCTTCCCGGCGAGGATTTCGTTCAGCAGCGAGCGCTTGAGAAAGATATGGGCGTCGTATTCCCAGGTGTGGCCCACGCCGCCGTGCAGCTGCACACAATCGTCGGCGACGAACCTGAAGGCATCGGCGGCCGACGCCTTGGCCAGCGACGCCCACATACGGGCATTGTCGGTGCCGCGCGCGGCCTCTTCGACGGCGTGCATCAGCAGATAGTCAGCCGGCGTCAGCGCAACCAGCAGGTTGACGCTGCGGTGCTTGAGCGCCTGGAAGCTGGCCAGCGGCCGCCCGAACTGTTCCCGCCCCTTGAGATACTCGATGGTCTGCATCGCGATACGGTTGCCCGCGCCGATGCAATCGGCGGCGACCGCCAGCGCGAGATACCCGAAATACTTCGCCGTCATCGCGCCCGAGGCGTCGTCGATCAGCGCCAGCGGCTCGGCATTCTCGCACACCACGGTGCCCAGCTGCCGCGTCTTGTCCCACAGCTCGCGGGTCTCGAACCGCGCGCCGTCCTCGCCCAGGCGCACCAGCGCAAGCGCCGTGCCCTGTTCGCGCGCCACCGGCACCAGCGCGACGCCGGCCCCGCCCGAACCGAGGAGCCAGGACGAACGCCCGTTGAGCCGGCCTCCGCGTTCTTCAACCGAGGGCTTGCTCTCGTCGGGCGAAGCAGGCGCCGCCAACTCCAGCTCACCCGAGATCACCGCCGGCAGGATTTCGTCGCACGCAGCGGAGTCCGCGACTTCGGACAGCCATTGCGCCGTGACCAGCGTCGGGATGAAACCGCCAGGCGCCCCCGCGGCGCCGAGCGCGCGGAACAGCACGTCGAGGCCCTGGACCCCCATGCCGAGACCATCGCGCTCTTCCGGCAAGCCGATGGCGAGCCAGCCCAGTTCGGCGGCATGCGTCCACAACTGCCGGTCCAGCTCATTGTGACCGTCGTAAAACTTGTGCAAGGTCAGGCTGTCGCACTCCTGCGTCAGCAATTCCTCGATGCTTTCCTTCAGCGGCCCAAGATCGTCTTCGGAAACCACGCTATTCCCTCTCCAAACAAGGCCGAAGTACCGACCGTCTCATGTCCTGTCGCTCTCGCGACGAATATCCCCGTCGCTTGCGCGGGGAACGGAATTACCAAGGCTGCCGGCCGGGCGGCGAGCCCGCTGGAGGACCTCCGCCCGTCCCTTGATCCGATCCGCCACCCCCTTCGCAAGCGACCGGCGAATCGAATGTTGCAGCTCGCTTTCATGCCGGTATCAAATTCAAAGTCAAATCGTTGCGCAGCTAAGTACATATCTGTTGCCGGCACGACCCTGCCGGACGATCGGGTTTGACAAGGGGGCACGGCACGGCGCAACTTTGCGAGAGCCGCGCGACAGGCCGGTTCCTTGCGGGGTTATGGGCGATGGGCGACTTCGATACGATCCGGGCGGTCGTGACCGGCGGAGGCAGCGGGATCGGCGCGGCGCTTGCCGATGCCCTCGTCGCCCGCGGAGCGCGGGTCGCGTCGGCGGATATGTCCGATGCCGCCGCCTATCGCTGCGACGTGACCGACCGGGCCGAGCTGGATGCGCTGGCCGCGGCGGTCGAACGCGATCTGGGGGGCGTAGACATGGTCTTCGCCAACGCCGGGGTCTACGTCGGCGGCAGCCTGGGCGACATGGACCCGCGCGAGTTCGACTGGCTGTTCGACGTCAACGTGCGCGGCGTGTTCAACACGGTGCAGGCGTTCCTGCCGATACTGCTGCGCGGAGCGACGAGCGGTCGGGCACGGATCGTCATCACCGGGTCGGAGAACGCGGTCGGCCTGCCCTCGCATGTCGTCAACACCGCCTATACAGCCACCAAGCATGCGCTGCTGGCGATGGCGGACGGGCTGCGCCGCGATCTGGAAGGAACCGGCGTGGGTGTTTCCATTCTGTGCCCGGGCGCGGTAAACACCCGGCTGTGGGATTCGCGCCGCGCGCGGCAAGACCGCTTCGGAGGATCGGCTCCGGTTACCGGAGAACCCGCCGCGGCCGCCGAAAAGCTCATCGCCGAAGTAGGGCAGGATGCGAACGTCACGGCGCGAATCTGCCTGGACGGCGTCGCTGGCGACGAGTTCCTCATCATCACCGACCCGACAGTGCGCAGCTTCGCCGAACGCCGCCACCGCGAGGTCGAAGCCGCGCTGGACAGGATCGACGCTCGGCTGAGATAAGCGGCGGTCAGCTCAGCTCCGGCATGAACGGCACGGTCATCGGCGCGCTGTGGTTCATGTAGACCGTCTTGGGCTTCATGAAGTTCAGGATGTTGCGCTGGCCATTTTCGCTGCCGAGACCGCTTTCCTTCCAGCCGGTCGAGGGCATCATCACGCTGATGAGGCGGTAGGTGTTGACCCAGATCTTGCCCGCCTCGATCGCCTGCGTCATGCGGAAGGCGCGGCCAAGATCGCGAGTCCAGACGCCTGCCGCGAGGCCGTACTGGGTGTCGTTGGCAAGCGCGACGGCCTCGTCCTCGTCCTCGAAGCGCAGCACCGACAGTACCGGGCCGAACACTTCCTCGCGCGCGATGGTCATGGCATTGGTGACGCCGGTCAGCACCGTCGGCTTGACGAGCTGCCCCGGCCCGTCGAAGGCGCCACCACCCATGACACAGGTCGCGCCCTCGTCGCCCGCGCTGCCGAGCAGGCCGACGACGCGGTCGAACTGCGGGCGCGTGCTGATCGGGCCGATCTGCGTCGTCGGATCCATCGGATCGCCCAACCGCAGATCCCTGGTGACTTCGACCAGCCGCTCGATGAAGCGGTCATGGATACTGCTCTGCAGCAGTAGCCGCGAGCCCGAAATGCAGGACTGCCCGCTCGACGAGAAGATGCTGACGATCGCGCCCTTGATGGCGGCGTCGAAATCGGCGTCCTCGAACACGACGTTGGGCGACTTGCCGCCCAGCTCCAGCACGACTTTCTTGAACGACTGCGCGGCAAGGCCGTTGATCCGCCGCCCCGTTGCCGTGCCGCCCGTGAACTGAATCTTGGCGACCTTGGGATGGGTCACCAGCGCGTCGCCGAGTTCGGAGCCCAGCCCGGTCACGACGTTGACCACGCCCGCCGGGAAGCCCGCGCGCTCGAACAGCTTGAAGAATTCGAGCGTCGAGACCGAGGTGAACTCGGACGGCTTGACGACGACGGTGCAGCCGGCGGCGATCGCGTTCGCGGTCTTGATTGCGGCGATCAGCAGCGGCGAGTTCCACGGCGCGATCACGGCGACGACACCCAGGGGTTCGTAGTTCGCGTAGGCGAAGATGCCGGGGAACTCGCCCGGCATCGTTATGCCCTCGATCTTGTCGGCAAGCCCGGCGAAATAGTTGAGGATGGTGGGAAGCGACGAGACCTCGCCGCGCGTGCCGCCGATCAACTTGCCATTGTCGCGCGTCTCCATCACGGCCAGCGTCTCTGCGACTTCGGGGATCATCGCCGCGACCTTGCGCAACAGGGCACCGCGCGCGCTCGGTTGCAGCTTGCGCCACGAATCCGCCTTGAACGCGGCATGAGCCGCCTCGACCGCGGCGTTCACGTCATCGTTGTTGCCGCGCGGGATCGATGCCCATTCCTCGCCCGTATAGGGATTCTGGCTCGGCAGCCGCTCTCCCGAACGCGATTCAACCCATTGCCCGCCGATCAGCATCTGGCAGTTCTGCATTTGCGTCACTCGTCCTTCTCGTTCAGCGCTGGTGCGCCAGCTTCATGCCGGCAATCGGGCTGCGCAGTTTGACCACATAGTCGGCCTGGAGGAGTCCGATGTAGACGTCCTTCATGTCCTCGCCTCCGAACGTGACGTTCGAGGGCGAGCGCAGGATCTCGCCTTCCGGGTCGTGGATCAGCGTGAGCAGCTCGCCCTGTGGCGTGATCGCCAGGATCTTGTTGGAGCTGTAGGTCGTCACCCAAAAGTTGCCTTCCACGTCGAAGGCGCCGCCATCGGGCAAATCGGCCTCGGGGCCGAGCGGCGAGCCGCCCGGCTTCAGCGTCTCCCCCAGCAGCGGACCGTATTGCTCGCCGGGGCCGAGCCGCCCGCCCGGCAGCACCGGATAGCGCAGGACGTTCGAACCGAGCGTCTGGCAGCAATAGAGGTATTTCTCGTCCGCCGACATCGCCAGGCCATTGGCGAAACCGATCCCCTCTGCGGCAACCGACGAAGTGCCGTCGGGCCGCAGCACGAAGACGAAGCCGTCGTGCGGACGCGCGCCCGCTAGCTGGCTGAAATCCTCGGCCGCGATCGAGTTCGAGCACCAGATGTTCCCGGCGCTGTCGATCATCGGGTAGTTGCAGCTGGTTAGTTTGCGCCCCTCGACTTCCGACAGCAGCACCTCGCGCTTGCCGGTAGCGGGGTCGAGCCGCTCGAGCGGGCCGGCGACACCGTGGTGCGCGCCGAGGTTGGCGATCAGGATGCGGCCGTCCAGATCCATGCTGATGCCGTTGCAGCAGCCCGGAAACTCGGTCTCGCCGATGGACTTGAGAGTACCGTCCGGCAGGATCTCGCGCGCTCCGACATGGGGGTCGGTGGCATAGACGCGCCCGTCGCGGGAAATGGCGACGTCCTCCGGCCGCTCGAGTCCCACGCCCCACTTGACGAGTTCGTTCAGTTCGAATGGCTTGAGCGGCATGGGTTCTTCTCCCCTGTTGATGCTTGTCTTGGCGGCGTGGCGAACGGCTCAGGCTCTGCGGTCCCGGGCGATGAGGTCTGACGCCTTCTCGCCGATCATGATGCAGGCGGCATTGATATTGGCCGAAACGATGGCTGGCATGATCGATGCGTCTGCCACCCGCAGGCCTTCGACGCCGCGCACGCGCAGGCGTTCGTCCACCACGCTCTCCGGATCGGGGCCCATGCGGCAGGTGCCGACCGGGTGATAGACCGGTGTCGCGGTGGCGCGGATCAGGTCCAGCAGCGCGTCATCGTCCTGCGGGATCGGGGTCTCCGGGCTGAACCCGCCCATGCGCGGGCCGGACATGATCTTCTGGGCCAGCCGCGCGCCCTTGACGATCGTCGCCTGGTCCAGCGGGCTTTGCAGGTAATTCGCCAGGATCAGCGGCGCATCGGTGGGCTTGGCCGAACGCAGCGTGATCGCCCCGCGCGACTCCGGCCGCGCCGGATAGACGGAGAGCGTGATCGTAGGCGACTTGGACACGCCGACGCCGGACGGGGTGAAAACGAAGCTGAACGGACGGCAGGCGATCTGGATGTCGGGCTGTTCCACCCCTTCGGTGACCGTGGCCCACAGTCCCGCCTGCGAAGTGCCGACCGCCAGCACGCCGGTACGGGTCAGCAGATAGCGCGCCACTTCCAGCCCCAGGCGCGGCCCCTGAACCCGGTGGTTGATGGAATACTCGACAGGTGCGTTGTAGATCATCGGCATGTTGGCGTGATCGTGCAGGTTCTGGCCGACGCCCGCCCGGTCCGACGCCACGTCGATGCCGTGTTCGCGCAAGTGTCCGCCCGGCCCGATGCCGGAGAGCATCAGCAGTTGCGGCGAGTTCACCGTGCCGCCCGACAGGATCACCTCGCCTCGCGCGTTGGCGACGTGGCTCTGGCCGTTCCTGCTATATGTGATCCCGGTCGCGCGGCCGTTGGCGACGTTGACTTTCTCGACCAGCGCATCGGTCACTACCGTCAGGTTGCGGCGGCTTTTCACCGGCGCGACGTAGGCCTCGTAGGTCGAGCGGCGCAGGCCGTTGCGGATCGAGAAGTTCAGCAGCCCGACACAGTCGTGGAATGCGGGCTGGTCGGAATTGAGGTCGGGCGAAATCGGGAAGCCCTGATCGTGCGCGGCATCCACGAACAGCTGGCTGAAATTGTACTTCGACGCCGCCGGGCTGACGTGGATCGTCTCCTCGGCGCGGTGGAAGAACGGCACGACATCGTCCCAGCCCCATCCGGTGTTGCCCAGTTGCCGCCAGTGATCGTAGTCCTGGGCGTGCCCGCGCAAATAGACCATGCCGTTGATCGCGCTCGACCCGCCGAGCCCCCGGCCGCGCGGCCAGTAGATCGGGCGGTCGGCCATTCCCGGCTCCGGCTGGGACATGTAGCCCCAGTTGAATTTTCCAGGGCTGATGACCTTGGCCACCGCGCCCGGAATCATGATCCAGGGATGGCGCGTGCCCGGCCCCGCCTCCACCAGCAGCACCCGGTTCTGCGGATCATCCGAAAGCCGCGCGGCGACCACGCAGCCCGAAGAGCCCGCTCCGACAACGATGTAATCGAATTCGTCAGGCATCGCCCTCATCCTCCTGCGCGCGGGGACCGCATTGCGCGATCGCCCTTGCGGCGATCGGCCGCGTCGCTTCCCACCCCTTCACACGGAGACTTCGCGGCGATCAAGATATTTTATGCCAAGTTGGAAGCGGGGCCGATCCCCGGCTCCGGCGCTGGTTCCTATTTCTTGCCGAGCGACTCCTCCGCCACCGCCCTCGCGCTCATCGCGGCGGGTATCCCCGCATAGCCCGACGCCTGGATCAGGACTTCCTCCAGCTCCGTGCGCGACAGCCCGTTGCGCAGCGCGATCGGGAAATGATACCGCAATTCGCTGTCGGCGCGCAGCGCGACGAGCACGCCCAGCGTCACGAGTTCGCGGTCGCGACGGCTCAGTCCGCAACGGGTCCAGATGTTCTGGAAGATGTTCACCTGCGAAATCGCGCCAAGGCCCGGAGCGAAAGTGAACGGCGTGGTCTGCGCGGGCATCGGGGGCAGTCCGGGTTGGAGCGACAGCATGTCCTGGAACAGCGCGTCGCCCGCCGCCCGCCTCTGCGCCTCCGTGCTTTGCGGAGTGGTGCAGCCCGCGGGCGAGGCCTGCCGCGCCAGGGGAAGCGCGCCTTGCGCCGGCTTGTCCTCAGCCGAAGCCGGGCCTGCCATGGCGAATGCGCCGACGGCCAGCGCGGCGAGAACGGTGCGGATCATTCGTGCTCTCCCATCTGAATTTGGATTCAAACCTCTACCCTCGCCGTGGCTCGGTCAAGGCTCCCGTTGATTTCGGGAAGCGTATTCCATACGGCATCCGCAACGCGGGCGCGAAATCGGCAGGGCAGCCTGCCCGATCATCGCGAAGGCCGCCATCATCCCGATAGGAGAGACGAAGATGGGCAGATTCCAGCTGGTGGTGATTTCCAGGCCGAAGGACGGGCGGGATGCCGAGTACAACGACTGGTACACCAATCGCCATCTCGCCGATGTCGTGGCCTTGCCCGGTTTTTCTTCCGCGCAGCGCTTTCGGCGGGTCGCCAAGGTATCGGGCGACGTCGGCATGGATCACCTCGCCATCTACGAGATCGACGCCGACAGCGCCGAGGATGCGCTGGCCAGTCTGAACGCCGCGTCGGGCGATCCGGAGAAGATGCCGATCTCGGACGCGCTCGATCTGGATGCCGTCGTCGCGGCGGTCTACGAGGTCCACTCGCCCGTCGTCACCGCGCAGACGTGAGGCCGGCGGGCACCGATGCCGGCGCCGATCAGCAGGTCGGGTCGGTGCCGGTGCCGGTCACGCCGGGGGTGAAGTTGCGGTCGTCCCTGACCAGGAACCCGCTCTCGTGCCGGATGATGACGTTGTCGCCGAAGAACACGTTGCCGAACAGCGGTTCGTGGCGGTAATAGACTTCGGCGAACATCACGCCGGAATTGTTGTCCGCGGTGATGCGGTCGCTCGCCGGGCCCAGTCCGGGGAGCACCGTGCCGATCAGGCCGGTGTTCTCCTTGCCGTATTTCGAATCGTGCTGGTAATCGCCGACGCAGCGCTGCCAGTGGATGTATTGGCGGCCGGTCGCCGAATCGCGCTCGAGGCTGGAGAGGATGATGCGGCCCCGGTCCTCGAGCAAGATCGTGCCGCCTTCCTCCAGCCCGCCGTCCAGCACCGAGCGCACTTCCGCGCGCGAGACGCTGGGTGTGACGGCGCTGTTGTCGGTCTGGCCCAGGCGCGAGGCGTTGTCCGCCACCGACGACGCGATCTGGCTGACCTGCATGTTGACGACGGCCATGTAGGCCAGTTCGGTGCCGTACATGCCGAGGATGACGAGGACCGGCAGCGCGATGGCGAACTCGATGATCGAGTTCCCGCGCGTGTCGCGCCGCAGCTTGCGCAGCAGCGAACGGGCCGGACGGTTCCGCTGCGGGATAGCGCGCCGGATCATGCGCAAGACCCCGCCTTGCTGCCATAGCCTTCCTGGGTGCCGAACGGCTGGTTCTTCTTGACGGCGGTGGCGGAGAGCGTGCGGGTGCCGCCGCGATCGGTCATCAGCGGGATCGGGAACAACGGCTTGTAGGTCATCTCCACGTGATAGAGCACGACATCGCCCGAGCCGCCGTTGCCGCCCCGGCCGATGTCGGCGTCCCACTGACTGTTGCCGTTCTCGTCGGTGTAAGTCTCGCCGCCGTCGCACTCGCCGTCCTTGTTGCTGTCGTTCCACTTCTCGGGACGGCCGATGTCGGTGAAGTCGAAGTAGCTGGTGCGCGTGGATTCGATCTCGACGCCGGGGATCACCGGGCCGACGACGTCCATCACCTTCTCGTCCGCCTCGGCGGTGTCCGCGCCTTCCATGGCGGAGGTGCGCGCCGCTTCCTGCACCGCGCCGCTGAGCACCGCCTTGGAATAGGCCATGTGGCCGATGTCGAAGATGCCCATGATCATCATCAGGAACACCGGGGCGGCCAGCGCGAACTCGATGGCCGCCGCCCCGCGCTCTTCGCGAGGAAGCCGCCGCGCCGTGGCGAGGATGCGAGCCGGGCGCGCCATCAGTTTATCATCCGCAGTTCGCCGACGTTCTTGGCGATTTCCTGGAAGGCTTCCTCCAGTTCGTCGGCGTCGCCCGCCAGGTAAGAGCTTTCGTCCGACGCGCAGTTCTTGAGGTCGGTTGACAGGCTGGACGTGAAGGCGATCACCCAGATGCGGATGCCCTTGGCCTTGATCGCGGAACAGATGGCGCGGAAACGGGAGCTGTGGCGGGCGGCCTGGTTGGTCGTGCCGTCGGCGGTGATCCGGCGCTCGAACCATTCCACACCGTAGGACGACTGGATCATGTTGCTGGGCTCCATGAAACCGTCGGTCATGAAAATGATGTGACGCGCCACTTCGGCGCCGTTGTCCGGGTCGACGTTAACGTTGTCCGAGAATATCCCATCTGGGGAGGCCAGCCGGCCTCCCCAGATCATGCCGAGATCGAGATAGGTGCTGCCGGTCGCTCGGAGGCTGTCGGCATAGGCATCGAAAGAACTTTCGTCCATTTCATCGAAAAGCTGGGCCGGAACAGGGCAACCGAATGCGGATGAAAGGCTGACATTGTACGTCTTGCTGTCATTTTGATTATAGCCCAGATTTTCTTTGGCAACGGTGGTAACGCCCGTGAACGGACCAGATACGTAGGTGCTCGAGAGGGTATCACGGTACGAACTATCCCGACGCTCGAATATCACCTGCGGCCATAACGGCCCCCATTGGCTGCCGGAAACGCTGGGGCTGGGCTCCGAATCGAGGTCAAGATCTTGCAGGCCGCTGGGGGAAATGCCGGTCAGACTGTTCCAAGATACCGACGAGACAGGAGCACTGCCGCGTTCCTGAATGCAGCCGTTCCATGTCGAAGTTATATTGGTGACCTGCGTGCCGTTTTTCGGCACATCGCCGATCGGGAGACTAGTGGACACGAACGTCTTGAACACGTTGGTGGGATGGCTGACCTGCCGATACTCCCACTTATCGAACTGCTTCTGCTTCACCGTCACGTTGACGGGATTGGAGATAGCGTAATATTTAGTCGTAATATCTCTGAAATCCTCGTGGTACTGAACGTAATAATTCGAGTAACCACTCGGCTTTCGGCACTGAAATATCGTTTGCTTCTGCTGCTGGACCACGGTCGTGGTCACCACCTGCTGACCGCTGCCGTTGATTGTGGTGACTGAGGTGCTGGTCGCCGCACCGTTATTCGCCCATGCGATGTTGGTCGGGAGCTTCGGCGGTGTGGTCGGGCACCCGTTGGACTTCGAGCCATAGGAAACGTTGTCAAGAAAAACCCAAGCACCTGTGGACGGGGAGCCTGTCACCGGCGCGTCCTGCGTGTTCGTAGGTGAACTCCAGTGATCGAACTGGGTTACGTCCACCTCCTTCATGATCGCGGTGCGCGAAGGATAGCTCCACGTGTCGGCGATATAGTCCGTGTCTTGTGCCATCAACAGACGGCCGACATTCACAGACGAGCTATACGGCACAAACCCATAGCGGATGCGCGCGTTGCTGCTGCGCGTGGACAGGGCCACGGTATCGTAGAAGCTCTTCATTGCGTCCTGAAGCGCCGAGATGCGAGTACCGGAGCCCAAGGCCGTGCCCATCGACCCGGTCGTATCCAGCACCATCATCACATCGGCGTTGCCCATGCCCATGGAAGCCTGGCAGTCCACGTTCAGCGTGAAGTCGTCGAAGCCGAACAACTCCATCACGACGGTGTCGACCGTGGTGGTCGCCGTGCCTTCGACGGTGGCGCCGTCGTCCTCGGTGCCGGGGACGAAGGTGGTGTCGTGCGCGTCCATCACGCCGTTGTTGAAGTTGGTGTGGAAAAAGGCGTTGGCCTTGGTCCGGGCGGTCGAGTCGAAGCCATACTTGGTGATCGCGCGGCGACCGGCGAGCACGCCGGCGTCGCAGGCCGACTGCAGGCGGTTCTGCACGCGATAGGCGCGGCTGATGTCGATGCCGCTGCCCACCAGCGCCGCCGACAACAGCATCGCCGCCGCCGCGAGCGGCAGGATGTTGCCTTGGGAATCGCGGAGCGATTCGCCCAGGACCGACTGAAGTTTTTGCCGCAACCCGCTGTTCATGAACCAAACCTGTGCTGGTTTCTTGACCCAACGGTTGTTGTTATTGATGAAAAGTAAAAATTGGATTGAAAGTGGGCCACTATTCGCGCGCCGCTCCCACCCGCCAGCCGGGAAGGACCGTTGAAAAACAACCATGTTATCCGCGCCCCTGAACTTGTCGAAGGACAGATGGTTCAAAGGCGATGCGATTCCGATCTGGCGTTCAAATCGTGTCTACTCCGCCGCGTGGCGCATTCCCGCATCACCCTCCTGCGCGGCGTTCTGCTCGCACCAGTCGATGCACCACTTCACCGCCCCGATGGCCTGGTCGATATCCTCGATCGCGGCCGCGCCCTCCTCGCTCGGCGAAGCATGCTCCGCCCGCATCAGGTCGGCCCGACGCTGGAAAAGCGCCTTCTTCTCGATCAGGACCAGCTCGTAGAACGTGTCCTGCGAAATCCGCTTGCGCTCGAACAAGTCGAACGCGCGGTCCAGCCGGTTTATGACGGCATCGTATGTCTCGGCCTCGGCATAATAGCTGGGATGCTGCACCAGCGTGTCGCCGCTGCGCCTGCGTTCGACAGGCACTTGTCCGGACGGCTCGGCCGCCGCCGGACCGGCCCTGCGTTCGGTACGCCCGGAGTTCGGCTTCGGGTTCGGCTTCGGGCCCGCCTTCGAGACCGCGCCGTTCCGCCGGGGACGCGCGCGGCGCGCCAGGGCGATACCGACGCAGGCAAGGCCGACCGCCAGCGCGATCAGGATCAGTAGGGCTTGAAAAAGCTGCATCGGACGCTCGACTCTCCGGCGAAACCCCCGCCGCATTCCACGACGAACACCGATCCATACGAAGACATGGTGAAATATCGGTAAAGGCACAGCCCCGGTATCGGACGGGATCGCCCCTGCCCGCGCCGAACCGAGCGGGACTACGCGCAGTTGGCGACCGGGGCTGAGATCGAGCCGGAAGGCGTGGATATATCGGCCTTGGCCACGGTCGAGTAAGGCTGCATGGCAAGCATGAAGCGCGCCAGCTCTTCCAATGTGAATGCCTGCTGGCAGGCGACGCCATGCCGCTGCTTGCGCCGCCAGCATACGTTGCCGATGCGCGCCGGCAGCCCCTGCACCTCGACCTTGACCCGCTGGCCGACGGGCAGGTCTATCGCCGATTCGAAACCCATGCCCTGTTGGGACAGATTGAGCAGCGATATGCTGATGGCCTGGCCGTCCGCGGTCAGCCTGGCCGGCCGGCTCAAACGCAGCCGGATCTGGCGCCTGGGATAGTCGCACGGCTCTTCCATGAACTCGGCGACATTGACGGGCGCGGCGAAGCGGAAGCCGGCATGGCCCTCGTGCCGCCAGACGCTCTGGACCGGGTAGATGCTGCCGTTGCCCAGTTCCAGCAGCAGGAACTCGTCCGGCGGCGGCGCGTGAAACAGGCGCAGCTTGGTCCCCGTCTGCGAAACGTCGCGCACGATGCACACGTATTCGCCGTCGCGGGCGATGAGCTTGGCGGTGCGCAGCATCAGCGAGAAGCGCGGCGCGGCGCGCATGTCCTCGACCGTGCGGAGAGTTCGGCCTTCGTCGCTGTCAGCCAGATCCATGCGTTCCGTTCCCCAGACCGGCATTGCCGGCGTCGTCCAGGCGCGACGATAGCCAAACACGGTAAACCAATGTTTAAATGTGTGCTAAATAGCACACTTGTGAAATTGGCGGGAAAACGAGCAACTTGCCAGGTCATGCGACGGTCAATAGGCACCGTCCGAGGCCGCATGGGAGACGGGAATGGGATTGCTGGACGCGCACAAGGCGCTGGCGGGCAAAGTCGCGGTGGTGCTCGGCGGATGCGCGGGTTTCGTCGGGCGCGCGGTGACGCTGGGCCTGGTCGGCGAAGGCGTGAGGGTGATCGCCTGCGACGACGACCGCGAGGGCATCGCGGGAATCGTCGGCGAAGTGGCGGCGCTGGGCGGTGCGATCTCGGCCCACCATGCCGACGTTACCGACGAGGCCGCGCTCGACGTGTTCTGGGATGTGGTCGAGCGTGAGCACGACGCGATCGACTTCGTCATCAACGTGGCGGGCGGGGTCATCCGCCGCCCGTTCGAGGACACCACGCGCGAAAGCCACGCGCGCGACATCCGGCTGAACTACGATTACGTCGTGCAGAGCTGCCATCGTGCCATCCCGCTCCTGAAGCGTTCCGGCCGGGGCGGCGCGATCGTCAACTTCACCACGATCGAGGCGCATCGCGGCGCCGGCACGTTCGCGGTCTATGCCGGGGCCAAGGCGGGCATCACCAACTTCAGCCGCGCCCTGGCGGTGGAACTGGGCGGAGCGGGCATCCGGGTCAATTGCCTGGCCGCCGACACCTCGGCGGCACGGGCGTCCTATGCGGCGATGGGCGAGGAGCCGGAACGCCGCCGGCTCGAACTGGGCGTGCCGCTCTCCACCCTGCCGGTGGAAATGTACATCCCGATGAAGCGCCGCCCCGAGGTGGAGGAAGTGGTGGACGGCGTGCTGTTCCTCGTCAGCGGCCTGTCGAGCGCGGTGACCGGACAGACGCTGCACGTCGATGGCGGCACCAGCGCGTCGATGGGCTTCCTCGACTGGCCGGAAGGGGACGGGTTCATGCCCATCCCCATGGCCGGGACCTTGTCAAAGCTGCTGAAGTAGCTTCCAGTTACCGTCCGGTACGTTTCAGTGCCGCGCCGCCGGTGCGCCCGCCTTGCCTTCCGGCGGGGAGACGAGGCCGCTCTTCTTGAGCGCACGCTCCAGCGGCTCGTTCATGTGCTCGGCCAGCTTGGTTGCCAGGGCGCCCGCCAGCGCGGTGACGAACAGGTCCGCCTTCGACGAATGGGCCGACCGGAACAGCTTGTTGACGCTCCTGCGCGCCTTCTTCGGCAGCTTCATGCCCATGATCGACTTGGGCAGCTTGATCGCGCCCTTGGCTTTCGACTTCTTCGTCATCTGTCCGTTCCTCGGATACCGTTTTGCTTTCGTCTCAACGTGTCCGCGCGCATCCGGTTGCATGGCGGTTGCATGGCGGTTGCATGGCGGTTGCATCGCGCTTGTATCGCGGTTGCGACGGCGTAGCGATTGCCGAACGACGTTCTTGCGGCGGAGCCTTGGCCAGCGGCGGGCGGGCTCTATTTCACCGTCGCCAGATAGGCGATGAGGTGGGCCCGGTCCTCCGCGTTGGGCACCGCGATCACCATGGTCGTGCCCGGCACGGCCTTGGTCGGGGCGGCGAGATAGGCATCGAGCGCCTTCGCATCCCACACCTTGCCGGATTTCGTCATCGCCGGAGAATACTTGTAGCCCGGAACCGCGCCCGCCTTGCGCCCGACCGTTCCCGCCAGCGACGGCCCGAGCTTGTTCTTGCCGGGCTCGACGCTGTGGCAGGCGGCGCACCGGGCGAACAGGGCCTTGCCGCGCTCGGCATCGCCGGCCGCCAGGAGAGGCGCCGCGAGCGCCAGCGCGCCCAATGCCAGCGCCGGGCCGATAAATCCCGCAATGTTCCTGACCATCGTTCGCCGCCGATCCATTTCGATGTTATTTCCGCCGCTTAGCCGCCGCCGGAATGGGCCGCAAGCCGTGTACAGCCGCTGAACACCAGAACTTTCGGCTTTGACTAGCAGCCGGGACTAGCAGCCGGCCGCGCCCGTCCATCCGGGAAAGGCAGGTCCGCCGGACTTCGCCGCGGCCGCCAATGTCGTCCGGTCCAGCACCGCCAGAAACGCCGCCAGTGCCTCGGCCAGTATGCTGCTGGTCGAGCAATCGGACCGCAGTGCGCAGCCGCCGCAATCGGCAAGCCGCAAGCCAGGCTCCAGCGCGCGGACTACCTCACCCAGGGTGATATCCGCCGCGGGGCGGGCCAGCGACACGCCTCCGGACCGTCCGCGGTGGCTGGCGACGAAGCCGGCTCGCCCCAGCGCCTGACCGACTTTGGCGACGTGATTGTACGAAATTCCCTGCTCGGCGGCAAAGGCAGGAAGCGACATCGGCCCTCCCCCTGCGCGCGTGAGGACGATCAGAAGGCGCAAGCCGAAGTCGGTGTGCTGGGTCAGTTGCATGCAGTGGCGAGTGTGGAAAATGCACTTGCGTAAATCAAGCGGTCTTTATATCGGTATTTTATCTACCGCATTTAGGAGGCTTTTGATGCGCACCGCTTCTTCCCACGCAATCGAGATCGTCAAGGCAACCGCGCCCGCCCTTGAAAAGCACGGCGTCGAGATAACGACGGCGATGTACGCGCGCCTGTTCGAGAACCCGGAAATTGCCGCGATGTTCGATCGGGCAGCGCAGGAAAGCGGCGAGCAGCCGCGCCGACTAGCGGGCGCGATCCTGGCCTATGCCAGGAACATCGACAAGCTGCAGAACCTGGGCACGGCGGTGCAGCGCATGGTCGCGCGCCATGTCGAAACCGGCGTGAAGGCCGAGCATTATCCGCATGTCGCCGCGGCGCTGCTGCCCGCGATTCGCGATGTGCTGGGCGCGGACGTCGCCACCGACGAGGTGCTGGCAGCCTGGGGCGAGGCTTACTGGATGCTCGCCGATATCCTCATCGCCGCCGAAGCGCAGGCTTACGAAAGCGCTTCCGCGGCGTGAGGTAACGGGCTTCGTCGATTCGGATCAGGCGGTGTTGCCGCTGCCCGAGGCATGCTTGGCGGCGACATAGCCCCACACGAACGAGGGGCCTACGCTGGAGCCCGCGCCCGGATAATACCGCCCCATGACCGACGCCGTCGAGGTGCCGGTGGCGTAGAGGCCGGGGATGACCGAGCCATCCTCGCGCAGCACCCGCGCGAAATCGTCGGTGACGACGCCGCCGTAAGTGCCGAGATCTCCCGGATAGACCCGCGTCGCGTAGTAGGGCGGCTTGTCCACGGGGGCGAGGGCCGGAGTCGGGCTCTGCACCACGTCACCCAGGTAGTTGTCGTAGGCGCGCTCGCCGCGATGGAAATCGGGGTCCTTGCCCTCGCGCGCGTTGGCGTTGAAGCGATCGACCGTGGCCTTGAGGACGGCGGGATCGACGTTGATCTTCGAAGCCAGTTCCTCGATCGTGTCGCCCTTGATGACGAAGCCGGCGTCGAACCATTCCTGCGGGATCGGCGTTCCGGGCATCTTCTTGCAGAACATGAACGTCTTCAGATAATGCGCGTCGACGATCCACCAGCTCGGGCTGGCGGGAACGATCTTGTCGCGTGCCAGGATGTTCTGGCAGAATTCCATGTAGGATCCGCTCTCGTTCATGTAGCGCACGCCCGTCTGATCGACGACGATCGAGTGGGGCTTGCAGACGTCCATCTGGCTACTGATGTTCGAGATGTTGATGCCGTCGCCGTGCGTGTTCTCCTCACCGGGCGGAATGATGTGCTGGTGGCCGACGCGCTCTTCCATCTGCGCGGTCGCGGCGCCCAGCCCCATCATCTCGCGCAGGATCTCGCCCGTGTCGCCCGGACCAGCGCCGGTCCACAGGACCGAAGTGCCCGGCATGTACTTGTCGCGCATCTCCTGGTTCTGCGCGAAGCCGCCCGCGTTGACGAGCACGCCGTTGCGCGCGCCGATCCGCCATTCGCGGCCGTCCTTCTCGGTGACGACGCCCGTCACCGCGCCGTCCTCGACGATGAACGACTTCACCCCCGCATTGACCCGCAAATCGACGCCCGCCTTGATCGCGGCCTGCAGCATGCGGCCCTGAAGCGAGTTGCCGGCCGTCGCCCAGTCCTTGCCCGTCAGCTTGCCCCAAAGGCCGCGCGCGACCATTTCGAGCGCCACGAACTTGCCCTTCCAGGTGCGATTGAACGTGGCCATGGTCACGGTCTTGTCGAGCGTGACGGGCACCTTGATGGCGGTGGGGCGAAGCTTGCTCTTCCATTCGCCCAGTTCGTTGAGGTCGAACAGTTGCGCGGTGACCGTGCGGCCCGGCGCCGAGCCGCCCGGCCGATCGTCGTAGTAGTCCGGCCAATAGGGCGCGCGGCGCAGCTTGACGCCCTGCTTGACCAGGAAGTCGACCATCTTGGGTCCTTCGGTCACATAGGCGGAGCGGCGCGCCTTGCTGGCGCCCGGCGCGTCGAGCGACTGGCCGGCGGTGGCATCGAGATAGGTCATCGCCTTCTCGTAGCTGTCCTCGACTCCTTCCTGCGCCATGAACGGGTTGTTGGGGATCCACATCACGCCGCCCGAGCGGGCCGTGGTTCCGCCCAGATATTCGGTCTTCTCAAGGATCAGCACGCTCTTGCCGGCCTGACGCATGACCAGACCGGCGGCCATCGATCCGCCGCCGCTCCCGACGACGACGAAATCGAATTCTTCATCAAATTGCCCAGTTGCCATTGAGGTCCTCCATCCCGATTCCCACGGCGGGAACGCGCCGCCACCTAGGCGGATCACGCCGCCCCTAACAATACACCCCGCGGTCTTGAAGCCATTGCTGAATAAAATCCAGTCTTCGGTGGGTGCCCATCCCGACAACCGTCGCTTGGACCGGGCAAAGGAAAGCTTTGGCTTGACCGCGACACTCAATCAAATAAGTAGAGATTGTTCCGCATGGGCAGGCCGGCCAGCCCTCCCATGCGCATGACGATGCTGGCCCGCGGCTTTTGATCGAGATGCAGCTTGCTCCGCGTGACCAACCGCTAAAGCGCACGGTGCCCAGGCGACCACGCCAGGCATCGTGATCTCCCCGAAGACGCCTTGCCGGCGAAGGAGAAAGCGATGCGCATGATCTTTCACACCACTCGCTGACGGTCGTCGGCCCACCCGGCCGAACCGATCTCACCAGCCGACCGAGCCGTCATCCGGCAGGCCGGCCGCCATACGGTTTCGATCGCAAGACCCTGCGTCCTGCGCCGCCATTTCGCGCCCCCACCCGGCCGGAGCCGGCCCCAGGTCGCGCGCGGAACGGTTTCCAGTTCCACCCTGTCGGCTTCCTGTGCCGACCACCTTGGCCGGGTCGCTTCGGCGATCCGGCCACCTTTCAGTTTCCGGAGCACACGATGAAACGACATCTTTCACGACCCACCAGGTTCCTGGCCGCCAGGTTCCTGGCCGCGACGGCCAGCGCGATGATCCTGGCAGCCACCGCGAACGCCAAGGACGCGCCAAAGGACGCATCCGGCCCGAACCGCCCCAATTTCCTCATCATCGTCACCGACGACCTGGGCTTTTCCGACATCGGCGCGTTCGGCGGGGAGATCGACACACCCAACCTCGACGCGCTGGCACTGTCGGGCTTGCGGCTTACGGGCTTCCACACCGCGCCCGCCTGCTCGCCGACACGGGCGATGCTGCTGACCGGCAGCGACAGCCACCGCGTCGGCCTGGGCGCCATGGCCGAGGTGACGCAGGCGAACCAGCGCGGCCGCCCCGGCTTCGAGGGCTACCTTCGCGGCGACACCGCGACGCTGGCCGAGCGCCTGTCGCAATCCGGCTATCGCACGCTCTATTCGGGCAAGTGGCACCTGGGCGTGCAACCGACGCAGGACCCGCACGCGCGCGGCTTCCAGCACTCGTTCGCGCTGCTTCAGGGCGGGCACAACCACTTCGGCCTCGAGGGGCAGCGCAAGGATCGGGGGACGTCCTACACGGAAAACGGCGTGCCGGTCGCCAAGCTGCCCGCCGACTTCTATTCGTCCGACTATTTCGGCGCAAAGCTGGTGGAACAGATCAAGTCGACCAAGGGCGGTCCGGACGGCAAGAAGCCGTTCTTCGCCTATCTCGCCTTCACCGCACCGCACTTCCCGCTGCAGGCGCCGCCGCAGACCGTCGCCAAGTACAAGGGACGCTACGACGCCGGCTTCGAGATTCTGCGTGAGCAACGCCTGAGGCGCCAGCGGGAGCTGGGCCTGATCGACGCGTCGGTACAGCCGCACAGCCCCGTCGATTCGCCAGGATGGAACGACCTCACGCCCGAGCAGCGGCGCCGCGAAGCGCGCGAGATGGAGATCTACGCGGCGATGGTCGATCATGTCGATCAGGCGGTCGGCCGCGTCGTTTCCGCGCTCAAGGAAACCGGCGAATTCGACAACACCGTCATTCTCTTCCTGGCCGACAATGGAGCCGAAGGCATGGAACTCGATCAGGCAAAAGTCGCGGGTCTCAACCAGGTGGCGGCGGCAGCCGCGCAGGATTTCGAGAGCCTGGGAACGGCGCGCAGCTACATCAGCTACGGGCGCGGCTGGGCGCAGGCGGCGACCGCGCCGTCATACCGCTTCAAGACGTACGCGACGGAAGGCGGCACCCGCGCGGTTGCGTTCATCTCGGGCCCGGCGGTGCGCCAGCCGGGAGCGATCGGCAAGGCCTACACCCACGTCACCGACGTAACGCCCACGTTCCTGGACCTCGCCGGCGTGCCGGTCGAGCCGGGCCGGTTTGCCGGAAAGCCGGTGCAGCCGATCGACGGGTTGAGCTGGACCTCGCTCCTCGATCGTGGCGAGAAGGTCTATCCGGCCGACAAGGCGATCGGCAACGAGCTGTTCGGATCGCGCTCGCTGCGTCAGGGCGACTGGAAGCTGGTTGACATCGGCGACAGGAAATGGCGACTGTTCAACGTGGCGGCCGACCCGGGCGAGACCCGCGACCTCGCTGCGTCGGAGCCCGAGATCATGGCGGAACTGCTCAGGGAATGGGACGACTACGCGAAACGGGTGGGCGTCATCCTACCCGAGCCGGACATCCGCCCGAACCCGCCGTTGGGAGACGAGTAGCTGACCTGGATCATGGTTCTTGGGCGCACGACGTCGCTGCTCCTGGGATTGGGCTGCGTTCTCATGCTGACGCAAGCCGGCGGTAGCGCCCCGCCGCCCGCCGGCAGCCGCTGTCAGGCCCGCGACGGCCGCGTCGGCATACCGGCGGGCGCGGTCCTGCTTGGCGAGGACGGCGAAGGGCGGCCGGGCCGCAAGGTCGCCGTGCCCGCCTTCGCCATCGACCGGCACGAAGTGACCAACCGCCAGTTCACGGCGTTCGTCGCCGCCACCGGCCACCGCACCCAGGCGGAGCGCGAGGGCATGTCCGCCGTGTTCGTCCAGCCGACCGAGCCCGTGCCGCTGGACAACGCAAGCCGCTGGTGGCGCTTCGTCGAGGGCGCGGACTGGCGCCATCCTCTGGGGCCCGCAAGCTCCATCGAAGGCCGGGACGACGAGCCCGTCGTCCAAGTCACGCGCGAGGATGCCGAGGCCTATGCCCGCTGGGCGGGCGGCAATCTACCGAGCGAGGCGCAGTGGGAGCGGGCCGCGCGCGGTCGCCAGACCGGAACGGTCGCACCCGCGAGCTGGGCATTCGACCGGCATGAGACGGCGCGCGCGAACGTGTGGGAAGGCCCCTTCCCCGTCGCCGATACCGGCACCGACGGCTTCAAGGGCATCGCGCCGGTCGGCTGCTTCGAGGGCAACGACTTCGGTGTGCAGGACATGGTCGGCAACGTGTGGGAATGGACGGACGGCGACGGGCCGACCGGCCTCATCAAGGGTGGCAGTTATCTGTGCGCGATGAATTATTGCGCCAACTTCCGCCCCGCCGGATTCCAGGCGCAGGAGCGGGATCTCGGAACGTCGCACATCGGATTCAGGGTCGTCTACCCACATTGAACGGCCCGCGCTGAACGGGCGCGGGGTGGAGCAGGCGCCCCACTTCCGATAGGCACGGCGGCTGCACTATCGGGAGTAGCAGCGGCTGATGGACGAACCCACCCAAGCGACAGGGCCTCTGGCCGGCATCCGCATCGTCGAGATGGACGCGATCGGGCCGGTGCCGCTGGCGACGATGATGCTGGCGGACATGGGCGCGGACATCGTGCGGGTCGCCCGCGCGCCGACTGCCGGGGCGGCGGCATGGGAGGATGTCGGCGGCGCGGTGCTCCATCGCGGCCGGGCGCTCGTGTCCCTCGACCTCAAGGATGCGGCCGACCGCGACCGCCTGCTAGACCTGATCGAGCGGGCAGACGCGCTGATCGAAGGCTTCCGTCCCGGCGTGATGGAACGGCTGGGCCTCGGTCCCGACGCGTGTCTTGCCCGCAATCCCCGGCTGGTGTTCGGCCGGATGACCGGCTGGGGGCAGTCGGGCCCGCTGGCGCAGCGCGCCGGGCATGATCTCAACTACATCGGCCTTACCGGCGCCCTCCACGCGATGGGCGACCGCGAAACCCCGCCGCCGGTCCCGCTCAATCTGGTGGGAGACTATGGCGGCGGCTCGATGGTGCTGATCGGCGGCGTTCTCGCCGCGCTGCTTTCGGCTCAGCGGACCGGGCGCGGGCAAGTGGTCGACGCCTGCATCACCGAGGGCGTGATCTCGTTCCTGAGCCTTTATCATGCCTGGCTGCCCAGCGGGCAATGGCGCGACGCACCGGCCTCCAACCTGCTGGACGGCGCGGCGCCGTTCTATCGCTGCTACCGCTGCGCCGATGGCAAGGACGTGGCGGTCGGCTGTCTCGAGCCGCGGTTCTTCGCGCAGATGGTGGATGGGCTCGGGCTAGGCGATCGCGGCTATGTCCAGAACGACCGCGCCGGATGGCCGGCGATGGAGGCCGACTTCCGCGAAGCGTTCGCCACCCGCACCCGCGATGAATGGGCGCACCGCTTCGCCGAAACCGACGCCTGCGTGACGCCGGTGCTGTCGATGGCCGAAGCGGCCGAACATCCGCACAACAGGGCGCGCGAGGCGTTCGTGGAGCGCGACGGGGTCGTCCAGTCGGCGGCGATGCCGAAGATGACCGGCACGCCGCCGAACGTGCGGGAGCCCTCGGAGACTTCACTGGAGCATATTATTGCGAGGTGGAGCGAGATCGACCCGCTCCACCCCCCTCGCAACCGCTAGACCGTGATGACTTTACATTGCTTCGTCATTGCGAGGGGCGGAGCCCCGCGGCAATCCAGGGCGGTGTAGCGCGGCCCTGGATTGCTTCGCTACGCTCGCAATGACGAAGTGATCCAAACCGAAGTCATCATGCTCTAATACGCGATCTCGGCCTGCAGCCACAGTTTCTCTGTATCGACGCCGAAACCATCGGCATCGTAGTTCGCGTACTTCGCCAGCAGCGCGACGCGACCGACCTTGAACCCGACACTCGCGTTCCATTCGCTGCCGTAGTCGATACCGCCGACATCGCTTTCGAACTTGTGCCAGGTAACCGCCGCATTGAGGCCGGGCAGCGCCTTCACTTGCGCGAACTTGTAGGACGCCCCGGCATAGAGGTCCTGCAGGCCCTTGTTCGGCGTCGTCAGGAATACGTCGGCCCAGCCGTTGAACTTGTGCAGCGTCGCCAGCGGCGTCTGCAGCGCGCGGCCTGCACCGTTGGCGGCGTCGGCGTCGCTGCCGAGCAGTTCCCACCCGGCCAGCACCGTCAGGCTCTTGAACGACAGGCCGGCCTCGGCCGCGATGTAGTCGGCGGAATAGTCGACGGGATTGCTGCCGTGGTCCGACTGCCGGGCGTAGCTGCCCATGAGGTCCAGCTTGATCTTCGGGCTCAGCGGAAGCGCCGCCGTCGCCCGCACGCCATAGCTTTGCGAGCTGTTGGCGAAAACGATGGTCTCATCGTAGTCGAGCAGGTAGGCGAAGCCCTTGACGTTCACCGGCCCCAGTTTGGCGGCTGCCCCGGCGAAGAAGAAATCGCCTTTGTAGGACTGGCGGGGTCCGGCATCGACGCCGAAGATCGTGCGCTGGCCGATGGCGTAGGTCCCGTCGAGGCTGACCGGGCCGATCTTCGCCTCGGCACGCACCGCGTCGAAGGTCTGCTCGTTCTGGCGCCAGCCGACCGAGCCGACCCAGCGCTGGTCATCAAGGTTGATGCGCTGACGGCCGGCGGTAAAGGTCGCCGCATTGCCCTTGTATTGCAGTTGCAAGCGGTTCAGCTCGACGTTCATCGGATCGGGCACGGTCGAATGCAGCGGGCGGCGCTGGTTGCTGTCGATGAGGAAGGGAAAGGCGTTGTAGCCGTCGTCGAGCGCCATGGTGCCCTCGCCCTCGACCAGCAGCGCCAGCTTGTTCATCCTGAACTCCGCCCCGGCGCGCAGGCGCAGGGTTATGGCGTCGGCATCCGTAGTCGGCTGGTCGACATGCTCGTAACGCAACCGGCCCTCGATGATCGGGTCGATGGTCAGGCTGTCGCTGACCTTGACCGGATCTCCGGGATTCGACTTGGCCGGAGCCGCGAGCGCGGGTTGAGCGAAAGCGATCGGCGCCGCGAGGACGGCCGCCGTGATGATGTTCCTCATTCCTGTTTCCCCTGATGGCGTGAACCAAAGCCGATCAGGCATCCTCTTCCGTTTATCTAAGCGGCCTCGACTTTCGGGCCGTGGTCGTATTCGGCCAGGAAGTGCAGCACCTCCTGCCGGTATGCGTAGAATTGCGGGTCTCTCAGCAGCGCCTTGCGTTCGCGCGGACGCGGCAGGTCGACTTTCAGCACTTTGCCGATGGTGGCGTTCGGGCCGTTGGTCATCATCACCACGCGGTCGGCCAGCAGGATCGCCTCGTCGACATCGTGCGTCACCATGATCGCCGTCACCTTGGTGCGGTTCCACACTTCGACCAGCACGTCCTGCAAGTCCCAGCGGGTAAGGCTGTCGAGCATGCCGAACGGCTCGTCGAGCAGCAGCAGCCGGGGCGACAGCGCAAAGGCGCGCGCGATGCCGACCCGCTGGCGCATCCCGTTCGACATCTCCGCGGCCAGCTTGTCCCGCGCATCGGAAAGCCCGACCCGGTCGAGGTAATAATCCACGATCTCGCGCCGTTCGGCCTTGCTCGCATGCGGATAGACCCGCTCGACGCCGAGCGCGACGTTCTGCCGCGCGGTGAGCCACGGCATCAGGCTGGGCGCCTGGAACACCACCGCCTTGTCCGGCCCGGCAATGTCGATCTCGCGGTTGTCGAGAACGATGGACCCCTTGCTGATCGCGTTCAGACCCGCCGCCATCGTCAGCACCGTCGACTTGCCACAGCCCGAGTGGCCGATGAGCGAGACGAACTCGCCCTTGTCCATCAGCAGGTTGAAATCCTCGACCACCGTCAGCGGCCCCTTGGGCGTCGGATAGACCTTGCCGAGCTTGTAGAACTCCAGGAACCGTCGCTCGACGCCGCCCGACGCCGCTTCGCGATAGGCCTTGGGCGGCCCGGAATCCTTCCTTTGCGCGAGGTCCAGCGGAGTGACGTTCGGCAGGTTGCCGAAGTCCGATGTCTTGCCCGCCTGCCCTTCGACCAGGGATCCCAGATAGGTCACGATCTCGCGCCGAAGCGCCTGGAAGGCCGCGCTGTCGTTCATCTCCTCGCGGCCCCTCGGCCGGGGGATGTCCACGGGGAATATCCTGCCGATCCGCGCCGCCGGCGCCGGTGTCAGCACCGCGATGCGATCCGCCAGCAGCAGCGCCTCGTCGACGTCGTTGGTGACGAGGATCACGGTACGGCGTTCTTCGGCACGGATGCGCTCGATCTCGTCCTGCAGCTTGGCGCGGGTCAAGGCATCGAGCGCCGAAAGCGGTTCGTCGAGCAGCAGGATTTCCGGCTCCATCGCCAGGGCTCGCGCCACCGCGACACGCTGGCGCATGCCGCCTGAAAGCTGGGCCGGCTTGCGGTCCATGGCATGGCCGAGACCGACCAGCTCGACCTTCTGACGCACCAGCGCGGCCCGCTCCTGACCGGTCCGATCCTTGTGCACGGCATCGACCGCCAGTGCGACATTGGCCTCGACGCTGAGCCAGGGAAACAGCGAGTACGACTGGAACACCAGCCCCCGGTCGCGGTCCGGTCCTTCGATCGGCGCGCCCCTGACCAGGATCTCGCCGCCGTCCGGTTCGATCAGCCCGGCGATGGCGGAGATCAGCGTGGTCTTGCCGGCGCCGGAGAAGCCGAGGATCGCGATGAACTCGCCCTCCTCGACATCCAGGTCGATGCCGCCCAGCACGTCGGTCATGCCGCCGGACTTGCCGACATAGCGCTTGGTCACGTTCTTCAACGAGAGGATGGGCCAAGAGATGGGATCGCTCATGGTCACACCGTCCTGTTGCGGCTGGCGAGCGCCTGCAGGCCCATCATCACCCGGTCGAGCATCACGCCGATCAGGCCGATAACGACGACCGCGACCATGATCCGCGCCAGCGACTTCTCGTTGCCGTTCTGGAATTCGTCCCACACGAACTTGCCGAGACCGGGGTTCTGCGCGAGCATCTCCGCCGCGATCAGCACCATCCAGCCCACGCCCAGCGACAGCCGCATGCCGGTGAAGATGTAAGGCAGCGACGAGGGCAGGACGAGCTTGGTCAGCTTGTCGAACCAGCCCAGCCGCAGCACCCGTCCGACGTTGAGCAGGTCCTTGTCGATAGACGCGGTGCCCACGGCGGTATTGATCAGCGTCGGCCACAGCGAGCACATCATCACCACGATGGCGGAGATGATGAAGCTCTTGGGCAGCGTCGGATCGTCGCTGGTGATCGAGGCGGAGACCACCATCGTCACGATCGGCAGCCAGGCGAGCGGGCTGATCGGCCGCATCACCTGCACCAGCGGATTGATCGCCGCGTTGATCCGCTTCGACATCCCCGCCACCAGACCGAGCGGCACCGCCACCAGCGACGCCAGGATGAAGCCCATCGCAACCGTCTTCAGCGAGGTCAGTATCTGGTCGACGAAAGTCGGCGGCCCGGAATAGAACTGGCCCGAAGCCTCGGCGGCGGCGGCATCGGCGCGCGCCGCCGAGAACTCGACCATCAGGCCCTTGAAAGCATCCCAAACGTCCGCCGGCCCGGGAAGCGCTCCGAGCGAGGTCTGGACCATCGGCGCCAGCATCGCCCAAAGGCCCACGAATACGACGATGCCTGCAAGCGGCGGCCAGGCGGCCTCGAACACCGCCCTGCCCGACGGCAGCTTCGACGCTGCGGTGCTCCGAGTGGCGACAGGCACCGCCCCGCTCGCCCTTGCGGCGTCGCTCGGCGGCTCCACTTCGGCGCTGGTTATGATGTCGGGTTTCCGGAGAGGTGCGACAGACATCGTCGTGATCCTTACTTGACGCCCGAGGGGGTGACGGATTGCCCGGCCTTCAGGCCGATGGCAAAGCCCTCGGCATAGGCGGCGGGCTTGCGGGCGTCGTAGGCCACGCCGTCGATCGCCTTGCGGCTATAGCTGCGGAAGCCGTCGGTCTCGGGAAAATCCTCGGCCTTGGCCTTGCCGCCGGCGACCAGCGACTTCGCCGCTTCGGAATAGAGATCGGGGCGATAGGCCAGCTTCACCGTATCGAGATACCACTGGTCGGGCTTGGACTGCGCGATCTGGCCCCAGCGGCGCATCTGCGTCAGGAACCAGATGCCGTCGGAATAGAACGGATAGCTGGCCTGCTGGCTGAAGAAGAGATTGAACTCCGGCGTCGCGCGGGTGTCGCCCTGGGCAAAGGTGAACTTGCCGGTCATCGAGGCCATCAGAACTTTCTCGTCCGCGCCGACATAGTTCGGACTGGAAAGGATCTTCACCGTTTCGGCGCGGTTCTTGCCATTCTCGGCGTCGATCCACATCGAAGCGCGGATCAGTGCGCGCAGGATCGCCTGGGTGGTCTTGGGGTTCTTCTTGGCGAAGTCTTCGGTCAGGCCGAAGACCTTGTCGCCCGTAAGCCCGGCGATGTCCGGATCGACGATGATCGGGTGGCCGATCTTCTTGGCGACCGACGCCTGGTTCCACGGCTCGCCCACCGAATAGCCCTCGATCGTCCCGGCTTCCAGCGTCGCGGGCATCTGCGGCGGCGGCGTCACCGAAAGCTGGACCTCGGCGCCCGTCGTACCGGCGGTGTCGCCCGGCAGGTAGAAGCCGGGATTGAGCCCGCCCGCCGCCAGCCAGTACCGCAGCACGTAGTTGTGAGTGGAGACCGGGAAGACCATGCCCATCTTGAACGGCTTGCCTTCGGACTTGAACTTGGCGACCACCGGCTTGAGCGCGGCGGCGGAGACCGGCTGCGCGAACTTGCCGTCCGGCCCCTTGGGCAAGGTCGGCGCGATCATGTCGTAGACGCGGTTGGAGATCGTCACCGCCTTACCGTTCACGTCGAGCGACATCGGCGTGATGATCCGGACTTTCGAGCCGATCCCGGCCGCCGAAGCCAGCGGATGGCCCGCCAGCATGTGCGCGCCGTCAAGCTGTCCCCCCGATACGCCGTCCAGCAGCACTTTCCAGTTCGCCTGCGGTTCCAGCGTGACGTTGAGGCCCTCGTCGGCGAAGAAGCCTTTCTCCTTGGCGACGGCCAGCGGTGCCATGTCGGTCAGCTTGATGAAGCCCAGCTTGAGGTTCGGCTTCTCGATGCCTTTCGCCGAAGCCGCGGCCGGCGCGTCCCCTGCGCCCTCGCTCTTGCCGCATCCCGCCAATGCCACGCCGACCAACAGCGCCGCGACCATTCCCCGCCTGTCGAACCGGAGCCCCCACTTTGTGTCCATTGCGTTTCGTCCCTGCGTCATGCGAACGCAAAGAAGCCGCCTCGACCTGGACCCTGGAGGGACCAATTCGGGCGGCTTCTTTGCCACGCGCTGTTGATTGACGACGGTCCCCGCTCCTTCGCTCAGCGTTGAGCGGCGAGGCGTCCGTCACGGCAGAGAATACACACGGATCGATTCGCGCCAAGCGAAATTTTGCGGTGCAGCACGAAATTTTGTGCAGGTGCTGCCAAAACGAGGGTGCGAAAAGCTCTTACCATCGCAAGGACATCTCGATTATATACTTGCATTCTAAAGTCTTATCGAAGTTGTACGCTATTTTTCGCCGTCGCCTCGGCAGGTGCTGAATGTATCCGGAAAACTGGTTCTGCCAAGCGAGCGGGCTATCCTCCCGCACCGCAACAGGGTTGGGGCGGCGCCTGATGGCACCGCCCCGTAACTTCAGCCCGTAACTTCAGGTCGAAGCCAGCGATGCAAGCGGGTCGTCCGCGTGCGGCTTGCTCGCCACGTGTTTTTCGGTTTGTTTGATGGTATTTTGGAGGCCTTGAGCCATTTTGGCGGCGCCGCGTTTTTTGAGTTCGGGGATGACGTGTGTGCCGAGCAGTTCGATCGACTTCATCACCGCCTCGTGCGGCAGGTAGC
>DATEEP010000068.1:0-12882 GCA_035281095.1 Novosphingobium sp. | reverse complement strand
GAATGGAAGGTAACTGTACCCGCGCCCAGCGACTGGTACGTCTAGAGTATCAATCGCTCCAGTACTCGCCAGAGGCGGCTTGAACAATAGATCGGAAATCTCTTCTGCTGGCCCTGTGATTTTCTTCTGCACATCCTCGCTGAACGCGCCCCAATACGCGTATCCCTTACCGCCATGTGCAATGGCTCGCGCGGCAATCGCAGCCGCCGAACCACGCGACCGCAATATCCTACGCTCGGTCGGCTCCAACGGGGTAGCTGAGTCGTTTATCTTGAAGAACGAGTCCTCTGCCGCGTCCTTTGTGGCCGCGGGAACCCATTGAGCGATGATATGGACAACGCTCAAATTGCTCACTCGCGCCTTTATTTTCTCGTCTACCGCTTGGGGATAATCCAGAGCTGCTTTGTAAAGCGCGTATGGGCCAATTTCCTTGCTGATGAGCTTGCGGGTGCGCTGCGCAATAGCAATCTGCTCCGGTGGCAGAGGTGAACCGAATAGCGCCTTTGACCTGTCGCCGTCCCCGTAGTCGTCCCAAACCCACGCCAATAGGGCCGATAGTCGATGAGCGCCGTCGATTACGAAGTTTAGATTACCGGCTCGCCAGAGAATGACCGCAGGAATGAGCCTGCGGTCTAAAAAAGCGGCGATCAAATCGACGATCTTCTTTGGCTCCCAATGGACGGTCTCGCGCTGGAAATCGGGCTTTCGAAGTGGGCCGGTGAAAAAGGTGCTGCCGCCAATCGACGCAATACTGATTTTGTCGTCCCCAGTCTCACCACTCGTCACGCCATCGCCGACAGCCAAATCCTCCCTTCGGATCAGTGCGTCCAGATTTACCTTGTTTGCAGCCATGCCCTCCGCCCCCCAAATCTTGGTCCTAAGCTTAGGCATAGCTCACACCCTCCCCTGCGGGAAGAGTGGGTTTGACAAGTATAATAACGCCAAAAGAAAACCCCCGGCGAACCGGGGGCTCCTTTTTCGACGAATGATGGTGGTCAGCGATCTTGCTTCTGTCCGCCGTGCTGGCCGCCCTGACGCTGCCTGTCTTCCTGCTGATTCTGCTGGCGGTTGTTGTCTTGTCCGCCGTGCTGGCCTTGCTGGCCTGCGCTGCCGCTTCCTTGCTGTCGGCTCTGGTTGTCTTGCTGCCTCTGCTGACGGCTCTGGTCGGACTGCGAACCCTGCTGGCGGTTCTGGTCGTTCATGAATCCTTCTCCGTTTGTCACCGCGATCATGCGGATGCCCAAGCAACGTCCGGCCCCGCGAAAGTGTCCTTAGGGCGCGGCTCAACACGTTGATTGGCCACAAAACTGCGGTGAGATGCAGCTGACGCTCGATTAGGGTCGATAAGGGGCAGGGAACGCCTGTTGCCCCAGCGAATTTCCAAATAGATACGACGATCATCCACAAGGAGTATAGTGATGGCTGCGCGCCCCTATTGGCGAGGCCAGATCCGCTTGGCGCTGGTTTCCATCCCGGTGGAGATTTACTCCGCGACCAAGAGCGGAGCGACGGTCGCCTTCAACCAGATTCACGAACCGTCCGGCAAACGCATCAAATACGAGAAAGTGGTGCCGGGCATCGGACCAGTGGACGTGGACGAGATCGTCAAGGGCTTCGAATATGCCAAGGGCGAATACGTCCTGCTCGATCAGGACGAGATCGAAGGCGTGAAGCTGGAAAGCAAGAAGACGCTCGAACTTACTCAGTTCGTCGATACGACCGACATCGACATGATCTATTTCGAGAAGCCATATTACGTCGTACCCGCTGACGACTTGGCGGAGGAAGCCTTCATCGTCCTGCGCGAGGCACTCCGTCGCACCAACAAGATCGGCCTTGGTCAACTGGCGATGCGGGGACGCGAATATGTCGTCAGCATCAAGCCCTGCGGCCGCGGCATGGTGATGGAGACCCTGCGCTACGCCGACGAGGTGAACAAGGCCGCCAGCTATTTCCGCGACATCGGCAATACCAGCCCCGACGAGGAACTACTCGATCTCGCCACGACGCTGATCGAGAAAAAGACCGGCAGGTTCGATGCCAGCGAATTCCACGACCACTACGTGGATGCGCTGAAGGAACTGATCGAGCGCAAGAAGAAGGGCAAGACCCTCAACATCGAAACCGACGAGAGCAGCGCCGATCCGCGCGGCAGCAATGTCGTGGATCTGATGGCAGCGCTGAAGAAGTCGTTGGGGTCGGGCAAGGCGCCGGCAACTGGCGGAGTGTCGAAACCGGCGGCAAAGAAACCGGCCGCATCGCCGACGAAGAAGAAGGCTTCCGCCAAGAAACCGGCTGCGCGCAAGCGCGCATGACATGCGCCGCCCGGCGCCATGAGAGACCAACTCTCCACCGCACAACTACGTGAGGGCCGGGCGGCCTCCGTCGATTGTACGGCCAGGTCGGCGAGAGCGTCGGCGTCTGCTGGCGTGGCTGCGCGCTGGAGTTCGCTCAGATCAGTTACCGCTTTCGCCGCTCGCTGCGTCGAGGAACCGGTTTGTCGCGCGCGCATTGAATCCGCGTCTTTCAAGGAGCCAATCATGGCAGCGACCGATATGCTGGCGACCTATCGCTCCAAGCGTGATTTCTCGAAAACCGCAGAACCTTCGGGAGCGAAGGCGAAAACGGGTGGAAGCGGCTTCGTGGTGCAAAAGCACGCGGCGACACGGCTGCATTTCGATTTCCGGCTCGAGCTGAACGGCGTGCTGGTGAGTTGGGCCGTGACACGCGGTCCCAGCGCCAACCCCGAGGACAAGCGGCTGGCGGTTCGAACCGAAGACCACCCGCTCGACTATGCGCGGTTCGAAGGCACCATCCCCAAAGGCGAGTACGGCGGCGGCACGGTGATGCTGTGGGACAATGGCACTTGGGAGCCGGTGCCTGGCAAGGACCCGAGGAAGACCCTGGCCGAGGGCCATCTCCATTTCACTTTGCACGGCAGGCGAATGCAGGGGGAATGGGTGATGTTCCGGCTGAAGTCGCGCGGAAAGGAAAAGGGCGAGAACTGGATCCTGCGCAAGGTAGAGGACGAATTCGCCGGCGGCTCCGACGATCTTGTCGGCGCACACATCACCAGCGTCGACAGCGGTCGGACGATGGATGAGATCGCAGCGGGAAGAAGAGGCAGCGTGTCGAAACCGGCGGCGACAAAGCCAAGGGGAGCGGTGGCAAAGACATCGCACGCGAGCAAATCGAAGAACGCCACCCTTCCCCCTTTTCAGCCGGTCCAGCTGGCGTCCTTGGTGGATCACGTACCTTCAGGCGATCGCTGGCTGCATGAACTGAAGTACGACGGCTATCGCACGCTGCTGGCGGTCGGAACGGGCGCAAACGGACACGAGGGCCGGGCCTATACGCGTTCGGGTCTCGATTGGTCGGACCGTTTCGCCCCGCTCATAGCGGAAGCGCTGAAGCTCCCGGTGAAAAGCGCGCTTATCGATGGCGAGGCGGTGGTCACCCTCCCCGATGGGCGCACCAGTTTCCGGGCGTTGCAGGCTGCGTTGAAAGGAGACCCCGGCCAGATCGACTATTTCGCGTTCGATCTGCTCGAACTCGATGGCGAGGACCTGAGCCGGGTTCCTCTCGTTGAGCGCAAGAAGAAGCTGGCGGCGCTGATGGCTGGAGCGACGGGCCACATTCGCTACTCTGACCATATCGTCGGCAAAGGGGAAGACTTGCTTCACACGTTCTGTGATGCGGGACTCGAGGGGGTTATCTCCAAGCGGGTCGATGCGCGCTACTCCGGCACCCGCAACGGCACGTGGGTCAAGACCAAGTGCATCCGGCGTCAGGAATTCGTCGTCGTCGGCTGGACGCCATCGCAAAAGAAACGCGGCTTTCGCGCCTTGCTCCTGGGCGTCAACGAGCATGGAAGATTGCGCTATGCCGGCAAGGTCGGCACTGGCTTCAATAGCGCCGAGATCGACCGTCTGATGGAGATCATGGCTCCGCTGGAGCGGAAGCAGCCCACGGTTCCGGCAGCGCGCGCGGTCGTACGGGGAGCGCACTGGCTGAAGCCCAGGCTGGTCGCCGAAATCGCCTACACGGAGATGACCGATGAGGGCGTGCTGCGCCATCCGAGCTATCTCGGCCTGCGCGAGGATAAGAACCCGGAGGCGGTCGTGCTGGAGATCGAGAAGCCGGTCGAGCAGGCGATGCTTGCCGAAGCGAGTGGTGTGAAGATTTCCAATCGGGATCGCGTGATCTTCCCCGAAGGCAAGCTCACCAAGGGGCAGCTTGCGGACTATTACGAAGCGGTCGCGCCGATCATGCTGCCATGGGCAGGCAGCAGGCCGATCAGCCTGGTTCGCTGTCCGCAAGGCCGCGCGAAGAAATGCTTCTTCCAGAAGCACGACGCCGGCAGCTTCGGCGAGAACGTCAAGCACGTCGCCATCCGTGAGAAAAACGGTCACGAGGAGCCGTACTTGTTCGTCGACACCCCCGCCGGCCTGCTGACTTGCGTGCAGATGGGCACGATCGAGTTCCATGGCTGGGGCGCGCGGATCGAGGATATCGAGAAGGCCGACCGCCTGGTCTTCGATCTAGATCCCGACGAAGGTCTGGGTTTCGACGCTGTGGTCTCGGCTGCATTCCACGTTCAGGACATGCTGGCGCAAATGGGACTGGTGACATTCCCGATGGTCACCGGCGGCAAGGGGGTGCATGTGATCGCGCCGTTGATGCCCAGCGCCGAGTGGCCGCAGGTCAAGGACTTCGCGCTGCGTTTCGCCACCGCGCTTGCCCAGGCGCAGCCCGAACGGTTCACCGCGGCGCTTGCCAAAGCAAAGCGGGCCGGCCGCATCTTCATCGACTACTTACGCAACCAGCGCGGTGCCACGGCGGTGATGCCGTACAGCGCGCGTTCGCGGCCTAACGCTCCGATCGCGGTGCCGCTGACCTGGGAGGAACTGCGCGACCTCGATGCCCCGTCCCACTGGCACATAGCCGATGCACAGGAGATGCTGAAGCGCGCCCAGTCCAGGGATCTGGCGCACTGGGGCCGCGCGGACCAGATACTTCCAGACTTGTAGGCGGGGCTGTCGCGCGTTCCGGCACATGCTTGACCCGGCGCGCGCGATGATCGACCAGTGACCGGTTCCCCTTCGCCTCTAGGCACGGGGGACTGCGGTTGGGGAGGAAAAACTGGATGAAATTGTCGATCGGTCTGTTGGGCGCGGAGTCGCTTGCCGGCGGGGACTTCACGGTTCTGCGCGACATCGTGGCTATGGCCGACAGGAAAGGCATCGATCAGGTATCCGTCGTCGATCACGTGGTCATGGGCACGGATTTCAGCGAATATCCTGATCAGCCGTTTCGGGGCGCCTCCGACTACCCCTTTCTCGAGCCTCTGGTGGAATTGGGGACCTATGCGGCGGTTACCAGCAATATCCGCTTGTCGAGCGGGATCGTCATCTCACCCCTCCGATCGGCCGTGCTGCTGGCCAAGCAGATCGCGACGCTGGACGTGCTGTCCCTTGGTAGGGTCGAGATCGGCCTCGGCGTGGGCTGGCAGAGCGCGGAGTACGCGGCGAGCGGGATCGACTTTGCTAACCGCTACGAGATACTGGAAGAGCAGATCAGGGTATGCCGCAAGCTTTGGAGCGGACGGGACGTCTCCTTCCATGGCAAGCATATCCGGTTCGAGAACATCACCGCGATGCCCCAGCCGATCCAAGGCGGAAACGTGCCGATCTGGCTCGGCGTGGGCCTCAAGCGCCGCAATGTCGAACGCCTCGCCGAACTGTGCGATGGCTGGGCGCCGATGGCGCTCGACATCTTGCAGCTCAAGGCCGGAGTGGAAGCCTTGCGGCACGCGTTCGAAGCCCGCGGGCGCGACCCGGACGCGTTGCAGGTGCGCCAAACCTATGAAATCCGGCGCGGCGGTGACGGCAAGGTCAGCCTTGAGCAGACTCTGGCCCGGACCAAGGAATATGCGAATGCCGGGGCTACGGTCATGGCGATTCCCGTAAGGCGCTTTTGCCGCCGCCTCGAGGATGTCGAACCGTTTCTTGAGCGCGTTGTTCAGGAAAAGGGCGTGGCGTGAGCCGCTCGCAGGAACGCTGACAGGGAAAGGAACAGTCAGATGGACTACAAGATGTATTATCTCGCCCGCCGCAATCCGTCGGTTTCTCCCGAAGACTGGCCAAAGCACTGGCGGTCACATCCGAAGTTCGTCAGCCAGTTTCCCATGATCGGCGGTCGGATCGAAAAGATCTTTTACAACGCGCGGATCTATTGTCCGACGCTTGACGGAAGTCCGGTCGAGTTGCCGCAGGTTTGCACCGAATACGATGGTGTCGCCGTCGTCTCCAGTCCCAGAGATACGCTGGCGATCCACGATACGCCGGGGGACATCCATGACAAGATCATGGAGGATGAGCGCCGTGTCTTCGGCGACTACACGCGCAACTCCGGCTCGATGGGCAAGGAGGTCCTGGTGTTGGGTGGGCAGCAGGGCAAGGCGTCGGTCATCCGCTTCGTGCGCCGCAGGCCGGGCACCTCTCCGGACCAGTTCAGGGCCGCCTGGGGCAAACTGGCCGACATTGCCGAGCAGGCGGTCAAGGACGACCGGATCGTGCGTTACGTGCATGCCGAGCAATCCGAGCCGCGCCGGCCCGGCCATGAATACGACGGTATCTCGGAAGCGTGGTTCGCCTCGCCTGAGGATGCCATTCGCGCGCTGTCCGATCCCGCGCTGGCCTCCCTATTCGATGCGGAAGGCATCTTCAGCGATCCTGCCGCCAGCGTCACCATGCTGAACGAGACCATCTACGCCTGGCCGCGCGTTTGATCGTCCCTGATCGTTGGAAGTCGGCACAAGCAGGAACATGCCCGGGCCGGGCGGCGCTGACCATCATGGCGGCTCGTCTTGGCGCCGAAACCGCGCCGACCTCCGACCTGGACGTGCGGGGCTGGATGGGGACGCTCGACGAGCACTGAGCGGCGACCAGGGTTCTTTCGACATCGGCGCGGCTGGTCGAGAGCTGAGCCGAACGCTATCGCTATAAGGCGTGAGGCACACCGTCCGCCAACGAAGACAGCCCGAAATCGAAATGCACGCAGTCCAAAATCCGGACCACACCCAATGCTCCATCATCCGGGATCGATGACTACCTTTCATCAAGCATTCAACGGGCCGGCTATTTCCAGGAGCGCATTGGGAACCGGGTAACCCCAGGCGCGATAGGTCCGCACGATCACGGTGCTCATCAGCACGAGGTCCGGTCCTTTGTCGCCGATACGATGGCTCATGATGATGGGCGAGGTCGCCGGCTCCGCCAATTCGAGATACCGCACGTCCTCGGTTCGCGACTGGCGCACCGATTCAGGAACGATACAGATGCCCTCCTCGGCCGCCACCATCCCGACCGCGATTTGCAGCTCGCGAACTTCGTGCGTGATATTCGGTTCCAATCCGGCGTCGTGGAATATCGACAGTACCTGATCGGCATAGCTGGGGCGCGGAGCCCTAGGATACAGTATCTGCGGCTCATCGGCGAGGCGGGACAGGCTTACCGGGCCGGAGGATTGGGCCAAAGGATGGGCTGCCGGGACCGCCGCCACGAGCGGCTCATTTCGCAAGACCGTTCTGCGCACTCCAGGGTCCTCGAACCGAATGCGGCCAAACCCCACGTCGATCCTTCCCTCCTTCAGTGCCTCGATCTGATCCAGGCTGCCGATTTCCATCAGGCTCAACTCGACATCCGGAGCCTCGCTGCGGAAGGCCCTGATCAGCGCCGGCAACCTTGCGTAGATCGTCGAAGCGACGAAGCCGATCACAAAACGCCGTTTCTCCGACAGCATGGCTCTCGCCATCATCGCGCGCATGTCTTCCACCCGGGACAGAACCTGGGTCGCCTGCTCGTGGAACAGCCGGCCCATCGGGGTCAATCGCAGGGGCCGCGCCTGGCGGTCGATCAGTTCCGTGCCCAATTCGGCCTCAAGCTGTTGAATTTGCCGGCTCAAGGGCGGCTGAGCCATGTGCAGCCGATCGGCCGCGCGCCTGAAATTGCGTTCGGCGGCCAGCATTACGAAGTAGCGGAGTTGGCGTAAATCCATATTGATACCTACTTGGTATTACTCTGACACTTTAATGATGTTAGCCGAATTGGCGGTCCGATGCTACATTTTATGCATAAATCGCCATGAGGTGAGGATGTCCGGCAGATGATTCGGCTTGCGGAAATTGATACCTTCATCGTCGATCTGCCGACGATCCGTCCACATGTGCTGGCAATGGCGACGATGAATCGCCAGTCGATGGTCCTGGTCCGGCTACGCATGTCGGACGGCAGCGAAGGCGTCGGCGAAGGGACGACGATCGGCGGCCTCAGCTATGGCCCGGAAAGCCCCGAAGGCATCAAGCTGGCGATCGACACCTATTTCGCGCCCCTACTTGAAACGCTCGACCTCGCTCGCGTCGGCGATGTCATGGCTACGATCGGCAAATTCGTCTCGGGCAACCATATCGCCAAATGCGCGGTCGAGACCGCGCTGCTCGACGCCGCGGCCAGACGGCTTGGCGTTTCGGTGTCCGAATTGATCGGCGGGGGCCGCCGTCGCGACTCCTTTCCGGTGGCATGGACCCTTGCCACCGGCAATACCGAGAAGGATATTGCGGAGGCCGAGCAGATGCTGGCCGAACGCCGGCACAATATTTTCAAGCTCAAGATCGGGAAACGCGCCGTCGAAGCGGATGTCGCCCATGTGGGCGCCATCAAGCGCGCGCTGGGCGACCGCGCCCGCGTGCGTGTCGACGTCAATCAGGGCTGGGACGAAACCCAGGCCGATCGCGGCATGGCGATGCTGGCCGATGCCGGCGTGGATTTGGTCGAACAGCCGGTGGCGAAGCATGCGGTTGGCGCGATGAGCCGCCTGTCGGCCCGCCATGGCGTTCCGATCATGGCCGACGAGGCGCTGCATGGGCCCGAAAGCGCCTTTGTTCTGGCCGATGCTTCCGCTGCACGGGTTTTCGCGATCAAGATCGCGCAATCGGGCGGCCTTTATCCAGCCCATGCGGTGGGCATGATCGGCGATGCGGCGGGCATCGGCCTTTACGGCGGCACCATGCTGGAAGGAACCGTGGGCACCGCGGCGTCCGCGCAATTGTTCGCGACTTTCCCCAGTCTTGCCTGGGGAACCGAACTGTTCGGTCCGCTGCTCCTGACGGAAGATATCGTGACCGAGCCGCTTCATTACGCCGATTTCGAGCTTCAGGCGCCGGCGGGTCACGGCCTTGGCGTCGCACTGGATGAAGACAAGGTGGCGCATTTCCGCCGCGATCGGACCGCGCCCATTGTCCATCGCGTCGCGGCGGCGGGAGAATAAGCATGCTGTTTCATGTCAAGATGGACGTCCGCATTCCTCACGACGCGGATCCCGCCAGGGTCGCGGAGTTGAAGGCGACGGAAAAGGCGCGCGCGCAAGACCTGCAGGCGCAAGGCAAATGGCGGCATCTCTGGCGCATCGCCGGCCAATATTCGAACATTTCGATTTTCGATGTCGAAGATGGACAGGAACTGCACGACCTGATCAGCGCCCTGCCCCTCTTTCCCTTCATGGACATCGCAGTGACGCCGCTATGCCGGCACCCCTCGTCGATCCGGGAAGACGACCGCTGACCGGCTCGCCGCACCAGAAAATGCATGGAGAGTAAGATGAATGAGGCTTTTGTAAAATCGGCGGAGGTTCAGACGCTGTTCGACCGGGCCGCCGGGGTCGACAGCGCGGAAGGCAATCCGCGGCTGAAGGCGATCGTGCGTGACTTGGTGGAAGCGGCTGCGACGCTGATCGTACGCCACGACATCAGCGAAGACGAATTCTGGGGCGCTATAAAGTATCTGCAGGATGGAGCCGGGGAAATCGGGCTCATCGTCCCGGGCCTCGGCATTGAACATTTCATCGACCTGTTCTTGGATGCGAAGGACAGGGAAGCAGGCCGGACCGGCGGCACGCCGCGCACCATCGAGGGACCCCTTTACGTTGCGGGCACTCCCCTGCTCGATACCAGCGCGAACCTGTCGCTCGATCCCGATGACACATCGACCCTCCATATGACCGGCCAGATTACGGGTCCGGAAGGCGAGCCCGTCAAGGATGCGATCCTGCACGTCTGGCATGCCAATTCGCAGGGTTGGTATTCACATTTCGACCCAACCGGCGAGCAAACGCCTTTCAACAACCGCGGCAGGATCAAGGTTGAACCGGACGGCCGCTATTCCTTCCATTCCAAGATGCCCAATGGCTACAGCGTGCCTCCCGGCGGTTCGACCGATCAACTCATGCAAGGCCTTGGCCGCCACGGCAATCGCCCCGCGCATGTCCACTTCTTCATCGAAGCGCCCGGCTATCGGCACCTGACTACGCAGATCAACTTCGGCGACGATCCGTTCGCGGCCGACGATTTCGCCTTCGCCACGCGGGAGGGCCTACTCCCCGTCCCAAGCCGTCAGGGTGACACGGCCTATATAGCCTTTGATTTCCAGCTGCAGCGCGCCGCGGATCAGGCCGACCAGGAATTGTCCGCGCGCGTGCGCGCCGCGGTTGAGTAAACATATCCAGGAAGGAGACGCGTGATGACTGTTTCCCTGCGTGACCGCATCGCCGGCGCCGTCGTGGAGGATCCGGCCAATGGCATTTACCGCTGCCGCCGGGATGTTTTCACCGACGCCGCGCTGTTCGATCTGGAAATGAAGCATATCTTCGAAGGGAATTGGGTGTTCCTGGCGCATGAGAGCCAGATCCCCGAACCCAACGATTATTTTACGACCTGGATCGGCCGCAAGCCCATCGTCATCACGCGCGACAAGGGCGGCGAACTTCATGGGATGATCAATGCCTGCACCCATCGCGGAGCGACGCTTTGCCGCCGGAAACATGGGAACAAGGGCAGCTTTACCTGCCCTTTCCATGGCTGGACCTTCAGCAATGCAGGCAAGCTGCTGAAAGTGAAGGACGGCAAGACCGGCGACTATCCGGCGCCCTTCAATTCGGGAGGGTCGCATGACCTGACCCGGCTCGCCCGCTTCGGAAATTACCGCGGCTTCCTCTTCGGCAGCCTCAACCCGCAAGTGCCCCCGCTGGAAGACCATCTGGGCGGGGCGCACGCCGTCATCGACCAGATTGTCGATGCCGCCCCCGAGGGTTTGGAAGTGCTGCGCGGCAACAGCAGCTATACTTTCGATGGCAACTGGAAGTTGCAAATGGAAAATGGCGCCGACGGCTATCATGTCAGTTCGGTCCATTGGAACTATTCGGCCACCATGGGACGCCGCAACTATGAGGCGGAGGGTACAAGGACCGTCGACGCCAATGGCTGGTCGAAGAGCGTCGGTGGCGTCTACGCCTTCGAGAACGGCCATATCCTGCTCTGGACCAATCTGCTCAATCCCGAAGTGCGGCCGATTTATGCCCATCGGGAAGCGTTGGAAACGCTGCTGGGCAAGGAACGCGCGGCGCCGATCGTCGGACAGACCCGCAACCTTGGCCTCTACCCCAATGTCTATCTGATGGACCAGTTTTCGACGCAGATTCGTGTCGTACGGCCGATCAGCGTCGACCGGACCGAAGTCACCATCTACTGCTTCGCACCCAAGGGCGAGAGCGCCGCCGACAGGGCGCTGCGCATCCGCCAATATGAGGATTTCTTCAACGTCAGTGGCATGGGCACGCCCGACGATCTGGAGGAATTCCGGCAGTGCCAGACGGGCTATGCCGGAGCGGATGATCTGTGGAACGACCTCAGCCGGGGCGCCGTGCACTGGATCGACGGACCGGACGACAATGCCCGCGCCATCGGCCTCGAGCCGTTGCTGAGCGGCGACCGCAGCGAGGATGAAGGACTGTTCGTGCGGCAGCATGGATATTGGGAACAGGCGCTGATCGCGGCACTTGGCCAGGACGAAACGGTCGGGCAACCGGGAGAATTGGCATGAGCGCGCTCACCCGCATCGCGCTGGAGGACGTCACCGCCTTTCTCTATCGCGAGGCTCGCTTGCTGGACGACCGCCAGTGGGAGGAATGGCTGGACTGCTATTCGCCCAAGGCTGTATTCTGGATGCCCGCATGGGACGATGACGATCAACTGGTCGAGGACCCGCACAGCCATATCTCGCTGATCTACTATCCCAATCGCGACGGGCTGGAGGATCGCGTATTCCGCATCAAGACCGAACGGTCGAGCGCAAGCATGCCCGAACCGCGCACCGGGCATTTCGTCGGCAATGTCGAAATATTGGAGCAGCGCGGCGAGGTCGTCGATCTGCGCTTCAACTGGCAGACGCTGAGCCATCGATACAAGAAGACCCAGAGCTTCTTCGGGACGTCCTTCTACACCGTCGATTTCAGCGGGGACGCGCCGCTGATCACGTCGAAGAAGGTCGTCCTGAAGGATGACTATATTCATCAGGTCATCGACATCTACCACATCTGACGTCGGACCTATGGAGAGGAAGCATGAGCTACCGCATAGCCCTCAATTTCGAAGACGGCGCCACCCGCATCATCGACTGCAATGATGGCGAGAAGGTGCTGGACGCGGCGTATCGCAACAAGATCAACCTGCCGATGGACTGTTCCGATGGCGTGTGCGGCACCTGCAAATGCCATTGCGAGCAAGGCACTTATGATCTGGGCGACGACTATATCGAGGACGCGCTGAGCGAGGATGAGGCGGCGGAAGGCACGGTCCTCACCTGCCAGATGGTGCCCTCGTCCGATTGCGTCATCCAGGTGCCGGTGCCGGCATCGGCCTGCAAGCTGACCCCCGCCACGCATGAGGCCGCCGTCGCCTCGGTCAGCCAGGTGTCGGACAGCACGATCATCCTGACGCTGGACCTCGACGTTCCCGACGCGCTCGCCTTCCTGCCTGGCCAATATGTGAAC
>DATEEP010000067.1:0-43100 GCA_035281095.1 Novosphingobium sp. | reverse complement strand
GTCAGGTGGGCGACGTCGGACACTTCCAGGTCGACCTCGTAGCTGCCGAACGGTTCGTCGCGCTGGATCATCTGGAGGTTGACGACGTTGGCGCGGTTGCGGGCGAAGATATCGGTCACTTCGGCAAGCGTGCCGGGGCGGTTGTAGAGCACCAGCCGCAGCCGGCCGATCGCGCCGGTGGTGCGTTCGCCCCACGACAGGTCCAGCCAGTCGGCATCGACGCCGGTGGCGAGCGCGCGGCAGTCGATGGTGTGGACCTCGACCTTCTGATCGGGCCGGCGCAGGCCGACAATACGGTCGCCCGGAACCGGGTGACAACACTCGGCGAGGAGGAAGGCCATGCCCGGCGTCAGGCCCTTGATCGAGATCGCGCGCTCCTGCCGATGCCAGTCCGGCTCGTCGGGCAGTTCGGCGGTGCTGCCGGGCACGATCGCTTCCATCACCTGCCGGTCGGTGAGCCGCGCCGAGCCGATCGCGAACATCAGCTCCTCCTCGTCCTTGAGATTCAGGCGGCGCACCGCGGCGTCGATCGCCTTGCGGCCGATCCGGCCGGGCACGCGCAGCGCGATCTCCTCGAACAGCTTGGCGCCGATGGCGGCGACTTCCTGATGCTCCTTGGCGCGCACCGCCCGGCGGATCGCCGCCCGCGCCTTGCCGGTCACCACGAAGCCCAGCCACGAGAGCTGCGGGCCCGAGTGCGCGCTCTTGATGACTTCGACGACATCGCCGTTGGCAAGGCTGGTCCGCAAGGGCACGTGCCGCCCGTTGATCTTGGCGCCGACCGCAGCGTTGCCGAGATCGGTATGGACCGCATAGGCGAAGTCCACCGCCGTCGCCCCCTTGGGCAGCTGGTGGAGCGAGCCCTTGGGGGTGAAGGCGAAGATGCGATCCTGGTAGATCGCCAGCTTGGTATGCTCCAGCAGTTCCTCGGCATCGTGGCTGGCATCGACGATCTCGATCAGGTCGCGCAGCCAGCCCACTTCGCCGTCGGGCCGCTTGCCCTGCTTGTAGGCCCAGTGCGCGGCCAGGCCGAACTCGTTGGTGCGGTGCATCTCGCGGGTGCGGATCTGCACTTCCATGCGCATCGAGTTGCGGTAGATCAGCGCGGTGTGCAGGCTGCGATAGCCGTTGGACTTGGGCGTGGAGATATAGTCCTTGAAGCGCCCCGGGATCATCTGCCAGGTCCGGTGCAGCACCCCCAGCGCGCGGTAGCAGTCGTCCGGCGTCTCGGCGAGGACGCGGAACGCCATGATGTCGGTGATCTGCTCGAAGGTGACGTGCCGCTCGGCCATCTTGCGCCAGATCGAATAGGCATGCTTTTCGCGCCCCGAAACCTCGACCTTCAGCCCCGCTTCCGCCAGCGCCTGCTTGATCGACAGGGCGATGGTATCGACATGGCCGCCTTCCTGGTTGCGGATATGCGCCAGGCGCCCGGTAATGGTGGCATAGGCTTCGGGCTCGAGCTGCTCGAAGGCGAGCAGCTGCATCTCGCGCATGTATTCGTACATGCCGACGCGCTCCGCCAGGGGGGCGTAGATATCCATGGTCTCGCGCGCGATACGCTTGCGCTTGTCGGCGCTGCGGATGAAGTGCAGCGTGCGCATGTTGTGCAGCCGGTCCGCCAGCTTGACCAGCAAGACCCGCAAGTCCTCGCTCATCGCCAGCAGGAACTTGCGCAAGTTCTCCGCCGCGCGTTCGTTCTCGGTCAGCGTCTCGATCTTGGAAAGCTTGGTGACGCCATCCACCAGCCGGGCGACGTCGCTGCCGAAGTTCTTCTCCACTTCCTCGATCGTCGCCAGCGTGTCCTCGACCGTGTCGTGGAGCAGCGCGGTGACGATGGTCTCCTGATCGAGCTTGAGCTCGGTCATCAGGCCGGCGACTTCGATCGGGTGGCTGAAGTAGGGATCGCCCGAGGCGCGCTTCTGGGCGCCGTGCTTCTGCACCGTGTACACGTAGGCCCGATTGAGGATGCCCTCATCCGCCTCGGGAGCGTAAGCCTTCACCCGCTCGACAAGTTCGTACTGGCGCAACATTGATCAAGCAGATGTGAGAATAAATGCCGCCTGGGCAAGAGGAAAGGCGAGGCGGGACGCGTTGGCCCGCCATTTCGTCATGGCGCGCGGCAATCCAGGGCAATTTTCAAACCGCCCTGGATTGCCTCCCCCGGATCAAGTCCGGGGCCGCAATGACGAAGGGGGCGGGCCGGATCAGCCGATCAGATGGCCCGTATCGGCGTGATCGAGCGCCAGCGCCGCCGGGCTGTTTGCGATCACCTGCACGGTCAGCACCGCCGTCGACGGGCTGCTGTTGCCGGCAAGGTCGACGGAGCGGGCGACGAGGTTGTGAGTGCCCACGCCCAGGTCGATGTCGATCGAGAACAGGCCGTTGGACCCGGCGACGCCGGTGCCGACGATGTTATTGCCTTCGAAGATGCGCACCGTCGTGCCGGCGTCGGCGACGCCCGAGAACGTCAGGTCATCGGTGATCGAGGTCACGTTGTCGGTGCTCGACGCGCCGTTGTCGTCCGAAGCGTCCAAATCGAAGCCGGTGACCGCGTTGGGCAGGGTGGTGTCGACCACGACGGGGAAGACCGTCGATTTCGCGCTGATGTTGCCGGCAAGGTCGACGATCGTCGCGGTCAGGTTGTGGGCGCCTTCGGTCAAGGTCACGGCGACGGAGAACTTGCCGTCGGCATCGGCGGTGGCGGTGCCGATGCTGGTCTCTCCGTCATAGAGCGTCACGACGGCGCCGGTGGGAGCGGCGCCGGTCACGGTCACGGAATTCTTGTTGGTGACGCCGTCGGTTGGAATGTTGGTGTCGTCGGCGGCGCGCAAGGCCAGCGCGGTCGGCGCGGCGGGTGCGGTCGTGTCCACGGTGACCTGCAGCGCGGTCGAGAACGTGCTGGTGTTGTCGGCCAGATCGGTGGCGTTGGCGCGGATCTGGTGGACGCCTTCGGCCAGGGTGATGTCCATGGTGAACTTGCCGTCGGCCCCGGCGGTCACGGTTCCCAGGCTGGTGGTGCCGCTGAACAGCTCGACCTTGGCGCCGGCCTCCGCCGTGCCGCTGATGGTGAGCGCGGACGACTTGCTGGTGAAGTTGTCGTCGTTCTTGATGCCGAGATCGTCGTCGGCCGCGAGGTCGAGGCTCAGCGGCGGGGCCGGGGGCGTCGTGTCCTTGGGACGGCCGCCGCCGCCGCCCAGCGCCAGCGCGCCGCCGATCGCGGCCGCGCCGACGAGGCCGCCGATCAGCAGCGCATTGCCCTCGAAGCCGAATACTTCGCCGTCATCGCTGTCGGTGCCGGGATCGTACCACGGCGAGGCGTTGGCCCTGGCGTCCTCGCTGCTGAGCTGGCCGGCCTGGATCGCCTGCTGCTCCACCGCGTCGAGCCAGGAGATCGCCTCGCCCCAGTCGGCCACGGTCTCGACGGTGACGCCGGAGTGGCCGTCGCTGCCCTTGCCGTCGTGGCCGGCTTCGCGCGAATTGTCGTTGATGTACTGCATCAGCGTCTTGTGGACGCCGGTTTCCTTGTCGATCACTTCCACTTTCGCGCCCTGGGGAACCTTGATGCGCGAGGGGAGCGCCGGCAGCGTCTTGGTGACCGTCTTGCTGCCGTCGGCCGAAACGATGCGAACGATGATTGCCACGTGAATCCCTTCCAGTTGTGATGCACCGCCCAAAGCCCCCCGGCCAGATGGGATGCGCCGCGTGTCCGCCAGCGGACCTTAACGGAACCTGTCTGGCGGCTCGCCGAGCGGCCGCCCTATCAGTTGGAGCGCGTCAGTTCCACACCGCTTGCGGAGGCAGGCTCATCAGGATGGCATCGACGTTTCCGCCGGTCTTCAGGCCGAAGGTGGTGCCGCGATCGTAGACCAGGTTGAATTCGGCATAGCGACCCCGCCATTCGAGCTGGCGCCGCTTGTCCTCGGCCGTGAAGGCCATGCCCATTCGCCGCCGCACGATCCGGGGAAAGACGTCCAGGAACGCCTCGCCCACCGCCCTGGTGAAGGCGAAATGGCGCTGCCATTCGGCGTCGTCGGCGCATTCGAGATGGTCGTAGAATATCCCGCCGACGCCGCGATGACACTGGCGATGGGGGATATAGAAATACTCGTCCGCCCACGCCTTGAACCGCTCATGGTAATCCGCGCCGTGAGCGTCGCAGGCGGCCTTGAGCACCGCATGGAACTCGGCTGTGTCTTCCTGATAAGGGAGCGGCGGATTGAGATCGGCGCCGCCGCCGAACCATGCCTTTGTGGTCGTCAGGAAGCGCGTGTTCATATGCACCGCCGGCACGTGCGGATTGGCCATGTGGGCGACGAGGCTGATCCCGGTGGCGGAGAACCGGGGCTGTTCGGCCGAGGCGCCGTTGATCGATCCGGCGAACTCCCTGGACAGCTCGCCGCCGACGGTCGAGACGTTGACGCCGACTTTCTCGAACACCTTGCCCTTCATCACCCCGCGCGTGCCGCCGCCGCCGCCGCCCCCTTCGCCTTCGGCCGCGCGGTTCCATGGCGTGTACTCGAAGCTGGCGTGGGAGCCGGCCTCGCGCTCGATCGCCTCGAACGAGTCGCAGATCGCTTCGCGCAAGCTCTCGAACCACGTGCGGGCCCGGTCGGTGTATGGTGTCCAGTCGGTCATCAGACTCGTGTGCCCTTTCCGCTCATCTCATCTCGTCATCGCGAGCGGAGCGAAGCAATCCAGGGCGGTTTGCGCCACCCTGGATTGCTTCGTCGCCGCGCTCCTCGCAATGACGAACTCCGGAATTGGGCGCGCTTGCCAAATCGCCGGAGCTGGGGCAAGAGAAAGCCATGGTTCCCTTTTCGTTCTGTAGTCGCGTCATGCATCTGGTGGAAGGGCGCGCGCTTTACTGGCCCGGCGAAGAGGCGCTGCTGGTCGCGGACCTGCACCTTGAGAAAGGGAGCTTCTTCGCGCGCCACGGCCAGATGCTGCCCCCCTACGACAGCCGCGAGACGCTGGAGCGGCTGGCGCGGGCGATCCGGCTGACCGGGGCGCGGCGCGTGATCGCGCTGGGCGACAATTTCCACGACAGCCGGGGAGAGGAGCGGATGGAGCCTTTCGCCGCCGGCATGCTCTCGGCGCTGACGCGATCGGTCGACTGGACCTGGATCACCGGCAACCACGATCCGCGCATGGAGGCGCTGGCGGGCGGCGCCCTGGCGCAAGAGCTGGAGCTTGGCGGCATCCGGCTGCGGCACAAGGCGATCAAGGGCTCGCCCGATCCGGAGATTTCGGGGCATTTCCACCCCAAGCTGACGGTGCTGGCGCGCGGGCGGCGAATCAGCCGCGCCTGCGGCGTGCTCGCTACCGGTATGGGCAGCGGCTGGGCGGGCGACGGGGGCGAGGATGGCGCGGACTCGTGCGGGCGGCTGATCCTCCCAGCGTTCGGCGCCCTGACCGGAGGCATGAGCGCGAGCGATCCGGCCATTCTCGCGGCGATGCAGCCCGCCGGGCGGATCGACGCGATCGTCCCGGCGGCGGGCCGTCTGGTGCAATATCCGCTGTGGCGAGCCGCGGCGTGATACTCGCCCGTTAACAGCTATGGTACTATTGCCGCTTCCCTTGGCGAGCCGATTCGCGCTAATGACGCGCGCGTTTCGACGCAGCCACCATCGACGTTGCAACAACGGACAGGAGACAAGGTATAGCACCCCCACCCCGGCGCAGCATGGCGCCGCCCGTCAAGAGCGGGCCAAGATATAACCAGATGATCGCCGTCGACAAGGTTCGCGTCATCGACGAGAACGGCGAGAACATCGGCGTAATGTATACCAGAGAGGCGATCGAGCAGGCGGCCGAAGTCGGGCTCGATCTGGTCGAGGTTTCCCCCAACGCGGATCCGCCGGTCTGCAAGTTCCTCGATGTCGGCAAGTTCCGCTACGAAGCGCAGAAAAAGGCGAATGCCGCGCGCAAGACGCAGAAGACCCAGGACATCAAGGAGGTCAAGATGCGTCCCAACATCGACACGCACGACTATGACGTGAAGATGCGCAACGTGCAGCGCTTCATCGAGGACGGCGACAAGGTGAAGGTGACGCTGCGCTTTCGCGGCCGCGAGCTTTCGCACCAGCAGCTGGGCATGGACCTGCTGCGGCGCGTCCAGACCGATGTCGAGGAGATCGCCAAGGTCGAGGCCTATCCGCGCATGGAAGGCCGGCAGATGCTGATGGTGCTGTCGCCCAAATAACGCGGCGTGACGGAGCGGCCCGGCGGCGCGAGCGGCCGGGCATCCGCTCAACGCTCCATCAGTCCTCCAGGATACGGCTCGCGGTCTTGGTATCGCGCATGCGGACATAAACGATCAGCGACAGGCCGATCATCGCCGTGACATACCAGTAGAACGCGCTGCCCTGCCCGTTCGTCTTCAGCCACAGCGCGACGTATTCGGCGGTCCCGCCGAACAGCGTGTTGGCGATGGCATAGGGCAGCGCCACGCCCAGCGCCCGCACATGGGTCGGGAACAGCTCCGCCTTCACCAGCGCGTTGATGGACGTATAGCCGCTGACGATCACCAGCGCGCCGAACACGAGCGCGAAGGCAACCAGCGGGTCCGTCACCCCCTCCAGCGCGCGGAAGATGGGATAGGTGAACAGCACGCCGGCCACGCCGAAGCCGATCATCACCGGCTTGCGCCCGACTTTATCCGAAATCGCGCCGACGGCGGGCTGCAGCAGCATGAACAGGAACAGCGCGGCGGCGGTGATCTGGGTGGCCAGTTCCGCCGTGAACCCGCTGGTGTTGACCAGGAACTTCTGCATGTACGTGGTATAGGCATAGAACGCCAGCGTGCCCCCGGCGGTCAGCGCCATCACCAGGAAGGCTTCCCTGGGGTGATGGCGGAACAGGGATGCGCTGCTCGACCGGGGCACGTCGGTTGCCTTGGCGGCGGTGAAGCTGGGCGTCTCCGCCAGGCGCCGCCGCAGATAGAACACGACCACCGCGAGCCCCGCGCCGATCACGAACGGCACCCGCCACCCCCATTCCCTGAGCGCCTCGTCCGACAGCACCGCCTGCAGCACCAGCAGCACGCACAGCGCCACCAGCTGCCCGGCGATCAGCGTCACGTACTGGAAGCTCGAATAGAACCCCCGGCGGTGGCGCCCGGCCATTTCGCTCAGATACGTCGCGCTGGCGCCGTATTCGCCGCCGATGCTGAGGCCCTGCAGCATCCGCGCGGCCACCAGCAGCGCCGGCGCCAGGTTGCCGATCGAGGCATACCCCGGCGTCACCGCGATCATCAGCGATCCCGCGCACATCATCGAGACCGACAGCGTCAGGCCCGCCTTGCGGCCGCGCCGATCCGCATAGATGCCCATCAGCCACGCCCCGATCGGGCGCATGAGGAAACCCACGGCGAAGATCGCGGCGGCGTTCAGCAATTGCGCCGTGCTGTCGCCCTTCGGAAAGAACACCGGTGCGAAATAGAGCGTGAACGCCGAATACGTGTACCAGTCGTACCATTCGACGAGATTGCCCGCCGACCCGCCGATGATGTTGCGAAGCCTGTGCCCGCCCTGCCCTGCGCTCATCGGGGGGCTATGCAGCGCCCTCCCGGCTGACGCAATGTCGCCGTCGAAAATCGTTCGATGGACCGGTCCTTTCGGATGCATTTCCGGTTGTCTACGTCGTGCGGATCGTGGCACCGCCGGTGCAAACACCAACTGGGAAGAGGATGCACATGGGACGGTTCGATCATCTGCTGGGCAAGGAACTGGGCACCGGCACCCGGAGCTGGACGTCGTTCGACGCGCTGCTCTACGCAGTCGGCGTCGGCGCCGGCTCGGCCGACCCATACGACGAGCTTCGGTTCACCACCGAAAACGCCACCGAGGGCAAGCAGCAGGTCCTTCCCACATTCATGACCCGCATGGGGCTGCAGTCGGACTGGATGAAGGACCTTGGGTTCCCGGCGAAGGAGTGGGACGGCTGGCCGGTCGGCATGGTCCACGGCGAACAAGGCGTCTCGCTTGCCCGCCCGATCCCGCCGGAAGGCACCGCGAACCTCAGCCAGGTCATCGTCGGCGTGTTCGACAAAGGCAGCGGCGCACTGTGCGTGCAGGAAGTGCGCGCCACGCTCGCGGACACCGGCGAGTATCTGGGATCGACCCGCGCGGGCTTCTTCATCCGTGGTCAGGGCGGTTTCGGCGGGCCCCGCGCCCCGGCGGACGAGGCGCCGTGGGAGCAGCCCGACCGCGCCCCCGATCTCATCGTGAGCCAGACGATTCCGGTCAACCAGTCGCTGATCTACCGCCTCAATGGCGACCGGAATCCGCACGGCACCGATCCGGTCCTTGCCCGCAAGGACGGGTTCGAGCGCCCGATCTTCTATGGCCTGGGAACTTACGGCTTCGCCGGCCGGGCATTGCTCAACGGGCTGTGCGATGGCGACGCCTCGCGTTTCGGCGGGATCTACGGGCGCATGTCCAGCCCGGTGCATCCCGGCCAGACGCTCCGGACCCACATCTGGAAGACCGACGAAGGCGCGCTGTTCCGCACGATGGTGGACGATCGCACAGTGCTGGACCGGGGCACCTTCAGCTGGATGGGATGAGGCCGACGATCGACGGCATCTGCCCCGGCCAGTCAAACTGGATCGTCATTGCAAGGGGGGAGGAAGCCCCTTGCAACGACGAGACAATAGGCTGAAAGGCCGGAGCTTGATCCGGTCCGTGGCCTTCTCTCGGCCTAACCCTTCCACTCCCGCCGTTCCTCGGCCTGGCGCAGGACTTCGTAGGCGAGCTGATAGGACTGGAACGCCCTGGCCGCCTCGGCATCGCCGGGCTTGACGTCGGGGTGGACTTCCTTGGCCTTGTTGCGCCAGGCTTTCTTCACCTCGGCGAATTCCGCGTCGATCTCCAGCCCCAGCAGTTCCAGCGCGCGCAGCTCGTCGCGGGTACGGGTGCCGTCGCCCGAACTGGCCCAGCCGTAGTGCGCCGATTCGCGGAAGCCCGAATGCTCGGATCGTTCCGATGCCTCGCGCTCCGCCGCTTCCTCTGCGTCGAGCCCGGCGAAATAGTCCCATCCGGCGTTGTATTCGGCCGCGTGCTTCTGGCAGAATTGCCAGCGGTCCGGATTGTTGGGCGACTTGGGCGCGGGACAATTTCCGGGCTCGGTACAGCCGACACGGTCGCAAAGGCGCACTTGCGCGGCCTCGCGCGAGCTGCCGTAGCCGCGCCAGCGGGGAAATCCCCAGTCCATCGATCGGCGCGGTCTGCTCATGCTTGCGGCGTTAGGTCCTGAATCACGATCGTGCCCATTGTAGCCGGCTTGGCCCCATAAAATATAGATGCAGGTTTTGTTGCATTGCAAAAGGCCACAGACCCGCTTATAGTAAGCTACGTAAGCTTTTCGCGGTGTTTGATTCGAGGATTTCGAGGTGAGTGACCGTCTGGCCCTTTCGGCCGCCGTTTCGGTGATGATGATGGCGATCTACGTGCTGTTCGGCAACGATGCCGCGCATCTGCCGCTCTCGCCGTCGCATCTCGCCGGCCCGCTGGGGGTTTCGGGCCCCGAACTGTCCGTCAGCCCGGGGCCGTTCGCTGCTTTGCGCTGAATTTATCAGTCGACGGTAATCGTCACGGCGCGGCGGTTCTGCGCCCAGGCCTGCTCGTTCGAGCCCAAGGCGATCGGCCGCTCCTTGCCATAGCTCACCGTGCTCAACCGGCCGGCATCGACGCCCAGCCCGATCAGGTAGTTCTTGGCCGAATTGGCGCGCCGCTCTCCCAGCGCAAGGTTGTATTCGCGCGTGCCACGCTCATCCGCATGGCCTTCTATCGTGGCGCGCTTGGCGGGATATTGCGCCAGCCACTGCGCCTGGCGGGTCAGCGCCGCCTGATCGGCGGAATCGATGTTCGACTGGTCGGTGTCGAAATAGATTGTGTCCGCCCCCATCATCTTCGCGACGAAATCGGCCTGGCTGCCAGGCACCGCCCCCATCGATCCCGTATCGGTCGACTGCGCGGGGCCGGGATCCGGCGGAAGCTGCTTGGGAGCCTTGCTGGCGCAGGCGGACATCGCCAGCGATCCGGCGACCAGCAACAGAGTGGGACCGAACTTGAAGGGGGCAGGCATGGCAGTCTCCTGTGTCAGCCGTCAGGGAAAGGTTGGGTTTCCGTGCAATAGTGCACGGATTGAGCCTGTATCGGAAATGAATTGCCGGCGACAAAGTTTCGCCAGCGGTACTTATGGACGGAATTTTATGGCTGGATCGGGCCCCACGCCGGATCGGACGCGCCGACGGGCGTCGGCAGCCGCCGCTCGTTGCGGCCAGTGAGATCGACCTGCCACACCGTGGCCTCGCCCGAATTACGCGCGGTGCGGAAGAACTGGATGATGCGGCCGTTGGGAGACCAAGTCGGCGCCTCGTCCTGCCACGAGTTGGTCAGGTAGCGAAGGCCCCCGCCGTCGGGCCGCATCACCGCCACGCGCAAGTCGCCGACGATGTGGGTGAAGGCGATCTGGTCACCGCGCGGGCTCCATTCGGGCGTCGCCGCGCGGCCGCCGAAGAAAGTGATGCGCTTCTGGTTCGATCCGTCCGCGTTCATCACGTAGACCTGCTGCGCGCCCGAACGGTCGCTTTCGAACACGATCCTGCCGCCGTCGGGCGAAAAGCTGCCGCCGATGTCGATGCCGGGGGTGTCGGTCAGCCGCTGGCTTTCGCCGCCCTGCGCGGAGATGCGGTAGATGTCGGTGTTGCCGCCCGTCGCCATCGAATAGAGGATCCATTTGCCGTCCGGCGACCAGCGCGGCGCGAAAGTGGGATTGCGGCTGCGGGTGATGAGCCGCTGCCGGTTGGTCGCCAGGTCATAGACATAAATGCTGGGATTGCCGTTGAGATACGACAAGTAGAGGATCGACTTGTAGTCCGGCGAATAGCGCGGCGTCAGCGCGGTCGCCTGCCCGCTGGTAAGATAGCGATGGTTGGCGCCGTCCGAATCCATCACCGCCAGCCGCTTGACCCTGCGGTTCTTGGGCCCGGTCTCGGCGATATAGGCGATGCGGCTGTCGAAGAACGGGCTCTCGCCCGAAAGCCGCGAATAGACCATGTCCGAACACTTGTGCGCCGCCCGCCGCCAGTCGGCCGGCGCGACCGTCCAGCCCGCCTTGGCAAGCTGCTGCTTGAGCGCGACGTCATAGAGGTAGCAGCCCACGGTGAGGCTCCCGCCCGCTCCGGCGCGGACATAACCCTGCACCAGCATCTGGGCGCTGCGGGCCGACCACACCGGATAGTCCGGCGCGGGCACCTGAGCGAAGGCGGGCTGCGGCAGGCCGAGCGGCCCCGAAGGCTTGAACAGCCCGTTGTTGCGCAGATCGTCCGCCACCACTTGCGACAGCGCCCGCCCGAGCGCGGCGGTGGAGCCGGCGCTCGACGTGGTCGGCACGTCCTGATCGGTGGCGAAAGAGGTGATCGCGATGCCGAGATCCTGCCATTCGCTGTCGTCGGTGACGGTGACTTCAAGCCCGCCCTCTTCGGGCGCTGGCGGGGGTGCGGAAGGCTGCGCCTGCGCCGTGGCGGCCAGGCACAGCGCCGAAATAACGGAAAGGAGGCGGATTCTCATTGAGACAGTCCTCTATCGAAATTCGTGGTGACGACCTGCCAGCCCGCATAGAACTCTTCCGGCAGGTTGAACGGCGCGGCGAGCTTCACGGCGCGCACCGCCTGCTCGCGATGGCGTTCGACCTGGGCGCCGTTCGCATCGGTCTGCCCGGTGGTAGACAGGATTTGCGGCTCGCCCGCAAGCGAGCCGTCGCGGTTGAGACGGAACCGGACCTTGGTGACGAGCAGTTCCGCCTCCACGCCTTGCGGCGCCGTCCAGTGCGGCTTGAGCTGGCGCCGGATCGCGCTTCCCAGCGATGCGCGGACTTGCGGACCAATCGTCGCCGCCTGTTGCCCGGTCGAGCGGCTGGCGGAGCTGGTCGTCGGCGCGCCATCCAGGAAATCGTTGCCGATGCGGCTTGCGCCGGGCTTTGCGGCCGGTTTCGCCGCTGGCTTGGGGGGCGATTGCGCAGCCGGTTTTGCAGCCGGTTTTGCGGCTGGTTTTGACGCTGGCTTGGCCGCCGGCCTGGGAGGGGCCGGCTTCGGCGGGGACGGCCGCGCGGTGGGCTTGGCGACCGGCTTGGTCGCTGGCTTGGGCGGCGTGGGTTTGGCCACGGGTTTGAGGGTCGGCTTGGGAACCGGCTTTGGCTGCGGCTGCGGCTTCGGGGGCGGCGGCAAGGGCTCGGGCTCGGCCGGCAATTCCTCCGCTACCGGCTCGGGCGGCTCGGGCGGCTCGGGCGGCTCGGGCTCGCCCAGCGTCGGCGCCTCGTCTGGCGCCGGCGCGTCGAGCTTGGGCGCGGTCGAAGTCATCGCCACGTCGTCGCTCAGAGTCACTTCCATCCGCTCCGGAGGCATGACGACTTGCGCGCCATCCGTGCGCAGCGCCAGGAACGCCAGCAGCCCGGCATGCAGCGCGACCGCGACCGCAAGGCCGATGCGCTCATCGCCGCGAAGAGTGGTGGCTGCCATGCGGCCCGCCTATCGGTCCTCGTCTGAACTTCGGCTTACGCTCTCCGGAGGCGCGTTCGCGGCATTGGTCACCAGCGAGATCGAGCTGAAGCCCGCGCGGTTCAATTCGCCCATCACCGCCATGACCCGGCCATAGTCCAGCCCGGTATCGGCGCGCAGCGTCACCAGCGGCGGTCCCCCATCGGGGCCGCGCGGCTGCCCTTCCAGGATCGCGGGCAGCTCGGCGATGTCGACCGGCGCATCGTCCACATAGATGCCGCCCGACCGGTCGAGGCTGATCGTCACTTGCTGCTTTTCCTCGGCCAGCGCCTTGGCGCGGCTCTCGGGCAGCTCGATCGGCACCCCCGCCTGGAGAAGCGGCGCGGTGACCATGAAGATGATCAGCAGCACCAGCATGACGTCGACGAAGGGGGTGACGTTGATTTCCGCCATGGGCGCGCGCGCACCGCGTCCTCGCCGTCCTCGCCCGCCTCCGGAACCACCCATCGCCATCGCCATCAGATCGCTTCCATCCGACTGGAGATCACCGCGTGGAAGCGGTCGGCGAAACGCTGCAGCCGCGCCTCGAAGGCGTTCACCCGGTGCGAGAAGCGGTTGTAGGCGATGACCGCCGGGATCGCCGCGAACAGGCCGATCGCGGTGGCGAACAGCGCCTCCGAGATCCCGGGCGCGACCACCGCCAGCGACGAGTTCTGTTGCTGTCCGATCTGGAAGAAGCTGTTCATGATGCCCCAGACGGTGCCGAACAGGCCGACGAACGGCGCGACCGAGCCCACGGTGGCAAGGAAGTTCAGCCGTTCGGCCAGGCTGTCCGCCTCTTCCGCCACGGTCGCGTCCATTGCCGAGGCCACCCGCCGGCGCGCGCCTTCGAGGTCGAACCCCTTGGCGGAAACCGAGCGCTGCCACTCGTCGATGCCGGAATAGGCGACTTTGGCGCTCGGCACGCCGGTGGTCATCCGCTCCTCGCGCAAGGCGGCGTAGTTCTTCACTTTCCAGAACTCGCCCTCGTAGGCGTCGCAGCGGCGACGAAGACCGCCCATCCGCAGCGAGAACGAGACGATGATCGCCCAGACCCAGACGCTGGCGAGCAAGAGCCCGATCATAACCACCTGCACGACGATATCGGCATCGAGGAACAACTTGACCGGATCGAGGTGATCGGGAGCGCTTGCCGCCCCGGCCGCTTCGGCTCCTGCCGCCATCAGGGAGAGTATCGTCATTGCTGCCTTTCGGGTTGTTCTGCGTCGGCCGACCCGTTTTCAGGGTCCTGTCTGTCGGCTTGATGAACGTAGGGCAAGAACGCCGCATGCCATTCGTCCGGCTGGCGGCGCGGCCGGCCGTCCGGCGCGACGAAGCCGACGCGGATACGCGCTTCGTTCAGCTTGGTTTCTCCTCGCCGGGCCACCTGGGTCAGACGCACCGAGGCCCGGAGGAGTTCCTCGAGGCGCGTCTCGATCAGGATCGTGTCGCCCAGCCGGGCCGGAGCGTGGAACCGCATCGCGACATCGGCGACGACGTACAGGCCCTGGCCGGCCTCCACCGCCGTGCGCTGGTCTATGCCCAGCAGGGTGAGCATGTCGGTGCGCGCGCGCTCGTACCAGCGCAAGTAATTGGCGTGGTAGACCACCCCGCCCGCGTCGGTGTCCTCGTAATAGACGGTGACGGCGAAGCGATGCAGCGTTCCGTCGAACAGGCCGCGCGATGGTTCGGGAAACACGCTCATGCCCGGCGGTCATTAACCCCGAACGACTCGGCAGGGAACCCCGTCAGTCCGGGATCATCTGGAAGAACTGGCGTCCGCCGAAGATGTGGAAGTGCAGGTGCGGCACTTCCTGATGGCCGTGGCCCCCCATGTTGACCATCAGGCGGTAGCCCGGACGGTCCAGCTCGAGCTGGCGCGTCACGTTGCCGACCGCGCGCATGAACGCGGCGATTTCCGCATCGGAGGCCTTGGCGGTAAAATCGTCCCAGCTGACATATGCGGCCTTGGGGATGACCAGGACATGGACCGGCGCCTGCGGCCGGATGTCGTTGAACGCCAGCGCGTGGTCGTCCTCGTAGACCTTGGAGCACGGCAACTCGCCGCGCAGGATGCGGGCGAAGACATTGGTATCGTCATAAGGCTCGCGGGGGTCGATGGGCACTGCGCGGTTCCTCAGTAGTTGCGGGATGCTTTTTCGGCGATGCCCGAGACGCCCTCGCGCCGGTCGAGTTCGGCCAGCACATCGGCCAGCGGCACCTGCTTCGCATCGAGCAGGACCAGGAGGTGGAACAGCAGGTCGGCCGCCTCGCCGACGAGTTCCTCGTGGCCCTCGTTCAATGCCGCGATCACCGTCTCGACCGCTTCCTCGCCCAGCTTCTGCGCGATCTTGGCGAGGCCGCGTGCGTTCAGCCTGGCGACATAGCTCGATTCGGGATCGGCGGCGCGGCGCGCGGCGATGGTCGCCGCGAGGCGCTCCAAGGTTGCAGGTGAGCTTCCGGCATCGGTCATGCTTCAGGCAATGATGCCGGGGGAAGGCGCGGTCAAGCGCGTTCAGTCACTCCGCCGGTGGCTTCTTTTTCGACAGCCGGCGGCCGAGGACCACCCCGGCGGAGGCAAGCGCCATCAACGTCATCGTGCTCGGCTCGGGCAGCGTCACGCTGCCGGCGGCGTAAGCCGGAGCGGCAGCCGCGAAGGCCGTGACGACGAAAGCGAGCCGGAACAGGCGGTTCAGCACTTGATAATTCCCTCGGGCGCGGACTGGGGCGCAGTAGAACCCCGCCATTCCCGCCTAGGCCTGATCCGACAGGGTGCACGACTGTGAATATCGCACAGTCCCATTCCGGGCCATGTCTCTCCGGAACCTCAACCCCGCCCTCAACCCCGCGCCGGCAATCCGGCGTCGCGTAGCGCGGCATGCGCATCGGCGATCGAATATGTGCCGAAATGGAAGATCGAGGCGGCAAGAACGGCGCTGGCGTGCCCTTCCCGCACCCCGGCGACGAGATGGTCGAGCGTGCCGACGCCGCCCGAAGCGATCACCGGTATCGAGACCGCGTCGGCGATGGTGCGGGTAAGCGCCAAATCATAGCCCCGCTGCGTGCCGTCGCCGTCCATCGAGGTGACCAGCAGCTCGCCCGCGCCCAGCTCCGCCAGCCGGACCGCGTGCTCCACCGCGTCAATCCCGGTGGCGCGCCGTCCGCCGTGGGTGAATATCTCCCATCTGGGTTCTTTGGCGCTATCGACGCGTCGCGCATCGACCGAGGCGACGATGCACTGGCTGCCCATCCTCGCGGCGATGTCCGCCACCACTTCGGGACGCGAGACGGCCGCCGAGTTGACCGCAACCTTGTCCGCGCCCGCCAGCAAGAGCGCCCGCGCGTCTTCCACCGTGCGCACTCCGCCGCCCACCGTCAGCGGCATGAAGCACACCTCGGCCGTCCTTCGCACGATGTCGAGCAGAGTACCGCGCCCTTCGTGGCTGGCGGAGATATCGAGGAAGCACAGTTCGTCCGCGCCCGCCGCGTCATAGGCGCGCGCCTGCTCCACCGGATCGCCCGCGTCCTTGAGATCGACGAAATTGACGCCCTTGACCACGCGGCCATCGGCGACGTCGAGACAGGGAATGACGCGAATGCGGACGGTCATGGAATGCTCCATAGTAGCCCTCTCCCCTTCAGGGGAGAGGGTTGGGAGAGGGGGTTGTCCGCACCCCTCTCAACTGCGGCCAGGCAGCAAGCTGCCAAGCCTTCGTATCTCTCCCCTTGAAAGGGGAGAGAGGCTTAAGCCCCCTCCGCCATCGCCAGCGCGGCGGCGAGATCGAGCGTTCCGTCATACAGCGCGCGGCCGGTGATGACGCCTTCGATCCCGCTCTTGGCATTGAGCGAGAGCATGCGGATGTCGTCGAGGCCCTTGACCCCGCCGCTTGCGATTACCGGAAGGGTGGTGCGTTCGGCCAGATCGACCGTCGCCTGCACGTTGCAGCCCTTCAACAGCCCGTCGCGGCCGATATCGGTGAACAGCAGGCTCGCGACGCCCGCGTCCTCGAAGCGCTTCGCCATCTCGACGATCGACACGTCCGACACTTCGGCCCAGCCCTCGGTCGCCACCATGCCGTCCTTGGCATCGACCGCGACGACTATGCCGCCGGGAAACCGCCGCGCCATCGCCTTGACGAAATCGGGGTCCTTGAGCGCGGCGGTACCGATCACCACGCGGCTGACGCCGAGATCGAACCAGCCTTCGACCGCTTCCGCGGTACGGATGCCCCCGCCGAGCTGGACATGGCCCGGAAACGCCTCGAGGATCGCTTCGACAGCCTCGCGGTTCTGCGCCGAACCCGCGAATGCACCGTCGAGATCGACGACATGGAGGTATTGCGCGCCCGCCGCGGCGAACAACAGCGACTGGGCGGCGGGATCATCGCCATAAACGGTGGCGCGCGCCATGTCGCCTTCGGCCAGCCGCACGACTTGCCCCTGCTTCAGGTCGATAGCGGGAAATACGATCATCCTTGCATTCCTCCCCGGCACGGGGAGGGAAACCGCGATGCCGCAGGCGTCGTGATGGAGGGCGCTTGCCCCACACGCCGCGTCTGGCCGAGAGCCCCCTCCACCACGCCGCGCATGGTCCCCCTCCCCGGGCCGGGGAGGACTTTGCCGCCGCCGCTCAAGGTTTCCACTCCAGAAAGCGCGACAGCAGGCCGAGCCCGTAGGCCTGGCTTTTTTCCGGGTGGAACTGCACGCCGACCATGTTGTCCTTCGCCACCGCCGCGACCAGTCCGCCGCCGTGGTCGGTCATCGCCGCCACGGTCTGCCCGTCCTCGGGCGAAAAATGATAGGAGTGCAGGAAATAGGCCTCGCCCGCCTCCAGCAGGAAGCCACCCGGCGCATTCGCGGACAGCACCACGTCGTTCCAGCCCATGTGCGGCACCTTGATCGCCGGATCGGTACGCGTGATCGCGCGCACTTCGCCATCGATCCAGCCGAGCCCCGGCGTCTCGCCATGTTCGTGGCCGACGCTCGCGAGCAGCTGCATGCCGACGCAGATGCCGAGGAACGGCGCGCCGCCGACATGGACCCGCTCGGCCATCGCCGCGACGAGGCCGGGGATCGCGTTCAGCCCCTCGGCGCAAGACTTGAAGCTGCCGACGCCCGGCAGCACGATGCGATCGGCGGCGCGCACGACATCGGCTTCGGCGGTCACAGTCACCTCGTCCGCACCGGCCGCGCGCAGCGCGTTCGCCACCGAATGCAGGTTGCCCGCGCCGTAATCGATCAGCGCCAGAACCTCGGTCATTTGCGGAGCCTTGGCATTCAGCCGCCGAGCTGGCCTTTGGTCGAAGGGATAGCTCCGGCCTTGCGCTCGTCGATCGAGACCGCCTGGCGCATGGCGCGGGCGAAACCCTTGAAGATCGATTCGCAGATGTGGTGGTTGTTCTGGCCGTAGAGCGCCTCGACGTGCAGGGTGATCCCGGCCGCCTGCGCGACCGAGTGGAACCAGTGTTCCACCAGTTCGGTATCCAGCTCGCCCAGCTTCTCTTGCGTGAAGGCGGCTTTCCACACCAGGAACGGCCGGCCAGAGATGTCGAGCGCGACACGCGACAAGGTCTCGTCCATCGGCGAATAGGCCGCGCCGTATCGGCCGATGCCGCCCTTGTCGCCCAGCGCCTCGGTCAGCGCCTGGCCGATAGCGATGGCGCTGTCCTCGGTGGTGTGGTGCTGGTCGACGTGCAGGTCGCCCGCGATGCGGCAGGTCAGGTCGATCAGCGAATGGCGCGAGAACTGCTCGATCATGTGATCGAGGAAGCCGATCCCGGTGGAAACGTCATAGGCTCCGGTCCCATCGAGATTGATCTCGACCTCGATGTCGGTCTCGTGAGTCTTGCGGGCGATCCGGGCGGTGCGCATGGCCTGCGCTATAAACCTGCCGGCCGGGGAATCAATCGCCGCGATTGCGCGACGCGCCATTGCAAAAAGCTATGGAAAAACCGCTCTGTTCCTCCTGCTGCACTGCAAAACCGTCTTGACCGAGCCTCTCGCGATGCGCACCTAGCCAATATGACCGACACGCCGCCAGATAGCCTGATACCCTATGACGAGATCGTGCAGGAGGCCCTGCGCGCGGTCGTGGGCCGCGTTCTGGGGCAGGTCGAGAATTCCGGCGGCAGCCTGCCCGGCACGCATCACTTCTATATCACGTTCAAGACCCACGCCCCCGGCGTAGACATCCCGCCGCACCTCAAGGAACGGTTTCCGGACGAGATGACGATCGTGCTGCAGAACAAGTTCTGGGACCTGGGCGTCTCGGAGACGGGCTTCACCGTCGGCCTGACCTTCAATCAGATTCCCGCCAGGCTCGACATCCCGTTCGCGGCGATCACCGCCTTCGTCGATCCGGCGGTCGACTTCGGACTGCAGTTCCAGGCGATGGACGACGGTCATATGCACGAGACGCCCGAAGCGGCCGAGAACGACGCCAGCCAGAGCGATGGGGAACGCGACGTGTCGTTGCGCGTTGCACCCGCTGACGACGGCTCCAACGTCGTCAGCGTCGATTTCGGCAAGAAGAAATAGCAAGGGCCAACGCCCCGGACGGATGGACATGGCGATACCTGGGGCAGGACTGGCGGCGAGAATACGGGATAAGCTCGCCGCTCGCCGAGCGAAGTCCATTCCCAAGGCCACCGCCGACAAGATCGTGGACAAGATTTCCTCGACCGCGGCCGATCTCAACGGACCCAGCCCCAACCCGCAGACCAACCTCCTCATCGCCGACATCGCCCTGCGCGGCGGCAGCCTGCTGGTGACGCGCGGGATCGAGCGCGGGCTGCTCGGCGCGAAATATGCGCCGCACAAGGCCAAGTCGATCCTCAAGGGCCGCACCATCGGCGAGACACTGCTGCACACCGCCGTCGCGCGCGTGGCGACGCGCTCGGTGCCCGGCGCCATGATCGTCGCGGGCGGGTTGCTGGCCAAGACGCTCTACGACCGGCGGCGCGGGCACGCCGCGAAGCGCGAGGGCGAGGCGGCGCTGCACGAGATGGCGAAGAAGGCGGACAAGCCCGGCCTGTAGTTCTGGTTCGCGCTTCAGACTGCCTCTTGATTTGGTCCGCCCATCCCGCCATCAGCGGGCATGGCGAACGACCCGCTCTCCGACACCGAGACGCTGCACCGGCGCGGGCTGATGTTCGTGCTGTCCTCGCCCTCTGGCGCGGGCAAGACGACGATCGCGCGTAAGCTGCTCGCCGCCGAACCGCACTTACGCATGTCGGTCTCGGCCACGACCCGCGCGATGCGGCCGGGCGAGGTCGAGGGCAAGGATTACCACTTCGTCGATCGCGACACCTTCCGGCGCATGGTCGACGACGGCGAGTTCCTGGAATGGGCGGAAGTCTTCGGCAACTTCTACGGCACACCCAGGGCGCACATCACGCAAGGATTGGAGGCCGGGAACGATTTCCTGTTCGACATCGACTGGCAGGGCACCCAGCAGCTCAGGCAGCAGATGCATGACGATGTCGTCCCGGTGTTCCTGCTGCCGCCCAGCATCGCCGAACTGCGGCGGCGGCTGACCACGCGCGGCACCGACAGCGCCGAAATCGTCGCCGCGCGCATGGCGCGCGCCCGCGACGAGATCAGCCACTGGGACGGATATGAGTATGTCGTCGTCAACGAGGACGTGGGCGCGTGCTTCGAGAAAGTTCGCGCCATCCTCGCCGCCGAGCGCCAGCGCCGCGAACGGCAGACCGGCCTGATCGAATTCGTCCGCGAGCTGCGCAGGCCTGATTAGGGTGATTTCGAGGCAGGGGGAATCACCTGCCGACGGAACAACAGCCAGCCGGCGGCGAAGCACACCAGATCGCCGCCAAAGGTAACGAGGCGAAACAATCCCGCCCCCACGATCAGCACATCGGGCCGCGCCACGTGCCCGCCCGCCAGCACCATGACGGCCTCGCGTACGCCCAGCCCGCCCGGCGCACCCGGTGTGACGAACCCGGCGATCCACGCGGCGATACCGCCGCCCGCGACGCTAAGCGACCATGGCTGTCCCAGGATGGCAAGGATCGCCGCCAGAACCGCGCCCATCATGGTGAAGAACGCGAGGTGGAGGGCAAAGGCGATGGCGAACGGCGCGATCTCTCCCCGCGCCAGCTTGCGCGCGATGCCAAGACCGACGAGCGCGGCGGCGAAGCCGACCGGAAGGAGCAGCCAGCGCCATTGCTCGGAACCGGGCGGCGGCTCGATCGCGAGGCACGCCGTCGCGACCAGCAGCGCCGCCGCCAGCATCAGCAGGACCTCGACCAGCGCCGCTGCCGCCAGCCGCCTGTCGTCCATGCCCGCCGCACGGTGCAGCATGTGTCGTCCGACTAAGTGGAACACGTTGCCGGGGACATATTTGGCCAGTTGCGCGCTCGCATGGATGCGCATCGAATGCGCGGGGGCCAGCGGCCGTGCTCGCGCCGCCTTCAGGATCGCATGCCATGCAGCCGCGAGCAGCAACAGGCTGAGCCCGTAGGCCAGCGCAAGTGCCGCGATCGCCGACCATTGCTCCGGGCCGAGGGTGATCCGCGCGATCTCGTCCCAATGCCGCCGCGCGACGACGACGAGGAACACCGCCGCCGCTGCGACCAGCAGCCAGCTCGCCGGCTTCAGCAGCGCGTCGATCCGGCGCTTGTCGATCATGCGCCCGTTGTGGTGCGCGCCGTGAGAAGCGTCGTCTGGTCCGGATGCGGCAGCGACGGAACCAGCCCGCGCAGCGCCCGCTCCTCGAGCCCGCACGCGCGGATCGCGGCGCGGTAGCGCGGGCGGTGCGAGTTGTCGAAGACGATCATCCCGCCCGGAGCCAGCCGGCCGACTGCCTTCGCGAGGCAGGCGGACCGGGCGCGGCCATCGACCACGATCAGGTCGAACCGGCCCGGCCAGCGGTCGATGGCGTCGACATAGGCGCGAAAGGTCCTGCCGACATATCCGGGCTTGGCGGAAAGATAATGGGGATCGGGATCGGTCGCTGGGTCGGGCGGCACCAGCTCGACCGTTGCGTTGCCCAGTGCGGCGAGCCGGGGCCGCGAGAAATCGATCCACTCCGCGTCGTGATCGACGCTGATGACCTCTCCGGCACGCTTCGCCAGCCAGACGGTGCTGGCGCCGCTGCCCCATTCGAAGACGCGAGCATCGGAATGGGAACGCAGAAAATCCTCGACCTCGCCGATGGCGCCGTATGTCCACCACGGCACGTCCAGTTGGATCAGCGCGTCGATATCGTGGATCGCCAGCAGGCTTTGCAGCCAGTGGCGATAGCGGTGTTCGCGCGGACAGGCGGGCCGATCGCCGATCCCCAGCGGCTTCAGCCCGGCGCGGACCAGCCGCATCAGGCCGACATAGCCCCGCTGGCCCGCCAGCAGCGCAGCGGTGGTCGCCCCTGTCATCGCGCTGGTCATGGCCGGGCCGATTCCCGGATTTCCAGCCGGCGCAACCGTTCGAGGCACTCCTCGCTCAACCGGCGGTTGGTGGCGATGGCATCGCTCAGCAAGGCGATGACGATCGTCATGTAGCCCACCGAAACGAACAGGCTGCCGATCACCAGCGACTGGATCTTCCCGTCGCCCTCCCCGATCACGTAGTAATAGATGAACCGCAGGATCGGGACCATGCCGATCGCCGACATCGCCAGCCCCAGCGTCAGGAACGCGGCGAGCGAGCGATACATGAACCAGCTGCGCAGGATCGTCACCACCTGCTTGCACAGGAACGAGGGCATGGACCTGAACAGGCGCGAAGGCCGCGTGGCGGCATTGGTCTGGACCGGCACCGACATCACCGTCAGCCCGCTTTGCCCGGCATGGATCAGCGTCTCGGTGGTGTAACTGAATCGGGTCATCACGTTGATCTTGACCGCGGCGTCGCGGCTGTAGGCGCGAAAGCCCGACACCGCATCGGTGACGGCGATACCCGAAAGGTTGCGCACCACCCGCGTCCCGAACCGCTGGAGCGAACGCTTGAGCGGTGAGAACTCCGGGTTGGCGCCGGGATTGCGATCTCCGATGACGACGTCGGCGCGATGTTCGATGATCGGGCGGACCAGCCTCTCGATGTAGCGGCCGGGATACTGGTGATCGCCGTCGGTATTGACGATGATGTCCGCGCCTTGCGCCAGCGCGTGGGTGATGCCGGCCTGGAAGCTGCGCGCCAGCCCCTTGTTGGACTTGTTGCTGACGATGTAGTCGACCCCGTGCGCGCGGGCGACCTCCACCGTGCGGTCGCTCGACCCGTCGTCGATCACCTGCACCTCGATGCAGCCGATACCGTCGATCGCGCGGGGCAGGTCCGCCAGCACGCGCGGAAGTGTGTCTTCCTCGTTGAAGCATGGGATCTGGATGACGAGCTTCGGCCCGCCGATCCCTGCATCGGCAGCGCCCTCGTCCGCCTTCATATCGCGCTCGATGAAATTCATGGCCAAGGCCGTCCCACGCTGACGCCGCGCTGCATGGACGAAAGGTCCGGGCGCGGCGATTTCTTCTGTACCGGGCCGTGGTTAGACGAAATTTGCCCGCTCCGCCATGTCGGGCTCGCACTAGGTGCTCCTGATCCGGCCTTGTCCTGACGGCGAACAGGCGATAGGCGACCCCCCAATACGTCGCCCACCACCTCATCGGAGACCCAAGCGCCATGTCCGAACTCGAAACCGCCATCGAATCCGCCTGGGACGCGCGCGATACCGTCACGCCCGCCAGCGGCGACGTGCGCAAGCTGGTCGACGAGGCGCTGGCGCTGCTCGATTCCGGCGCGGCGCGCGTGGCCGAGCCCGATGGCAACGGCAACTGGAAGGTCAACCAGTGGCTCAAGAAGGCGGTGCTGCTTTCGTTCCGGCTCAACGACAACGTGCCGATGGAGCACGCATCGGGCGGAGCCCCGGCGTTCGACAAGGTGCCGTCCAAGTTCGCTGGCTGGGGCGAGAACCGCTTCAGGGAAGCGGGCTTCCGCGTGGTTCCCGGCGCGGTCGCGCGGCAGGGCAGCTATATCGCCAGGGGCGTGGTGCTGATGCCCAGCTTCGTCAACATCGGCGCCCACGTAGGCGAGAATTCGATGGTCGATACCTGGGCCACGGTCGGTTCGTGCGCGCAGATCGGCCGGAACGTGCACATCTCGGGCGGCGCGGGCATCGGCGGCGTGCTGGAGCCGTTGCAAGCCAATCCGGTGGTGATCGAGGACAATTGCTTCATCGGCGCCCGTTCCGAAGTGGCCGAGGGCGTGATCGTCGGCGAAGGCGCGGTGCTGTCGATGGGTGTGTTCCTGGGCGCATCGACCAAGATCGTCGACCGCGCCACGGGCGAGGTCCACATCGGCAAGGTGCCGCCGTTCTCGGTAGTGGTGCCCGGCGCGTTGCCCGGCAAGCCGCTGCCCGACGGTACGCCCGGCCCGTCGCTGGCCTGTGCCGTCATCGTCAAGACCGTGGACGCACAGACCCGCTCAAAGACCAGCATCAACGAACTGCTGCGCGATTAGGGTGGCAGCACCGTCCGGCTCGAGCGTGTCGAGAACCGGAACGCCATAGTCGCTGGCGCGTTCTCCATTTCGAGGCTCCCTGCGGGCCGCCGGATTTTAGGAGGACTGAGCCATGGAAAACCAAAACGGCGAACTGCATATCGACCGGGACGAAGCGCGGGCCGGATCGACGCCGCATATCGTGCGCTATGTGCTGCTGATCAGCCTGACGCTGGCGATCGTCGCGCTCTCGGCGATCTGGATCATCGGGGCGCTGAACTCGGCCAAGGACACCGGCGGCGTTGCCGATACACGGCGGGCGGTCGCCGAAACCCAGTGATTCCGCGCAGGGAATAGGTGTAAGCGGGGCGGATGAAACCGCCCCGCATCTTGTCCATCGCTGGCTCCGATTCCTCGGGAGGAGCCGGCATCCAGGCCGACATCAAGACCATCACGATGCTCGGCGGCTATGCGATGACCGCCATCACCGCCATCACCGCGCAGGACACGACCGGAGTGCACGCGGTCGAGACGCTCTCACCGGCGATGGTGAGCGCGCAGATCGACGCATGCGTAGACGATATCGGCGTCGATGCCGTCAAGATCGGCATGCTGGGTTCGGCCGAAATCGCGCATGTCGTTGCCGACCGGCTGGAGCGGCTTAGTGCGCCTATCGTGTTCGATCCGGTGATGGTGGCGACCAGCGGCTCGGTCCTTGCCGATAGCGGGACCATCGCCGCGTTCGAACGGCTGATGAAGCTAGCCACCGTGACCACCCCGAACGTGCCGGAACTCCAAGCGCTGGGCGGCGATGCAGGGATGGAGCGCCGCGCCGTTGCTTATCTCGCCAAGGGCGGCGACGCCGAGGGGGCGGTGGTGATGGACGGTCTTGTGGTGCCGGGCAAGGAGCCGGTCGTCTGGCATTCGCCCCGCATCGATACGCCGCACAGCCACGGCACCGGCTGCACCCTGTCGACCGCGATCGCCGTCCATCTGGCGCAAGGGATGGATCTGGAAACGGCCATCGGAAGAGCGCGGGAATTCGTTCGCGCCGCCCTCTTGGCCGCGCCCGGCTTCGGCAAGGGGCGCGGACCGATGGGACATCAGGCCGTGCGAGCGGAGCGCTAAGTCAACTCTTTACGTGTGAGTTCGTCATTGCGAGCGAAGCGAAGCAATCCAGGGCGCCGCCGCACCGCTGGATTGCTTTGTCGGCTTCGCCTCCTCGCAATGACGAGTTGTTGGCGCCGCCTACCCGCAATCCAGCCCGTAGAACGCCGCCACTTTCGCCCAGCCCTCTTCCGCCGTCTCCACCCAATGGAATAGGTCGAGGTCGGCGGCATTGATCACGCCTTCCTGGGCCATGGCCTCGAAGTTGACGATGCGGCGCCAATAATCTCCTCCGTAGAGCAGGATCGGGATCGGCTTCATCTTGCCTGTCTGGATCAGGGTCAGCAGCTCGAAGAATTCGTCCATCGTGCCGAAGCCGCCGGGGAACACCGCTACCGCCCGGGCACGCAGCAGGAAGTGCATTTTCCTGAGCGCGAAGTAGTGGAACTGGAACGAGAGGCGAGGCGTGACGTATTGGTTGGGCGCCTGCTCATGCGGCAGGACGATGTTGAGGCCGATCGATTCCGCGCCGACATCCGCCGCGCCGCGATTGGCCGCCTCCATGATCGAAGGCCCGCCGCCCGAGCACACCACGAACTGGCGCATGCCCTTTTCCACCACCGCACAAGAGCTGGCGATTCGCGCCAGCTTGCGCGCTTCGGCATAGTATCTCGACTTGGCGACGAGGCTTTCGGCAATCGCCTCGCGTTCCGAAGCGTCCTCCGGCCCCTGTTCGGCGCCCTGTTCGGCTTTGGCCGTCGCCAGCATCGCCTCGCAGTGCTCGGGCGCGGGAATGCGGGCGGAGCCGTACATCACCAGTGTCGATCCGATCTGCGCTTCTTCCAACAGCATCTCGGACTTGAGCAGCTCCAGCTGGAACCGCACCGGGCGCAGTTCGTCGCGCAGCAGGAACTCGGTATCGCGGAACGCCAGGCGATAGGCCTGGTGCTGCGTCTGCGGCGTGTCGTGCGGATGCGCCTCCTCGAACGAGGCTTCCTGATGCGCCTTGTAGAAGCGGCGGTCGGTGAGCTTGGTATCGTCTTGAGCCATTGCGGCTTCATGGCGATTGGCGGCGAACATGGCCACCCCTTAGGCGATGGCGGAACCATAGTTGCTGAAGCGGAACCTGCTCGCCTTCCTTCGGGGCCGCGCGCCCGAGGACCAGCAGGAGATGCTGGACATCGTCACGGCGCAAAGCATCGCGACGGACCCGCTGTGATCGTCAGAGCCTGAACGACACGCTGTCGACCCGCCAGCGCTCGCATCCCTCCAGCGACAGGTCGTCAATGGAGAAATCGGGCGTCGGCGACGCGCCGACCACTTCGGCGCGGATGTAGCGCCCGGTCTCGCGGAGCAGCACGTTGTCGGCCTCGGGAAACCGCGCCTTGAGCGCGGCACCGATGGCCTGCGCCTCGGACGAGACCTTGTCCTCGCCCAATTCACGCGGAACGCCGTCCACCAGTTCGGCCATCGCCACCTTCAGCGAATTGTAGGCGTCCCATAGGATGCTGAGCGAAATGAACGCGGCGGCAAGCGGATCGGCCCACCATAGGCCGAAGCCGATCCCGGCGACCCCCAGAATGCCCGCGACGCCGGTCTGCCAGTTGGCTTTGTTCATCAACGCGTCGGTGTGCAGCAGCTTGTCGCGCAGCCGCTTCGCCAGCGACAACTCCTTGTGGCCGATGATAAGCGGCGGGATCGTGGCGTAGAGCTGGGCCGCGAGCATGAACCAGCCGAGCCACACGTCGCGCCCGGCGATACGGACGGTGCCGACGGTGACATGCTCTTGCGCCCAAAGCACCATGACCGCGTCCTTGAACAGGAAGAAGCCCACCCCGCCCAGCGCGACGGCGGCGACGAGGAAGCCCAGGCTGTTCACCCGGTCATAGCCGTAGTGGAATTTTTCGTTTGCCCCCCGCGCCTCGTACCGGGTGGCGATCAGGAACACGATCGGCGGGATCAGGCCCAGCGTATCCTCGATCCAGGCGGTCTTCATCGCTTGGCTTGAGCCCATCGCCAGCCCCATCACCGTGACGATCGAGATCGTCCAGCCGATGTTCCACCATTCGAGCCGCCGCGCCGCCTTGAGATCGGCGACGATCGCCCGCGGGTGGCCGGCGCCTTCGGTCACGAGCCGGCCGGCATGTCGCGCGCCTGCCGTTCGAGCAGCGCCACCCAGCGGTTCTCGCCGTTGCGCACGATGGCGCCCAGTCCGAGGATGCGCTCCCCCTGGCGACGCGTGGCGATCGGCTCGATCGCGGTGATTTCGGTGATCCAGGGGCTGTCTTCGGCGACTTCGGCGACCACCATGTCCAGCTTGCCGCGCTGGAGATCGGCGAACAGGCTTTCCATCGGGCCGTGCTTTGCTTCGACCCGCGCATCGCTTGCCCGCCGAACCCGCGCGAGGAAATCGCCCATCGCGGCCTGCCCGCTCTCGGGAATGGCGGCGACGCCGACGCGGATCACATGGCGCGCCTCGATCCGCTCCAGCGTCCCGGCCATGTCGGTGGGATAGGGTCCGCATCCCGCAAGCAACGCGGAAGCAACCAAAGCGAACGGGAAATGCAACCGCACCATGCGCCCATGGACGCAGCAGGCCTTCCGCTTGTCAACGGAAACCGGCCCTATCGGCCGGCGGTGGATGCCCCGCGAGGATTCGAACCTCGATAAACGGAGTCAGAGTCCGTTGTCTTACCATTAGACGACGGGGCAGGAGCGGCGGCCTCTATGCCCGAAGCCGATTCCCGTCAAGTCATCCGCGTCGGCCCACCTGTCCGCTGCCCTGCCGTCCACAGCCGGGGCACCGGTTTCGGCCCACGCACTTGCCGAAGCGGGATCGCGCGGTTAGCATCGGTTCCAAGTACCCGTCATTTCGGCGGGAAGCATAACAAGAGTGCAACAATCATGGCGGAGCTCGATCCGCCGGCGGCGAGACGGGAGGGAACGGGCGAATCGGGGTCGCGGCGGAATCCTTCCGAGCAAAGCGCGCCCCACGGTTCGACCGATCCATCCCCGGATCGCCAGGCCGGCGGCCAACCGACTGAATCGCGGGCCCAGCCGCAATCGAATTCCGAAGCCGGCATGCGCGCGCAGGGCGCGTGGAGCAACGCCTGGAGCGGATCGGGCCCCAATGGGTTCGGGCGCCGCCAGTCTTACGCGGCGCTCGATCTGGGCACCAACAACTGCCGCCTGCTGATCGCCCGGCCATCGGGCGAGAACTTCACCGTCATCGATGCCTTCAGCCGCGTCGTCCGGCTTGGCGAGGGGCTGGCGCAGAGCGGCCGGCTGAGCGACGCGGCGATGGAGCGGACGCTGTCGGCGCTGGCGATCTGCGCCGACAAGCTGAAGCGTCGCAACGTCTATCTCGCCCGCTCGGTGGCCACCGAGGCGTGCCGCCGCGCCGAGAACGGCGCCGAGTTCATCGAACGCGCGCGGGAACAGACCGGCATCGCGCTCGACATCATCAGCGCGCGCGAGGAAGCGCGGCTGGCCGTGCTCGGCTGCCATGTCCTGCTGGAGCCGGGCAAGGGGCCGGCGATGATCTTCGACATCGGCGGCGGTTCCACCGAACTGATCCTGATCGAGAGCACCGACACGGTGCCGCGCATCCTGGACTGGCAGAGCGTGCCGTGGGGCGTCGTCTCGCTGACCGAGAGCTGCGGACAGGAAGGCGATTGCGACCGCGACCGGCAGGGCCGATACACCACGATGCGCCAGCTGGTGAGCGACAGCTTCGCCGGGTTCGAGCGCCGCGTCGCCCCGGCGCGCGAGCATGCGTCCCTGGCGGGCCCGCTGCGGCTGCTGGGCACCAGCGGCACCGTCACCACCCTGGCCAGCCTGCACCTCGACCTGCCGCACTATGACCGGCAGGCGGTGGACGGGCTGATCGTGCCCGCGGCATCGATGCGATCCATCAGCAGCCGCCTCTCCACCATGGCCATCGCGGAGCGGCGCAAGCTGCCGTGCATCGGCCGCGAGCGCGCGGACCTCGTGGTCGCGGGCTGCGCGATCCTGGAAGCGATCCTCGACTTGTGGCCCGCCATGAAGCTCGGCGTCGCCGATCGCGGCATCCGGGAGGGCATCCTGCGCAGCCTGATCGCCGGACGCGCGAACGGCGAACGGCCGAGCGACGAGACGCCGCGCCTGCGGGCGAGCGACCGCGCCAAGCCATGACCCGCGGAGCAGGCGACACCCAGAAGCGGCTGCGCAAGTCCCGCAATCGCAAGGACAGCTCCACCCAGTGGCTGACGCGCCAGCTCAACGACCCTTACGTCAAGAAGGCAAGGGAGGCCGGCTACCGCAGCCGCGCCGCCTTCAAGCTGCTGGAGCTGGACGAGAAGTTCGCGTTCCTCAAAGGCACGAAGCGCGCGGTCGACCTTGGCATCGCGCCCGGCGGCTGGAGCCAGGTGCTGCGCCAGCGCTGCCCCAGCGCGGCGGTGGTCGGCATCGACCTCCTGCCCACCGAGCCGATCGAGGGCGTGGCGATCCTGGAGATGGACTTCATGAGCGACGCGGCGCTCGTCGCGCTCGATGACGCGCTGGACGGCGCGCCGGACCTCGTGCTGTCGGACATGGCGGCCAACACCGTCGGCCACAAGCAGACCGACCACTTGCGCACCATGGGGCTGGTGGAGACGGCGGCCGACTTCGCCATCCAGAACCTTTCGCCCGGCGGCGCGTTCGTCGCAAAAGTGCTGGCGGGCGGCACCGACAACGATCTTCTGGCGCTGCTCAAGCGGCACTTCACCACCGTGAAGCACGCCAAGCCGCCCGCCAGCCGAAAGGGTTCGTCGGAGTGGTACGTTGTGGCACAAGGGTTCAAGGGATAGCGTCGCGTCAGCACCGGAGTCCGCCCATGGTCCCAACGATAACCGCGTTCGAACAGTCGCCCGACGAGGGACAGGGAATGGCGCGCGACATGCCAGTGCGCTGGGCGTTCGAGGAAGTGGGCCAGCCCTATGACGTGCGCCTCGTCTCGTTCGCCGCGATGAAGCAGCCCGCATACCGGGCGCTGCAGCCGTTCGGGCAGATCCCGACTTATGAAGAGGGCGATCTCGCCCTGTTCGAATCGGGCGCGATCGTGTTCCATATCGCCCAGGGCCATGCCGGCCTGCTGCCCGACGACGCGAACGCCCGCGCGCGCGCGGTGACCTGGATGTTCGCCGCGCTCAACACCGTGGAGCCGCCGATCGTCGATCTGGAGCAGGCCGAATACGTGGAAGGCGACAAGCCCTGGTTCGAAGAACGCGTGCCGGTGATGCGGGACCGCATCCGGGGCCGGCTGGCCGCGCTTTCGGCGCGGCTGGGCGATGCCCAATGGCTCGACGGCACATTCAGTTCCGGGGACCTGCTGATGGTGACGGTGCTGCGCCGGCTGGGAGACACGGACCTGCTGGATGAATATCCAAACCTTCTCGCCTATGTCGAGCGGGCCAAGGCGCGCCCGGCCTTCAAGCGCGCGTTCGCGGCGCAACGGGCGGTGTTCGAAGCCTCGCCCGCCGAGTGACGGCGCTTGCCTTCAATGCGACGGCGCGTTCGCGGTGTTGCCGACCGCCTTGTCGCCCTGGCCGTCCGCTGCCGGAGCGGGCTGAGCGGCTCCACCGGCGGCCTTGGGATCGGCGGGAGCAGCGGGGCCATCCGCTGCGGGCGCGGCGGCTGCATCGCCTTCGGCAGGCGCCTCACCAGCAGCAGGCGCGGCCGGGAGCGGCAGGTTGGAGCCCTGGCTGTTGAGGTAGGCGATCATGGCCGCGCGATCTTCGGGCTTGCCGAGGCCGGCGAAAGTCATCTTGGTGCCCGGCGCGAAGGCCTTGGGGCTCTTCAGCCAGGCGTCCATGTCCTCGAACGTCCAGTTGCCGCCATGGCTCTTGAGCGCATCGGAAAAGGCGAAGCCATGGTGGCCGGCGCCGATCGCCTCACCCAGAACGCCGTGCAGGTTGGGGCCGATGCCGTTGGCGCCGCCGTCGTTGATAGTGTGGCAGGACATGCACTTGGCGAAGATCGCCTCGCCCTTTGCCGGATCGGCTGCGGCGAGCAGGGTGGCGAGCGGCGGGCCTTCGCTGTCGCCGCCCTCGGCCACGACGCCTTCGATCTCATAGCCCATCTCGTGCGGGCGGTGGGGCTTGTCGGCGGAAAAATACATGCTGCTTACGCTGGTCAGGCCGAGGCCGACGATGCCGGAAAAAAGAATCCAGCCGAAAATCGTGTTAGTCCGGTCTTCCATGTAAGATTGCCCTGTAGGTATGTGCCTGCCCGACTTTGCGCGCCGCTCTAGTCAGCCGGAGACGCCAGCGCAAGTGCCATTGCAGGAGTCATTGCAGTAGCGGTGAATGGCGCCTAATCCCCGGTTCCATCATGCATTCCTATCCACAACCCGCTCAGGCCCTGGTCGATGAAATGACCCGCGCGGCGCTGGACGCCCCCGCCCGCGCGGTGGCGCTGCAAGGCGCGCCGGGCTGCAACTCGCACCGCGCGGCGCTGGACTACGATCCGGACTGCCTGCCGCTTCCCTGCTTCAGCTTCGAGGACGCGCTGGACGCGGTGACCAGCGGCAAGGCGGCGCGCGCGATCATCCCGATCGAGAATTCGCAGCACGGGCGCGTGGCGGACATCCATTTCCTGCTGCCCGACAGCGGCTTGTCGATCGTCGGCGAATACTTCCTGCCGATCAGCTATGCGGTGATGGGGCTGGCCGATGAGAATGGGAAGACGGGACCGTTCGCGGCGGCATACAGCCACCCGCAAGCGCTGGGCCAGACGCGGCTTTATCTGCGCGAGCGGGGCATCGTGCCGATGAGCTATGCCGACACGGCGGGCGCGGCGGCCTTCGTCAAGGAGCAGGGCGACGCGCAAGCCTGCGCCGTGGCCCCGCGCATCGCCGCCGACCTCTACGGGCTCAAGATCGTCGACGAGGATGTCGCGGACGCCGAGGACAACACCACGCGGTTCGTCGTGCTGTCGGCCGAACCGCTCGATCCCGCCAGCCTCGAAGGCGCGACGGTGATGACGACTTTCGTGTTCCAGGTGAAGAATCAGCCCGCCGCGCTCTACAAGGCGCTGGGCGGCTTCGCCACCAACGGCGTCAACATGACGAAGCTGGAAAGCTACCAGCAGGGCGCCAGCTTCGCGGCGACGACGTTCTACACCGACGTCGAGGGCGCGCCGGGCGATCCGGCGTTCGACCGCTGCATGGCGGAACTGGGCTTCCACTGCGAATACGTCCGGATGCTGGGCAGCTACCGGCAGGCGCGGACGCGGGGGTAAGACCGCTTGATAACCGCCCCGCGCCGTGCGACCACTCGCGCGTGACGGTTGAGCGGGGACAGATCGCCGGAATGGACCCTCTGCCAGCGAGCGCGCGCGATGCCGCGCTGCGCGACTGGCAGGGCCTGCACGATTCCGGCGACATCCAGTTCGCGCCGGTCCCGCCGGTGAAGCCGCCCGAGACGCCGGGCTGGCTGGAAGCGCTGGGGCGCTGGCTTGCCGATGTGCTCGGCCCGCTCGGCAAGTGGCTGGGCATGTCTTGGCCGGTCATGCAGTGGGTCCTGATCGCGCTGGCCGTGCTACTGACGCTGGGGGTGCTGTGGTTTCTGCTGCGCCCGCTCGTCGAGCGGATGCGGACGCGCCGGGTGGACGACGTCGAAGAGGGTTGGGTTCCCGACCACGCCGCCGCGCAGGCCCTGCTGGAGGATGCCGACCGGCTGGCGGCGGAGGGCCGTTTCGACGAAGCCGTGCACCTGCTGCTGCGCCGCAGCGTCGGCCATATCGCCGAACGGCGGCCCGACTGGCTCCTACCCGCCAGCACCGCGCGCGAGATCGCCACGTTCCCGATGCTGCCCGCCGCCGCACGCACCGCCTTCGCGGTGATCGCCGCGCGGGTGGAGCGCAGCCTCTATGCGCTGCGTCACCTCGACGAGGCGGACTGGCAAGCCTCCCGCCGCGCCTATTCGGATTTCGCGCTGGCAGGACTGACAGGGCCGGGGCTGGCCGGATGAGCGAAGCCATGCAAAAGGCCGGGGTCAATCCGTTCTCGCTGCGGACGGTGCTGCTGCTCGTCGGGCTGGGCTCGGTGGTTTTCGTGGCACTACTGTGGATGATCGGCGCGGGGATGATGGCGGGCCCCGTCAACGACGGCGGCAACCATGCCGGCGGGCGCGGCCTCAACGGCTTCGCGGCTTTCACCCGTCTGCTGGAGGACCAGGGCCATACCGTGCGCCAGGTCCGAACCGCGGCAAGCCTCGACGAGCCGGCCCTGCTGGTGCTGACGCCGCCGCACGAGGCCGATGCGGAGGGACTATCCGAAACCCTCGACAAACGTCTGCGGCGAGGGCCCACCATTCTGGTGCTGCCTAAGTGGCGGGCGTTCACGGTGCCCGCCGGGATACCCGGATCGAAAGCGAAGGAGGGCTGGGTGGCGCTCGACGGCGGACGTGTTCCCGCCTGGGCGGAGAAACTGGACACGGGCCCGCTCGACGTGCGGGTCCGGTCGCTTCCGAAACGCGCGGCGCGCTGGCAGGGCCTCGGACTGACCGGCCGATTCCCCGATCCCCGGACGGTGCAGTCGCTGTCCTCCGGCCGGATCGTGCCGATCGTCCGCGACGGCGAGGGCCAAGCGCTGGCGGGTTACCTCGATCAGGACGAGGACAGCGGCACCTTCCCCCTGCTGATCGTCGCCGAGCCGGACTTGCTCGATAACTACGGGTTTGCCCGCAAGGAAAACGCGCTGCTGGCGCTTTCGCTGGTCCGAAGCTTGACGCAGGGCGAGGACATGCCGGTCCTGTTCGACCTTACCCTCAACGGCCACGGCCGGAGCGCCAACCTGCTGACGCTGGCGTTCACGCCGCCGTTCCTGGCCGCGACCTTGTGCCTGCTGATGGCGGCGCTGGTGGTCGGCTGGCGGGCTTTCCTGCGGTTCGGAACACCCCGCGCGCCCGACCGCGCCATCGCCTTCGGCAAGCGCGCGCTGGTGGCCAACGCCGCCGGGCTGATCCGCCGGACGCGGCGCTTCCACCTGATCTCGGGGCCCTATCTGCGGCGTTCGCGTGAGCGGATCGCGCGTTCGCTCGCCTTCCCTCCGTTCCCGACGCCGGACGAGGCCGACGCCGCGATCGACAAGGTCGCGGCGTCGCGCGCGCCCGATGCACCGCCTTACACCGCCATTGCAACGCGGTTGCAAGCCGCCCGCAAGTCCCATGAACTGCTCAAGGCCGCGCAAGACCTGCATGCGCTGGAAAGGACGCTCATCCGATGACCGAGACCACTCCCCTCAGCCTGCCGGAACTGGGCCAGCTCGCCGGATCGATCCGTGCCGAGATCGGCAAGGGCATCGTCGGCCAGGTCGAGACCATCGACCACCTTCTGATCGCGCTGATGGCACGCGGCCATGTCCTGCTCGAAGGCCCGCCCGGCACCGCCAAGACCTTCCTCGCGCAGTGCTTCGCCGCTACCCTCGGTCTCGACTTCGGGCGCATCCAGTTCACGCCCGACCTGATGCCGAGCGACATCCTCGGCTCCAACCTGTTCAACTTCCAGACCAGTCAGTTCACCCTGACGCGCGGGCCGATCTTCTGCGACCTGCTGCTGGCGGACGAGATCAACCGCACTCCGCCCAAGACGCAGGCCGCGCTGCTGGAGGGCATGCAGGAGCGGCGGGTGACGCTGGACGGCGCCGCCCACCCGCTGCCCGATCACTTCATGGTGGTGGCGACGCAGAACCCGATCGAGAGCCAGGGCGTCTATCCGCTGCCCGAGGCGCAGCTCGACCGCTTCCTGTTCAAGCTGCTGATCCCCTACCCCAGCCTTGAGGAGGAGCAGCGCATCGTCGCCCGCTTCGGCGAGAACCGGGGCCTGCCCAGCCCCGCCCGGCTCGGCATCGCGGCGGTCGCCTCGCCCGCGCTGCTCGACGCGGCGATGCGGGCGGTGCGGCAGGTGACGCTGGCCGAGCCGGTGATCGACTATGTCGTGCGGCTGGTGCGCGCCACGCGCGAGAGCGGCGACCTTGCCAGCGGGGCGAGTCCCCGCGCGGCGGTGCTGCTGGCCGGCGCGGCGCGGGCGCGCGCGGCGCTCGACGGGCGGGACTACGTGGTGCCGGACGACGTCAAGGCGCTGGCGACCTCGGTCCTGCGCCACCGCCTTCTGCTGAGCCCCGCCGCCGAGATCGAGGGCCGCCAGGTCGAGGCGTTGGTCGCCCAGTTGGTCGAGCAAACCGAGGCGCCGCGATGAAGCGCCTCCCCAGCCCATGATGACTTTACATTGCTTCGTCATTGCGAGCGGCCCTTCGGCTGGCTGTTTTGCAACAGCCGCTCAGGATGAACTGCGGCCTTTGGCCGCAGCCGCGCGGCAATCCAGGGCAGTGCGGCGCGGCCCTGGATTGCTTCCCCCGGATCAAGTCCGGGCTCGCAATGACGAAAGTGGGTCGATCCGGAGTCATCGGGCTTTGGGCATGACACAGCGTGGACGGGCAGCCCCCTCCACCGCCTACGGCGGTCCCCCTCCCCGTTTCGGGGAGGATTGGCCATGATCGTGCCCACCCGGCGCGCGGCGGTGCTGCTGGCGCTGGCGGCGCCCTTGGCGGTGGTCGTCGCCGCCGTCGCCCCCGGCGCATGGATCGCGGCCCCGGCGCTCGGGCTGACGCTGCTGGCGCTGGTGGTGATCGACGCGCTGCTGGCGGGGGGATTGCGCGGGTTCGATGTTGCCGTCCCCCTCGATGCCGAAGTGGGCGCGCAAGCCATGGCGCGGCTCGATGCCGCGTTCTCCGGCAGACCTTCGCGCGTCGAGGCCCTGCTCGACGGAGATGCCCGGCTGTTTCCGGTCGGGACCACCCGCATTCTCCTCGCCCCGTCCGGCCCATCCGCCCCATCCGGCAACGGCTGGAGCGCGGATCACGCCTTCCACCCCGTCCGTCGCGGCACCGGCGCCGTCGAGCGGCTGTGGCTGCGCTGGCGCGGCCCGCTGGGGATCGGCGCGCGGCAGCTGTCCCGCGCCGAACGCCACGAGGTGCGCGTCTGGCCCAACTTGTCGGATGTCCGCTCCCCCGCCTTGCAGACCTTCCTGCGCGACGCCCAGTTCGGGCTCATCGCCCGGCGCATTCGCGGCGAGGGCACGCAGTTCGAGGCGTTGAGCCAGTATCAGCCGGGCATGGACCGCCGCCGCATCGACTGGAAGGCATCGGCCCGGCACATGTCGCTCTTCGCCAAGGAGTTCGAGACCGAGCGCAACAACCAGATCGTCTTCGCCTTCGATTGCGGGCAGGCGATGTGCGAGCCGGTGGGCGGCCCGGACGACCAGGTTCCGCGCATCGACCGGGCGGTGTCGGCGGCGCTGACCACGGCCTATGTCGCCCTGAAGGGCGGCGACCGGGTGGCGCTGTTCGGCTTTGCCGCCCGGCCGGAAGTCTCCACGCCCTTCGTGACCGATTCGCGCGAGTTCCACCGCCTGCAGCGCGCCGCCGCCGGGCTCGACTATCACGCGCAGGAGCCCAATTTCACGCTGGCGATGGCGACGCTGGCGCAGCGGCTGCAGCGGCGCTCGCTGATCGTGGTGTTCAGCGACTTCACCGACCCGACCAGCGCGGCGCTGATGATCGAGAGCATCGGCCGGCTGATCGCCCGCCATCTGGTGCTGTTCGTGACGATGGCGGACGCGGAGCTGGAGCACATGGCCGACGCCGCCCCCGCCGATCTCGACACGCTGACGATGTCGGTGACGGCGGAATCGCTGCTTCAGCAGCGCGCGCTGGTGACGCATCGGCTGAAGCAGATGGGCGTCGATGTCGTCGAAGCCCCCTACAACCTGATCGGCACGCGGCTGATCGACGCCTATCTGGCGATCAAGCGCAAGGGAGCGATCGGGTGAACCGATTGCGTCATGATCGCGAGCGGCCGGAAGTGGCGCGGCGATCCAGGATGGCGCGGGGCCGCGCTGGATTGCTTCGCCGGCTCCGCCTCCTCGCAATGACGAGAAGGGCTGGCGCAACTTCGTTCTCCCCTCCCGTTCGCGGGAGGGGGATGCCCCTGCCATGACGGCACCCACCGACACCCGCGCCATCGAGGCGGCCGCGCTGCGCTCCGACCGCTTCCGGCTGGAGCGCGAGGGCGACTGGCAGCGGCTGGACGCGATCGTCACCCGCATGGAGAACGGGCGCCTGCGCAAGCTGTCGGACGAGGACGTTCTGGCGCTGCCGGTGCTCTACCGCACCGTCGCCTCCAGCCTCTCGATCGCGCGCGAGACCTCGCTCGACGCGGCGACGCTGGGCTATCTGGAAGCACTGGTCCAGCGTGCGTGGTTCGTGGTCTATGGCCCGCGTTCGTCGCTGGGATCGTGGCTGCGCGGCTTTCTCGGCGGCAACTGGAGCGCGGCGGTGCGCGCGATCTGGCTCGACATCCTGATCGCGCTTGCGGTCATGGTGGCAGGCGCGACGGTCGGCTGGCTGCTCGTCGCCAGCGATCCCGAATGGTATGGCGTCATCGTTCCCGGACAGTTCATGGATGCGCGCCAGCCGGGCGCGAGCGCCGAAGTATTGCGCGGCACATTGTCGGGGGCAGACGGCGCGAGGGGTTTGAGCGCTTTCGCCGCGTTCCTGTTCAGCAACAACGCCAAAGTCGCGATCATGGCCTTCGCGCTGGGCTTCGCGTTCGGCGTGCCTTCGCTGATGCTGCTGGTGCAGAATACGGCCGGGCTCGGCGCGATGCTGTGGCTCTATCACGACGCCGGCCTGCTGCTCGATTTCGCGGCATGGCTTTCGATTCACGGCACCACCGAGCTGCTCGCCATACTGCTGGCGGGAGGAGCCGGGCTTCATATCGGCCGGGCGATGGCGTTTCCCGGCAACAAGACCGTGCTGGAAGCCGCCGCCATCGCCGGACGGCGCGCGGCGATGGTGATGGCGGGCGTCGTCCTGATGCTGGTCGTCGCCGCCTTGCTCGAAGGCTTCGGCCGCCAGCTTATCGCCGATACCATGGGACGGCTGACCGTCGGCGGGTTCATGCTCGCGCTGTGGCTGGCCTATTTCCTGGCGCTGGGGCGTGATCGGCAGGAGGGGGGCAAGACGCGATGACCGCCGCGCCGCCGACCACATTGCGCCGCAATCCGCGCGACCGGGAAATGATCACGCCCGAGGGCATCGCCCTGCCGATCACACTCGCCAGCCGGGGCGGGCGCGCCGGGGCGCTCATGCTTGATTTCATGATCATCGGGTTCCTGCAATTCGCGACGACCGTCGCGCTGCTGTTCATGGCCGGCGGCACGATCACGGGGCTGATGGACGGGGAGCAGGCGTCCGGCCCGGCCATGAGCGCGCTGGAATTCCTGGCGGTGGTATGGATCATCGCGATGTTCCTGTTCCGCAACGCCTACTTCCTGTTCTTCGAGCTGGGCCCGCGCGGGGCGACGCCGGGCAAGCGGCTGACCGGCATGCGCGTCGCCTCGCGCGATGGCGGGCGGCTGACCGTGGAGATGGTGATCGCGCGCAACCTCCTGCGCGATGTCGAGCTGTTCCTGCCGCTGGTGTTCGTGTCGATGGCGGGTGCCGGCGAGGGCGGAGCGGCCGGAATCGCGGCGGTCGCGTGGTTCCTGATCTTCGCGTTCTTCCCGTTCTTCAACAAGGACCGCCTGCGCGCGGGGGACATCATCGCCGGCAGCTGGGTGGTGGAGACGCCGCGCCGCAAGCTGGAGGCAGTGCTGTCGGGAACCCCCGGATCGAGCGCGGCGGCGGCGGCCGCGCCAGCACCGGCGCACCGCTTCGATTTCGGCGAGCGCGAATTGTCCGTCTATGGCGAATACGAGCTGCAGACGCTGGAACGCGTGCTGCGCGACAACCGTCCCGAGGCGATGCGCGCGGTCTACGAGACGATCTGCGGCAAGATCGGCTGGACGCCGGGCTCCGGCGACGAGCGCGCCTTCCTGGACGCCTTCTACACGCAGTTGCGCGCGCGGCTGGAGAGCGGCATGCGGATGGGCAGGCGCAAGGCGGACAAGTATACCCCCGGCCCATGACAGTCCTTCTGCGCCCGCCCGCCATCGCCGACGTCCCCGCGCTGGCCGCTCTCGGCCGCGACAGCTTCGTCGCGAAGTTCGCCTCGCTCTATCGGCCGGAGGATCTCGCCTGCTTCCTTGAGGAGACCCATTCCGAAGCCGCCGTCGCCGCGCAGCTTGCCGACCCCGACCGCCTCTATTGCCTGGCGGAGCGCGATGGCCGCCTGGCCGGCTATTGCAAGCTGGCGCTCGTTCCCGACTTTCCCGAACACGCGCGCGGCAAGCGCCCGATCGAGCTGAAACAGCTCTACACCGCGCCCGATGCGACCGGCGGCGGCATCGGCGGCGCGCTCATGGAATGGGCGCTGGATGCGGCGCGGTCGCATGGCGCCGACGAGATCCAGCTATCGGTCTGGAGCCGCAATCACGCCGCGCAGCGATTCTATGCACGCCATGGGTTCGCGAAAGTGGCGGACGTGTTCTTCCGCGTGGGCGAGCAGCTGGACGAGGAATTCCTGTTCTCGGTATTGCTGTAGATCAGAACCACTTCCACCGCCGGAACAGCACCAGCAGCATCGTGATGATCGCGGCGCACAGGCCGAGGACCGCCCAGAAGGCCCGCTCGTCCTCCGCGAAGGGAATGCCGGCGACGTTGATTCCCAGCAGCCCGGTCAGGAACGTCAGCGGCAGGAAGATCGCCGCGACGATGGTGAGGAGGTAACTCGTGCGGTTGGTGCTGGCGACGGCACGGGCGCGCAAGTCGTCCTGCAGGACCAGCGCGCTTTCCTTGCTGATGTCGATGTCGTCCAGGTAGCGGCGCAGCCGGGCGACCGCCTCGGCCACGGCGCGCCGGTCGCGCTTGGCCAGCCATTCGGGGGCATCGCGCGCGATCCGCTCGAGCGCCTCGTGCTGGGGCGACATATGCCGCTTCAGCGCCAGGCAATCGTGGCGGATGCGCGAAATCCGGTCGAGCATATCGCCCGCGGCGCCGTCCGTCCCTTCCTCTTCCAGGACGTCGATCTGGTCGTTGATGTCGACGATCGAGGACGCCATGTGGCTGACGATATGGTCGATCAGGCAGGCGATGAGCCCGCCGGCGTCGGTCGGCCCCCGCCCCGAATCGATCTCCGCGAGCGCATCGCGCGGGCTCTGCAACGGGCGCCGGCGCAAGGTGACGAGCCGCGTCCCGTCGCACCACAGTTGCAGCGAGACCATGTCCTCGGGCTCGGCGCCGGGGTTGAAGTTGATCGCGCGCAGCGTCGCGACCAGGGCGTCGCCCTCGCGAAAGGCGCGGGGACGGGTGTCGTCGCTGGTCAGCAGGGTCACGGTCGGTTCGGGGATCGCCAGCGTCCCGCCCAGCCACTGCGCCGCGCCGGGCCGGTTGCGGCACAGATGAACCCACAGGAACTCGCCGGGGTGGGAAGGCCGCCACTCCCGCGCTTCGGTCCAGCTCACATGCCGGCCGCCGCCCCGGCCGTCCACCACGCGGCCGAAAAGGAGCGGCGCCTCGGGATCGACGTCCTGAAACGCGCTGTCGTCGGTAATGATCGCCTGACCCATCGCGCCACCATGCACCAGCCGCACCGCTGTGTCATTGCCCGTTCACGCCATGGGGACTATAGGAGCGCCCATGTCCGCCCTTCGCCCCTGGCGCCAGATCGAGCGCCGCAAAAGCCGCCAGATCATGGTCGGCTCCGTCCCCGTCGGCGGCGACGCGCCGATCACGGTGCAGACGATGACCAATACGCCGACTTCGGACGCGGGCGCGACGATCGACCAGATCCGCCGCTGCGAGGAAGCCGGGGCCGACCTGATCCGCGTCTCCTGCCCCGATGTCGAGAGCACCGCCGCGTTCGCGCAGATCGTCCGCGCCGCGCAAGTGCCGCTGATCGCCGACATCCATTTCCACTACAAGCGCGCGCTCGAAGCCGCCGACGCGGGCGCGGCGTGCCTGCGGATCAATCCCGGCAACATCGGTTCGTCCGAGCGCGTCGCCGAAGTGGTCCGCGCCGCCAAGGCCAACGGCTGCGCCATCCGCATCGGCGTCAATGCCGGCAGCCTGGAGAGCGACCTGCTCGAAAAATACGGCGAGCCGTGCCCCGAAGCGCTGGTGGAAAGCGCGCTCGACCATATCAAGCTGCTGCAGGACCACGATTTCCACGAATACAAGGTGGCGGTGAAGGCCAGCGACGTGTTCCTGGCCGTCGCCGCCTATCAGGGACTCGCGGACGCCGTGGACTGCCCGCTGCACCTCGGCATCACCGAGGCGGGCGGACTGATCGGCGGCACCGTCAAGAGCGCGGTCGGCATCGGCAACCTGCTCTGGGCCGGGATCGGCGACACCTTGCGCGTCTCGCTCTCCGCCGAGCCCGAGGAGGAAGTGCGCGTCGGCTTCGAGCTGCTCAAGGCGCTGGGGCTGCGCACGCGCGGCGTGCGCGTCGTCTCCTGTCCCAGCTGCGCGCGGCAGGGCTTCGACGTGATCCGCACGGTCGAGGCGCTCGAATCGCGCCTGCAACACATCAAGACCCCGCTCTCGCTCTCGGTGCTCGGCTGCGTCGTCAACGGGCCGGGCGAGGCGCGCGAGACCGACATCGGCGTGACCGGCGGCGGCAACGGCAAGCACATGGTCTACCTTTCGGGGGTGACCGACCACCACATCCGCAGCGAGGACATGCTGGACCACATCGTCGCGCTGGTCGAAGCCAAGGCGGCGGAGATCGAGGCGATGACGACCGACGCCGGAATGGCGGACACCGCGGAGGCGGCGGAATGAAGGGCAAGTGGCCGCGCACCGGATCGCTCGAGGTCGATAGCCCGTCCGCCGACGCCGCGAAGTCCGAAGCTACCCGGTAACGTCGGTTTAAGTCCTCCGCGCTAGGATCGCGGGCCATGAAGGCCGCATCCGTCATCGTCTTGCTCGGCATCGCCGGCCTGATCGGCTGGAACGCGCCCGACCTCGGCGACAGCGCGTCCCGGCCGGCCGCCGCCCCCGCCAGCGCGGCGGCGGACAAGGCCGCCTGGAACGCCGGCCAGACCGTGCTCCAGCGCCAGGGCGACGGCCACTTCTACGCCGATGCCGCGGTCGGCGACGCGCAAGTGCGCTTCCTCGTCGACACCGGCGCCAGCGTGGTCGCGCTGACCGGAGAGGACGCCCGCGCCGCCGGCCTCGATTGGGACGAGACGGCGCTGCGCCCGATCGGCCGGGGTGCGAGCGGCGTGGTCCAGGGCGTGCCCGTCACGATCGAGCGCATCGAGCTGGGCGGCTTCGAGGCGACCGACGTTGAGGCCGCGATCATCCCCGATGGCCTGCCGGTCTCACTGCTGGGGCAGTCCTTCCTCTCCCGCATGAGCGGCGCCCAGATCGACGGCGACGAGATGCGGCTGGGGGGTTGAAGGGCCCATTCCCAACCCCTCCCGCAAGCGGGAGGGAAGCGAGACTTGCCGGACCGGCAGGTTCGGATAGTCGCAGCGCGGTGAGCCCGGTCGGCCCGCTCAACTCCCCGGCTTGAAGTAGACGTCGACGTAGTCGGTCAGCCCGTCGCACCATTCGAATTCGCGCAATCGATAGTACGGCCGGTTCTGCGTCACCGCGAAATGCCAGGTCTTGTCCTTTTCGCACAGGCGTCCCGGATCGGGCGTATCGGTGATCCGCACCTTCCCGCGAAAGGTGAAATAGCCTTGGCCGATCTCGAGGATCGCCCCGTCGAGCAAAAGCCGTCCCGGCCCGTCCGCCTGCGCCTGGGCCCCGCGCAAGCTCCACAGCCCCTCGCCCTTCGACACCACGACCATCCCGCGCGTCCTGCCCCAGTCGAGCCATTGCAACGTCAGCCCGGTGTTGGCCAGCAACCGGTCGGCATCGCGCTGGCTGAGCACTTTGGTGACCTCGCCGGGGTAGGCGGGCTGGGGTGGAGATGACGGCGCATCGGCCCGCGCGGCGGCGCAGGCCGCGAGGCCAAGGGCGGCAATCGAAGCGAGGATGCGCATGGGATGAGCTTACCTCCGTCCAATAGGGTGGCACAAAGTTACACCCTGTCGCCTA
>DATEEP010000066.1:0-16023 GCA_035281095.1 Novosphingobium sp. | reverse complement strand
AACCGAGACCGAATGCGCGGAGAGCGTATCGTCATGCACCTGCTGGCGCGCGAAGATCTCCGACAGCACATGGCGCACCCGCTCACCCACCTTCAGGAGGCGGACGGACTGCTGCTCGGGCGTGAATTGCTGGCGTGGCATAGCGTACTTCCTCCCCTCCTGCTTGCGGGAGGGGCTTTGATTAAAGCGTCCGCTCGCGCTCCTCGATGGTGAAGACTTCGAGCATGTCGCCCGGCTTGATGTCGTTGGTGTCGGCCAAGACAACACCGCATTCCAGACCCGCGCGCACTTCGTCGACATCGTCCTTGAAGCGCCGCAGCGACGCGACGGTCGTCTTCGAGACGATGACGTCCTGACGGGTGAGACGCGCATTGATGCCCTTGCGGATATAGCCGTCGGTGACGAGCAGGCCCGCTGCCTTGTCACGCTTGCCTGCGGGGAACACTTCCTTGATCTCGGCGCGGCCGACGACGTGCTCGATCCGCTCCGGTCCCCACTGGCCCGCCATCTCCTTGGCGATCTCCTGGGTGAGCTGATAGATCACGTCGTAATAGAGCATCCGCGTCTTGGACTGCTCGATCTGCTCGCGCGCCTTGGCGTTGGGGCGGACGTTGAAGCCGACGATCGGCGCGCCGCTCGCGGCGGCGAGCGTCACGTCGCTCTCGGTGATCGCGCCCACGCCGGAACTGAGGATGCGCACCTTGATCTCGTCGTTCGAAAGGTTGTGCAGCGCGGTGTTGATCGCCTCGACCGAACCCTGCACGTCGCCCTTGATGACCAGCGGAAACTCGATGACGTTCTGCTTGTCGGCCAATGCCGAGAACATCGTGTCGAGCGATGCGGGCGCCGTCGCGGTGCGCTTGTCGGTTTCCTTCTGCTTGCGGTAGGCCGAAACCTCACGCGCGCGCTGGTCGTTCTCGACCACGGAAAGGTTGTCGCCCGCGCCGGGCACGCCGCCCAGCCCCAGGACCTCGACCGGCATCGAGGGCCCGGCCTCGGCGATCTGCTTGCCCTTGTCGTCAAGCAGCGCGCGCACGCGCCCGCTTTCGGTGCCGACCACGAACACGTCGCCCCGACGAAGCGTGCCGCGATTGACCAGCACGGTCGCCAGCGGGCCCTTGCCCTTGTCGAGCTTGGCTTCGATCACCGTGGCTTCGGCCGGACGATCGGGGTTGGCCTTCAACTCCATCAGTTCGGCCTGGAGCATGATCTTCTCGATCAGGTCGTCGATGCCCTTGCCGGTCTTGGCCGAGACTTCGACATCCTGCACGTCGCCCGACATCTCCTCGACCACGATCTCGTGTTCGAGCAGGCGTTCGCGCACTTTCTGCGGATTAGCCTCGGGCTTGTCACACTTGTTGATCGCCACGATCATCGGCACGCCGGCCGCCTTGGTGTGATTGATGGCCTCGATCGTCTGCGGCATGATACCATCGTCGGCGGCAACCACCAGCACGACGATGTCGGTGACGTTCGCCCCGCGCATGCGCATCTGGGTGAACGCCTCGTGGCCCGGCGTATCGAGGAAGGTAAGCTTTTGCTTGTCCTTCGTGGTGATTTGGTAGGCGCCGATATGCTGGGTGATGCCGCCGGCCTCTCCCTTCACGACGTCGGTACCGCGCAGCGCGTCGAGCAGCGAGGTCTTGCCGTGATCGACGTGGCCCATGATCGTCACCACGGGCGGGCGGACCTTCAGGGTGCCCTCTTCGTCGACGTCGACCGAGGTGTCGATATCGACGTCGCTCTCGCTGACGCGCTGGAGGTTGTGGCCGAACTCCTCGACCAGCAATTCGGCGGTATCGGCGTCGATCGTCTGGTTGACGGTGACCATCATGCCCATGTTGAACAACGCCTTGACCAGGTCCGCGCCTTTTTCGGCCATGCGGTTGGCGAGTTCCTGCACGGTGATCGCCTCGGGCACGACGACGTCGCGCACTTGCTTCTCGCGTGGCGCGGACTGCCCGGCGTAGTGCGCGCGACGCTCCTTTTCGCGAGCGCGCTTGAGCGCGGCGAGGCTGCGGGCGCGGGCGCCCTCGTCGTCGTTGAGCGCGCGGCTGACGGTGAGCTTGCCCGACTGGCGCCGGTCGTTGCGGTCACCGCGCGCGTTGCGGTCGGGCTTCTTGGGCGCGGCATCGGGTCGCTTGGACGGCGCGGCGACGACCGCCTCGGGACGCTTGGCGGCGGTCTCCGGCCGCTGGACCGGCGTGAATACGCGCGGCGCGATCCGCGGCGCGGCCTCGGCGGCGATGGCTTCGGCGGGTTCGGCCGGCTCCGCCGGAGCAGCCTCTTCGGTCATCACCGGCGCGGCATCAGGTTCGATCGGCTGGGCCGGAGCCTCCGCACCCGCATCGTCCGCCTTGCGGTTCTGCTCGGCGCGGCGGCGCTCCTCCTCGGCGGTCTTGAGCCGTTCGGCTTCCTCGCGGCGGCTCGCGCCCTCGAGCGCGGTCATACGGGCTTCCTCGGCCTCGCGCAGCAGGCGGGCCTGCGTTTCCTGACGCGATTCCCGCGACGGCGCGGGGACCGGCCTGGCGACCGGTGCCGGCGGCGCCGCGACCGGCGCAGGAGCCTGAACCTCGGGCACAGGCGCTTCGGCCGCGACTTCGCCCGACCCCGGCTTGCCCAGGATCTTGCGGCGCTTGACTTCGACCACGACCTTGTTGGTGCGGCCATGGCTGAAGGTCTGCTTGACCTCTCCGGCCTCCACCGACCGCTTCAGCCCAAGGGGCTTGCGGCTGCGGGTCGGCTGTTCGTCGGTGTCGCTCATATTCTCTAAATGCCCTTCGGTCTCAATTCGTCACGGGCGGCGCGGCAATGGATGCCGCCCGCTCGCCAAGATCATTTCCGGCTTCATTCCCGGCCAACTCAGTCCCGACCACATCGGTCCCGCTCGCCCGCTTCCGCCCCTGAAAGCGCAGCAACCGCTGCAACGGCACCGCGACCCGGCCTGCGGCCGCAAGGTCCGTCAGCGCCAGGTGGACGACATTGTCGCGGCCCAATGCCACAGACAGAGCCATGCGGTCCAGAGGCAAGGTCACGCCCGTGCGGCCGCTGCCTTCCTCCTCCAGCCCGACGCGCAGCGCCTGGTCCAGCTTGCGCGAACCGTCGGCGCTGGCGTCGGCGGCGTGGCCCAGCCATGCCACCCGTCCCGCTCGCGCGGTCTCGGCGATCCGCTCCGACCCGGTGACCAGCAGCCCTGCCTTGTATTCCAGCCCCAGCCGGTCGGTCAGCGCACGCACCAGCGCCTGCTCGATCCGTTCGGCAAGATCGGAAGGGATGGAAAGCCGGGCGCCCTTGAACGCGCGCGCCAAGGCTCCCTTCAGTTTGCCCTTGTCGAGCGCGATTTCAAGGTCGTCGCGAGAGACGCCGATCCACGCGCCCCTGCCCGGAGCACGCGCCCGCACATCGGGCAGCACTTCGCATGTCCCGTCATCCCTGGCGGGCGAAATCGCCAGACGGATCAGCGCGTCACGCGCCGCGTGTTCGCCGGAAAGGATGCATTTCCTTTCCGGATCTGACACCGAATTGCCGGAGCTTACGTTCTCATTGTGAGGAATCCGCATTGGCGGCCTCCTCGTTGTCGGCCGGTTCCTCGTCGAACCAGTGCGCGCGGGCGGCCATGATGATCTCGTTGCCCTGCTCTTCGTTCAGGCCGTATTCGCCCAGCACGCCGCTCTGGTCTTCCTCGCGCTTGCGGCGGGTGACGGTGCCGTCGCGGCGGCGCTGTTCGGTGCGCTTCTTGGCGATCAGCTCGTCGGTGGCGAGATCGGCGAGATCGTCGAGCGTCCTGATGCCGGCCTTACCCAGCGTGACCAGCATCGCCTCGGTCAGATGCGGCAGTTCGGCCAGCGCGTCCTCGACGCCCAGTTCGCGGCGCTGCTGGCGCGAGGCTTCCTCGCGGCGCTCCAGCGCTTCCTGCGCGCGGCTCTGCAATTCCTCGCCCAGTTCCTCGTCGAAGCCCTCGATCGCGGCCAGCTCGGACAGCTCGATATAGGCGACTTCCTCCAGCTCGGTGAAGCCTTCGGCGACCAGCAGTTGCGACAGTGTCTCGTCGACGTCCAGCTCTTCCTCGAACATCTTCGAGCGTTCCGCGAATTCGCGCTGGCGCTTTTCCGAGGCTTCCTGCTCGGTCATGATATCGATCTGCGATCCGGTCAGCTGGCTGGCGAGACGCACGTTCTGGCCGCGACGGCCGATGGCCAGGCTGAGCTGGTCGTCGGGCACCACCACCTCGATCCGGCTTTCCTCCTCGTCGATGACGACGCGGCTGACGGTCGCGGGCTGGAGCGCGTTGACGATGAACGTCGCGGTGTCCTCGCTCCACGGGATGATGTCGATCTTCTCGCCCTGAAGCTCTTGCACCACCGCCTGCACGCGGCTGCCCTTCATGCCGACGCAGGCGCCGACCGGATCGATCGAGTGATCGTGGCTGATGACGCCGATCTTGGCGCGGCTGCCCGGATCACGCGCGGCGGCGCGAATCTCGATGATGTTGTCGTAGATTTCGGGCACTTCCTGCGCGAACAGCTTCTTCATGAATTCGGGGTGCGCGCGGCTGAGGAAGATCTGCGGACCGCGATTCTGCCGCTCCACCTTCAGGATGATGGCGCGGATGCGCTCGCCGACGCGGGCGGCCTCGCGCGGGATCTGCTGATCGCGGCGGATGACGCCCTCGGCCCGGCCGAGGTTCACGATGACGTGGCCGAACTCAACCGACTTGATGACGCCAGTGATGATCTCGCCGCCGCGATGCTTGAATTCCTCGTACTGGCGCTCACGCTCGGCATCGCGGACCTTCTGGAAGATCACCTGCTTCGCCGACTGCGCGTCGATGCGGCCGAGATCCACCGGGGGCAGGGGGTCGACGATGAAGTCGCCGATCCGGGCACCGGGCTGCAGCTTCTCGGCCTGCTTGGGATCGACCTGTTTGAAGTAGTCCTCGACCTCCTCGACGACCTCCACGACGCGCCACAGGCGAAGGTCGCCGGTCTGTGGATCAAGCTTGGCGCGAATGTCGTTTTCCGCGCCATAGCGGTTGCGCGCGGACTTCTGGATCGCCTCTTCCATCGCCTCGATGACGATCGACTTGTCGATCATCTTCTCGGTGGCGACCGAGTTCGCGATCGCGAGCAGTTCGGCGCGGTTGGCGGAAATCGCACTGGCCATCTTAGTCTTCCTGTTCTTCCAGAATTTCGTCTGCCCCGGAGGTGTCCAGCGGGCGGGTGGCGGCGATCAGGCGATCGGTGAGGACCAGCCGCGCCGATTTGATGTTGACGAAGTCGAGCTTGAGGCGCCCGGACTTGGCGTCGTCGAAAAGAATCTCGTCGCCCTCCAGCCCGGCGAGGTCGCCCTTGAGCGTGGTGCGGTTGCCGTCGACCGGATCGTGAAGGGTGATGCGCGCCTCATGGCCGCCCCAGCCGGCGAAATCCCTGAGCCGGGTCAGCGGCCGGTCGATTCCCGGCGAGCTGACTTCCAGGCGATAGGCCTCCTCGATCAGCACTTCGCCCTGCTCTTCCAGTTCGTCGAAACGATCGGAAACGCGGCGGGAAAGCTGGGCGCAATCCTCGATGATCAGCTGCCCGGTCTCGGGCCGCTCGGCCATGATCTGGAGCGCCTTCTCGCCGTCCCCGGCTTCGGCGCCGATGAACTTCACGCGCACGAGATCGAAGCCCAGGGCATTCGCCTCCGGCTCCACAACCTCGATAATCCGCGCGATATCCGCCATCGAAACTCCATTTCCCGCCATCGCTGCAAATGCAGGTTCGTGCCGGCCCCGGGAGGCGCCAGCACCAGACTTTGCGTTAACAATGTCGGGATGGCGGCTACATAGTCGATGTGAAAGGGCTTTGCAAGCGAACTACAACGCACTTGCTCCGGCGCGCGCGCGCCTTAAATGCCCCCCATGCCCCAATCCATGCGCAGCCTCGACGACATCCTTGAAGAATACGCGTTCCTCGACGGCGACGAGCGTTATCGCCTGCTGATCGAACTGGGCCGCGAGCTCGATGCGATGCCCGACGCGCTCAAGACCGATGCCACCAAGGTGCGCGGCTGCTCGGCCAGCGTGTGGGTCTATCCCACCCGCGCCGAGGACGGCACGCTGCATTTCCTGGCGGACAGCAATGCCGCGATCACCAAGGGCATCGTCGCGCTGGTGCTGTCGGCGGTGCAGGACAAACCGCCACGCGAAGTGGCCGGGACGGACATCGCCGCCAGGCTGGAGCCGTTCGACCTCAGGAACCAGCTCTCCTCCAACCGCACCCAGGGCGTGCCGAACATGATCGCGCTGATCCGCGACACCGCCGCCCGTTTTGCCGAGGGATAGGCGGACGGCATATGCGGCGCGCGATCTACCGGAGATTGTATCGCGTGGGCGGGCTGATCGCGCTGGGGACCGGGATTGTCGGAGTGGCGCTGCCGATCCTGCCGACGGTGCCGTTCCTGATCCTGGCGGCGTTCTGCTTTTCCCGCAGCAATCCCGCCTGGGCCGAGCGGCTGCACGGCCATCCCCGCTATGGCGAGTCGCTGCGCAACTGGCGCGACCGGCGGGCGATCGGGCGCAAGGCCAAGATCGCGGCGGTAGGCGCCATGGCGGCGGGCGTCGTCTTCACCGCGATCACCCTCGGCTTCCCGATGGTGCTGATCTCGCTGGCGCTGCTGGTGACGGTCGGGCCCTGGATATGGACTCGCCCAGAATGAGCCCTTCAAGACAGTGAGCCCTTCAAGACGAAGTGATCCCTTCAAGATAAAATGAGCCTGACGGGCGACGAAATTCTTGCCCTATTCGGCCCGTCCTTTCTCCGGCTCCATCCATCCACCCGTCGTTGCGGGGACCGGCAGAACAATTACTTTCCGCGCGTGGGACAGCATCCCTGATTTTTGGTCCCGATTTTTGGAGAGTTTCCGATGATTTCCAAGCGAGTTCTGACAGCAGGCGGTATCGCTCTTGCCTTTGTCGCCTCATCCGCGATCGCCGCGGAGGGTGCGAAGCCGGCGCCGACCCAGCCAACCAGCGAGCAGAAGGCGGCCGAGAGCCAAGTCAAGGAATGGGACGCCAACGGCGATGGCAAGGCCGATGCCTGGGACACCAATGGCGACGGCAAGCCGGACGCATGGGACAGCGACGGCGACGGCAAGCCCGACAAGACGGACGCCAACGGCGACGGCCAGCCGGATTAATCCTTTACCCGGTTCAGATCGAAGGCCGATCGGGAGCAGCCCCGGTCGGCCTTTCTATTCGTCGAGCGCTTCGCGCAATACCGCGATCCCGGCCCGCCGCTGCTCCCGCAATTCCTGCCTCAACGCCTGCGGATCGCGCGCCAGCACGAAACCGAAGCTGACCCCGCCCTCTTTCGAAAGCGTCGCATGGTGCAGCTTGTGCGCCTGCACCAGCCGCCGCGCATAGCCGCCGCGCGGGAGGTAGCGGAACCAGCGCTGGTGGACGAGGCCATCATGGATCAGCGTGTAGATCACGCCGTAGCAGAGCACGCCCAGCCCGATCCAGGTGCCGGGCTCCCAGGCATCGGCACCCATCACCAGCGGACTGCCCACGGCGAACATGGCGATGCTGAAGGCGGCGCCGACCAGTGCGAAAAGGTCGTTCTTCTCCAGCGCCTTGCCGTGCGGCTCATGGTGATCGCGATGCCAGCCCCAGCCGAAGCCGTGCATCACGTATTTGTGGCTGGCCCACGCGACCAGCTCCATCACGGCGACGGTCCCGAGGACGATGGCAAGGGCGGCGAGCGGGTGCATGGGGGCATGATACCACGAAATTGTTCGTCGTTGCGAGCAGGCGAGCACGGTGACCGCCCCGGCAGCCCTTCTCCAACGGCGGCTAGCCAGCAAGCTGGCAAGCTCCGGCAGGGACTAGACGTCATAATTTTGAGTTGCTTCGTCATTGCGAGCGGCCCTTCGGCTGGCTGTTTGCAACAGCCGCTCAGGATGAACCGCGGCCTTTGGCCGCAGCCGCGCGGCAATCCAGGGCGCTGTCTCACTGCCCTGGATTGCTTCCCCCGGACCAAGTCCGGGGTCGCAATGACGAAGTGCTTCAAACCGAAGTCGACATGCTCCAGCGCAGCTTGGAGAGGGGAACGTCCGCCAACCCAGCGACACTTTCTTACAACCTTCGCCGATCCTGCGACCGGCCTGCGACAGGCGTTTCCCCACCGTTCAGCCCCGCAGCTCTAATCCTGAATTCGCGGAACAAGTCCGCATCAGTGGCCCGCATCAGTGGAAGGATCAAAATCATGTCCAAGCTGTCGAAGATCATCGCCCCCGCCATCATCGCCGCGACCGCGCTTGGCGTCGCGCTGCCGGCGCAAGCCGCCGACTATGGACGTAATCCTCAATCGTATCAGAACGCGCGCCACAACGATGCCGCACGCTACACGCCGGTGCGCAACGACAACGTTCGCGGCGAGATCGCGCAGCTCCGGCGCCAGATCGACCGCGCGGCCGCGAACCGCACGATCTCGCCCCGCGAAGCCAACGGATTGCGCCGCGACGCGCGCGACCTTGAGCGACAGTACGCCACCCTCGCCCGCAACGGGCTGACCCGCGCCGAAGCGCGCATGATCGAGAACCGCGTCGACCGCATCAAGGTCGCGCTTCGCTCCGAACGCCGCGACAGCGACCGTCGCCGCGGCTGATGCGGCACCGCGGCAAAACCGCTCGGCCGGCGCGCTCATTCCGCTTGAATTGCGGTTTGGGCGCGCCTAGCTGGCTGGCATGACCAGCAAGCCGCGCACACTCTACGAAAAAATCTGGGACGCCCATGTCGTCGCCCGTCAGGACGATGGTGGCCAGGACGATGCCACGTGCCTGATCTACATCGACCGGCACCTCGTCCATGAAGTGACCAGTCCCCAGGCGTTCGAGGGGCTGCGCGCAGCCGGACGCAAAGTCCGCCGCCCCGACCTGACGCTTGCGGTTCCCGACCATAACCTGCCGACGACGGCGCGCCTCGACGCGCAGGGCAATCCCATCCCCATAGCCGACCTCGAAAGCGCGACCCAGCTCGCCGCGCTGCGCCGGAACGCGCCCGAATTCGGCATCCGCTATATCGACGCGACCGACGCCGAGCAGGGCATCGTCCATGTCGTGGGCCCCGAGCAGGGCTTTTCGCTGCCCGGCGCGACCATCGTCTGCGGCGACAGCCATACCTCGTGCCACGGCGGCGTCGGTGCGCTGGCCTTCGGCATCGGCACGACCGAGGTCGAGCACGTGCTGGCGACGCAGACGCTGCTGCTGAAGCAGGCGAAGACGATGGAAGTGCGGGTCGAGGGCGATCTGGGCGCCGGCGTCACCCCCAAGGACCTGATCCTGCACATCATCGGCGTTATCGGCACCGCCGGCGGCACCGGCCATGTCATCGAATATCGCGGCAAGGTGTTCGAGGAGATGAGCGTCGAAGGCCGCCTGACCGTGTGCAACATGTCGATCGAGGGCGGCGCGCGCGCTGGGCTCGTCGCGCCCGACGAGGTGACGTTCGCCTATCTCAAGGGCCGGCCCTACGCGCCCAAGGGCGCGGACTGGGACAAGGCGGTCGCCTGGTGGAAGACGCTGGCGACCGATCCCGGCGCCACGTTCGACAAGTCCGTCGTCATCGATGCGGCGGACGTGCAGCCGACGGTGACCTGGGGCACTTCGCCCGAGGACGTGGCCCCCATCGGCGGCAAGGTCCCCGCGCCCGCCAGCTTCGCCGATGCCTCCAAGCAGGAAGCGGTGCAGGTCAGCCTGGACTACATGGGCCTCCAGCCCGGCACCCCGCTGACCGAGGTCGAAGTGCAGAACGTGTTCATCGGCAGCTGCACCAACAGCCGTATCGAGGATCTGCGCGACGCCGCCCGGGTGCTGAAGGGCCGCCACAAGGCAGACAACGTCAAGTGGGCGATCGTCGTGCCGGGTTCGGGCCTCGTCAAGGCGCAGGCCGAGGCCGAGGGGCTGGACAAGGTCTTCATCGACGCCGGGCTGGAATGGCGCGAGCCGGGCTGCTCGGCCTGCCTGGCGATGAACCCGGACAAAGTGCCGGCGGGAGAGCGCTGCGCTTCCACCAGCAACCGCAACTTCACCGGACGGCAGGGACCCGGCGCGCGCACGCACCTGATGTCGCCCGCGATGGCGGCGGCAGCGGCGGTGACGGGCCACTTGACTGACGTGCGGGAACTGGTGGGATAGGGAACATGAGCGACGAATCGAAAAAGGGAATCTCCGGCGCGGCGGCGCTGGCGGGCGCGGCCATCGGGTCGGCGGCGATCGCCGCGGCGCTGCTTTACGTGAAGCGGCGCCGGGAGAAGAACGCGGAAACGCGCTTCGTCCCACCGCACCCGGAAAAAGCGCCCGAGACCGATTGATGGACGCCATCAACCATGTCGCCGGCCGCGCGATCCCGTTCGGCCGCAAGAACGTAGATACCGACGTCATCATCCCGGCGCACTGGCTCAAGACCATCAGCCGCGACGGGCTTGGCCGCGGCGCGTTCGAAGCGGTCAAACAGGAGCCGGGCAACGTCTTCGCCGACCCCGACTACCACGGCGCGCCGATTCTGATCGCCGGAGACAACTTCGGCTGCGGCTCCAGCCGCGAGCATGCCGCCTGGGCGCTGCTCGACATGGGCGTGACTTGCGTGATCGCACCCAGCTTTTCCGACATCTTCTCGGGCAACGCGTTCAAGAACGGCATCCTGACGGTCGCGTTGCCGCAGGAGGCGGTCGACCGGCTGATGGAAGTGGCGAAGACCGATCCCATCGACATCGACCTCGATACCCAGACGGTGACGACCCCGTTCCAGGACCGCTACGCCTTCGAGATCGACCCGTTCCGCAAGCACTGCCTGCTCAACGGGCTCGACGAGGTCGGCCTGACGCTGGCGCGGGCGGACACAATCTCCGCGCACGAGGCCAGGGCGGCACAGGCCTTGCCGTTTCTGGCGAAGGCTGTCGCCTGACTGAGCTTGCATCCGGCATCGTCATTGCGAGCCCTTCGGCTGGCTGTTTGCAACAGCCGCTCAGGATGAACTGCGCGAAGCAATCCAGGGCAGTTATTCGCGGCCCTGGATTGCCGCGGAGCCTGCGGCTCCTCGCAATGACGATTTTGGGGTTAATGGATTGAATGCTCCACCGCTCCGTTTTATCGCCAGCCTGAACCTTTTTTGAGGATTTCGTAGATGACGACATTCGACGATCGCGAGCGCGCCGAAGAAGCCAAGTTCGCGCACGATCAGGACATGCTGTTCCGTATCCAGGCACGCCGCAACCGGCTGGTGGGCGAGTGGGCGGCGCAGCGCATGAAGCTGTCGCCCGCCGAAAGCGACGCCTATGCCAAGGCGGTCGTCCAGGCCGACTTCGAGGAAGCGGGCGACGAAGACGTGATCCGCAAGCTGCTGGGCGATCTCACTTCCGCCGGGGTCGAGACCGACGAGGTCGAAGTGCGCACCGCGCTCGAGGCCAAGCAAGTCGAGGCCCGCCGCATGCTGATGGGCGAGGCGTAGGCGCCCGCCATGGCGATGCCCGCCAACGCCATCGAGGATCTTATCCGCGCCGCGCTGCCCGATGCGCAAGTGACGATCACCGACCTTGCCGGTGACGGCGATCACTATGCCGCGCACGTCGTCTCGGCGGCGTTTTCCGGCAAGTCGCGCGTCGCACAGCACAAGCTGGTCTACGAAGCGCTCGGCGGGCGCATGGGCGGAGAGCTCCACGCCTTGCAACTGACAACCGCGGTTCCCAACTGAGAGCCGAGATATCATCCTGAGGATTTGTTGAAATGTCCGACGTCAACGCCCGCATCGGCGAGATTGTAAAGAATAACGACGTCGTCCTGTTCATGAAGGGCACGCCGCTGTTTCCGCAGTGCGGATTCTCCAGCCGCGCGATCGCCATCCTCGATCACCTCGGCGTCGAATATGTCTCGGTCGACGTGCTTCAGGACCAGGATATCCGCCAGGGCATCAAGGCCTACTCCGAATGGCCGACGATCCCGCAACTCTACATGAAGGGCGAGTTCGTGGGCGGCAGCGACATCATGATGGAGATGTTCGAGGCGGGCGAACTGCACCAGCTTGTCGCCGACGCCAATATTCCGACAAACGGATAAGCTCCTCCCGGACCTTCGTCATCGCGGACGCGTAGCGCGCGGCGATCCATCCGCCGTGGATTGCCCGCGACCTGCGTCGCTCGCTATGACGATGGATGAATTGGGGGGGAGGTTCTCGGGGAGGCGGGACCAGGGAGACTTAGGTCCCGCCTCTGTCGAGACTTCAGGGGGTACTTGCCTATCATAGCACGAAGCGTGCCAAACTCGCGAAATAACGGAAAACAGACGATTTTCAGTCGACGGCTGCGATACGGCACGTATCTGTTGTAAAGCTTTCCGACACTCTCCTCCGGCCGACGGTTCGAAAGGGGCTTGCGCCTTCCGGCGTGGCGGGCAAGGACGGGGGATGGCTTCAGTCCCCTCAGAATTCCCGATGAATACGCCCGCCTACCCCGCGCACGGGCCGATGCCCGCCGACGGGCCCAAAGTCAGGCCGGCGGCCACGGTCATCGTCTTCCGCAATTGCCCGAACGGCGGCCCGCCCGAGCTGCTGATGGTGCAGCGGGCCAGGGAAATGCGCTTTGCGGGCGGTTCGGCGGTGTTCCCCGGCGGCGCCATCGATCCTTCCGACCGCGAGCTGGCGGGCCGGCTCTTGCCGCACGAAGACCCGGAAGTCGCCGCGGCCAGAATCGGCGGAATTCGCGAGACGCTGGAGGAAACCGGCCTCGTCATCGGCACGCGCGACCCGGTCAGCGGCGACGAGGCGGCGCAAGCGCGCGCGATGCTGCTGGAAGGCGGCGCGCTGGCGCCGGTGCTGGATCGCTACGGCTGGACGCTGGAGCCCGAGCGGCTGACGCTGTTCGCGCATTGGTGCCCGCCGATCGACCGCGCTTTCGACACCCGCTTCTTCGTCACCGACCTGGGCACCGGCGCCGTCGACATCAAGGTCGACGCCACCGAGAACACCCGGCTGTTCTGGGCGAGCGCCAGGCGCGTGATCGAGCTGGCCGATGCCGGCGAGATCAGCGTGATCTTCCCCACCCGCCGCAATATCGACCGGCTGGCTCTGTTCGGCGGCTTCGACGAGGCGCTGGAGCAGATCGAACGCCATCCCGTCAGCCGCATCTGCGCGCGCATCGAGGAGCGGGATGGGGAGAAGTGGCTCAGCATCCCCGACGGGCACGGCTATCCGGTGCTGAGCGAGGCGATGGAGACGGCGGTTCGGGGTTGAGGTGGCCGCCGCCGTGTCGGGCGTGGAGGATTGCGATTGAGCCGCCAGCGGCTGGTTCAATACGTCCCGAGGCCCACCGGCGCGCCGTTGCCGTGGCGCTGCACGAGGTGTTCGACCACGGGCGTGTAGATCGGCGTGTCGAATTCGACGCCGGCGCGGTCTCCCTCGATCCAGCGCACGATCCCGGTCAGGCCTTCCAGCCCCTCCGGCTTTATCATCACGTGGCTGCCGATCTGGAAGAACACGCTCCTGCTGGTCACGCAGCATCCTTGCGCCGAGATGTCGGTGATGCTGCCCTGGCCGCGCACGCCCCCTTGCGTGCGACATTGCGCGGCAAGCGCCACCGCCTTTCGTTCTGCGTTCCGAGGCACGATCGTCCGGGTCATGGGCAAACCATCGCACGACAAGGTTAAGGATTGCTCAACGCTTGCGGATCTGTCCCGAGGCGCGAAGCAACCCCGGCTTTGCCAAACGCCGCCAAATCCCTACATAGCCGCCGATGCCCCCTGACAATGCAACCCACGACCCCAACGCCCGCCACGATGGCTGGCGCACCATCGCGCGCTTCCTGCCGTACCTCTGGCCCGCCGGAAACACCGGCCTGCGCTGGCGGATCGTGGTATCGGCGCTGCTGATCGTCGTCGCCAAGGCGATCACGCTCGCCCTGCCCTTCTTCTACAAGCGCGCGATCGACGCGATGTCGGGCGACGCTCCCGCCGGCGATACGGTCGCGACCATCGCCATGGCCTTCGTTCTCGCCTATGCGCTGGGCCGCTTCGCCGGGGTCCTGTTCGACAACGTGCGCAACATCGTGTTCGAACGTGTCGGGCAGGAAGCCACCCTGCATCTGGCCGAGGATGTCTTCGCACGGCTGCACCGGCTGTCGCTGCGCTTCCACCTGGGCCGCCGCACCGGCGAAGTGACCAAGACCATCGAGCGCGGCACCAAGAGCATCGACGTGATGCTGTTCTTCCTGCTGTTCAACCTGGCTCCCACCGTGATCGAGCTGATCGCGGTAGGCGCGATCTTCTACTTCGAATTCGGCTGGGGACTGGTCGTGGCGACCACCGTGGCGATCGTGCTCTACGCCGCCGTCACCCGCTGGATCACCGAATGGCGCGCGGCGCTGCGCGAGAAGATGAACCGGCTGGACGGTCAGGCGCTCAGCCGCGCGGTGGATTCGCTGCTGAACTACGAGACGGTGAAGTATTTCGGCGCCGAAGGGCGGGAACAGGCGCGCTATGGCCAGGCGACCCGCGCCTATGCCGACGCGGCGGTGAAGAGCGAGAACTCGCTCGGCCTGCTCAACGTCGCGCAAGGCGTGATCGTCAACCTGCTGCTGGCCGGCGCCATGGCCTACACCGTGTGGGGCTGGTCGAGCGGGCGGATGAGCGTGGGCGACGTGGTCTTCGTCAACACTTACCTGACGCAGCTGTTCCGCCCGCTCGACATGCTCGGCACCGTCTATCGCACGATCCGGCAGGGCCTGATCGACATGGCCGACATGTTCAAGTTGATCGACACCGAGGTCGAGGTGAAGGACGCGCCCGGCGCGCCCGCCCTGGTGGTGCGGCGGCCCTCCGTGGTGTTCGACGAGGTCGTGTTCGGCTACGAGCCCGACCGCACCATCCTCCACGGCCTGTCGTTCGAGGTGCCCGCCGGAAGCCACATGGCGATCGTCGGACCATCCGGCGCGGGCAAGTCCACCATCGCGCGGCTGCTGTTCCGCTTCTACGACCCGCAAGCCGGACGCATCCTGATCGACGGACAGGACATCGCGAGCGTCACGCAGGCCAGCTTGCGCGCCTCTCTGGGTATCGTGCCGCAGGATTCGGTGCTGTTCAACGACACCATCGGCTACAACATCGCCTATGGCCGCGACGGAGCGACCCTCGCCGATGTCGAGGCGGCGGCGCGTGGGGCGGCTCTGTCACCGCTGATCGCGCGGCTGCCGCAGGGGTTCGAAACCGAAGTGGGCGAGCGCGGGCTGAAGCTTTCGGGAGGCGAGAAGCAGCGCGTCGCCATCGCCCGCACCCTCGTCAAGAACCCGCCGATCCTGCTGCTCGACGAAGCCACCAGCGCGCTCGACACGCGTACCGAGCAGGACATCCTGGCGACGCTGCACAAAGTCTCGGAAAACCGCACCAGCCTGTCGATCGCGCATCGCCTCTCGACCATCGCCGACGCGGACCAGATCCTGGTGCTGAACGAGGGACGGCTGGCGGAACGCGGCACGCATTTCGAACTGCTGCGCCGCGACGGGCTCTATGCGGAAATGTGGGCAAGGCAGGCGCAGGAGAGCGAGGAGGTAGCGGAGGCGGCGGGGTAGCGGCTACTCCTTCACCACGGCCGCGTCCTTCCATACCACTGCTTGCGCCGCCTTCATCGAACTGCTCTCCACGTCCCAGGCGATCGTCGGCGAACCATAAAGCCGCCACCCCTGCTCAAGCGCCTCGGACACGCGGTCGCAAAAGGCGCGGTCGTCCTTACCGGTGAGCAGGCGGTAGATCGGCTTGTCGTCGGGCGGTGTGGTCATGTTGGCTTTCTACACTCAAATTTCGTCATTGCGAGCAGATACGCGCCGATCCGGACATCGTTCAAGCCGCCCTGGATTGCTTCGCTGCGCTCGCAATGACGAAGACGGTTTGTATCCATTTTGGTTTTCTTCGTCATTGCGAGGAGCGAAGCGACGAAGCAATCCAGAGCGATGCAGCGCGACTGCCAGCCAGCCGCCTACATCGTGGCGAACAGACGGAACGGCA
>DATEEP010000065.1:0-10243 GCA_035281095.1 Novosphingobium sp. | reverse complement strand
CGCCGGCGCGCTGGGCTTCTCCACTTCGCGAAGCCTCAACCACAAGGGCAGCGACGGACGCGTCTCCCCCTCCCTACAGGCCGCCGAAGCCGAACTCACCGCCATCGCCACCGCCCTCGGACAAACCGGAACCGGCGTGCTCCAGGCGATCTCCGATTTCGACGATCTGGACGAAGAGATGGCGATGCTGGGCCGCGTCTGCCGCGCGTCAGGCCGGCCGATGTCGATCTCCCTGCTTCAGCGACACGCGACTCCCGACCAGTGGCAGGACATCCTGCGCTGGATCGAGCGGTTCAACGCCGAGGGCATGAAGGTCCTGGCCCAAGTCTCCGACCGGCCGGTCGGCGCTCTGCTGGGGCTGGACCTCAGCCTCAATCCGCTGACTCGTTCGCAAGCTTACGCCTCTGTCGCCGATCTCCCGCTCGAGGCTCGCGCCCGTAAACTGGCCGAGCCCTCGCTGAAGGAACGCATCGTCGCCGACCTCGCGCGGATGGAACCTGCCCTGCAGTTCGACCGCATGTACCCGCTCGACAAGTCGCCCGACTACGAACCCACCGCCGAGCGTTTCGTCTCGGCGCTGGCCTCCGCGCGCGGGGTGTCGCCGGCGGAAGAGCTGTTCGACCTGATGCTGGAGGACAACGGCCGCGCGGTCATCGCCCAGCCGTCGTCGAATTACGCGCAAGGTTCGCTGGAAGTGTGCCGTCAGATGCTCGCGCACGAGCACACCGTCATCGGCCTGGCCGACGGCGGCGCGCACCTCGGCATCCTGTGCGATTCCAGCCAGCCGACGCATCTCCTGAGCTACTGGACCCGCGACCGCGCTTCCGACCGCATTCCGGTGGAGCGGGCGGTATCCGCCCTCACCCAGGAACCGGCGGACGCCGTCGGCCTCGGCGATCGCGGCGTCATCGCGGCCGGAAAGCGCGCCGACATCAACGTCATCGACTACGACAAGCTCGCGTTCGACCGGCCGACCGCCTCGTACGACCTGCCCGAAGGCGGACGCCGCCTGCGCCAGCGTTCGCACGGATACGTCGCGACCTTCGTATCGGGCACGGCCATTCGCCGCGACGACGAGGAAACGGGCGCCCGGCCCGGCCGCCTCGTGCGCGGAGCCCGATAAGCGGCGCGTGTGAGCTACCCACAAGTCAGGAAGGCTGGAGAAGCGATGCCCCGGATATACTACGGCTGGTGGGTGACCGCGGCCACGGCTGTCATCTACACGGTCATCATGGGCGTCGTGTACAACTCCTACGGGTTGTACGTCCTGCCGCTGGCCGAGGAATTCGGGCTGTCGCGCGCCAACGCCAACAGCGGCCTGATCATCATAAACGTCGGCGTCGCAATGATTTCCCCGTTCCTGGGAAGGGCGCTCGACATCGTCTCGGTCAAGCGGGTCATGATCCTGAGCAGCCTGGTCTTCATGATCGCGAGCGCCGCCCTCGCCTTTTCCCGTTCGCTGTGGCTCAGCGTGGCGATCCTGGCTCTCGTCATGCCCTTCGGCCTCAAGGGAACCGGCACCCTGACCGCGCCGCTACTGATCGTGCGCTGGTTCACCGTCCGCAGAGGCCGGGCGATGATCCTCTCGCAGCTTGGTTACTCAATGGGCGGGCTGGTGTTCCCGCCGATCGTGGGCCTGCTGATGGTCGCTTATGACTGGCGCACCGCCCTGCTCGCGACCGGGGTGGGCGCGGGCTTCATCCTGCTTGCCATCAGTCTTGTCCTGCGGGACCGCCCCGCACCGGGAGAGATGGAGCAGCCTGTCGCCGTCCTTTCGTCGGATGGCACGCCGCGTCCGCCGCAGGCGGCCATGTCGCTCGGGGAAGTTCTGAAAATCCCGGTTTTCTGGGCCATCGCCGGAAGTTGCGGAATGGTCGCGGCAATCGGGACGGCCCTGATGGTGTCGATGGTGCCGTTTGCCCAGGGTCAGGGCCTTTCGATGCTGCAGGCGGCAAGCCTGCTTTCCATCACGGCGGCGTCGGGCATCGGCGCCAAACTGGTGATCGCCGTGATCGCCGACCGCTTCGACCGCGTGCTGCTGATGACGGCGTTGTTCGTCATCGGAGCATCCCTGAACGGCGCGCTCATGATGAGTCACGGATACGTTCAACTCGCCGTGGTGGCCGGCGGACTGGGAATCGTCAACAGCGCCATCCTGCCCCTGCAGTTCGCGCTGATGGCCGACCGCTTCGGCGCGAGTTCCTTCGGGGTCGTGGCGGGGCTGACAGCTCCGATCACCGCCGTCCTCGGTGTCCTGACCATCCGGTATTCCGGCGAAGTATTCGACCGCACGGGCAACTACGATCTGATGTTCGTGACCTTCCTGATCCTGCAGGCCACCGCCGCCGTTACGATATTCGCCACGAGGTTCTCGCACGTGGCCAAGCCCGCGGTTCTTTCCGAACAATAGAGGCAAAAATCTTTGCGAGAACACTACTGAATAAACTGGTTTAGGGACTTTCGGAACTAATGAAAAATTCGAATATTGTGAAACGCGACGCTCGTCGCGCGATGTTGCTTGCCAGCAGCGTTCTTGCTTCGCTTGGTTTTGGCGGGACGGCTTTTGCCCAGGATGCAAGCGAAGATCCCGGCCTGCAGGACATTATCGTCACCGCGCAGAAGCGCGAGCAGAGCCTTCAGGACGTGCCGATCGCGATCACCGCGCTTTCCCAGGACGCGATCAGGGCCAACCGGATCACCAACGTGCTCGATCTCGCCGCGCAGGCGCCCAACCTTGCCATCCGCAACGCCGCCGGCGGGACCAGGATTCCGAATTTCTCGATGCGCGGATCGGTCAGCTTCGGCTCGGTCGCCGGGCAGGACAAGGCGATCTCGCTCTACCTCGACGGGGTCTACATCGGCACGTCGCAAGGATCGACCTTCGAATTGCCCGATCTGGAACGGATCGAGGTGCTGCGCGGACCGCAAGGAACGCTGTTCGGCCGCAACGCGACCGCCGGCGCGATCAGCATCATCACCCGCGAGCCGTCCGGCGAGTTCGGGCTTCGCCAACTGGTCAGCTACGGCAACTACGATCAGCTTCGCAGTTCCACCCGCGTCGAACTGCCGCAGGTCGGCCCCTTCAGCGCGTCGCTGAGCTACACGCACTTCGAGCGCACCGGGGACATCCGGAACCTTGGCGCCGGGACGGTGTGGGATCGCCGTGGACCGGACACCCGGCAGGGCGTTCAGGTCTCTCCGAAGACCCTGGGCGACGAGAACACGGAATCGGTCTTCGCCGCACTCAAGTTCGAGCCGAGCGACGCCTTCAAGATGGTGTACAAGTTCGATTACATGAACGGCTCGTTCACTCCGCAGGGCTCGGCCCTCGTCGTGATCAATCCGTCCGCCCTGGGCGCCGCCGGCGCGCCGCTGGCCGCCGCATATGCCGCCAATCCGGTGCCGCTCGCCACGAAGCACCGGCCCAAGGCGGTCAACAACAGCTTCTCGACCGCCGGTTTCCAGAAGGTGCAAGGCCACAACCTGACCTCCAAGTTCGAGATTTCGGATAGCCTGTCGCTGACGAACATCCTGGCCTACCGGAAGAGCTATCTGTTCGGGAACGCCGATATCGCCGGGGCCGGCGGCCTCGTCGTCACTCCGGCGGTCGCCTCGGCGCTGGAAACGCTCCAGAACCGGCCGGCGGGCTCGCTCGCCGCGCTCATCGGCTCGCCCTACGTGGCGTCCGGCAGCAACGCCGCGGTGTTCGGCCGCCAGTGGAGCGACGAGATCCAGCTCAACTACGACTCTGATTTCGTCACGATCACGGCCGGCGCGATCTGGTTCGACCTGAAAGGCCGCACGGGCTCGCCCGAAGGCCTGCCCGGCTCGACCAGCCTCGCGGCCATCCTCAACGGCAAGTTCGCCACCAACCAGCGCAACCTGACGTATTTCCGCAACAAGTCGATCGCGGGGTACATCCAGACCGAGTTCCACCTGACTCCCGAGCTCGATGTCATCGGTGGCTTCCGCCTGACCAAGGACAAGAAGACGGGGACGAGCTACGTCTACGTCGCCACGGCCCTGCGGCAGGACGTCTATCCTTCGGCCTACAGGAAGACCAAGCCGAACTACCTGATCGGCGTGAACTATCGCCCGACGGAAGATGCGCTGATCTACGGCAAGTTCTCCACCGCGTTCGTGTCCGGCGGATCGGTCTCCGGCATCGACTACGAGCCCGAAACCGTGAAGGCATGGGAAGCGGGCGCCAAGGTGGACTTCTTCGACCGGCGGCTGCGCACCAACATCGCGCTGTTCAAGGCGGACTACGACAACGTCCAGGCCGTCAGCGGCGGACAGTTCCTGACCCCGCCGCAGCCGACGCTGGGCACGCTGGTGCTGCGCGAAGGTGACCTGAAGACCAAGGGCTTCGAGATGGAGGCGACCGCCGTGCCGGTGGACGGCATCACCCTGGGCTTCGGCGCGGGCTATACCAAGAGCAGGTTCACCAACGTGAACCCGGTCCTGCGGCCCGTCGGCGCGGTTCCGACGATCCGGCCCAAGTGGACGACGAACCTTTCGGCGCAATACGAAACGCAGCCGCTGTTCGACGATACGACCATGCTGTTCCGCGTCGACGGGGTCTGGCGTGCGCGGATGCGGACGCTGCCCAATGCGACGTATCCCGCGGCGTTCGACGACCTCGTCTATTCCGATGCGATGTGGCTGGTGAACGCCAGGATCGCGCTACGCGATATCGAGATCGGGGGATCCAAGGCGGAATTGTCGGTGTGGGGCAAGAACCTGACCGATTCCGACAATCCGCTGCAGCCGATCGACTTCCGCTTCGCGGGCTCGACGAACTACCAGCCGGCCCGGACTTACGGCGTCGATCTGGTGTTCGAGTTCTGACACGGCCGCCGCATCTTTCCCGATCGCAGGGAAAGGTGCGGCGCCCCGAACATCGGCGGGCGGATCAAAGAACCTCGTAGATCGCCCGTCCCGGCTTTTCGGAAAGCGCGGCCATCATCGCGGCCATGATGGCGCCGGGCAGCAGATGCCCGGCTTCATCGTGCGCTTGCACCGAATCCCATCGCTCGCGGAAATTGATCCGGCACTCGTTGTCGAGGGACCGGAGCATTTCGCTGCCCTGGTGGCCCGCCGCACCCTCCAGCGCCGCGATCAGGTCCGCGAGCGCGTTCCGCAGAGCGCCGGCCGCGTCGGGCCGCGCCACGAGGTCATAGGAATAGACGACCATGGATCTTCCTTGTTTAGGCAGGATAGCGGGTCATTGTGAAGCGGTCCACGAACATTAGGCAAGCCACGCCCGCGGGCAACCGCTAAGTACGTAATTACAAATTTTCATGCGTTTATACGAATATCTCCCGAATGACGCGCCCGGCCTTGCGACACGCGAAAAGCCAGCCGTATACCGGTCACAAGAAGAATCATGGAGTAGGGTGCATGACTGTGGATGTGGCGCGGTTCACTCGAGTGGATGTCGATCTCGTCGCCCCGGAAAGCCCTCGCTGGCATGACGGGGCTTTCTGGTTTTCGGACTATTTTCGCAAGACGATCAACCGGATGGTTCCGGGACAGCCGGCACAAGTCGTGCTTACCCTTGACGATTCTCCGGCGGCGACCGGGTTCATGCCGGACAACTCGCTGCTTTTCGCATCGATGCAGAAGCGCAAGCTGTTCCGCCTGCGCGACGGCGAGGTTTCGCTGCACGCGGACCTTTCGCATGTCGATGGCCAGTGGTTGAACGACATGGTCGTCGACGGCGACGGCCGGACATACGTCGGCACCCGCACGACCAAGGTTTCGCCGGCCGTGCATCACACCGCGCCCGGTGGCCCGGACGCGCTCGTGATCGTCGAGCCGGACGGGCAGTCCATGTCCGTCGTCGAAGATATCTGTTCGCCCAATGGCTGCTCCGTATCGGCGGACGGGCGCACCTTCACCCTTGCCGAGATCTATGCCCGCCGCATCATCCGGTTCGACCGCGACGAGCAAGGGCGCCTTAGCAACAAGCGGACGCTGGTGGAATTCGACAAGGTATGGCCCGACGGCATCGCCATCGACGCGGACGGCGGGGTCTGGGCCTGCTCGCCTTACTCGGGCGAGGTTGTCCACGTCACGGCCGATGGCAGGGTCGACCGGCAGCTTGCGCTCCCCGGCGCGGTGGCCTGCTGCCTGGGCGGCGATGACCGGAGCACTCTCTATGTGGTGGCGACCGATGTGCGCCGCCTGCCGACGAGCGACCCGGCCGAACCGCACGGCAGCCAGTACAAGGGGCCGGGGCACGAGGATCAGCCGAAGCGCTCGCCCGACGATCCGCGCGAAGTCGATACATCCGGTCTGTACACGATGCGGGTGGACGCGCGCGGCGCGGGATGGCCATAACGGCGAAAAAGGCGGGTCGCACAATCTGGAAGCCTGAGCAGAGGGGAAGCAAGTGAAAGACGTATTCGGACTGGAAGGTGAGCCTGCGCTGGTCGTGGGCGGCGGTTATGGCATCGGCCGCGACACCGCGTTGTTGCTGGCGAAGGCAGGCGCACGCGTGGCCGTGGCCGACCTCATCCCCGAGCGGGCACAAGCCGTGGCCGACGAGATCGGCGGCATTGCCCTCTCTGGCGACGTGACCGACGAGACCATCGCGCGCGCGATGGTGGACGAGGCGCACGACAAGCTGGGCGGCCTGACCAAGCTGGCGAACATCGTCGGGATCACCAAGATGCAGCCGTTCCTGGAGACCACCTCGAGCGACTGGGACGTCGACTTCAAGATCAATCTCCTGCAGCAGATGTATGTCTGCCACGCGGCGGGCAAGTACATGACCAAGACCGGCGGCTCGATCGCGCTGGTCGGATCGGTGAGCGCCATTCACGGCGCGCGGCTGCACGTGGCCTATGGCGTCGCCAAGGCCGGGCTGCTGTCGATGGCGCGCGCGCTGGCCGACGAATGGGGGCCGTACGGGGTCCGGGTCAACACCGTCCTGCCCGACGCCAACGCGACCCCGCGTCACCTGGAGCGGAGGGGCGGCAATCCCGAGGATGCTCTCAAGGCCTGGGATGCCAAGTGCGCCAGCGAAGGTGTGCCGCTGCGCCGGGGCGGAAGGCCGGACGAAATCGCCAAGCCGCTGCTCTTCTTCCTGTCCGACATGTCTTCGTTCATTTCCGGGCAGAGCCTGGCGGTCGACGGCGGAACCATCGCGCACTTCCCGCACAAGCTTGGTCCCGACGACAAATAGCGTGATTTGGAGGCAGGTGGAAACCCCGCCTGCTCGGAAATCACGGCAAACCAAGGATAACCAGCCCGCTGCGACTAGCCTCACCTGCGGTTCGGCAAGTCTCGCTCCCCTCCCGCTGGCGGGAGGGACCGGGGGTGGGCCTCGCCGCCTCCCGCAAGCGGGATGACTTAACATTGAATCGTCATTGCGAGCGGCCCTTCGGCTGGCTGTTTGCAACAGCCGCTCAGGATGAACCGCGGCCTTGGCCGCAGCCGCGTGGCAATCCAGGGGGTGCAGCGCGGCCTTGGATTGCTTCGCTACGCTCGCAATGACGAAGCAATGCAAAGTCATCATGATCTAGCGCACGATCGGCGCGCCTGTGGCGGAGACGCTACTGCAGCGTCGCGCCGCTGGTCGCGGCGGAAGCGCACGTCTTCAGAATGCGGGCGCTGCTTTCCTGGGCCAGCGCCAAGACCCTGCCTTCCTGAGGCCGCATGCGATCCTTGATGCCTGTCACCGACAGCACCAGAGTGCGCGTCGGCAGCGCGACGTCGAAGATCAGCGGCATGGAGACGGTCTGCAGCATGTGACTGTGCGCCGTTCCCATCGCATAGCCGGCGGACCGGACCGCGCGCACGCTTTCGACCAGCGCATGGGACGCCCCGGCCGGCAGGTGGCGATGCAGCGTCGCGTGCTCGACGATGCGCGTTGCATCATGCTCGTCGCATGAAGCCAGAAACGCCTGTCCGGTCATCGCATCGAGAGGAAGAAGCATGGAGGCATCGTCGGTGAACTTCAGGTCGTCGGAGGCACGCGCCTCGACCACCCGCATGAAATTGTCGGTCCGCTGGGCAAGGAAGACGTGCCCGCCGGTGTTCGCGCTCAGGTCCTCGAGGATGCGGCTCACTTCGGCGCCGGGGTAGCAATCCCGCACCAGCCAGCGCGCGAAAGTCGTCAGGCGAAAGGACACGTCGTAGAGCTTCGACTGCGGATCGAAGACGAGATAGCCGGCCTCCACCATCGTCTTGAGCAACTGCTCCGCGCTGGATGGCGCCAGTTCGAACTTGGCGACGATCTCCTTGGCGCGAAGCGGCCGGCCGAGCACGCCGAAGTGCTCCAGCACGTCCAGCGCGCGCACGGCGGACGTCGCCCTGCTTCTCCTGAACTTGTACGATTTCGTCATTGTTTTCGTCGCAATGGTGTCAGACGATCCTGCGCCCGTTTCCGCCGCCGATCAAGCCGGTCGTCGATCGAGGATCGGTCCTGGAGCGGGATGACTTTACATTGCTTCGTCATTGCGAGGGGCCCTTCGGCTGGCTGTTCTGCAAACAGCCGCTCGGGATAAACTGCGGACTTGGCCGCAGCCCCGCGGCAATCCAGGGCGGTGCAGCGCGGCCCTGGATTGCTTCCCCCGGATCAAGTCCGGGCTCGCAATGACGAAGTGATTCATACCGAAGTCATCATGCTCTAGTCGGGCAGCAGGACTTTGCCGTTGTCCGCGAAGAATCGCCGCAGCGTCCGCGCGCCGAGCCGTTCGAGCTTGCGTGCGGAGACCCCGATCGGATCCGTCCCGCCCGCGCTGTGCGGATAGTCGCTGAGGTAGCAATAGACTTCCTCCAGCCCGAACCTTTCGATGTAGCGATCGATCGGCTCGAAATCGAAGCAGCCGACGCGGACGTTGCGGCGAACGTATTCGGACGGCTTCATCGTCAGCACCCTTGCGCCCGCGGTGCTCCGGAACGGCTTGTGCTCAAGCCACATGTCCATCATCTCGGCCATCGGCCCCACCCAGTGGCCGGTCAGTTCGGCGGTGCCGTAGGCCAGCTGGGGATGCCGCTCGAACACCCCGCCGATGACCATGGCGACGACGAAACTCTGGGCCGAATAGTGCTTGGTGGTCAGCATCCACGGGTCCATCGAGAACTCGCCGCCGAGGCTCCAGCCCTCGAAGGCGGGGGCCTTGCGCCAGCCATCGGTGACGATGAAACCGCTTTGCCCGCCGATGTGCTCGAAGATCGGGCACCGCGCGCTCGCCATCAGCGACCACAGCGGATCGTGCGCCGGATGAGCGGGGGCAACGCCGCCGGGAAGGGTTCCGGACGGAATCCAGAGCCCGCGAATGCCGCCATCGATGAGCCGCTTCGCGTCGGCGTAGAGCGCCTCCGGCGTCTCGCCCAGCAGGATCGCGGCGGGACGCAGCCGGTCCGAGATGCGGGACGTGCGAAGGCACCAGTCGTTGTAGGCGTCGATCAGTTGGCGGCCGTAGGCGCGCAAGTCAGGCACATCGAGGCGGCGCGCGAAGCCCGAGCGGTCGGTCGAGCCGTACAGCGACACCGCGATCATTCCGGCGGTGCCGGGAAAGATCACCGTCCGCTCGATACCGATGAAGTCCATCACCTCCAGCCGCCGCGCCGTATCCACGGTGCCGGGCGCGTCCTCGCGCTTGCTGTTGAAGACGGTATCGGCGTTGATCTCGCGATCGTCGGCGGTGCGGTCCTTCATCTCGATCAAAGTCTTGCGGTAGGCGTCCTCCATCGGCCGCGCCGCCGCCCCGAACTCCTCGACCCACAAGTTGATCGGCAGGCATTCATGCTGATCGACGTCGATGATCCGCCCGGAAAGATCGGCAATGCAATCGGGCAACTCGAACCTGCGCGTTTCAGACACCAGCCCTTCGTTTGCCATGTATGACCTTCCCGTATTTATTTATGCGCAGGCGCGCGAAGCACCGTCGTGATCTTGAGCTATTGCCGACAATGCCGGCCATGCTTACTTCTAGTTTTGAAGCATCGCAGCGGCAAGTTGCCCGCCAATTTCCGTAACTGCGAATTACGGACGATCGGCCCGACCGACTTTGAAAATCCGCCGCGCCATGGCTATGATCGCCTGCGGTTCCACGGGCAAATCGGCATCGGCCGGGAGCGTGGCCGATTGAGGTGAGCGCCTCGGGAGAGAAGAATGTCTGAATTCGATATGGTGATCCGTGGCGGGACGGTTGCGGACGGGACGGGCGGGGCTCTGTTCGAGGGCGACGTGGGCGTTGCGGGCGGGCGGATCGCGGCGGTCGGCAAG
>DATEEP010000064.1:0-3647 GCA_035281095.1 Novosphingobium sp. | reverse complement strand
TGAATCGGTAGGGATTTCTTTGCGGACAGATTTGTGATTCACCGTGATTGGAGGTGGATCATGGGCAAGAGCAGTTCTGTTGATCTTCGAGTTCGGATTTTGGGCGAGATTGAGAGTGGCGGATCGTGCCGGTCTGCGGCGCGGCGTTTTGGGGTTGCGCCGAGCACGGCGGTTCGCCTGGCGCAGCACAAGGCGCGGACGGGATCGGTGGCTCCGGCGCGTCGTCGCGCAAATTCGCTACCAGCCTCCTCAGCCGATCGAGCGAGGCCATCTCTTCGAGCACCTCATCCAGTGCCTTGCCGCGGCGCTCGACAATATGGTCCCTGCGAAGGCCGAGTTCGCGCAATCGCCGCTCTTCCTCGCGTTGCCGCGCCTGCTCCTCGCGTTTGACGCGATCGTCCTTCTTCGCCGCCGCCAGCACGACGATGCCGATCGCGATGTCGCTCGCCATGTTTTCGATCCGCTGGACCTTCGCGTCCTTGAAGGAGCGCCGGGGGCTGCCGCCGGGCAGATAGGCCAAGGACAGATTTCATCGTCGATTCCGGATCCCTCTCGCGCTCCGCCACAGGGTCCGAAGGCCTCCGCCAAAGCTTACGTCTGCCCGCTCATGAAATTGAGCGGCGGGAAGCGGTACTGATGAGGCGACAAACGACGGCGTGGCAATCTATTTCACAAGCGATTTTAGCGGAATGGTCGGGTCGACGAGGCGGTCCGTTGACAGGGTGAGGCTGCTGATCACCAATGCCCTACCGTGGACATAGTCCTTGGTGGCGTTGACGCAGTCGAGTGCGATCACCTTGCCCTCCCGCAGATATACCACAGAAAAGCTACGCGCGGCAGGATCGCCACGGACGATCGCATTGTCAAAGCCGGTGGAGAGGCCCACCGTCTGGAGCCGTAGATCATATTGATTTGACCAGAACCACGGCACCGCATGGTAGGGCTCGGTCGCACCCATGATCGTCCTGGCGACCAAGTTGGCTTGGTCGTTGGCGTTCTGCACCGATTCAATACGGATCGTGGCGCCGCGCGCGAAATCATTCGTGTGCGCTGCGCAGTCGCCGATCGCAAAGATGTCCGGCAGGCTGGTGCGGCAATACGCATCAACAGTTACGCCGTTGCTACCGTCCGCACCGGCCTCCAGCAGCGGCTCGACGGCCGGGACGATGCCGATGCCGACGATCACCATCTCGGCCGGCAAGATTTCGCCGCCATTGATTTGTACTGCAGTGATATGGGCAGGTTCATCCTCGGCGATCGGCTGGGAGCCAAGGAGTGCATTGATCTTAGCACCAAGCCGGATATCGACCCCGTGGGCGCGATGCTCGGCTTCGTAGAAGCGGGACAGCGGCGCCCCGGCGACGCGGGCTAGAACGCGATCCAGCGCTTCGAGCACAGTGACCTGCTTGCCGAGCTTGGTGAGGACAGCGGCCGCCTCCAGACCGATATAGCCGCCGCCGACGACGACGATATTGGTGACGCCGCCCAGTTCCTTCATCAGTCGATCGACATCGGCCCGAGTTCGAACGCCGTGGACCCCCACCAGATCATGACCAGGACAGGAAAGACGGCGCGGGCTTCCGCCGGTCGCCCAGATCAAAGTGCCATAGCCGATCGTCTCGCCATCGTCAGTTGCAATTCTGTGCCCGACCGGATCCACAGAAACGGCGCGGCGATCGAGCAGCAGCGCGATATCGCGTTCACCCCAGAAGGCGACCGGGCGGATCAAGATCCGTTCGAACGTTTTCTCGCCCGAAAGATATTCCTTGGACAGCGGCGGGCGTTCGTAAGGTGGTTCCGGTTCATCGCCGAGAAGGGCGATCGTGCCGGTGAATTTCTGCTGACGGAGCATCAAGGCGGCCTGCGCTCCGCCATGCCCGGCCCCGACAATCAACACGTCATATCGCTGCAATGCAGTCCCCTCTCATCATGCCATGGGCGCCCATCGAGTAGCCGAGAAATTTCAGCCACCAGCGTCGGCAGTTCCGCCATCGCTTAGGACAACAATGCGACAGTGCTGCGCGAAGGAGGCTCTGTCGCATCAACGTACAGACCCGCGCCGAGGCCATATCATATGCCGTCACGGGATCGTCGGGCGGGCTTTCGTCGCGCGGACTCGTATCCGCGCGACGAAGATCAGACCGAGTTCGGCGCAAGCGCGGAGATATTCGTCCTTTGTCGATCACCCTGGGGTGGGTGCAGGTTACCGCCGAAAGTGCAATAGGCGGTAACCTGCTCCATCGCCATCGATCAGTTGTCGTCCGTGAAGGTATAGGCGCAGACCTTGTTGCCAGCCGGATCGCGCAGATAGGCGGCATAGGCGCCGGGCAGGTGGCTGCGCGGACCGGCCGCGCCCTCATCGGTGCCACCGGCGGCCAGCCCCGCCGCGTGGAAGGCATCGACCTCGGCGGTAGTCGCGGCGGCAAAGCCCAAAGTCACGCCGTTGCTGGACGGCGCTTCGCCGTTGCCAGGGCGCGCCACGATGAAGGCCGGTTTGTCCCTGCCGTACAGGATCCACTCGCCGAACGGCCCGAGATTCTTCACGCCCAGGGCACCGAGCGCTGCGTCGTAGAACTTGGCGGATGTAGCGACGTCCCTGGCGCCGATCATCGTGTGCGAAAATACGCCATCACCGGAAATTACTGCCATGATGATACTCCTTGTTGAAAATTGATAATCAGAAAACGACGACCGAACGGATGCTTTCGCCGGCGTGCATCAGATCGAAGCCTTTGTTGATCTCTTCGAGACTGAGGACATGGGTAATCATCGGATCGATCTGGATTTTGCCGTTCATGTACCAATCGACGATCTTGGGAACATCGGTACGGCCCTTGGCACCTCCGAAGGCCGTGCCGCGCCAGTTGCGACCGGTGACAAGCTGGAACGGTCGGGTGGATATCTCCTTGCCCGCTTCCGCCACGCCGATGACGATGCTGGTGCCCCAACCGCGATGGCAGGCTTCCAGCGCCTGGCGCATGACGGTCGTGTTGCCGGTACAATCGAAGGTATAGTCCGCGCCGCCGTTGGTAAGCGCCACCAGGTGCGCCACGATGTCGCCATCCACGTCCTTCGGATTGACGAAGTGGGTCATGCCGAATTTGCGACCCCACTCCTCCCGGGCAGGATTGATGTCGACGCCGACGATCATGTTGGCGCCTGCCATCCTCGCGCCCTGCAGCACGTTAAGGCCGATCCCGCCGAGGCCGAATACGATGACGGTATCGCCAACCTGCACCTTGGCGGTGTTGACGACTGCACCCACGCCGGTGGTCACGCCGCATCCCACGTAGCAGCTGGTCTTGAACGGAGCGTCCTCGCGGATCTTCGCCACCGCAATCTCCGGCAGTACCGTGAAGTTCGAGAAGGTCGAGCAGCCCATATAGTGGAAGATCGGCTGGCCGTTGTAGCTGAAGCGCGTCGTTCCGTCGGGCATCAGTCCCTGGCCCTGCGTCGCCCGGATCGCCGTGCAAAGGTTGGTTTTGCCCGACAGGCAGCTTTTGCACTGGCGGCATTCGGGCGTGTAAAGCGGAATGACATGATCGCCCGGCTTGACCGAGGTCACGCCCGGGCCGACTTCGCGCACGACGCCCGCGCCTTCATGACCAAGGATTGAAGGGAATATCCCCTCGCTGTCAAAGCCGTCC
>DATEEP010000063.1:0-44144 GCA_035281095.1 Novosphingobium sp. | reverse complement strand
AAGGATGCAAAGGTCGTTCTCGTCGGCGCATCACGCGGCATCGGGCGGGCGGCGGCCCGGCAATTTGCTGCCGAAGGCGCAAGAGTCGCCCTGCTCGCCCGTAATATCAAGGGCTTGGAGAAGACAGCTGCACAGTGCCTGGAGGCCGGCAGTCCGGACGTGCTGACCTTCTCTGCCGACATGTGCAGCACCGAACAAGTGAACGCGGCGATCGAATCCGCAGGCGACGCATGGGGATCAATCAACGTCCTCATCAACAATGCGGCCAACTCCATTGGCACCCACGGCACTTTCGAAGCGACGGTGGAGGAGACGGTCTATGCCGAAGCGTTCAACCGCATCGCCTTGGGCTATGTGCGAGCGACTCGGGCTGCACTGCCCTATATGAAGGCGGCTGGCTGGGGCCGTATCGTCAACGTCGCCTCGACCTCGACCAGTTCGGCAACCCCCATGCTGCACGTGTACAACATGATGAAGTCGGCGCTAGTGTCGATGAGTAGGGCGAATGCGAAGGAATTTGCTCCCTTTGGCATTTCCGTCAATCTGCTCTCCCCTGGCGCCATCATGGTCGAAGGCGGCAATTGGGGAGAGGTGATGAACCGCTATTTCGAGGAAGCGGGGCTCGATCCCAAAAATCCCTATGATGCGGTCAAGCTCAACAAGATCAAGTTCGGCAGCGAAGGCGGCTGGATGAATCGCCATGGCCTGGTCGATGAATATGGCGCCGCACTCGTCTTCCTGGGTTCAAAGGCGAACAGCTTCATGACCGGCGCGAATGTGAATGTGGATGGCGGATCCAATTTCCATTCCTAGAGCATCGTGCGGAAAAGTGGGAACCGGTTTTCCGAAGAAACGATGCGACCACAAAGAATGAGAGCGCGTTCTGCAGAGAATTAACGCAGCGCGCTCTCACCGGCAATTGAACAAAGAGAATGACGGAGTGGAAGGCTCAATGAACGAACTGCAACAGATCAGCGCCCGGATGCTCGATCGGGATCCGGAACTGCCGCTGATCGAATTTCAGGACCAGGTCTATAAGCTGAGGGCCGTCCGCCATCTGGCTGATCAGCTTGATGCGCTGCTGAAGGATTGCGGAGCTGATCAGAAGGCGCCAGTTGTGTTCATTGCCCGGAATCAGCCCGCATCGCTCAGTGCGCTGCTGGGCCTGCTGCGCGCAGGCCGGACGATCCGCATGCTCTATCCCTTCCAGTCGCCCGCAGCGATCGCGGCCAATATCGCGCGGTTGAAACCGGCGGTCGTGGTCGCCGCCGCCGGGGAGTTCACCGACGAAGTAAGCGCGGCGATGCGCGAACTCGGCGCGGCCGCGATCCTCATCAGCGAAATGGAAGCTAAGGCCCTCCCCGGCTTCGAGCGTTCGACAACGCCGCTTGAGGAAGGGCTGCCGCAGGAACCGCAGGTCGAGGTGCTGACCAGCGGTACCACTGGTCCGCCCAAGCATTTCCCACTGAGCTATGAGGTGATCGCCAAGCATTTCGTTGGTTCGACCGACCCGATGCAGCGGCGTAGCGGAGGGGAGGAGCAGCCCCCGGTGCTTGCCTTCTTCCCGCTTGGCAATGTCTCGGGCGTGTACAGCATCTTCACTGCACTGTTGCGCGGCATGCGCATCCAGCTGCTGGAGCGCTTCAATGTGCAGGCATGGCGCGACTATATCGTGAAATACAAGCCGACCTGGTATGGCCTGCCCGCCGCCCTGGTTCCGGTGGTGTACGATGCGAACTTGCCGCCGGAAGATCTGGCTTCGGTCAAATATTACAGCAGCGGCGCGGCTTATCTCGATCCGGCCATTCAGCGCGCTTTCGAGGAGCGTTATGGCGGCAAGATCCTGCTGTCCTATGGCGCGACCGAATTCGGCGGCCCGGTAACGGGCATGAGTCCGGAAATGCACGATGAATGGGGTGAAAAGAAGTTCGGCAGTGTGGGCCGCGCCTTTGGCGACAACAAGATCCGGGTCGTCGATCCGGTGACACGCAAGGAACTGCCCCCGGCTCAGGAAGGCATGCTGGAAGTTCTGGCGCCCCGCGTCAGCCCCGACTGGATCGAGACGTCAGATCTGGCGGTGATCGATGAAGACGGGTTCATGTGGCATCGCGGGCGCGCCGATGGCGCGATCATGCGCGGCGGATTCAAGATCTTGCCCGAAACCATCGAGCAGGCGCTCGCCCTGCACCCGGCGGTGGGCATGGTCGCGGTGGCGCCAAAGGCGGACCGGCGGCTCGGGCAAGTACCCGTCGCGGCGATCGTACCCAAGGCAGGGGTTACCCGCCCGAGCTTCGAGGAACTGGAGGCGCATTTGCGCCAGCATGTGCTTGCCACCCATATCCCGGTGGCATGGCGCTATGTCGACGAACTGCCGCGCAACCTGTCGATGAAGGTCGACCGACGCGGCGTTGCAGCCCTCTTTGATGAGGAGAAGGAAGCCGCTTCCTGACAGGAAGCGGCCTGGCATTACTTTCCTTCAGCCGCGTCGGCGAAAGAAGCTGTCGGGGGATGTCCAGTCGACCCTTGGCTGCCGCTGAGCGATCAGCCAGGCATCACCCGTTCGCTTGAAACGGTCGACATAATAGCCGCAATGGTCAGGGCCAGCCTGAGTATAGACAGCGAAATAGGTCCGCACCTCCGCCTCGTCAGGACCCGTCATATGGATATGGCAGGTCGATATGTGGTGGCGGACAAAGGGAGGGGCTTTCTGCTCTGTAGGTTTTTCCGGCGGGGCGGGCTTGGACTCCGCCCCCGGTGCACCATCCTTCCTGGGTGGCTTTGCCATTCCGGAGAAGAAGCCAGCGATGGCTTCGCGGCCCTCAAGGCGCGGGCCGCCGGTCCCGGTCTCAAGGTCCAGCACGGCATCTTCGGTGAACAGCGCGACCAGTTCGGCGACCTTCAGGCGGTCGCCATAGACATTATAGCTGGCCAATGTGTGCCGGATGGCTTCGCGGGCGAGCAGTTCGTCGACCGTCATGATCGCATCTCCTTCAATTATCGGGATTGTAATTTCTGCGCGGGTCAGGACGATTGGAGCCCGGCCAGCGGGTCCGGCCAACCTGTGCTGAACTGTGGTTCTCGCTTTTCGCTGAAGGCCTTGATTCCTTCCACCATGTCACCTGACAGCAGGACGCGATGGATCACCGCTTCATAATGGCGATGCTGTTCTTCCATCTGAAGATCGCGCCAATATTTGATTGCCTTCTTCGTGCCCCACAGCGCTGGCTGGGACACTTTGCACATCCATTCTGCCCGGCGCATCGCTTCAGCCATCAGCCCATCGGGCGTGGTCAATGCTTGCACGAAGCCCAGCCGATGGGCGTCGGTCGCATGCAGCCGCTCGCCCGCCAGCATCATGTCCATGACCGTGCCGATCGGCAGCAGGCGCGGCAACACCGTGACCGCCACACCAGCCAGAAAGCCGCGCTGCGGTTCGGGGAGGCCGAACCAGGCGGTATCGCATGCAATACGGATGTCACAGCACAGCGCGATCTCAAGGCCACCGCCTACCGCCAAACCGTTGAGGGCGGCGATCGTCGGCTTTTCGCAGGCGGCGATTCCAGCCATGTCGGGCGAACGCGCCATGGGCGCCATGCGCCGGCTTCGTCCGTCATCATCGGGGGTCTGCATTGCCTTCAGATCCGCGCCCGCGCAGAAGGCCTTGTCGCCCGCTCCGGTGATGATCAGCACCTTTTGCGCTTCGTCCTCGCCAAATTCCGCGACCGCCGCCCTCAAGGCTTTCATAAGGCCACCGGAAAGCGCGTTGCGGCTCTCCGGGCGGTTCAGGGTGAGGATGGTGATCCCGCCCTTCTTGTCGACCAGAAGTTCAGACATCCGGTGTCCACCTCCCTCATCTGCCGTTGGTAATGCGCCTATGGTGAAGGCCTTGGCCTATTCTAAAGCGCTGGGTTTGTCTTATCAATTTTAAATTAACATAAAATGTTTCAGCCGGGAAGCGCGGGCATGGGTCGGGCTCTAACCCGCATTTGCGCCTTTGTCCTTCAGCCGCATGTGCCTCATCCCTATGGCCCCCGCGACGGCCGCCGCGACGGCTGCAACGATCAGCGCCGCGCGTGGACCGAACAGATTGACAACCCCGCCCAATATGGGCGCCCCGATGGCGGTGCCCCCCAAGGTCACCCCCAGCCGGAGGGCCATGGTACGGCCACGCATGGCCGGCGCGGTCAGCAACTGCGTCAGGCTAGTGGAACCGTTCATAATCGTCAAAATCGCGATCCCCATAACCACCAGCGCAGCGCCGAACAGCCAGAGGGCGGGCGCCAGAGCCGCGCACAGGCACGCGCCGGCAAGCAGGAAGGCCGCGCGGTGGAGAAGCGAGAAGTGCGGTCTCTCCCGCCCTGCCGCGAGCAGTGCACCGGTGATGGAGCCCATCGCCATCACTGAACTGAGCAGTCCGTAAGTGGCTGCGTCGGCGTGGAACACCCCTACCGCCATGGTCGAGATGAAGATTGCGGAGTTGAGGGCAAACACGCCGATCAGCGCCAGCATGATCATCATCGTCCGCAAGTCGGCATCGGCCGAGATATAGCGAAAGCCCCCAAACAGCCCGCCCGAATCGCTCATGCCACGTTCGCTGACATGGATGTGCTGCGTTCGCAGGAAGAATAGGGACACCAAAACTCCCAGGAAGGAGAGTCCGTTGGCAACAAAAGCCCACCCTGTGCCCAACGCCGCGATCAGGATGCCGGCAATCGCCGGGCCGACCAGGCGCGAGGCGTTGAACGAAGTGGAATTGAGCGCAATCGCATTGGGCAGGTGCCGTTCGCCCACGAGATCAAAGACGAAGCTCTGCCGCGTCGGCATGTCGAAAGCGGACACGCAGCCGAACAGCAGGGCAAAGACATAGACCTGCCACAGCGCGACCCAGCCGCTGATCGTCAATATTCCCAGGATCAGCGCCAGCAAACCCATCAGCGCTTGCGTGATCATCAGCAGCTTGCGGCGATCGTAAATATCGGCTGCCATGCCGATCCACGGCAGCAGGACCAGTTGCGGCGCGAATTGCAAGGCCATGACCACTCCGACCGCCGCTGCGTCCTGATGCGTCAACTGGGTCAGCACCAGCCAGTCCTGGGCTGTACGCTGGAGCCAGGTGCCAAGGTTGGAGACCGTTGTCCCCGTCAGCCAAAGCCGGAAATTGCCGTTGGACAGGGCCCGGAAATGCCCGCTACTGCGCAATTGTCTTCCTCCGCATCGGCCCTCCGGTGGATGATGCCGAGCGGGAATCGCCGGCTCTTATTCTAATTTCTATTTATCTCGCTTAATGGCCCCGCGACGGAAGGCAATGGGCGGATGTCATCGCTGACCGGTCGCGGCCTGGTGCGCCGTCGCCATGCCTTATAGAGCCACTTCGATCCACCCGTCGAGCAGGCGGACGGCATAGGTTTTGATCGGCTCGGTCGCGGGCGGGTTCAAAGGGCGGCCTGAAGCCAAATCGAAACGCGCGCCATGCATCGGACAGGCGATCGATCCACGCCGGATGCGGCCGCATTCCAGCTTTTCCTCTGCATGGGAACATCGGTTCTCGACCGCAAAATACTCGCCTTTGCTCTGGCAGATCAGAATGGTCTTTCCCTCCAGTTCCACCGCGACGCTGTCTTCGGCGGCGAGTTCTTCGGACCGGATGGCGCGATGGAATATCGCCGCGTCCTTCATGCTAATGATACCGGTCAATTTCACAGGTCCTGCAATCAGGCATCGCCAACTCCATTTTCAAAGTTTATATCAAATTAGAAAATAGCAGAGGATTCGATGGCAGACAATTTCCAGGCAGTGCAGTCCGTCCCGTTCCAGGTGACCGACCCGGAACGCATCCCGGCACAGCGTTATCATGATGAGGAATTCTACAGGCTCGAAAATGAGCATTTGTGGCCTCATGTCTGGCAGATGGCCTGCCGGCTGGAACTCATTCCCAATGTCGGCGACTGGATCGAATATTCCAATCTTGGCAAGTCGGTTATCGTGGTCCGCACGCGTGAAGGGGTGAAGGCTTATCACAATGCCTGCCGTCACAGGGGCGTAAAGCTGGCCGAGGGTCATGGCAATTGCGAGAAGAAGGGCTTCACTTGTCCGTTTCATGGCTGGCACTGGAATATGCAGGGCGAGAATACTTTCGTTTACGGGCGTCCGCTGTTCAGCGAGCATCAACTCGACAAGGCTGAGCTGGCGTTGCCCAAGGTGCGTGTCGAGGAATGGGGCGGGTGCGCCTTTATCAATTTTGACGACAGCGCGCCATCATTCCGCGACAGCATCGGCTATCTCGCTGACAACTTGGAAGCGCACAACCTTCACAAAGCGCGGGCGGAATGGTGGTACGCCACTGAACTGCCCTCCAACTGGAAGCTGGCGATGGAAGCCTTCATGGAGGCGCTGCATGTCATGCGCACCCATCCGCAGCTCTATTCCGTAGGCGAGGCCTTTTTTGGCCCCCGCTATAATCTGCCGCGCGATCCAGAAGCAGCACGGGCGATGCGGGAGGTTAAGGCCGAGCAGGCGGTTGACCAGCCAACGCTTCGCGAAAAAGTCGAAATCTATGTCGACTATCTGGAGTGCATCAGCGAGGGCATGGCGGGAATGTGTCACGCCAAGGACGTGGCCACGGCCAAGGGAATGATCGATGTCGAGATACCGGGTGACGCCGCTCAGGCATTCGTCACCTGGCTCGGGATGCTGAACGACGAGGTGGTGAAGCAGGGCCGCGCCCGTGGAGAGGCGACGCCGGACCTCAACGCGGTCGCGCGGAGCCATCCGGTTTCCTCGGTGGAGTTCATCTTCCCCCACGTCTTCTTCCTGCCGACCTTGTCCAGCTTCGCCTCCTATCGTATTCGGCCGACGGGACCGGAAACCTGTTTGTTCGAAATCTGGTCGCTCACCCATTTTCCCGAAGGCGAGGAGCCGCGGCTGGTGAAGGAACCGATCGTGCTGCCCTTTAACAGCAAAGAGTTTCCGGAGATCCCGCAGCAGGACTACGCCAATATTCCGCGCCAGCAGCAAGGACTACATGCAGAGGGCTTCGATTACATGCGGTTGAGCCGTGATACGGAGGGCATGATCAGCAATTACCATCGTATCCTTGACGGCTATCTCATGCAAAAGGCGCCCGAGAAGCTCACCGAGGCCATCCACAAACTGGGTGGCAATTTCGACGGGCCAATTCTCGACCTGGATCTTTGAGGAAGGCTCGGACGCTCCACATCTGCCTGAAGTCTGGATGGAGCGTCTTGCTCCATTTGCCGTGCAGGTATCAAGGCAGAGAAGACTGTTCCAGCACGCGAGGGGAGCAGGCCTCGTAAATAGGGAGGCGGACCGGGGCCTCCTTCCGCAGCGCCTGCTCTACGGCCGCCCAGTCCTTGCCTGAAAGGTTGCAGACCGCGATATAGCGGCTGTCGATTGACCTCGCCAGATGTCCCTGCAGACGGTAGCGTTCGACCGACGAACAGCCGCCGGTTGCCATCAGTTCATTGAAATCCGCGCCTTTCTCGACAGCATCGCCCACGGCCAGAAGCTTGTATGGTCCCGGCTCAGTGCTTTCGAGAGAGTGCAGTTCTTCACATGGCTCGAAAAGGCCGGTTACGATGCTTTCACCGTCGAGACTGGGGCTGACCTCCATTTCCGTCTGAGCCATGACCGCCAGTGCCGCTTGCGCCGCTGCAAGACTATCCACGTCCATTTCGTAGATGGCGAGATATTTCTGCTCTACCTCGCCCAGGCTAGTGGAGCGCAGGACGAAGCGCTGGGCCGCGGAAAAGCCGGGAATGGCAACGATGTCGGCAAGGTGACGATTGCTGTACCAATCATTATATTCCTCCTCGTGGCCGGCAACTGGGTTGCTTAGCACCACGAACTTGTATCCTGCCATCAGCCTCTCCCGTCAGCACGACCATCATCTGCCGACCTATATTGATTGTCTTTAACCCCATTTCCGAATCGGCTTCAATAACTCGGATCGCACCGGTGGTGGAACGGTTTCAACGCTGGCTTTGAGGGATTTCGACGATCATCCCTTCCAAATCCGCTCGCATCGCGATCTGGCAGGAAAGGCGGCTGTTGGGCTTCAGATCAGGCGCCAAAATCAGCATCGCGTCCTCAAGCGAGGATTTTTCGCCCACCTTGTCGAACCAACCGGCGTCGATATAGACATGGCATGTGGCACAGGCGCAGTTACCGCCACATTCCGCGTCAATACCTGGCATATTGTTCTGGACAGCACCCTCCATGATGGAATGGCCGATGGCGAGGTCGATGCTCTTTTCGGTTCCGTCGCGCTGACGGTAAATCACTTTGGGCATCTGGTCCGCCTATTGGACACCTGTCGTGACCTGTTCCGCAAATTCAAGCTCATAGGCGGCAATGATCCGTTCCAGCGTTGGTCTGTAATCGCCAAGGATCGCCGACAATTTGGGCGGAGTTCCCGCGACCAGCTGCTTCTCGATATTCTTGCGCGCCAGCCGTTCGGCAACGAGCTCCAGCAAATGTTCGCGTCCACGGACATAGCCGTAGAGAGTGGCAACGCCTGTATTCAGCCGCTCCGCCAGCATCGCCATGTCCAGATTCGCAACCCCACCGTCCGCGCCTGTGCCGCAAAAGGCCTCTTTTCACCCATAGTCTTGTGATGTCCGCCTTGCTTGGTTGCTCAAATGCCAGAGTGGCAGCCTCCGGCTACAAGGTCAATCTGCGCGGCTGGTGCACCGGCTACAGCCTGCATGAATCCTGCCAAATGATCGAAGCGAGCGGGTTGCGAACCGGCGCCGACACTGTCAGAATTTCCCTTCGATAAATGGGTTGAAAACCGCAGGGATGGAAGGAGAGGATCGGAAATGAGGGCAATCATATTCAGCAGCAAGCCTGAGGTCTGACCGAACCATGCCGATGCAGGTAAGGCGCCCCGATGAACGAAGGAGCCGATCGCAATCCGCGAGCCGTACGCTGGACGTCCTCGAATATTTCGGCCAGGTTCGGCGACCGCTGCGCGCGATCGAGATCGTCAACATGCTGAGCATGAATCCGTCGAGCACCAACCAGCTGCTGAAGACCATGGTCGATTCCGCGCATCTTCTATTCGACGCGCGAACCAAGACATATATGCCTTCCCCCCGGCTTGCCGCCTTCGGCACCTGGATCCGTGATCTCTATGGCGACAGCGACAAGTTCGATGAATTGGTCTGCGATATCCAGGCCCGGACCGGCCTGTTCGTGACCGTCAGCACCCAGAACGATCTTTTCATGCAAGTGATCGAGACGCGCAGTCCTTCCGGCCGGACAGCGCAGCGGGGCGTACGCGTTGCCATGTTCGACTCGGCGGTGGGGCTTGCCTATCTCTCGACCCTGGGCGCGGCGGAATTCGACAGGCTTGTCTATCGGGGACGGATTACCGACGCCCGGCTACCCGAGATCACGGCAGAGGTGGAGGGTATCCGTCAAGCCGGCTATGCCTCCCGGCCAAGCACTGACGCGTCGACATGGTCGATCGCCATGCCGATCCGGCACGGCAGCGCTCAGATACCAACCGTCCTCGGCCTTTCCGGAGCGCCGGAAAAGGTCAGGGACGAGGCCGAAGAGATTTTTGCCATCATGCGCGACGCTGCGGTCCGCCATCTGGGGGAAGAGTCTCTGCCTTTGGGAATGCGAGGCACGCTACGGAGCAAGTGACCGGATAAAGCCGACCGTAGCCTGGAACACAGCGGTCGCTCCAACCAGGCCCGCGTCCCGCACGACCGCGACATGTTCCATGTCTTCCACGCAGAACAGGGTGGCGGCGATACCCCGGCTGACAAGCGCAGCGTGGAAACGATGGCTGTCCTCGGCCACCACCTCGCCGGCGCCTATGCTGAGGAATGTCGGCGGCAAGCCATCTGGCGGGCATAAGAGCGGCGAGGCCAGCGCATTGCGGGCGTCCTGACCCTGCAGATAGAGCGCAGCGGCTTCCTCAGCCGCCGTTCGGGAGAATATCGGATCGCTGTCCGCGTGCCGATCATAACAGTCATCCGACACCGTCAGATCAAGCCAGGGCGAATGAAGAATGAGGCCATGGAGAGGAAAGCCCTGCCTTACGCAGAGCAGCGCCAAGCTGGTCGCGAGGGCGCCACCTGCCGAATCCCCGGCCAGGATCAGCCGCCTCTTGCCTCGGCCAGCCACGGCCTCAATGACACTGATCGCATCGTTGAGGCCGGCCGGAAACGGATGCTCGGGCGCCAGCCGATAGGCGGGACAAAGCATCTCAACACCACCCTTGGCTGCAAGCCGTGCCGCATAGGGGGCAATCTGTTCAGGGCACCCCTGGCGAAATCCCCCGCCGTGAAAATGCACGACCAATGGCGCGGACGGATCGGCCGAGGGGAAGCGCAGCGCTCGCACGCCTCCCAAACGCTCCTGGGTTGGCGGAGGTTGGACCCGCCATAGGCCTGCCTGACGGGCCTGTTCAATGCCCGCCCGTCTTTCCGCCAGTGCCGGTGGAGCCTCTTGCCCCGGCCGCTCCGGCAAGCGAGTCCACGCTTGATGCGCAGCGCTCATCGCTTCCCGTCGTCCAGCCCCAATGTTTGGCCTGTCTTGGCGGGCTGTGAGAAGAGGAAGACGTCAGCGGCGCAGAAGCCACCGTCGACGGCGAGTGTCTGGCCAGTGACGTAGGGGGACATGTCGGAGAGGAAGAAGGCGACGGCCTTGGCGATGTCGTCCGTGCATCCTCTGCGCTGCATGGGGATGAGCGCCATGGACGCGCGCTCCTCTTCGGGCGAGCGCAAGGGCAGGCGAGGCGTGACGATGGGGCCAGGGGCGACGCAATTCACGCGGATGCCCCGGACAGCCCATTCGACGGCCATGCTTTTCACCAGGTTGATAAGCCCGGCCTTGGCGGCGCCATAGGCGGCATGACCGCGCGCCGAGCGCAACCCGTCCACTGAGGCCACCGCGACAATGGATCCTGTCGCCCCCCGCGCCAACAGACTGCGGCCTACCTCGCGCGCGGCGATGAAGACATAGCGCAGATTGCGGTTGTGATCATGGTCCCAAAGCTCGGTCGTCATGTCGGTCAGCGGGCTCCAGCCCGCCATGCCCACAATCGTCGCCAAGCCGTCAAGCGGTCCGAACTCCCGTTCGATCCGGGCGATCGCCGCGACCAGTTCGTCTTCCTTCAGCACATCAGCTGCAATCGGGAAGGCGGATGCGCCCTGTTCCTTAAGTTCCGCGCAAAGCCGTTCGGACCGGTCGAGCTCTAGGTCCAGAACGGCCACCCCGCATCCCAGACGAGCGAGGAGGCGAACCGTCGCCTCCCCCATGCCCTGGCCGCCGCCAATGACCAGGACCCGCTTTCCGTTCAACCCAAACAAAGACTCCATGATGGCCCCCATTAGTCCGGATAGAGCTCGAGCTTGACGTCTTCGGCCCAGAGCTCGTCGGCGTTGGTCTTATGCTGCGCCTTGCGGACATGCTCTTCGAGCCCTTTAGCCATCCGGTTGGCCCCACGCTTCTTGAGTTCCGGGATGATGTGCGTACCGAGCAGCTCGATCGACTTCATCACCGCTTCATGCGGCAGATAGCCGAAATTGAGGTAGCACAGCAGCTGGTCGACGCCCGCCTCCTCATAGCGCAACAGCTTCTTGAGACATTCGTCCGGCGTGCCGACGATCACCATGTCCTCGGTGTCGAACTGGGTGATGTCGAACTCGCCGCGCGCGCGGGCTTCAAGCAGCGGGAACATCTTCTTCTGATCTTCCTCGCTCATATGGCCGAATTCCCATTTCAGGTGGAATTCAGCCACGCCCTTGTACCACCACCACATCGAATCCCAGAGGCGGTTGGTGGCGAAGTCCTCGCGCGATTCAGCGCAGTGGACCAGCGTATACACGCCCACCTTGTTGGTGTGGACGCTCGTGAGCGGATTCGCCCGCCGCTGCGCCTGGTGATAGGCATCGATCACCTGCTTGAGCTTGTCGAGCGGCTGCATGATCGAGAAGCACAGCAGGCCGCAGCCATTTTCGCCAGCCATGGTCGCGCTCGATTCAGTGGAGGCGGCCATCCATGCCGGAGGGTGCGGATACTGGTAGGGCTTGGGTGTCACCATTCGCTTGGGGAACTTCAGGTATTCGGAGTCTTCCTCATAATATTCCTGTTCCCACATGCCGACGACTGTGCGCGCGGCGGCCTTCATCTTATCCTTGCTCGACGCGATGTCGACGCCAAAGGCCAACTGCTCCATCGGCGTTGAGCGGCCCATGCCCCAGATGGCGCGCCCGCGGGAGAGCAGGTCGACGGTCGCCACCTTCTCCGCAATCCGAGCAGGATGGATGAACTCGTGAGGCATCAGCGACACGCCAAAGCCCAGCTTGATGTTCTTCGTGATCTGCGACAGCGCACCCAGAACCACATCATTGCACGGCATGTGGCTGCGATTCTCGCGGAAGTGGTGCTCGACCAGCCATACCGCCTCGAACCCCAGCTTGTCGGCCAGAACGATCTGCTCGATATTTTCCCGATAGGCCGTCCGCTCCGCCGTGCGTTGACCCCATGGATGCTCTCCTGCCCAAGGCTGCGGAACGTCAAACTCGTAAAGCATCCCCAGTTCCATAATCCTATCCTCTTTTTGCTGTCAGAATGTATTTCTAGTTACTTTAAGAATTGTGAAATTTACAAGATAGCACTTCCAGTAAGCGCAAAGTTTATATTAATGCATGATATCCGTATATATGGATATTGATTTATTGTCGGAATGGGATTTCATAGATGAGATATTTACTTCTTGACGATGTCCGGCGCATCTACCTATCATTCATCGCATAAATGGACTGCTGCGACTGTAGGCGGCCTCATAAAGAATGGCGTAGGACAGGATGGAAAAGACATTTGATTGTGTCATCCGCGGCGGTACTGTTGCGGACGGAACGGGCGCTGGCCTGATCGAGGCTGACGTCGGCATCATCGGATCTCGTATCGCTGCTGTCGGGCCAGGCCTGGCGAGTGGCCGGGAAGAGGTGGATGCGCGCGGGTTGCTGGTGACGCCGGGCTTCGTCGACGTCCACACCCACTATGATGGCCAAGTCACCTGGGAACACACGCTGGCCCCTTCGTCCGATCATGGCGTTACCACCGTCGTCATGGGAAATTGCGGTGTGGGTTTCGCGCCCTGCCGCCCCGCCGACCGCGAGTCGCTGATCACCCTGATGGAGGGGGTCGAGGACCTGCCCGAAGCGGTGCTCGCCACGGGTCTGCCCTGGGCATGGGAGGATTTCGGCAGCTATCTCGATTTCCTGGAATCGCGAAACTATAATATCGACATCGCAGCGCAGGTTCCCCACGCGCCCGTACGCGTGTTCGCCATGGGCGAGCGAGCTTTCGATTTACAGCCCGCGACCGAAGCGGACAGCGCTCTGATGGCAGGCATCGTGGGTGATGCCATTCGCGCCGGCGCTCTGGGCTTTACCACGTCACGCAGCCTCAATCACAAGGGAAGCGATGGCCGGACCACGCCGTCCTGGCGGGCGGCCGAGCAGGAGTTGATCGCCATCGCACGGGCTGTGGGTGAATGCGGGACCGGCGTGCTGCAGGCGATATCGGATTTCCAGGACCCCGAAGCCGAGATGGAAATATTGGGGAAGATGTGCAGGGCTGGCGGGCGTCCGATGTCGGTGTCGCTGATGCAGCGGCACAGCGCGCCTGAGATGTGGCGCGACGTCCTTCGCTGGATCGAGGAGCTCAATGACGAAGGCTGCATCATGCGCGCTCAGGTCGCGGGGCGGCCGGTCGGTGCCTTGATGGGTCTGCAGTTGAGCTTCAATCCCATGACGCGGTCGCCGGCCTATGCCGCCGTTGCGGATCTTCCGCTCAAGGAGCGGGCGCGGGCTCTTGCCGAGCCTTCACTGCGGGCGCGGATCATCGCCGATCTCGAATTGCTGCCCGAAGCCTTTCATTTTGACGGCCTGTATCCGCTCGGCAATCCTCCTGACTATGAGCCCACGCCAGACCGTTTCATCAGCGCCATGGCGCGCGAGAGGGGCGTCAAACCCGTAGAGCTGCTTTACGACCTCATGCTGGAGGAAGACGGCGCCGCGATCATCGCCCATCCTGTTTCCAATTTCGCGGACAAGTCGCTCGATACGTGCCGGATTATGATGGAGCATCCGCTCACGATCATGGGGCTGGGAGATGGCGGGGCCCATCTTGGGCTGCTCTGCGACGCCAGCCAGCCGACTCACATGCTGAACTACTGGGCGCGTGATCGCGCGCGGGACAGGCTTCCGCTCGAACGCGTGGTCGCCTCCATGACGACGGAAACGGCGAGCGCGATGGGCCTTGGTGACCGGGGTCAGATCGCGCCAGGGATGCGGGCTGACGTCAATGTGATCGATTTCGACCATTTAGCGATGGATCCGCCGAGCGTCACCTATGATCTTCCCGAGGGCGGGCGCCGCGTGCGGCAACGCGCACATGGCTATGTGGCGACCTTTGTTGCCGGTGAAGCGATTCTTCGTCACGATGAAGATACCGGCGCGCGTCCCGGCCGGCTGGTGCGCGGCGCGCGCTGAAGAACAGGGCGTCGGCCAGTGTCTGTCCGGGGCGGACGGACGTTTATACTGTCCGACCAGAAAATATCCTTCGGAGAGGAAAAGGCATGAACGGTGAGACGGCTGCGACCCTGAAGATTCCGGCACGGGAAATTCCGATGCCTTCATCCATCAGCGCTGCGGCGCAGGCTTTTCTCGTGCCGCGTCCGCCTGTCCATGGCGACTATCCGCCTGCGGAAGACAAGGCCGGCTGGCATGCGGTCATCGCCGCCCGTGATGAAGGATTGCTCCCATTGCTGAAGCAGATCAATCCGGGCGAGGGCGCCACGGTTGATCAGCGTCGTGAAAATGGCGCGGCTATATTCGATATCGTCCCGGCGCGAGTGGACGGGGAGGGCGTCGTCATGGATCTTCATGGCGGCGGCCTGTTCCTGTGCGGGGGAGATCTGTGCCGTCTGATGTCGACGGGAATTGCAACCAAGTTGCGCCGCCGGGTCTGGTCCGTCGACTACCGCATGCCTCCCGATCATCCTTATCCTGCAGCGCTCGATGATTGCATTGCCTCCTATCGGGCATTGCTTGACGCTGTGGGAGCAAAGCAGATTATCGTCCATGGCTCTTCGGCAGGCGGCAATCTGGCTGCGGCCCTCATCCTGCGCGCGCGGGACGAGGGATTGCCATTGCCCGCCGGTCTGGTGCTGAATACGCCGGAAATCGATCTCACTGAGTCGGGCGATAGTTTCCACACCAATTTGGGTATCGACCCCGCGCTGCGCAGCCTGATGCCTGTCAATCTGCTTTATGCCAACGGGCATGACCTCAGCCATCCTTATCTGTCGCCGTTGTTCGGCGATTTCAGCAAGGGCTTTGTGCCCACGCTGCTGACGACGGGCACGCGCGATCTTTATCTTTCCAATACTGTGCGCATGCACCGTGCGCTGCGCGCGGTGGACGTAGCGGCCGAACTTCACGTCGTGGAAGCTGGTGGACATGGCGGATTTCCCGGCACGCCCGAAGGCGAGGAAATCGCACGGGAAATCCGGCGCTTTGTAGCAGAAAGGCTTGGGCGAGCCGAACTAGCCTGAGGACGAAGTTCACCGCCAGCGCAATGGCAGACCAGGGAAGTGATATGACACGATTTTATTATGGCTGGTCCGTCGTCGCCGCATGCACCGTAATCTACACGCTCATAATGGGCGTGATCTACAGCTCCTACGGCTTGTTCGTCGTGCCCGTGTCTCAGGAATTCGACCTTTCCCGCGCGAACGCGAACAGCGGGATCATCATCCTGAACGTAGGTGTCGCGCTGCTTTCTCCATTCATGGGGCGATTGCTCGACCATATCCGGGCCAAGCAGGTGATGATCCTCAGCAGCCTGACCTTCATGGTGGCGTTCGCGCTGCTTGCCTGGTCACGGTCCCTTTGGATCAGCGCAGCCGTGCTGGCGCTCCTTCTTCCCTTTGCGGCCAAAGGGGCAGGCACGCTGACCGCCCCGCTGCTCATTGTGCGGTGGTTCACGGTGCAAAGGGGGCGAGCAATGGCCATCTCACAGCTGGGCCTTTCGCTGGGCGGCCTGGCTGTCGCGCCAGTGGTCGGGATTCTGTTGCTTGGCTATGGCTGGCGGACGGCCTTGTTCGTCGTTGGGGTAGGCACGGGGGCGATCCTGCTTCTGATTTCGATCCTTATTCGCGAGCGGCCCGGCCCGAATGATCGCGAGCCGGGCGCGGCGATTGTGGAGGCTACCCCGGCTGCAATGGCCGCTGCGGCCCGGCCTGCGGCTCGCATGCCCGTAGCCAAACTTCTACGGTCTGGATCATTTTGGGCCATCAATCTCAGTTGCGGTGTGATCTCCGCCATTTCTTCGGCGCTCCTCATCACCCTGCCGCCGCTGGCCGCATCACACAGCCTTTCGGTCATTCAAGGTGCGACGCTGATTTCGGCGATGGCGATATCGGGTGTGGCGGCGAAGCTGCTGCTCGCGGTCTTCGCCGACAAGGTCGACAAGATCGTCCTGCTCACCGTGATGTTTTTGCTGGGCGCGGGAATGAACGCCGTGCTTCTTGCAAGCGACGGCTATGTCGGCTTCCTGCTGGGCGCCGCCGGAATGGGATTTGTCAGCGCCGCGGTGACGCCTGTGCATTATGCATTGTTGGCAGATCGGTTCGGCGCGCCGTCTTTTGGTACCGTCAGCGGGTTGACGATCCCCTTGATCGCCATGCTCGGGGTTGTCATGATCCGCTATTCTGGCGAGGTGTTCGACCGGACCGGCGGTTATTACTGGTTGTTCCTGACCTTCGTCATCGTGCAACTGGCGGCGGCTGCGATGATTTTCGGTGTCAGGTTCGCAAAGTCGCGAACCGCATTGGCGTCCCCTGCAAAGCAGGATCCGCAGTCACCCAAGCGCGTGCCGGCCAAGAGTTGAGAAGGCCCTCATACAAGGCGCTATATATATAAATTTAATTTTGATTTATATTTTATAGTTGACTGACAGGTGCAAGACACCTCTCATATATAGGCCATAATATTTACCAGGAGAGGGTTCGTGGCGGCGATGACGGCATGGATCGGCATTCAAATGGGATTGTCCCGGCTGCGCTTCGATGGCGGAGCACGGATCTATCGAATACTTGGGATGTGTCCGGCCCGTCCCAGTGCAATTAAACCTGTCACTCGCTGCCTTCCCGGCAAGCACCGTTTTGACATCGGCGGTTTTCATCGCGGATGATGGGACCGGTGCCTTGCCGGCATCGCGACGGAAAATCGAGTGACAGAATGAAGCCGCAAAGAAAATGAAGGCGGCGCTTTTTTTGAGAGGCGAATGATGGGCGATCACGGCTTCGACATTTTTGATATTCACCAGCATATGGGCTCCACGGGCGATGCCCATGGTTTCACGATCGAGGGCCAGACGGCGTCAGGTGAGATCGATCCGGATGAGGTCGCCTGCCGCCTAGAGTTCATGCAGCAAGCGGGCATCGGGCGCGCTGTCGCCATTCCCGGGCACAATTACGATCGCTCTCGCGGCATCGCGTCGACCCGGGCGGAAAATGACGCCATCGCTCGCTATCGCGACGCCATGCCGGAACGCTTCCCCATCGCGGTTGGCGTCATCGAGCCGCTCGACCAGGCTGCGGCGCTTGACGAAGTTACGCGCATCAAGACTGAACTTGGTCTCAAAGGCGTCAGCTTTCACACCGAATTCCAGGGCGTCACGATCGACAGCCCATGGATGATGAAGATATTGGAACGCATGATCGATCTCGGCCTGGTGCCGTTGATCCATGCGTCCAACGTTGTCCTGCATGAAGCTTTGTGGCGGCTCGCCAAGGTCGCCCGCGCCTTTCCCGACGTGCCGATCGTCGCTTTGGAGCCTTTCTATACTTTCGAAGGGATGCAGCAGTGCTTCTTCTTCGCCGAGCTGGCGCCCAACATCATCTTCGATACTGCATCGTGCAGTGTCAACGCGATGATGATCCAGATGGCGCGAGAAATCGGCGCCGACCGCATCATCTACGGCAGCCAGTTCTATTCGCAGAAGCGCAAGGGCGTGAAGCGGCTGCACGCAAAGGCGCGCCTGACGCTTGATGAAATCATCGAAAGCGATCGGCTGTCGCGCGAAGATAAGGAAAAGATATTTGGTAGAAATACGCAAAGAATATTCGGACTTTAATTGATTTAGGGGTCTGCCGGACAAAAACAAGTTGGCAGGAATGGGAGAGGATAAAATGAAATTAGGAACCCATAATCGGAAAGTTGGTCGCGCGGCTTTTGCCGTGAGCACAGCGCTGGCATCAATCCTTACCTTGCCAAGCGGCCTTTACGCGCAGGAGGCGCCGCATTCGGAAATAGCCGACATCGTCGTCACCGCGCAGAAGCGCGAACAGAATCTCCAGGATGTGCCCCTTGCCGTGACCGCTGTCACCCAGGAATCATTGGAGGCCAATCGCATCACCAATGTTTCGGGTCTGAGCGGCCTGGCGCCTGGTCTCACCATCCGGGCCACAACAGGTGGGTCCAATATTCCTTCCATCTCGATGCGTGGTCTCAACAGCTTTGGCTCGGTGCCCGGTCAGGACAAGGAAATCTCGATCTATCTTGACGGCGTTTTCATCAGTTCGACGCGCGGTTCGTTGTTCGAACTTCCGGATATCGCCCGGATCGAGGTGCTGCGTGGCCCACAAGGTACGCTGTTCGGCCGCAATTCAACCGCCGGCGCGATCAGCATCGTCACGCGTGAACCGACCGGCGAGTTCGGCTTCCGTCAGGATTTGACCGTGGGCAATCGGGATCAGTTCCGCTCGCGTACAACCGTCGATCTGCCCGCATGGGGACCCTTTAGTGCTTATGTGACCTATGTGCATGACGAAAAGCGGGGCGACATACGCAATCTGGGCGCTGGCGCCGTCTGGGACCGCACCGGACCCAAAACCCATTTCGGACGCAACACCTCTCCAAAATGGCTGGGTAGCAAGAATCTGGACAGTGTTTTCGCCGCCGTCCGTTTCCAGCCAAGCGACGAATTCAAATTAACCTATAAATACGATTATGCGATCAATCACTTCACGCCGAGCGGGACTGTCCCTACGGTTCTCAACTCGCAATTTCCGTCGCTGGGGCCAGTTCTCACCGCGCTGGTAGATTATGCGCGCGCCAATCCGGGCCCCTTTGGTCCGATCTATTTCGATCCCACATCGGCCCGGCGACCGGATGCCGCAAACAACATGTTCGCGACCGTCGGTACGCAACGCAACAGCGGACATAGCCTGACCGCAGAGCTTGAGTTGACGGATAATCTGAGCGTCAAGGATATCCTGGCCTATCGCAAGTATTTTAACAAGAACAGTTCACAAATTTCGGGCTTGGGCGGCCTTTATGTACCGCCGCTCAGTGTCACCATGGGTGGCCGCTCGCTCGCGTCCATTTTGCAGACCTTGTCGCCGGCCCTCAATGGCGGTGTGGCCATTCCCTGTCAGCCCCAGCCAGCCTGCCTTGTCGGGCAACCAGTGGCAGCGCTGGATCCCCAGGGACTGAATTTCGGGAACCAATTCAGCAACGAAATCCAGTTCAACTATCAGTCGGATCTGCTTACCCTCACGGCGGGCGCGCTTTACTTCCGGTCGCACGACCTTGCCGGCGGCCCTCCGGGCATGCCCGCCAGCTGGACGCTGATGGTCATTCCGAATGGGAGAGTTCCCTTGGGGAACCAGTCGCGGGGCGATAATACGGCAGAGTCCTTTGCTGCCTATATCCAGCCAGAACTGCATGTCACGCCAAATCTCGACATCATTGGCGGCGCGCGGATCACCCACGACAAGAAGACCGGGACCTTTTTAACCCGCGGAATTTTCGTGCCTGCAGTGCCCGGAAGTTTCGAGGAGGGAACTTTCATCAACGAGGTCCGCAGCTCCTTCATCTACGAGAAGTCGAAGCCTACTTACATGCTGGGCATGAACTTTCGTCCCAATGAGGATATCATGCTTTATGCCAAGGGCTCGACCGGGTTCGTGTCGGGCGGATCGGTCGGCGGCTTCGATTTCACTGCCGAAACCGTCAAGTCGGCGGAAGTGGGGTTGAAGGCTGACTGGCTGGACCGCCGTCTGCGCACCAATATCGCGTTATGGATCGCCAAGTACAAGGATATCCAGTCGGTCCAGGCAGCCGCCAGTGTTGGACGCGCTGAACTTGGCACCGTCATCATCAGCGGTTTTGACAAAAAGGCACAGGGCGTCGAGGTCGAAGTCACCGCCCTTCCGGTCGAGGGGCTGACGCTCAGCGGATCGTTCGGCTATACCAAGACCAAGCTCAGCAATGTCGCACCGCTTCAGCTTGCCTCGCAGGCGATCCGGCCTTTCGAGACGAGCGCAAGGAAACTGTTCGATACGTTCATTCCGAAATGGACGGCCAATCTGTCGGCTGTCTATGAAACGCAGCCGATCATCGGCGATGCCCATCTGATGTTCCGCGCGGACGCGACAGGCCGTTCGAGAATGCGGGTGCACTTCAATGCGGATTATGGCATCTTGCAGCCCACGGGTATTCAGTTCGCGCCCGAGGTGTGGACGATCAACGGCCGGGTTGCGCTGCGCGACATCGATGTCGGAGGCGCGAAGGTCGAACTCGCCCTTTGGGGACGCAACCTGACGGATGACCGGGATGCCTATGCCTTCCCGACCAATCTGGGGGCGCTGCAGGCGACGAGTTATGAGCCTGCGCGTACTTACGGCATTGACCTTAGTATTCGGTATTAAGATCGCGAATAGCGACGCATTGGACGACGCAATTCACTAGAGCGTCGGGTCGCAGCCAGAAAGCATCGCGTGGGAGGGCTTGCCTTTCCACGCGATGCAAGGCGAAAAAGCCAAGATTATCACCGGGCAGAGCGGGCCGCACTGAATCAAAAACAGGCGGCGCGCTCTGCTTTTTTTGTACGTTGTTTCATGTTCTGACTGGTGCTTACCCCGACGAGGGCCGGGTCCAATTCCGTCACCAAAGCTGGACCTGCCGGCGTGCGCCGCTTATGTTTCAGCCACCCGGGAATATGAGAGTTATTCAGCCCCTGGGCATGCCAAGGACGCGCTCCGACAGAATGTTGCGCATGATCTCGTTGCTGCCGCCCGCAATGGTTCCCCCATAGCTGGAGAGGTACGCAGGCACAGGATCCAGTTGTTCCGAGAGTCTGGCAAAAGACTGGCCTTCCCAGCCGGACACGCGCACCAGGAAATCGCCTACCTTGCGGCGCAGGCTGGAATACAGCACTTTCACATGAATGACAGTTATGGCGGATTTGGACGATCCCATTTCGTTTTCGCGTAGCAAGCGCCGCAGCAAACGGCGGCAGGCCTGCATTTCACCAAATAATTGGGCGAATTCGCGTGCCAGTTCAGGGTCCTTCAGCCATGCTGCGTCAGCGGCCACGGCGTCGTTGTAGAACTGCTCCAGGCTATAGCGGAACCGCTCCCCGCTTTCGAAAGACAAGACACCGCGTTCTGCTGCCAATGTGCTCTGGGCGATCGTCCACCCCTGATTTTCCTCACCCACTAGGTCCGAAACCGGGATGCGGACGTCAGTAAGGAACAACTCGGCGAATTCCTCTTCGCCACTGGCCTGTTTGATCGGGCGCACGTCCACACCGGGGGACTTCATGTCCATCAGGAAATAGCTGATGCCCTTGTGCTTGGATACGCTGGGGTCGGTGCGCGCCAGTAAGATGCAGTGGCTGGCGAACATGGAGTAGGACGACCAGATCTTCTGGCCGTTGATCACATAATGGTCGCCATCCCGTTCCGCCCGGCTGCGCAACGAGGCAAGGTCAGAACCAGCGCCGGGTTCCGAAAACCCCTGACACCACACGACGCCGTTGGCGACTCCGGGCAGATATTTGGTCTTCTGCTCTTCATTGCCCCAGTGCATCAGAGTAGCCGGCACATGGTGCAGCGAGACAACGAACATGTTGAGCGGCGGCACCTTCGCGCGGGCCATTTCCTCAGCAATCACCACCTGGTTACGCAGGGAAAGGTCCGCCCCGCCATAAGCGCGCGGCCAATGCGGGGTGCCGAGACCCACCTTGTTGCGTTCAGCCATCCACCACCGCTGGCTTTCCTCGAAACCGGGCGCCTGCTTGCTGTCGATCGCTCTACGCCGTGCGAGTGCGTCCTCTACCCATTCCCGAACCGCTGCACGAAACGCATTCTCGTCGCCGGCCTTGCTCAGGATCGGGCCGTCCTTTTCGAACTCTGTGGAGTCCATCCTTGACTGTGCCGTCATGCCGCAAGCTCCGCTGTAGAAATGCCGGCCTTTGCGGCCGCCCTGAGGGCTTCCGCCGCGATGTCGCGATGCTGGCGATTATCGCCTGCGATCGTCTGGTTGAGCAACGCCCGCTTGAGGAAGATGTGGCAGTCGAATTCCCAAGTGTAACCGACGCCACCATGAAGTTGAAGACAGTCCTCGGCAGCCATTTTATAGGCTTCGCTCGCCGCAGACTTGGCGATCGCCACCCAGAGCGGAGCATTGGCATCAGCCGCCGCAGTGACCTCTACGCCCTGCTTCACCGATTCATCTGCGGATTCGAGCGCGAATACAAGGTCTGCGACCCGGTGCTTGAGGGCCTGAAAACTTGCCAGGGGACGGCCAAATTGTTCGCGGGTTTTCAGATATTCCACGGTCTGCGCGACAATGCGCTGACCACCGCCGACGGAGTCGGCTGCAATCGCCAGGGCAAGATAGCGGAACAATGCGCCTTTGGCCGCGCCATCAGGATCCGACAGAATGGCGATAGGCGCTGCGCCGTCACAGCGGAGCGTCATCATGGGCCGTGTGCGATCCCACATTTCTACGGAGCTGGCGGTGACCTCAGGCGTATCCATCCGCATGAGCGCAAAGCCGCCCGCCGTCGGCAGGATGGCGATCGAGGCCCGTGGGGACCCGATCAGCATCGGAGACACGCCAGTAAGCTTGCCGTCGACCAGCGCGATCGGTGCGCCATCGGGTGCCGCGGGAACGGCCAATTGGATTTCCCCGGTGATGACGCCGGGCAGCACCTGCTCGCACAGTGATACATCACCCATATCGGCCAGCCACTGCGCGGCCGGCAGCGTTGCAAGGAAGATGTCGGGCGCGGCAAAGCGGCCGAGCGCCCGGAATAAAGCCGTCAGACCCCGCACGCCCATTTCCAGGCCGCCCTGGGCCTGGGGCAGACCGATCGCGGTCCAGCCCAGTTCGGCTGCGCGGGCCCACAATTGTTCGTCGAGCCCGCTCTGACCGCTATAATATTTGTGCAAGGCGATGCTGTCGCACTCGTCCGTCAGCACCTCGACGATGCTTTCATAAAGCGTACTGATGTCGTCTTCGTCGACTGCCATGGGCTTCCCTTGCCGGTCCTGAGCGCAAGTGCGGGTTGATTATTGGCTTTTCCATAATTTGAAATTAAATTCAACAAAAATGCGGCGTTTTTAAGTGAATTTCAATTCCATGGTCGCACGGCGGCCTTGCCCGTCAGCCTTTGGGATCAAACGGCCGCAGCGAAAGCGGGTCAGGGTGTGTAGATTTCCACGCTGTCGAGCAGTGGGTCAGGCGTGTCGGCCCGGTATCGGACCGATCCGAAAGGCCGTTCCAGCATACGCCGGATATTTTGTCTTCGCTCGCCCTCGATGTTGAAGGATTGGGCGTGTTCATGAGCCTGCACATCCGCGGCGGTCAGCCGGTCGCGCTGGCGCAGATAGTCGCCCCAGGTCGGGCAGTGATAGCGTTCCGTCCACCGTTCGGGATCGGAGATGTCGCGAGAAAGGGACCATTCGAAGCCGCCGCTACGCAACCGGCCGCGACGCACGTCGCGCATCGCGTTGTAGAATTCGCGCGCATCTTCCTTCCGCACGCGATAATCGACTTCGATGACGATCGGTCCGCTGCGATGCGTCAGGGCCAGGCTGATCTCCGGCAGGTTGAGGCTCCCCTCACGCTCGATCACCGGACCGTCGATCCGTGGCATCGGGATGATCGTTCCCAGGATGGACACCAGGGCAATGGCGGCTGCCGACCCATAAAGCGCGGGCCCCGTGCCGGCATGGGCCGCGACATAGCCCCAAGCCCAGGATCCCAGCGCAATGCCGCCGGTGATTGCGCAGGTGTAGCAACTGACGGCCCGGGCGGCGACCCAGCGCGGCGCCGACAATTGCACGCCGACATTGAAGAGGGAGGCTATCAGCATCCATACGGCCCCGAATATGGCGAGGGCGAGGCAGGTAAGAGGTAGCAGGCGGCTGGAAGCGACGACCACGGCCATCAGGCCGGCAATCAACATGCAGCCACGAACGCCTGCCTCTGGCCGAAAATGGGTGCGCAGTTGGTGAATGCACATCGCGCCACCGATGGCTCCGACGCCATAGCATCCCAGCAGCAGGCCATAGATCAATGCGCCGCCGCCGATTAGGTCCCGGGCAACGAAGGGAAGCAGCGCGGCGATCGATGCCCCGGCAACGCCGCTGAGGAAAGTGCGGGCGAGCACGATGCGGATCGGTGGCGAATGAAAAACATATCGGACGCCTGACACGATCGCGCGTCCGATATGTTCACCCGGCAAGCGGGAGGGCACAGGGATACGACGCCAGGCGAGCAGGGCAAGGATGAGCGGCAGATACAGCAGCGCATTGGCGCCAAAGGCCGCAGCCGCGCCCAGCGACGCCAGCAAGATACCGCCGATCGCCGGGCCGACACTGCGCGCGACATTGAAACTGATGGAATTGAGCGCGATGGCCGCGGGCAGATGGGCCGCGCTTACCTGTTCTCTGACGGAGGATTGCCAGGCAGGCCCATAGAGGGCAACGCCCGAGCCAATGAGGAAACAGGAGCCAAGCAATAGCGCCGGGCTGGTGATTTCGAAAAGGGCAGCCAAGGTCAGCAAGGCCGCGCTCAGTCCCGCGAAACTCAGGCCCGCTATCGCCACCTTGCGCCGGTCGAACATGTCGGCGATGGCGCCGGCGGGCAGCGCCACCAGCATGAGCGGCAGCATTGCGGCGCTCTGTACCAGCGCCACCATTTCGGCCGAGCCGGTCAGGCGCGTCATTTCCCAGGCAGCGCCCACACTCTGGATCAGCTGGCCCAGATTGGCGAGCAACCCCGCCATCCACATCAGCCGGTAGGATGGGCTTTCCTGCAAAGGGCCGAGCAGCGAGCTCGATCGGGGGCTGGACGGCGCGGCGGCTTGGCTCTCCATATCAGACAAGGCGAATCCCTTTCTTCTATAGCGGCCGATATCCGGCCCAGCCGCCATAGGCTACAGGATTTGCAGTTTATCGAAACTTCTTGCAGGGGCGCCGGGGGGGAGCAGACCCGATGCCCAATGGTCAAACCCGGTCGGGATAGACCGACATGTCACCGGCATAGGCAATGCCCCCCGGCCAGAATTCGGTGCCGCTGATCTTGCGGAAATAGTGCACCGTGCGCGCTGTCGAAGCAGAGCTGGAGCGTGGTTCCATCGCGATCCCGCTCGGGCTTTTGCCCATCGCCCGCGCAACGAAATCCTTGATGGTGAAGCCAATATCATCGGTCTGATAGGCCGTCATCACCAACTGGTCGCCGGGGCAGTAGCGGCGTGGTTCGATCTGTACCGGCGTCAATTCACCGCGTTTCATGGCGACATGGCCGGGCACGTTCGCCACCTCCACGCTGTGCACCTGATCGTACCAGCGCTGATATTCCTCATATCGGCCAGGCGTGTAGTTGCCCAGGATGATGCTGACACCGGATAAGGGCTTGTCCTTCTGCCAGTTGGCGCTGCCTTTCCAGTCACCGGACATTTCATAGGTGTAGATCCGTTCGGCATCGTCAGCCGCGATCAGGCCCGAGTCGCGCGCAGTCGCGATGAGTGGACCGAGCGCGGGGATGTCGATTTCCGGTTTCTGCAGATCAAAATCATAGACGCTCATAAACCGCCAGGGCTGCGGAATATCCGCCATCACCTGCTGCGGCGTCACTTCGTAGCGATCCGCTCCGATCAGGCCGCGCACCAGCGCGAGTTGCGAACGATGCTCCCCATCGAACCAGCGTGCATAATCGGTCTGCCTGCCCTCGGGCACATTATGCAGATGAATGGTGGTGAACAGCGCCATGCAACTTCTCCTGTTTTCGTCTTGCGCCCGTGAACCGACTATATTCAGTCGTGCGGGATCGGGCTTGCGAGCGGCTTTCCCTGGAAGAAGCAGTCCAGATTCTCACACACCTTCGCGCCGACATCCTTCCAGGCTCCAAGTCCAACCCCGCCGGTATGCGGGCTGAGCACGCAATTGGGCACGTCGGCCCAGCGGGTATCCGTCACGGGTTCGGGCTCGAACACGTCGATGGCAGCGCCGGCGATCGTGCCGTTGCGGAGTGCCGCGATGAGCGCAAGTTCGTCCACTGCCGACCCTCTGGAGACGTTGACGAGATATCCTTTTGGCCCGATCGCCTCGATCACCTGTGCGCTCACCAGTCCCGCGTTGCTATGATCGGCCCGGTGGGCGAGCACCAGCACATCGGTTTCCCGTGCAAGGTTGAGCACTGTATCGTAACGCGGATATTCGATCTCGGGCTTGGGTCGCGGCCCGTACCAGGCGATCTCGCAACCGAAAGCTGAAAAACGCCGCGCCAGTGCCTTGCCGATTGCGCCCATGCCGACAATGCCGATACGCTGGTTGCGTACGGAGGGCACCTTAAGAAGAGTGGTCCTGTCCACCCACAATCCTTCGCGTACCCGGCGGTCATTGTCCACTACGCGCCGGATCAGGGCTAGGAACAGCGCCATGGCCTGATCCGCGACGTCATTGGCGTTGGCGCCAGGCGTGTGCGTAACCTCCACGCCCCGTGCCCAGAGCCGTTCGGTCTGGATCCCCTCATAGCCCGCACCCATCAGCGCGACGAGCCCAAGTGACGGCAACTCCTCTACCAGTTGCGGCAATGGTTTTTCCCCGGCCGTGATAATGGCGCGAACGCCGGGATTGGCGTCCAGCACCTCGGCCAGCGTATCGGGAGTCCAGTCGATCAGCTTGTATTTCGACACATGCTGCTTGAAAAAGCCGAAATTGCTTTCGATGAGAACCGGGGTTTCAGAAGGTTCAAGCATATCCAATCCTTTTTTCGCAGAAGGGCCTCATTCTGAATGAGGACATCAATTCATGTCCCACTGCGCCAGGCTGCTTCCGATATGGCGGACGAAGCGCGCGGCGTCGGCGCCGTTTATGACGCGATGGTCATAGCTGAGTGAGAGGGGCAATATCTGCCGGGGCTGGAACGCCTGACCGTCCCATACAGGCCTCGTCTGGATACCCGTAACGCCCAGGATTGCAACTTCCGGTGCGTTGATGATCGGCGTGAAGTAAGTGCCGCCGATGCCGCCGAGCGACGAGATGGTGAAGCAGCCGCCCGACATGGCTGTGATCGGCAGGCCCTTTGACCGGGCCGTCGCGCTCAGCTCCTTGAGTTCAGCGCTGAGCGTCGAGATATCTTTCTGGTCACAATCGCGCAGTACTGGAACCAGCAGCCCCAATGGTCCATCGACGGCTATGCCGATGTGGAAATATTTCTTGAGGACCAGTGCTTCACCATCCGGCGACAGCGAGGCGTTGAACTGGGGGAAGGCGCTGAGCGCGTCGACTACCGCCTTGATAAGGAAGATGACCGGCGAGGCCTTGATCGCGGGATCCATTGCCTTGCGGTGCTTTTCCAGGCCGGTCACGTCGACATCGTCATGATGCGTCACATGGGGGATGCTCGCCACATTGGCGCTCATTGTTTTCGCAACGATCTTCTGGAAGCGCGTGCGCTCGGTCGTTTCCGTCGCGCCGAAGGGGGCGAAGGGAGCCGTATAATCGGGCTTTTCTGACATGTCTTACTCCAACGGCATCGGCGCGCTATACACACTCGAGCTTCTACTCTGCGACCGGCAGGATCGGCCTTATTCGATGGTGCCGAGGACGGCACCCACTTCATAGGTTTCGCCCGGTTGCGCCTTGATGCGCAGGACGCCGGACGCCGGTGCTTCAACTTCATTGGTCGATTTGTCACTTTCAATGGCAAAGAGCGGCTGTCCGGCATCAATGGTCGCGCCGTCCTCGGCAAGCCATTCCGCCAGCACGCCCTCGGTCATCGAAAAACCGATCTTGGGGAGGAGAATTTCGATCGCCATGTCTGCAAGGTCCTTGTGGTAGGGCGGTGCCACCGCGCCGCAGCGTTGGGGAAAGCCGGATCAGCCGCTGATCGACAATTTGATACCGCCGCCGGTCACGCAGGCCGATTCTTCGGACAGGAGAAAGGCGATAACCCGCGCCGCAGCGGCCGGGTTCACCCAGGCGCTGGTATCAGCATCAGGCATCTCTTGGCGGTTTGCAGGCGTGTCGAGGATGGTGGGCAGCACCGCGTTCACCCGGATGCCCCGGCCGCGCAGTTCGTCGGCAAGGCTTTCTGTGAACGCCATCACACCCGCTTTGGATGAGGCATAGGGGGCCATGCCCGCTGCAACATTGGTGGCGGCGGCCGCGCCAACGTTGACGATGGCGCCGCCTTCAAAAAGGTAGGGCAGGGCCGCCCGCGAGGAGACAACCGCGGTGCGCACGTTCATCCGATACATGCGGTCCCAGCTGTCCAGCGAACCATCGGCGAGCATTTCCCACAGGAATCCGCCTGCGACATTCACTATGCCGTCGATGCCGCCCATTTTTTCCGCGAGTGCGGCATAGGCAGTCGCGACGCCAGTCTCGTCCGTCAGGTCAACGCCGCCTTCGGCAGGAGTTGGGTGGCCTTCGGGGATCGGCGCCAGATCGATGACGGCGGCCACATGCCCCCTTTCTTCCAGAACCTTGCAAACGGTCCCTCCAAGGATGCCGAAGCCCCCGGCAACGACATATTTTTTGCTCATCTGCCTTCCTTCCTTCGATCCCAGGATCGCCACGATCGCCATCTCCCCTGAAAAATGGGCGCGCCATTCAGGCGACTCTGAGCGCGCTTCATAGCACACGTCAATAATATTCTAAATTCAATTGAAATATGCAACGCCCAACTGCTATGGTTGCTGCAACACGGTCAACGGACCGGGATGCCGGCCATCCTTTCTGCGCAGCGCCGGCCATTGAGCCATAGGAGTGATGCCGATGACGAATGCCGGTTTCGACGAAGAATTCGATTTCGTCGTGGTGGGAAGCGGTGGCGGATCGATGTGTGCCGCACTCGTCATGCGTGCTGTCGGCAAGAGTGTGGTGGTTCTGGAAAAGACTGATCTGCTTGGCGGCACCACTGCACGGTCGGGCGGAGTCATGTGGATTCCCAACAATCCGCTGATGGCGAAGGACGGGGTTGAAGACAGTTACGAAAAGTCGATGCAATATTTGAACGCGACCGCAGGCCAGTCCCAGGACGCGCCTGGGGCGAGCGAGGAACGGCTTTCCAACTATGTGACGGAAGGTCCCAAGATGGTCGACTTCCTGATGAAGCAGGGGGTCAAGCTGCGCCGTGCGCCTTATTGGCCCGACTATTATGATGAGCGGCCGGGTGGATCGGCACCGGGCCGGACCGTGATGGCCGAGGTCTTCGACGCCAATGAACTGGGCGAGTGGAAGGCGAAACTGCGTCCCAACGCGATCAAGGTCCCCGCCGCGCTCGATGATTCGCTTATCCTCACGACGTTCAACCGGTCCTGGAGAGGCAAGAAGATGCTTGTGAAGGTGGGCCTGAAGGGGCTCTACGGCAAGCTGACCGGCAAGGATTATGTTACAGCGGGCAATGCGCTGCAGGGGCGGATGCTGCAGGCCTCGTTGAAGGCGGGCGTTGACCTCCGCGTGAATGCAGGTGTCACCTCATTCATCATGGAGAACGGCGCGGTCAAGGGTGTCGTCATCCATTGCGACGGCCGCGATTGGCGGATCGGCGCGCGCCTGGGTGTGCTCGTCAATGCAGGTGGCTTTGCCCAGAATCAGGAGATGCGCGACAAATACATCCCGAATACGTCGGTGCAGTGGACTGGTGCGGCCCCGGGCGATACCGGCGAAATGCTCCGCGAGATGATGAGCATCGGTGCCGGCGTCGGGCAGATGGAGGAACGGGTCGGCCATCAGCATGTCATACCGCCCGGCGAAGAGAATAACGACGGGAAGGGCATCACCGTCACGAAGGTCGGCAGCCAGCTCGACATCGCGAAGCCGCATTCGATCGTCGTCGATCAGACGGGCCTGCGCTACATGAACGAGAGCGGATCCTATATGGCGTTCTGCAAGAACATATTGGAACGCAACAAGACGGTGCCTGCTATCCCCAGCTGGTGGATCGTCGATTCCTATTACATGAAGACTTACATGTTCTGTAAGCGGATGCCCGGCAGCAATCTGCCGCAGGAATGGTTCGACTCCGGCTTCCTCAAGAAGGGCGACACGATCGATGAGTTGGCCGTCCAGATCAATGTCGATCCCAAAGTGCTCAAGGGGCAGATCGAGCGTTTTAACGAGGATGCCAGGCAGGGCCGGGACACCGAGTTTCAGCGCGGTGCACGCGCCTATGATAATTGGCTGGGGGATATTGTCCATAAGCCGTCGCAAGCGATCGGTCCCGTGGACAAGCCGCCTTTTTATGCCGCGCCGGTCTATCCCGGCGACCTTGGCACCTATGGCGGCGTCGTGACCGATGCCTTTGCCCGCGTGCTGCGCGCGGACGGATCGGTGATCCCTGGTCTCTACGCGACTGGCACATCGACCGCATCGGTCATGGGCCGTTATTATCCTGGCGCAGGTTCGAGCATCGGCCCCTCTTTCGTGTGGGGCTATGTCGCTGCCAAGCATGCGTCGGGCACGGGCAACCAGCTTTAGGAATCGGGCTGGTTTCCAGGCGCGGCCGTTTGAAACATGGCCGGTGCTAGGGTAAAAGGGCGTGTAGTCGCGCCATGTACAGGAGAACATCATGGTTTCGCTGACGATGTACAAGGAAGGTGCCGAAACCGGTTCGACCTCCATTTCGGATGTTGAAAACGAATTGCGCCGTGATCTGGCGGCGGCCTATCGCATGGCAGCGCTGTGGGGCTGGGACGACATGATCGGCACGCATTTCACTGTGCGCGTGCCCAGCAGTGAAGACGAACCGGAAGCCTTCCTCATCAATCCTTTCGGCCTGATGTTTGAAGAAGTCACTGCTTCCTCGCTGGTCAAGGTGGATGTCGATGGCAATATCATCTCGGACAGCGAATATCCGGTCAACAAGGCGGGCTTCGTAGTTCACAGTTCGGTCCACAGGGCGCGCGCGAATGCGGGCTGCGTCATGCATCTGCATACTGTTGATGGCGTCGCGGTGTCCTCGCTCGAGGATGGTCTGTTGCCGCTGAACCAAACGGCGCTCATCATCCGCGGCAAGATCGCCGCGCACGAATTTGAAGGCCCGGCAGTCAGTATGGAGGAACGTGAACGCATGGCCGCGGCGCTGGGCGAACATGACCTCATGTTCCTGCGCAATCACGGCACCATGTCGGTCGGGGCAACCGTTGCCGAGGCCTTTCATCGCATGTGGCTGCTGGAAAATGCCTGCACCTATCAGGTTCGCACGCTGTCGATGGGGCTGCCCTGGCATATGCCAGATCAGCAGGTGATTGACGACATGTTCAAGAATTACGGCCGGCGGGACGAATATAGCGAGCATTATTGCCGCCAGCTCTTCTGGCCCGCCATCCTTCGCAAACTTGACCGGGAGTGCCCGGAATACAAGCATTGACCCATGTGAGACCGTTGACAGCCAGATACATCTGTCGGAGCTGGATTGGCCAGCCCGGCCTGCGCTGACACTGATCTTCGGAAATATTCAGGAGCCGCGCGTTCAGATGGACTGGGAAATGGTCGAGGGAAATTACGATTACAGCCGGTATTCGGGGCTGCTGCTGAACAAGCGGGACGGGGTCATGACGATCACCCTGTCTAATCCCGGAAGACGGAATGCGACGACGCCCGTGATCAGCAACGAACTGACCACGATCTGGGACGATGTGTGGCAGGATGATGAGGTCAAGGTCATCATCCTGCAGGGTGAGGGCAAGGATTTCTGCGCTGGGGCGGACACCAACCGACTGGCAAAGCAGGGTGATGTCCCCAGTCCGTTGTTTGGAATGACCCGCAAGGCGAAGAAGCATGCGATGAGCATCATCGACTGTGAAAAGCCCGTCATCGCCAAGGTGCGCGGCCATGCTTACGGTGTGGGGCTGACATTGGCGCTTGCTGCGGACCTGGTCTATGCATCGGAGGATGCGCGCTTTTGCGATCCGCATGTCAAACTTGGCATGGTGGCCGGTGATGGCGGCGTCCTTCTCTGGCCTGCGATGGGCGCTTTCCGCCGCGCCAAGGAGGCCTTGCTGCTGGGCGAAGCCATTTCAGCGGCCGATGCGATGGAGCTTGGGCTCATCAACCGGGTTTTGCCTGATGACCAACTCGACGAGCATGTCGCCTCCATCGCGCGGCGGCTCTGCGACATGCCCTCGCATGCGGTTAACTACACCAAGGTCTCACTAAACGTTGCGCTCAAGCAAATGACTGGGGCGGCGTTCGAAACCTCGATTGCCTACCAAGCCTACAGCATGAAAATGGGCGACTTCAAGGAAGCGACCAAGGCGTTCGCCGAGAAGCGCAAGGGCAATTTTGAGGGGAAATAACTTCCCTCATCGACATTTCCGCATGGCAAAAACCGGTAACTCGTCGCGCACGCGCAGCGTGGCGCAATCACTTATCATATATGCGAGAGGCCAAAGACTCTTGTCACATATGTGATTAGAGCGGGCGGCAGCTATCGGCCCCCTCCGCGATGGGATAAATAAATGGGCGGAAGAGATGAGGGGCGGTGAGCCTCATACCCCCAGCGCCTTGAATGGCAGCGATTGCGAGAGTGAGAACATCAAGCCGATGAACGATATACCTGGAGCCGCGCCCGCCAGTTTGGAGGATGGACTCGTTCGCCCACTTGCCGGCGTTCGGGTGCTGGAATTGGGGCGGCTCTATGCCGCGCCCTTCGCGACGCAGATTCTGGCTGACATGGGTGCAGATGTAATCAAGGTGGAGCGTCCCGGGCATGGCGATGATTTCCGTCACTATGCGCCTCGCACGGTTCAGGACGCCGCCGGCGGCGAATGCGTTGAATCCTCCAACTATCGTTCGGTCAACCGCAACAAGCGGTCCATTACAGTCGATATTCGCCGGCCCGAGGGCCAGAAGATCATCAAGGACCTGACCCGCACCTCCGACATCGTCGTCGAAAACTTCAAGGTGGGGACGCTGAAAAAATATGGGCTGGACTATGAAGCGCTGAAGGCCGTCCATCCCGACATCATCTATTTGTCGGTGACCGGCTTTGGCCAGGATGGACCCTATGCCACCCGCCCTGGCACCGACGCGATTTTCCAGGCGATGAGTGGCCTCATGAGCCTGACGGGGGAGCCAGGCCGGCTGCCGCAGCGCATCGGTGTGGTGGTCTCCGACATGGTGACTGGCCTCTATGCCGCCAACGCGATGCTGATGGCGTTGCGGGCGCGGGAGGTGCAGGGCGCAGGGGGGCAGTTTATCGACGTGGCGCTGCTGGACTGTTCGCTCTCCGCCGTAGCCGCTCAAGCGATCGAGATGTTCACGAGCGGCAGGGTGCCGACGCGGCTCGGGCCACGCGCCTATGGTTCTGCACCTTCGGAAATTTTCCGTTGTTCAGATGGTCTGCTGCAGATGCAGGCGACCGCCAACGAGCAGTTCCATCGCCTTTGCGACGCCATGGATTTGCCCGGGTTGAAGACCGATCCGCGTTTTGCCTCGCGCATGGACCGTTACAATAATATCGAGGAGCTGGCGGCGATCCTCAACGACCGCTTCGGCACGGCTACGGTCCGGGAATGGTATGACCGTCTGGTCGCAGCGGACGTCATGTGCGCACCGGTCTACAGCCTCGATCAGACCTTCGAGGATCCTCAGGTCAAGCATCGCGGGCTGCGCGTCGACCTCGATCGTGCCGGTGTCGACACGGTCAGCGTCATCGCGAACCCGATCCGGCTCGGCGGGAAAGCCGTGCAGAATTACGCCGCGCCGCCATTCCTTGGCCAGGACACAGCCAATGTGCTGGAGCAGGAACTGGGGTTGTCGGCGAAGGATATTGAGGAATTGAATGAAAAGGGGATCGTCTAAGTGGCTGTAACCAGGATTCCACGGCAGGAACGCCGCCCCCGCGTTGGTGCCGGATCGGCGTTTGCGGGTGATCGTATTCCGCCTGCCGCTGATCTCGCCAATAGCGGCGAGGTCGACTACATGATGTTCGATCGCCTGGGCGAGCAGACGATGACCTTGGCGACGCTGCGCAAGATGAAGAAGCCCGAGCAGGGCTTCGACCCCGCCACTGGCAAGGTGCTGACCGCCATGGGCGGCTTCCTGCAGCGCGGCGGTGTTGTTGTCGGCAGCTTCGGCCAGGCCAATGTGCCGGGCGCGCTGGCGCAGGCAGTGGACGCCGCGCGCGCCGCCGGTCTCACCGGCCTCAGGATCGGCGCGATGCATGGCGGCGACGTGCTCGACCATCTCAAGGCGCAGAATGTCTACATGCCGGAAGTCGGCTGCACCATCAACGAGTTGGGCGACCGGCTGATCTGCGCGCACGCCTATCTGGGCGCCGAAGGCTTTATCGACTTGCTTGAGGAGGGCGCGACCTTCGTGCTGGGTGGGCGCATCGCCGATCCGTCCATGGCGGTCGCGATCACCTATGACGCCTTGGGCTGGGACGAGCTGACGCCCCAGCGCGCTGCACTTGGCACGCTGGCGGGCCATATGCTCCAGGGCAGCACGGGCATTTCAGGCGGCGGCTTTGCTGATCCTCCCTATCGCATTGTGCCGGGGCTGGACCCGCTCGGCTTTCCTTATGTCATCCTGAACGAAGAGTCGGTGCAGGTGACAAAGCTGCCGACTGCTGGCGGGATGGTGACGGCTGAGACGGTCAAATGCCGGGTGGGCTATGAGATTCATGACCCCAGCTCCTATCTGACGCCCGACGTCGACATGGACATGTCGATGATCAGCCTTACCGTGCCGCAGAAGGACGTGGTCGAACTGCGGGGCATGACCGGCAAGCCGCGGCCCGAGAAGCTGCGGGCGCTCGTCGGTGTGCGCAATGGCTACAAGGCGGTTTCGGAAGGATCGCTGGGTGGTGCTGGCTGCATGGAGCGTGCCAAGCTGGTCGAGGATATCGTGCGCGAGCGGCTGAAGCCCTATTTCGGCGACATCATCGACATGAAGTTCGAGATTTATGGCATTTCCACGATGTACGGCAATCTGGCCAATGCGCCGGCCGAACTCAACGAGCTGCGCTATCGCGTAGCGGCCCGGTGCAGGACCCGCGCCGTCGCCAAGGAGGTCTGCGAGGAAACCGGCATGGTCTATTTCGACCGCCCGGCCGGTGTCGCGGGGCCGCGTTCGCAAATCATCGAGGCGTTCAATGTCATCGGCGTGCCGGTTGATCGCAGTGCCGTCAACATAGAGACGGAGGTAGTCACGGCATGAAACTTCGCGAAATCGCTTATTCGCGCTCGGGCGACAAGGGTGACACCGGCAATGTCTGCGTGTTTCCCTACAAGGACGAACATTGGGAGCTTCTGCGCGAGAAGCTGACCGCGGAAAAGGTGAAGGACTTTTTTTCGCGGACGGTGAAGGGACCAGTGGACCGCTACGAGTTCCCCAATCTGAAGGGACTGAATTTTGTCCTGCACGGCGCGTTGGGCGGCGCCAATTCAGCCAGTCTGAACGTCGATACACAGGCGAAGTCCTATCAGTCCTTCATTCTGGATATTGAGATCTGACGAAATCGAGGAGGTAATTATCATGGCAACCGTTCTGGAAAAACCGGGGCAGTCGATCGCAGGCCTGAAGGTCGTCGATGCTGACACCCACATCACCGAGCCCCACGATCTGTGGACCAGCCGTGTGACGGACAAATGGAAAACCAAGGTGCCCCATGTGAAAATGGGTCCCAAGGGTCGTCCGCACTGGTATATCAACGATGATCAGATCCTGCAGAAGAAGGTCGGTGCGTCGTCGGTGATCCGTCCCGACGGGTCGAAGCAGTCCTTCTGGGAATGGGACATCCGCAGCGGGTTGGGCTTCGACGAGGTGACGCCAGCCTCCTACGATCCCAAGGCACGCGTCAAGTTCATGGACGAACAAGGCGTTCAGGCGCAGATCGGCTATGGCAATATCCTGGGCTTTGGTGCGCACCAGCTCGCCAAGATCGACCCGGAAGTCGCGCTGATGACTATCCAGGTCTATAATGACGCGATGGCCGAACTGCAGCAGGAGAGCGGCGACCGCATCTTCCCGCAATGCCTGGTGCCCTTCTGGGACCTGAAAGCCTCGGTCAAGGAAGCCGAGCGTTGCGCGCGCGACCTCAAGCTCCGCGGCATCACCATCTGCCCCGAGCCGCACGAAAACCCCGACCTGCCGCCGCTGCACAACACCCACTGGGATCCGCTGTGGGAAGCGGTGTCGGAACTCGACATGCCGATCAATTTCCACGTCGGTTCGGGCGAGTCCAGTCTTGAGGCCTGGGCGTCGGCGACCTGGCCGGGCATGGACAACCAGCGCAAGCTCGTCATCGGCAACTCGCAGCTCGAACTGTACAATGCCCGCATCCTGGCGAACCTGCTGACCTGCGACCTGCTGCCGCGCTTCCCCAAGACGAAGTGGGTGCTGGTGGAGAGCGGCCTATGCTGGATCCCGTTCATCATCGAACGCCTGGAATGGCAGTTGCTCGACACGCCCTTCGAAAGCAAGGGCCTCGACCAGCCTTCGCCGCGCGAGCTGTTCCAGCGCCAGGTCTATAGCTGCTTCTGGTTCGAGGAAGCGGCACCCAGCCGTCTGCTCGATATCATTGGCGTCGACAATGTGCTGTTCGAAACCGACTTTCCGCACGCGACCTGCCTCTATCCCGGTGCGGTGGAGCAGGGCCTCAAGGTTCTCGAGCCGTGGGGAGAGGAAGTGGTCAAGAAGGTCATGGGTGGCAACGCGGCCAAGCTCTACAATCTGCCGGTCTGATCGGATCGAAAGGCTGCAGGAAAGGACGGGGCAGGGTTTCCTGCCCCGTTTTCTTTTGGCTGGCGTCCTTCAACAATCCCGGCTTCGCAGCGCACTGCAGGGAGGGATGCGCCCGACCGATGGAATCGGCGACGTACAGGCACGCCGCCTAAGGTCGTCACCAGTCGATCTGGTCTTCGATCAGTTTCGCGAGCTGAACCTTGTTCACTTTCGCGGATGCGGTGCGGGGGATGGCCTGCGCATCCATGGGAAAGATCGCCTGCGGTATCTTGTAGGAAGACAGTTGGTCCTCCGTCAGCTTGCGTAAAGCAGATGTGTCGATCCTAGCGTTCTTCTCTGGCACAATAACGGCCACGACCGCTTCCCCCTTGGTGGGATGCGGCATTCCGAATACATAAGCCTCAGCCACACCGGGATCGCTGCTTAGCACCCGTTCGACCTCCATGGGCGCGACATTTGCCCCTGAAGTTTTGATCATGTCGGTGCGGCGGGTGTGGAAGTAGAGATATCCATCTTCGTCGATCGAGCAAATGTCGCCCGTGGGATAGAAGCCGTCCGCAGTGAAGACGTCCTCGCGCTCCACCTTGTAATAGCCCGCCATCAGCGTGTAGCCGCGCACCTGAAGTTCGCCCTGAACGCCGGGCGGCAATTCCCGGCCGGTTTCCGGATCGACGATACGGCGCTCGACATGAGGCAGATTGCGGCCAAGCGAACCTGCTTTATTGGCGGGAATGGGGGCGGTCCGGCGCTCGATCGTATGCATGCCGAAGGTTTCGGTCATGCCGAAGGACCCGCCGCGCCGTGCGGCCGGGATATCCTGGCCCCGTTCGTCCCGCGTGTGGAGTGCCCGGTCCATCGAGCTCAAGTCGGCGCCACGCTCGGTGGCCTCCTTGACCAGGCCCTGGATCTGGATCGGCCACCATGGCAGCCGGGTCACGCGATGCCGTTCGATCGCCTCGATCATGTCTGAGGTCTTGGGGCCGCTTGCGAATATCAGCGATGCACCCATGTGGAGCGCCGGCAACAGGTTGGTGTTGAGGCCGCCGACCCAGAACATCGGCATGCCGACGAGATTGCGATCCTCCGGCAGGAAATCAATATAGTTCAGGAACGCGTGCGTGATGCGCACGGCGGTGCCATGGGTATGAACGACCGCCTTGGGGTGGGCGGTGGTGCCCGATGTGGAGATTGTGACGAGAAGATCCGCGGGCACGACCATCTGTTCCACGCGGGCGAGATAGGCATCGTCGATCTGGGGATGGTCCTGCGCCGCCGCACCCAGGGCGCCCGCCCCCTTGATCGCCCATGGACGATCGCATTCGCCGAGCACGATGATGTGGCGCATATAAGGATGGCTCGGCAGGAACAGCTCTGTGGACGTCTGATCGGCGAGACCAGGGATTGCTTCCTCAAGGCGTGCGAGGAAGTCGATATTCAAATAGCGGCTCTGAACGAGCAGCGTCTCTGTATCCAGATGCGCCAGCCCCCATGCGATTTCGGCTGGCTTGTACAGGGTGCTGAACGGTTGGGTGAGGGCGCCGATCCGTCCCGCCGCCAGCCAGCAGATCACCCAGTCAGGAGTGTTGGGGATCAGTAGGGCGACGCGAGACGCTTTCGACACCCCCATGGCGAGCAGGCCGCGCGCCAGTTCGGCCGATTGTGCGTTGACCTGCGCAAAGGTCTGCGGCCCGTTGTCGTCGGTCAGAAATGTGCGATCGGGGAAATTGGCCGTCGCATGGGCGAGGAGATTGGGCAAGGTCGGAAGAAAGCCGGGATCCTCGGGTTTTTGAAGCTTTTGCAATGTCCAACTCCTTTGCGGATCCACTCGTTGGGATCCATTGGCGCTTGATGCGTTCTCGCGCGTCGATTACTTTAAACCACACCCAGCCGGGCTATTTCCTTCCGCATGACGGCGACAAGGTCTCGCTGATTGGGTTCGATTTCATTGGATCGGCCATTTATGCTCAGCACGAGAGGCTTGCCGAAGCTGTCCCGTATCGGCAGCTTCACCGCAACCGATCCCACGGCCGCGACCAAGCGGTTCAGCACGCAGGCATAATCCCGCTCCCGTGCTTCAGCGACGGTGCGCAGGACAACGTCCAACCGCTCGCGCTCGCCTGCATCATGGAGCGTATTGAGACGGCGCACGATGCGGCCGATCTCGTCATCGGGGCATTCGGTCAGCAGCATGATCCCGGCCGATGCGCGGGTCAATGGACGCATGCTGCCCGCGCGCAGGCCCATCATCCGCCGCCCCACGGCGGCCAGCGCATAGATATATTGGACATGAACGCCGTTGCGAGTCGAAAGGATAGTCGTGAGCCCCGTCTGTTCGCGCACCGCTGAAATGAGGTCGAGTACCTGGAAGGAATGCAACGGTCCGAAACGCAGATATCCTCCCACCAAGGCGACGCGGATCGATGGAGCAAATTCATGGGTTTGGGGGTTGAAGTTAAGATAACCCAATTGCTTCAGGCTATTGATAAGGACCGAAGTGCTCGACTGAGGATAACCCAGCAGCTTCGCAATCTCCGAAACGCGGGCGGGACGCCGCAATCGCTCGAGCAATTCCAATATCGCGAGCGTGCGTTGGGCGGACTTGACGGGATTCATTGATAGGACGTCCGTGTTCGAAAAGCGATGTATAACCTCTGTAGCGAAAATGTTGCAATCAGCGGCCGTTGAATGGAACTGGCTCCGGTCTGGTGAGATCATCAATCATCTATGTGATATTTGTGGATTCAGATGCAGTCCTCAGCGAGGCGGGCTATGAAGAAAGTCCATCGCGGCGACGCCGGACTGAACCGGTGCGGGATGAGGAGGCGGCCGGACGCGTCGAAATTTGCGCTGGCATAAGGAAGGTACATCAGATGAGCGATTTCGCGCGAGCAGCCAATCCCGTTTACGAAACGGACGAACCGGTCCTTTATACTGTGGAAGGATCGACGGCGTGGATCATGCTCAACAGACCGCGGTACAATAATTCCCAGAATGCCCAGATGTTGTATGCGCTTGATGCCGCCTTCAAGCGCGCGCTTGATGACAATGATGTTCGAGCCATTGTCCTGGGCGGGGAAGGCAAGCATTTTTCTGCCGGCCATGATATCGGTACGCCGGGGCGCGATGTTGGCGTCAGCCAGGACCGGGTCCATCTTTTTCCCGACCATGTCGACAAGCCCGCCGCCGAGTTCCTTTATACCCGCGAGCAGGAAGTCTATCTGGGCTTCTGCCGGCGGTGGCGCGCCATTTCCAAGCCGACGATCGCCATGATTCACGGGGCATGTATCGCCGGTGGTTTGATGCTGGCCTGGTGCTGTGACCTGATCGTGGCGTCTGAAGACGCCTTTTTTCAGGATCCGGTACTGATGATGGGCATTCCGGGCGTGGAATATTGGGCGCATCCCTTCGAACTGCCGCCGCGCGTTGCAGCGGAGTTCCTTCTGCTTGGCGAACGCATGACGGCTGAACGCGCCCATCATTTTGGCATGGTCAACAGGGTGGTTCCCCGAGACGACCTTCGCGCCGAGTGCGAGAAGGTCGCCACAAGGCTGGCCGAACAGCCGTCACTGGGCATCTGGCTGACCAAACAGGCGATCGCTCATGCCGAGGATTTGCGCGGCAAGCGCACGGCCATGGACGCGGTCTATCACATGCATCACTTCGCCCATGCACAGAACGACCTTGTATTGGGCAGTTCGATCGCCGGCATGGATTCAAAGGCGATGGCGGCCGCCAACAAGAAGCAGTCCGGCGAGAGTTGAGCTACTTTATCGCATTTCCCGACTAGGTGATTCGTATCCCGGGCTTTCGCCGGGGTACGCCGCCTATGCTCCATCCACCCGGAGAACGCCCCAGGTCGGTCAATCCCCCTCTGCAGCTTCCCCGCGTGCGATATATTGATCGATCATCCGGTGCAGGTTGCGGCAGCGGACCTCTGAATAGCGTGCGAAGTGGATAGCGCGATCGCCCAGTTGCCGCAGACCCTCCTGCGTCTGGGGGATGTTGGATTCATCCTGATCGTAGACCCCGGCCAGATAGGCAAGGTCGCCCTGGCAGCTCGCCCATTTGTCGTGGGGGCCGAGCATCTGCATCTGTACTGGCGGCGGCGGACCGTCGATGGGAGCCAGCTTGTAGAGGAATACTTCCATCAACGTCTTTTCATGCTCCAGCCCCATGGGGCGGAAACGGTAGGAAATCTTGGTCCCGAGGCTGCCCCAGATATGGAAATTGGGAAACAGGTCGTAGGAGAAACCGTCGATGAAATCAGCATCGCAGCGATCGGACAAATCGCGACCGGTCCGTTCGGACAGGTTCCTGCGCCCCGTCGAGGCGAGGAAGTGGCGTTCGGTCATTTCTTCGCTGAATTCCAGATCCGTAATCGCGCCAGCCTTGTTGCCGTTGCGCATGGCGATTTCGAGGATCTGTTGCGGCGAGAGTTTCGGCCCCTCGTAAAGCACGCCGGGATAGCCGTGCGGCGAGATTGCGCGGGTGACATGGTCCGACAGGACATCATATTGCGCATTGGCATCCATGGTGTAGGGCGAAACTTGAGGATGAGTCATCGTGACGTGATGATTTTCCAGAAAGGCTTCAGCGCACACCTTCCAATTGGCGGGCAGGACCTTCGCCACGTGCGCCGCCTTGTAGACGTCGTTGATCATCCAATAGTCCATATGCCGCTTGAGCGGCCCCAGAACTTCGTCGAGTGGCGCGCAATCGGGATCGAAATTGACGAAAACGAAACCGCCCCAGCGGCCAACCTTCACTTCGCTTAGCGGAAAGTCGTCGCGATTGATCTCGGGAAAGTCCCACATTACTGGGCCCGGCCGGAAGCGGCCGTCGATTTCCCAAGTAAAGCCGTGATAGGGGCATCGGAGTGCCTGCTTGCAGCCGCTCTGCGTCGCGAGGCGGCGGCCGCGGTGCCTGCATACATTCTCGAACGCACGGATCGAGCCGTCTTTCTGGCGCACAACCAGCAATGACCGGTTCACCAATTCATAGACATAATAGTCGCCCGGATTGGGGATCTCTTCCTCACGCACCGCATATTGCCATGTCTTCAGGAAGACATGTTCAACCTCCTTCTTGAAGAATTCGGCATCGGTATAGCGGCTGGCGCTGATCGGTTCGGTACCAAGGTCCAGCATGCGATGCTCGCGCACGATGTCGGACGAGGTATGGAACCGGTCGTCGATGTCGAGAATGTCCTGATAGGTGGGCCCGTCCCACAATTCGATGGGCAGGCGATTGCCTTCCAGCGGAATTTCGTGGCCGGCCGCGACCGGTGTTTCGATCTTGCTCATGACTTTGCCTCAATAACCCGTATTGTTTTGGACGTGAGTTCGCGGACCGAACCCAGCGTCTCGAACCGGCCGACCATCTCGACCAATTCGTCGGCGCATGACTGCCCCAATACGGGCACCACCAGACCATAGAACTTTTCTACCAGGTCTGCCCATTGCGCGTCGAGATCGGCGCGCGGTTCGAAAATATTGACAGCTGCCGTCAGCGTCTCGCCCGACTTGAGCCGCAGATTGACCCCGATAGGATTCTTCATCGCCGAGAAATTGCCCGGTTCCCCGGGCGTCAGCGTCAGGCGGACAAGCCTGCGCGCCTCGATGAGTTGCGGATCGGCGACCCGCGCGTCCGTGAAGGCCTCCGTGCCCGTACTATTGCCAGTCAGCGCCAGGGCAGAGGCATAGTGGATGCTGAACATCCCTTCCATGCCAGTAGTGGGCTCGGCAATGCCGCAGATCGTCGGCAGCAGATCGGGGACGACCAGTTCGACATCCTCCACTTCCTCCACGTCGAAGGGACGGCGGGAGCGGATTTCCCGGATGCCGTCGATTGCGGAATGGGTGCCGCCACAGGCCGCATGCAGCTTGAAGATGATCTCTTCGACGGCGAGCTGTTCTTGCAGCCGCGCGCGTGGATTGCCGGGATCCAGTTTGGATTGCGGGCTATTGACCGCGCTGGCAAACCCGACCGGCGATTCCAGGACATCCGAGGGTCCCTGAAAACCGCTCTCGGCGAGCCGCGCGGCGAGCACGCCTGAAGCGGCTGCATTCCCAGCGTTCAGATGCTTGCCCATATTGCCGAAACCGGCGCGCAGCCCGGATGACAGCATGCCCACGGTGCCCAATGCCGACAGCATCCTGGCTTCATCGAGCCCCAACAACCGCGCCGATGCTATGGCCGCGCCGAAAGCACCGAATGTGCCTGTGCAGTGAAACCCCCGTGCGTAGGAGCTTTCGCCCACTGCGGCGTTGATGATCTTCAGTGTCTCATAACCCTGGAGCAGCGCGTCCAGCGCATCCCGCCCGCTGGCGTCCAGCTCGTCCGCAAGCGCAAACACGGCAGGCAGCACGACGACCGAGGGATGGATGCCAAGCCCCATGTCGTCGAAATCCTGCGAATGGCTGGCGACGCCCGCGAACAAGGCGGCCTGACGCGCGGTCATCCGGTCCGCCGATCCGATCGCCACGGCGGCGGGATTGCCGCCTTCGGCCAGCATGACTTGCCGCGTGATCCGGGACGAAGGCTGCTGCGCGCCGGAGATCGTCACGCCGATCCAGTCGAGCACGGCATGACGGACGCGCTGAATGATGCGCTCCGGCAATTCAAGGCCGGAAATCTTCCGCACTTCGCTTACCAGATGGGCGGAACAGCCCTGTGTCAAAGACCGTGACGGGTCCAGGTCAGCCATTTTCAGATCCTCCGCCAAGTATTTTCCGAAGCTTGTTTCAGAATCGTGCGATCAAGCGCATCACCGGGCAGGTGCATGATAGAAGGACAAGGCTCTCTGGCACAGCTTTAACGTCCATCGAGTCGAATTTCATATATATAAAAAATGCGCTCAAAGTCGCCGCGCGTCCTGCTTTCCCCTATACTCATCGTCTGATGTCGTCTTGATTAGGAGACGATATGCGCGGGTCACCGCCGTCAGCAAATTGTGAGGGGATGGACATGGAAAGCTGGGAAGACGATCTTTCGGTGCTGTCCGAAAGCATTGCCGAGGTTCTTGCGGCGGAATGTGACCGGCTGACGGTCCATGCCTTTTTCGACGGCCAGAATGCACTTGATGAAAGCCTGTGGCAGA
>DATEEP010000062.1:0-46060 GCA_035281095.1 Novosphingobium sp. | reverse complement strand
TCGGCGTGGGGGTCGGCGTCGGCGTGGGGGTCGGCGTCGGCGTGGGGGTCGGCGTCGGTGTGGGGGTCGGCGTCGGTGTGGGGGTCGGCGTCGGTGTGGGGGTCGGCGTCGGTGTGGGGGTCGGCGTCGGTGTGGGGGTCGGCGTCGGTGTGGGAGTCGGCGTCGACGCTTGGCTGCTGTCGTTGAGCGCGAAGGCGAGACCCACCGTTCCCAGGCCCAGCAAGCTCATGTACAGAAGGCGCCTGTCGGCGTTCCAAGCGACGGCGCAGGGATCATCCTCGCCCACCCCGTCGATGGCCTCGGGGGGGATGGGCTTGCCGTCGTCCTGGCCGCAATCGCCATCATCACCCGCCGTCGCCGAAGTGCCGGCGGTGTTGGCGACCAGGTTGATCGGCAAAGGGGCGGTGAAATCGCGCAGGCCCGGTTGGCCGCCGATGGTCTGAAGCGGCCGCGACCCTCCGAACTCAGCGGAGCCCGGCCGGACCGGCGAGGCGCTGACCAGGCAAGACGAGGCGAGTAACAGGCTCGTGGTTGCAATGCCGATGATCCTGCGCGTCTTCATGTGCACTCCAGCCGATAGAGTTCGAGCCCGTAAATATGCGAGCACCAGCGATATATACTTCCCGTTAGGTATGATCGCGTGGAAAGCTTGAAGCATTCAGCCTCTTTTGTTGCATAAGCGAAATAGCACGCTAACGCAACATACGTATCGGCATAAAATCGGGGCTGCGCTGTGCGTTCGGACACGTCCTCACCGAATTCCGACAGGACGGCGGAGGTATCGAGGCCGATTCCGGTCAACGAAGATCTGGATTGGTATCGTCTCGGGCCGATCCTGCTGGCGCTGGCGGCTGCGATCGTGCTCGGGGCAAGCAGCCAGCGGCCTCCCGCGAGCGATCTCATCATCCAGATACTGGCCGGCCTGGCCCTGCTCACCGCGGTTTTGCGCGGCGGCCGGGGAGCGCCGTCGCAAGCGGCGTATGTGCTGGCCGCCGCTATCGTCCTGATCCCGGCGATCCAGCTCGTTCCCCTGCCAGGCGCGATCTGGCGGCTCGCCGCGTCGAGTCGGCATTGGATCGCGATCGAGCCCTTTGTCGGAGAGTCCGACTGGCGGCCAATGACGCTGCATTACGAGGCCACCGTCTCGGCGCTGCTGGGTGCCATGGCGTGTTCGGCGTTGTTCCTGGCGTCGACGCTGCTCCGCGAGGCCGAGCGGAGGAAAGTGATTGAGGCAATCGTCGTCCTCGCCTGTGTGTCCGCCGTCCTCGGCTTGCTGCAGCTTCAGACGGGCGCACGTATTCTCTACCTCCACGCGGACGCGGTGCCTGGCTCGATGACGGGCTTCTTCGGCAACCGGAACCACCAGGGCGATTTCCTCGTCGTGGCCGCGGGGCTCTCGACCGCGTTGGCGGGGGCGAACCGCCGATCTGCCGGATGGACGGTCGCGGCCGGAACATTGGTCGCGCTCTTCGCTGCCGCTGCGTTGAGCACGCAGTCGCGTTCGGCTCTGGTGCTGCTCACCCTCGTGACGGTCGGACTGGTGGTCGTCCGCTTCCGATCAAGCCCAGTCCTGCTGCTGGCCGGCATCGGAGCGTCGGCCGCCCTCGCTTTCGCCGCGTCCTATAACCCGGTGGTCTCATCTCTCCTTGCTCGTTTCGATGGCGGCAGCCTGAAGCTGAACCGCACGACGATCTGGACCCAGGCCGCTGCGATGATCGAGGAGACGTTTCCGCTGGGCAGCGGCATCGGCACTTTCCGCGAGTTCTATCAGACCATGGAGCCGCTCGATCTCCTGAGCCAGGTTTTCGTCAACCATGCTCACAACGACCTGCTGCAACTGACCGAGGAGGGCGGTATTGTCGGACTGGCTGGCCTCGCGGTGGCGCTGATCGTGCTGGCCGGACTGGGGTGGAAGACATTCTCCGACCGATCGCGGGTATTGGGCCAGACCGCCTTGGTCTGCCTGTGCGCGCCATTGCTCCATTCTCTGGTCGATTATCCGCTGCGCACGATGGCCCTCGGCGGGATTGCTGCCGTGCTGGCGGCGTTCCTCGTCCCGGCGCTAGACTCGTTCCGGTTCCGATTGAACCGGAACGAGTCCGGAAATCCTTTGTCTGCCGTGATTTCCGAGCCGGCAGGTGATGCCACCTGCCTCGAAATCACTCTAGCGCGATCGGATCCGGACCGGGACGCGTCGCCGCGTCGGGCGCTGTCCCGGTCGCTGGTGTTGCCGCCGATCGTCGCGGTCATGGTGCTTTCGCTGTCGTCGAACCTGTCCGGCATCTTCTTGGCGGCCGGGCAGTCCGGTATAGCCGCCGGGCTCGCTCCCTATTCCTCGGCGGCGCGCCTTGCGATGGCTGGGCAGGCGGAGAAACGGGGCGACCCCACGAACGCGCGGCGCCATGCGGTGGCTGCGTTGACCCGCAACGCCTTGTCGGCCGACGCGCTCGCCGCGATCGGCCGCGTGGCCATGGCGGAGGAACGGCCGGACGAGGCGGACGCGGCATTCCTCGCCGCCGCTCACCTGGGCTGGCGCAATCCATCGGTCCAGAGCTATGTCTTTACCCGCGCCTCCCAGACCGGGGCCGCCGAAACGGCGGCCGCGGCCGCGGACGCGCTGCTCCGGCAGGATTTCGACGAAGGCCGCATCCTGTCATCGGTGAACGCAATGATCGGCGACCCGTCCTTCCGGCGGGCCTTCGCGGAACGCGCCGAAAAGCAGCCGCCGTGGCTCAAGGAGCTGGTGCGGGCGATGAAGCCCGCCACCCCCGGAAAGGCGGCGGAACAGCTCGCCTTTCTGGGGATGCTCGATACGCATTCGTTTCCGCGCGAGGTCCTCGAGGAACTCGGCTCGCTCTATGTCGAGGGCGCGGTCCGATCGGGCGGGACGCTCAACCTGCTCGCCGCGTGGCGGGCCATCCATCCCGGAACGCCGGATCCGTCGACGGGCGTGCTTGACTCCCGCTTTGCGCGTGGGGCGCAAGGAATGTTCCCGTTCGGGTGGCAACTCGATCCCGCCTTGACGGGCCGCGCCGCCGTGCCGGCCGGCAACGGGCTGACGCTGCGCAATTACACCGGGCGGCGGGGTGTTGCCGGCCTGCAATACTTGGTGCTGCCATCCGGAGAGTACCGTCTGTCCCTGGCGACCGACGGAACGACAGTTGATGGACGTCATCCATTGGTCAGGCTTCGCTGCGTGGGGGGACGGATGCTTCGCTGGAAGCGCGAGCCCGGCCGCGCCCCCACCGCCGATGACCCGACGGTCATCCGGCGTTTCGCGATCGCGCCGCATGGCTGCGCGGCGCAAAAGCTGGAGCTGATCGCCGATACGGCGGGCGACCAGTCAAGCCCGATCCGCGTCGTTCGAGTCGCGATCGACCCGCAATGACGGATGGCCCGCAATGACGGATGGAAAGCCTCGGGCATGAAGGTCCTGCACATCGCTCAGATCCTCCAGGGCGGGACCGCCAGCCATATGTCGGAACTGATCGGGTTGCAGAACCGGTCGCTGGGCCCTGCATCGGTCGGGGTGCTGGCTCCCGCCGATCAGGCGTCGTACCTCGACGGGCTGGAGCCCGGCCAGTTGCATAGCTTTGCATCCTCGGCCAGGAATCCGCGATCGCTGTGGGTTTTTGCAAGAGCTGCGCGCAAGGTCATTCGCGGCTTTGATCCGGATATCGTCCATCTGCACGGCACGTTCGCCGGCCTCGTGGTCCGCGCGCTCGCGTGGGTGGATTCCGGGTGCCGCCGGCCCACGGTCTATTGCTCCCACGGATGGTCGTTCAACATGCGCGTATCGCGTATGTTCCGATCTCTTTTCGCTTTCGTCGAACGAACGCTGGCGCCGCGGACCGAGGCTATTGTGTGTATATCCCGGTATGAGTACGAGACGGCGCGTGCTTGCGGGCTTCCGGCCTCCCGCATGACCGTGGTCCATAACGGCATTGCCGATTGCGACGCGGAACCGGTATCCGCCGAGCCGGAAAGGCGCGGGCTGCGCCTGCTGTTCGTGGGCCGAGACTGTCCACAAAAGGCGTTCGACGTGGCCGTGGAGGCTATGGCGCTACTGGTGGAATTTCCCATCACGCTCGAGGCCGTGGGACCTGAGCCACGGGAGGGCTTGCCTGCCAACGTCACGGCGCTCGGCTGGCTTGACAGATGCGAGGTGCCCGCGCGGTTGGCGCGATCCCATGCCCTGCTCATGCCTTCCCGCTGGGAGGGGTTCGGGCTGGCGGCCTTGGAGGCGATGCGGCAGGGCCGCGCAGTGATCGCCTCCCGCGTCGATGCGCTGCCGGAGCTCGTGGTTGACGGGGGGACGGGTATCCTTGTCCCGCCGGACGACCCCGTCGCGCTTGCCCGAGTGTTGAAAGCGCTGAACAAGGAAAGCCTTCGGCGCATGGGCAGGAAGGGGAGGGAGAGCTATCTTTCACGGTTCACGGCGCAGCTGATGCATGATCGGATCGACGCCGTCTATCGCCGCGTCTTGCGGCGATAGACGGCTTGCATCCGGCTTGCATCCGTCTTCCATCCCGTTTCGAAATGGTCAGACCGGCTTGGTTTCCCTGTAAGTGTACCGATAGGTCTCGTAATCGTATCCGTAGCCTGGGAGGCGATGGTCGAACTTGGTCAGCACGATACCGTAGAACATGCCCTTGGCGTTCGCGAGCCGCTTGAGCGCAGCCCTGATCGCCGAAGGACGGCTCCTGCCCGCTTCCATGACGAACACGCAACCGTCGACGAGATCGGCGATCAGCGGCGCATCGGCCAGGCCGAGAACCGGCGCGGAGTCGATGACGATCGAATCGTAATGTTTGCTCAGGTCCGCCAGAGGACCGGCGAAGCCGACCGAGAGGAGCTGCGCCGGGTTCGGCGGGACTGGACCGGCAGCAAGGAAATCGAAGCTTCTGCCCTCGACGTGGACGACCGCGTCCAGCGGCTCGACTTCGCCCGTGGCCACATTCGACAGGCCCACGTCAGGGCGCAAGTCCAGCGCCCGATGCGCCGACGGGCGGCGCAAGTCGGCGTCGATCAGCAGCACCTTCAGCCCTCGTGCCGCCAAACTCCCCGCAAGGCCCAGCGCGGTGGTGGTCTTGCCTTCGCCGGTTTCGCAGCTGACGATCAGGATCGTCTTGGGCATGGCCCCGGCCGAAGACAAGCGCAGCGCGGTCTGTACCGAGAAGTAGGCCTCGCCCAGGGGAGAGGCACGGTCCTCCAGAAGGTCGGCGATATTGCCGGTGACTTGCGGCGTGGTGCCGAGAAGCGGCAGGTGCAGCTTGTTCTCGACATCCTCCGGCGTGCTGATCCGGTCTTCAATGGCGTCGCGGACGAAGGCCGCGCCGATGCCGAGGGCGAGACCGAGAATCAGTGCGATCAGGAGGTTAAGCCCCATATTCGGGCTTTCAGGCGAGGTGGGGATCATCGCCTTGTCCACCGGCGCGAGATCGTTCTCCCCGCCCGTAGTTGCACCGATTTCCTTGTAGCGTTGCAGGAGAGCATCATAGAGCGCGCGGTTGGTATCGACCTCGCGCTGGAGGGTCGCATACCGGACGCCCCGATTTTGCGTCTCGAAAACCGACCCGCGCACTCCCTCGAGCTGGTTTTGCAGGGCTGCCTCCTGCCGTCTGGCCAGGTCGTAACTTGCCTGCAGCCCATGAATGTTCTGGCGGTTGATCCGGGCGATCTGTTCCCTGGTCAGGTCTATGCGGCTCTTCAGCTCCTGCATCGGGCCGTAGCTGGGGAGGAACGTGGCGCGCTTCTGCTGGTATTCGGATTCGAGCTGAGCGAGCTGTTCGTTGAGCGCCGTGATTTCCCGATCGTCCTGAAGCGCCGGAAGATTTGCGCCGCGCGACGACACCGCCAGCTTCCAGCTTTGTTCCGCCGTGATCCGGTCCGTCCGGGCCTGCGCGACCCGCTGGATGAGCGGAGATAGAGCCGACGAATCGAGCGACTGGGATCCGAGCGCCCCGTTCTCCTGATTCGGGACCGCAAGGATGCCGTTTTCGCCCGCGTAGTTGATAAGTTCCCGTTCGGAATCCTCCAACTTCCTGCGCAGTTCCGCCAAGCGACCGCCCAGGAAGTTGCGCGCGTAGCTGGAAGCGGCGAAGCCACGTTCCACGTTGGCCTTGAAGAACTCGTCCGTCGCCGCGTTGGCGATACGCGCCGCGCGCCGGGGATTCTCGTCGCGATAGGTGATCTCGACGATCGACGATTCGTTCAGGGCGGCCGCCGCGATGTTGGCGAGCACTTTCGATGTCGCACGATTTGTGCGGCTTGCAAGAGCCTGGCGTTGTGCCGCCGCGTTCGCCGGGCTTTCCGTTTCGGCGGGCCCCACGAATTCCGGGTCGGAGGCGAGGTTCAGCGTCTGAACGACCTGGCTCGCCAGCGCCCGACTCTGCAGAAGCGTGAGCTGGGTTTGCAGGAAGGACCGGTCGCTGCTGCTGATCGTACCGCCCGCGCTTTCGATATCGCCGACGATCTGCTTGTCGGGCTGTACCTCGAACGTGGCGCGCGCCGCGTAAGTCGGCTTGGTCAGCAACGTGGCGACCGTACCGAGCACAAGCGCGATGACGACGCATGCGAGGATCAGCAAGCGATTGCGAACCAGCGTCAGGCCTGCCGACCGGAGCGAGTTGCCGGCGACGGCGAAGCGATCGGCGGGCGCCGCCGCGGACGAAAATTGCTGAGAAATGACCTGCTCGTTCAACGCCCGGCTCCAAACATGATCGGCGACACCATCATTCGGCAATCCGATCGATCGTGTAGAATGCACCCAGCAACGGAATGGTGCCGATGACATCACGCAGCAATTGCTTACCTGTCGAACGTTCCACAACGATCACGTCGTTTCCGTAGACGGTGGGATCTTCCAGCCTGCCCTGACGGATCATGTGCAGGTCGTAGACCGCCGCCATTGCCTTGCCGTCGATGTCACGGAATATCGCCACGGTCCGCTCGTTCGCGAGATTGTTCGGACCTCGCGCCAAGGTGAGGGCGCGCAGCAGCGAAGTGCTGCCCACGATCGGATAGATGCCCGGCTGCTGAACCGCGCCTTCGATCGCCAGGCGCTGGCTGACCGTGTCGGTAACGCCGACGCTGACGATCGGATCGACCAGAACGGTAGCCGCCAGGCGCTCCCGGATTTCGTCGCGCACTTCGTCCGTGGTCTTGCCGCCCGCCTTGAGGCGACCGATGATGGGCAGCGAAATGTACCCCGCCGGATCCACCAGCACGGTCTGGGTCATGTCGGGAAGGCTGAGAACGAAAACGCTGATCTTGTCGGCAGGGCCGAGATAGTACACTTCCTGCATCGCGCCGCCCACGGCACGTGGATCGGGCGGCGGCAGGCTTCGGACCACCTCCGCCTTGGTGGCGCGCCCTTCGACAAGGGCATTGTGACTTTCGCAGCCAGTCAGCAGGAGTGCGGCAACGCAGGACACAAGAACCGTAGGAGCCGTAGGATTGAGAGTGCGCTCCAAGTCGATAACCCCGATCTTTTGACGTGACGCCGTTCGGGGCGCTCACCACCTCATGACGCTCGTACAGTAAAATATGTGCTTGCTGGGTCAAGTTTATCTTTGCAATGCAATATGACCTGCTGCGGGATAGTCAAGCTGCCCGCACATTGACGGAGAACGCGCGATGCCTGCGGAAATCCTGGCGGTGATACCGGCACGCGGCGGCTCCAAGGGCATTCCGCGCAAGAACCTGCGTGTCGTTGGAGGTAGGCCTCTTGTTGCACATGCGATCATCGCCGCGCAGGCGGCGAAGCGCGTTTCGCGCGTCGTGGTGACAACCGACGACGACGAGATCGCCCGCGTGAGCGAGGCCTACGGGGCCACGGTGATCAGGCGGCCTGCCGAGCTGGCATCCGATACCGCGAGTTCCGAGGACGCCTTGCTTCACGCGCTGGAGGTGCTGGAACGAGAGGAAGGATATGATCCCGATGCGATCCTGCTGATCCAGTGCACCTCGCCGCTGACGACGCCGGACGACATCGACGGAACGGCCGGGGCTCTGCTGGACGGCGGCGCCGATACCAGCGTGGCGGTGGCCCCGTTCCACTACTTCCTGTGGTCCCGCGACGATACGGGAGAAAGCGTGGCGATCAATCACGAGAAATCGAAGCGGCTGATGCGGCAGCAACGGCGGCCCGAATACATTGAGACCGGCGCGGTCTATGCCATGCGCGTGGCGGGTTTCCGTGAAGCGCGGCATCGCTTCTTCGGCCGGACCGCGCTGCACGAGACGCCGTCCGAGAACCGCCTGGAAATCGACGATCCGGTCGATCTCGAACTGGCCGAGGAACGCCTGCGCTCGCGCTCGGCGCTCGACCGGCGGGTGCGTGGGCGGGAGCGGGGGCCGGGGCGGGCGAGCACGGGCTGGCCGTTCCCGCGGGTGCCGGCGGCGATCATCTTCGATTTCGATGGCGTGCACACCGACGATCGGGTCTTCGTCGATCAGGATGGGCGCGAAAGCGTCGCGTGCTCGCGTCGGGACGGAATGGGCGTCGAGATGTTGCGTGGGATGGGCATCCCGATGGTCGTGATATCCAAGGAAGCCAATCCCGTGGTTTCGGCACGCTGCACCAAGCTGAAGCTGGAGCATTTCCAGGGGATAGAGGACAAGCTGACTCTCTTGCGCGACTGGCTTGGACGCAACCGTATCGATCCGGCCGACTGCATGTACGTTGGCAACGACATCAATGACCTGGAGTGCATGCGCCACGTCGGGATGTCCGCCGCGCCGCGCGATTCGCATCCTGACGCACTGGTTGAAGCGCGGCTGGTGCTCGACGCCGACGGCGGCCGGGGCGCGGTCAGAGCACTGGCGGACCTGATCGGCGCGGTTGCCGGCCGGGGGGATGCCGGACCGGCATGACGGTTGCCGCCTGCCCGCGCAGCCTGCTCCATCTGCAGTTCCTGGTTGCGAACGGCGCCGTTCCGGACGTGGTCTTGTTCCGCGACGCGAATCTGGGTGAGGCGATCGAGCGGAGCTATCCGGGCAAGGCGCGCGCTCTCGGGCGCGAGGTGGTTCCACGCGGAGGGCTTGGACAATTGCTCGCCGCCCGGCGTTCGAACCGGGTGTACTATCAAGGTGTGGCCGAGACCGTGCGCTCTCTCGGTATCGAGCGCCTCATCATCTTTCTTGAAGGCGAACCGTTGGAGCGGTTCCTGTGCTCGCTTCCGGGCATCGTTTCGGTCGAGCTGTGGGAAGACGGATTATCGCACTACGTCAATCTCACCAGCGACGCGTGGTATGCTGCCCGCGGGGTGGTTCAGGCGCTGTGCGGGTTCTATCCGAAGAAGATAACGCGCAGGCGGATGGATAGATCGCGGGTGCTGGTGCGGGATCGGTTCGAGCAAGGCAATCTTGTGCTGCCGCGCCCATGGCCGCCAAAGGCGCGGCGAGACGAATTCCTGCTGATCGGATCGCCGTTGATCGAGGATCGCATCCTGTCGCTCGCCGCGTTTCGCCGTGCCTTGGCGGAAATAGCGGAGGCATCGCCGTGGCCGGTCCGATACCTTGCGCATCCTCGTGAGCGGCGCGAGCGGGTGGAGCTGGATGCTCATGCCGCCGGCATGATATTCGATCCGAACCCCGGGGGCCTGATGAAGCACGCCGCCACATACGGCTATCGGGCTTACGGCGCGGCGATCTCGACCGGACTTCTCGATCTGGGTTTCCATGATCGAAGCTGTTTCCTTTCCGGCCTGTTCGGACTGGGCGGGATGGCGCGGGTTCTCACGGCTTGGTCGGCCAATCCGGTTCCCGTCGTTTCCAGCGCGGCGGCGCTGCGGGATCGTATGTCCGCGCTCGCGGCGGCTCTGCCTGACGGCGCGAGTTCAGCCGGGCTTGCGGGCGACGATGTGCGCGTAGGAGGCTAGGGATGTCCAGTCGCGCCGCGCCGCCAGCGCGGCGACCTGCCGGCTCAACTGCGCCAGACCGGGAATCTTGTCGAAGTAGCCGTGCCCGTAGAACGTGCGGATATCCACGTCGGTGAAGCCCACGCTTTCCAGCATGCCGGTCATCTTCCCACGGTTTCCGTAGCACCAGGAATAGTACGCCACGAACTTGTTCCTGTTGGCCTTGCGATGCGGTGCGAGCGCATAGAGAAGCCCGGTCGAAAGCGTCTCGGGCAGGTATTTGTTGATGACGAAGGGCGCGGCATAGAGTGTCGGGGCCATATGAAACGCGATGCCGCCCGGCTTCAGGAGCTTCAGCACGTTTCGGTGCATCGCGATACCGTCGCGCACGTGCTCGATCAGGGTGCGCGAAAAGACGACCTCGTACCGTTCCGCGAACGCGCTGACATCGCCGGTCGCATCGAAGCAGGCTTTGCGGTAGTTGCCGTCCGTGCGCGCAAGCTCCGCCGGGTCGATGTCGTTGACCGTGTAGCTCGCCACGTTTCGAGGCATCTCCGCAAGTGCGAACGATGGCTTGCGCCCGCCGCCCAGTTCCAGGATGTCGGCGCGGTCGAATTGCGCGATCAGGCGATTTAGAGTGGGCTGAAAGTGCTGGAAGGCCGCCCGATGGGTTTGTTCGAACTCGAGCGGCATGGATGTAGGCTTGCGTCCTTTCGCGGGTGGTGGCGCCCCCTCTATGCCACGGCATGGGATTTGCACGACAACAAATTCAGGAGCGCGATTTCGCCATCGCGCGCGATCACGCTGTTGCGGCATAAGTTTTTTTGCATTGCGGCAGAAAGCTGGTAGAAACTCGGTCTCAATAGCTTTCAGAAGGAGCAAAGAGCCATGGGCGTCAAGGTGATCGCCGAGGTTGGTTGCAACCACAAGGGCGACATTGAGATTGCCAAGGAACTGATCCGGGTTGCCGCCGTCTACGCCAAGGCGGACGTCGTGAAGTTCCAGAAGCGGAACAACCGCGAGTTGTTGACCGAAAGTCAGTACAACGCGCCGCATCCCAACCCGGCCAGCTCCTACGGCGATACTTACGGCGCGCACAGGGAATACCTGGAGTTCTCGCTCGACCAGCATCGCGAGCTTGCGGAAGAGTGCGCGCGCAACGGCATCGAATATTCGACGTCGGTGTGGGACGCCACTTCGGCCAGGGAAATCGTCTCGCTCGATCCGAAGCTCATCAAGGTGCCTTCCGCCTGCAATCTCCACTTCGAGATGCTGGGCGTTCTTGCCGACGAGTATCGGGGCGAAGTCCATCTGTCGTTGGGGATGACCACCCATGCGGAAGAGAAGAAGATCGTATCCTTCTTCGAGGAGCGCGGGCGCGCCAAGGACGTTGTCCTCTATGCCTGCACGTCGGGCTATCCGGTCTCCTTCGACGAATTGTGCCTGCGCGAAATCACGCGCCTTTGCGAAACGTTTGGTGAAACGGTGAAGGCCATCGGCTTCTCGGGGCATCACCTGGGCATTGCGGCGGACATGGCGGCGATCGCGCTCGGCGCGGAGTGGCTGGAGCGGCATTTCACACTTGATCGAACCTGGAAGGGTACGGATCATGCGGCGTCTCTGGAGCCGGACGGATTGCGCCGCATGGTCCGCGATTCGCGTGCCGTTTCGTGCTCGCTTACCTACAAGCCCCAGGAGATACTTGAGGTCGAGGTCGCGCAGCGGGAAAAGCTCAAATGGCGACCGCGTCCGGCGCCTGCCGCCGCAGCCTGAGAACCGCCATCCCGAGATCCCGCTTCGCCGCGCCGCACGGCCGGTTTTCTTGCGTGCTGGCCTGTATGCTGGAGAGGGTATGCGGCTGACGTTGGTCGCGGACAATTCGACCTCGTCGAACTGGGGGTGCAGGGCCACAAGCTTCGCCTTGCGTGAAGTTCTCTCCCGCAAGCACGAATTCGTCGCTTCGATCGACCGTGCATTGTTGCAGGCACCGCTTACCTTTCGCTCGCGCGTGCCGCCCCGGTGGCACCAGGAGGCGGTTAGGCGCTTCCATCGTCCGCGCATCGTCCGCATGCCAGCAGTGGGAAGCGCGGCGGTTCGGGCGCTCGGAATGCTTGGCGGCTATTGGTTGCCGTCTCACGATGTCGAGCAGGAAGCGGACATTCTGTGGTCCGCACGCCACTCGTCTCCCAAGGCCCGACAGATCCATGCCGCGATCGAGCCGTGCGACGCCATCGTGGTGAACGGAGAAGGGGAGATGATCTTTTCCTCCCCGGCCCGGCCGACCCTGCTGCAGACGCTCGCGATCTGCCTGCTGGCGCATCGCATGGGCAAGCAGGTTTTTTGGCTCAACGGCATAATCTCTCTTGCCCCGGATTCGCCGTTGAACCGGGCGACGGTCTCTCTCGCGGGCAGGGTGCTGGCCGATGCCCGCATCGTGGTCCGCGATCCACTGTCCCTATCCGTCGCGTGCGATTTGTTTGCAGGGCATGTCGAGGAAATGGTGCCGGATGCGCTGTTCTCCTGGTCGCATCGCTTCGCGCCCGAGGCCGGTCTGCCTTATGACGCATCGCGGTTGACCGCCTGGTTCGACCGGACGGGAGCAGGGCGCCCGCCATGCACGGATGATCCGTTCCTCGTCCTGTCCGGCAGTTCGCTTTCCGCCAAGGACCAGATCCGTGCGGCTGCCTGCTACACCCGTCTGGCCGAAAGGCTGAAGGGGCTGGGACTGCCCGTGCTGCTGGTCGAGACCTGCATTGGCGACAAGTTCCTGCGCGAGGTGGGACGCCGGACGGACCTGCCCGTGCTGGGCGTCGATGTGCCGATCATGGCCGGCGCCGCCATACTGGCCAACGCGCGTGCGTTCGTCAGCGGCCGCTGGCATCCGGGGATCATGGCGGCGATGGGGGGCACCCCTTCCGTGGTGATGGGGTCCAATTCGCACAAGACGCGGGCTTTGCCGCAAATGCTTCGCAGTCCGGATTCGACCGAGCACTCCGCCTTTCCCGACGAAGCCGCGGTGGAGGAGATTGTCGCGGCCACCAAGCTGCGGCTTGAAGGCGGGGAAGAACAGCGCGCGGCCATAGCAAGCCGCGCGGCGGAACTGGCGGGCGAAGTTCCACGGCTGCTGGACCTCGTCGCATGACCGAGCGAACGAACGGCGGAGGCCACGACGTTTCTGCGGTGCCGCCCGCAAGCACGCGGCTTTTCGATGTCGTGCGCAACGGACTGTCGGTGATTGGCCCGGATCGTCCTCGTCTCTACGCGGCGGTGGCGCTCGCGGTTGTCGTCGGTGCTATAGAAACCGTGCTTCTGTGCGTCGTTGCCGCAGTCGCGATCGCGATGTCGGGCGAGCGCGGGACGGTGAGGCTGGGGCCGGAAAGCCTGGATTTTCATTTGAACCTGATGTCCGCTTGCCGCTTCGGCCTGCTGCTCGCGGCATTGCTGATGGTGCTGTCGTGGCCCCTGGCGCGGCTTATGGCTTCGCTCAGCACGCGGGCGATGCTTCGTCTGCGGTCGCGGATGCTGGAATCCTACCTGGGTTCGTCGCTCGAATATCGCGAGACGCAGCGCGAGGGGTTGCTTCAGCAATTGGTCGGCGAATATGCCCTGCGCGCCGAGAATTCGATCCAGCAGCTCGCCAATGCCGCCGTGGCGCTGGCGATGCTCGCCACCCTCATGGCGGGTGCGCTGGTCAGCGCTCCCACGGCCGCGGTGGGCATGATCGCAGCCCTGCTTTCGTGCTGGGCGGCCTTCGCTCTCGTCTCCCGTTGGCTTCGTCAGGACACGTCCGCGCCGGTCCTGACCAACCGCGAGATCGTCGGCCGCGTGGCGCAGGCGGCGCGCATGGGCGAGGAAATCTCTGCTTATGATCTGTCGGGGCCGGTATGCCGGGAGCTTGAGGGCGACGTGCGCAAGTCGGCGGAGGCCATGGGGCGGCTGCGGGTCGAGGCGAGGCTTTTCCCCAACATCTTCCAGTACGGGGCGATCGGCCTCGTGCTCGTTCTGGTCACGCTGCTGGCCAACGTCCGTCCAGACGAACTGGGCGGTCTGGCTCCGCTTGCGCTCCTGCTGTTGCGGTCGCTTGGCTATGTTCGGCAGTTGCAGCGATCTTTCCATACCGCGCGGGAGATGGCGCCCTACATCGCGGCGATCGAGACCGAACTGACCGCGCTGGATATGCATGGCCATCCGGCGGGCGGCCGGACGATCGAGGACATCGCCGCGATTGCATTTCATCGCGTCTCCTATGCCTATAAGCCGGGCATGCCGGCACTGCGCGACATCGAGTTCACGATCGGTCTTGGGGAGGCGATCGGGATCGTCGGACCTTCGGGAAGCGGCAAGAGCACGCTTGTGGGTCTGTTGCTACGGTTGCGCATGCCCGGTGCAGGATCGGTGATGGTCGATGGCATCCCGCTGGAGCAGATTTCCGCACGAAGCTGGGCGCGGCTGGTCGGCTACGTTCCGCAGGACAGTCGTCTGCTCTACGGTACGGTGGCGGACAACATCCGCCTGTTTCGCCCCGGCTTCGACGACGCGCAGGTTGCCGGGGCAGCCCGCGCCGCGGGCCTTCACGAAGAGATCATGGCACTGCCCCAAGGTTACGAAACGAAAGTCGGGCCCGGTGCTCGTGGTCTTTCGGGCGGGCAGACCCAGCGTCTATCGATTGCCCGTGCCTTGATAGGGACACCTCGCGTCCTGGTGATGGACGAGCCGACCAGCGCGCTCGACGCATGGTCGGAACAACTCATTGCCGAAGCGCTGGCGGCCCTTAAGGGGCGGACGACGATCGTGCTGGTCGCGCATCGACCGGCGACGGTTGCCATGTGCGACCGGGTCTTCGAAGTGCGCGATGGGCGTTTGCGCGAGTTTTCGCGCAACGATCGCCTATCGCATGCCCTGGCCGTGTAGTTGGGACCGTGTAGTTGGGAAAGCCAGCCGCTTGAACCATCCGCGCATCGCCTTCCTGCCGATCCTCACGAAGGCCCGGGAACTGGATGCGCGCGTCCTGTTGGCGGCGCTGCTGGCCAAGCGGGGCTTCAGGGTGATCGTGGGGAACAAGAGCTTCGTTGATTACCGCGCACGCTTCGCCCGCAACGCGATCTATCTCTGCCCGTTCCTGGTGCCGGTTGCCGAGCCCCGTCTGCGGGCTTTCGCAGAACGGGGGCACCGGATCATCGGTTGGGACGAGGAGGGCCTCGTATATCCCGATCCGAACTGGTACTTCAGCAACCGGGTCGGGGCAGGGCCAGCGCGCTTGTGCGAAGCCCTGGTCGCCTGGGGCCCTGCTTCCGCACGAGACTGGCTGGGGACACTGCCCGCAGAGGCGCCCAGACCGCTGTCATGGGGCAACGCGCGGATCGACTTGCTGCGCGAGCCATATCGCGCGCTGCATCGGGAGGAGGCGGAAAGCCTGCGCCGGCGGTTTGGCCGATATGTGCTGGTGAACACCAATTTCGACATGGTCAATCATCATGACGGCCGGGGAGCCCTGCTGCGCAAGATGGAAGCGTCGGGCCGGGTGGCGACGGCCCGGGACCGGGAGCGTTTCGCCGATTGGGAGCGATTCCGGCAAACGATGTTCGACGCGTTTCTCGATGGGCTGCCCAGGTTGCATCAGGCTATGCCGGATGTGAACTTCGTGCTTCGCCCCCATCCGAGCGAGGATCCTGCGGTTTATCGCGTGCTTGCCCAGCGGCTACCCCGTCTTTTCGTCCACCCGCCCGAAGGATCGGTCCTGCCCTGGATTCTCGGGGCCGTTGCCACCGTGCACAATAGCTGTACCACCGCCGTCGAATCTTACATGCTCGATGTCCCCGTCATCGCATTCGATCCTCCCGGCGTCGGTGAAGGGGCCGGCGACGCGATGGAATCGCCCTTGCCCAACATGTTGAGCCGGCGAGTGCCGGATTGGCCCGGCGTTGCCGCAGCGCTGCGCGAATTGACCGACGGCCCGGAAGCGGACTGGATCACTCCCGACCAGCGCATCGTGGCGCGGGACTACATCGGCAGCATCGTGGGCCCGACGGCGAGCGAACGGATCGCGCAACTGGCGGTCGAAATGGCCGAGAAGATGCCGCCGTCGCAGATCGGCCGACCGGGGGCGCTGCGACGTGCCCGCCGCGCCGCCGGCGCATTGGCCGAAGTGGCCGGGCTGCGCACGCTCCATTCGAGCAAGGACGACTTGCGGCGGTTTCCGGGGCTGCCCAAGCAGGAGATCGAAGCGCTTGCGCGAAGGATCGGCATGCTTGCGGACGTCAAGCTGCGGGTGATAGCTTTCGAACGGGACACCTACATCGTCGAAAGGGAGCAAGGCGGGTGAAGAACGCGCTGCTCGTATGCGATAACCGCGACGTGCCCAACTGGGGATGCCGCGCGACCAGCTTGGCACTCCACGCCTTGCTGGATCGGAGGTTCGGCGTGTCTGGAAGAGTGGGGAGGCTGGAGGTGCTGCGCAAGGAAGCTGCCTCTGCCCTCGTGCGGCGTGCAGGCGCCCTCATGGGAGGGAGTGGTCTGGCCCAGGCTTTGCGCAACAGCCTCGCCGTGCGCGACGACTACGTCACCGGCGATATCGAGGCGAGCGCGAGGACCGTTCTGAGGGAACGCCACGACAATCCCTTTTTCGAAAGCCTCGTCTCGCGGATGGAAGCCGTCGGGCTGGTCGTCGTCAACGGCGAGGGCAGCATGGTGTTCAAGCCGGCCGAGCGCCGCGACTTGCGGTTCCAGCTGCTGTGCCTGGAGCTTGCGCGACAGCTTGGAAAGCCGGCCTTCTACGTCAACGCCATGATCTCCGATTTTCCGGGTGCCGCGCGAAACTACGCCACGTGGGAGAAGTGCCGCGATCACCTTTCCCGCTGCACGGGCGTGCAGGTTCGCGACCGGATGTCGTTCGGCCTGCTTGAGGAAATGGACGTCACCACCCGCATTTCGGTCCTGCCCGACGCGCTGTTCAGCACTGCGGATGGGACGCTGTTTCCATCCTTTCATCCTGCGGATATGCCGCCGCAGATGTTGGCGCCGTATCCCGAGCAGCCGGATCGGCTGGGCTGGCGGTTCGACCAGCCCTACGTCTGCGTTTCGGGCTCGTCCTATTTCCGTTCGCGCCGCCGCTATGCCGAGGCGCGCGATTTCATGCTGGGAGTCGTCGGGCGGATTCGCGATGCCGGGCTCATCCCGGTGTTCGTCGCCACTTGCACCGGCGACGCGTTCCTTGAGCCGCTTGCGCGCGAGGCCGGCGTCTGTTTCGTGCCGGTGGAGACGAACATCTTCGTGGGCGCGGCCATCCTCGGCAATGCAGCGGCCTTCGTTTCGGGCAGATACCACCCGACAATTCTCGCGACGCTGGGAGGGACACCTTGCGTGTTCATGGAATCGAACTCCCACAAGATGGCCAGCTTGCGTCTCTGGCTCGAGGACGAGGCCGGAGGTGAAGGCGAGTTGAGCTATCGTGATCCCGACGTGATCGAGGCCGTGGAGGCGCAAGTCCTGGCGGCGCTGTCGGGAGGGCGGGGCCGGCGCGAGCGTTTGCGCCAGCGTGCCCGCACGCTTGGCCTGCTGGCCGCCACGATCCCCGATCAGATCGATCCCCGACACGGCTCCGGGTCGCTCGCGGCATGACGGATCGTGCGAACTTGAGGGACGCGGCGACCCGGCCGATCCTCGCATGACGGCCTGAAGGGAATGCGTAGCGGGCACGCGCCCAGGTTCCTTCTGGTCGGGACGGGAGGATCGTCGGGCAAGACGCTGGCGATGGTGGAAACGGCTATTTTACGCCGCGTTCCGGAGGCGAGTTTCCTGTTTGCAGACACGCAGCCGTTCAACTTGCGGTCCAGGGGCCTCACTCCTTATCCCGGCACCGCGGAAGTGCGGGTATTTTCTCCGCAAGGCTGCGGCATGCGCACGCCTACCGGCAGCCAGACGACGAATCTGTTGCTGAACGGAGGGCCATTCGCATACCGGCGCCTCGTCGATTGCGTATCGGGACTTTTTGACCCTCGGCCTGACGTAGTCGTGATCTGCCATGACCGCATGTATGTCGAGACCGCCATCCTGCGCGCCGCCCGTCGTCACGGCGTCCCGACGGTGTTGTTGCAGGAGGGGCCGTTCTGCGCGATCGGAGACGCGCGGCCGCAAGCGGCGGGCCTGCGGATCAAGGCCGCCCTGGCGCCGTTCGTCAACCGTCTGGGGATCGTGCCCTCGATTCCGGACTATGGCCTCTTCGGCCACGATCGCATCCTCGCGGCTTCGGGACGCTACGCCGACACCTGGATTCGAGCCGGGGTTCCGGCGGACAGGATCGAGGTCACCGGTGTGCCGCGGTTCGACATCTTCGCCGCCATGCCCGAAGCGCGGCCCGTGCGGCGGGACAATGGGCCCCTGCGCTTGCTCTACTTGGCTCAGCCTTTTGCGGCTCATCGCAAGGTTTCGATGAAAGCGGCGTCGGCGGCGCTCGATCTCCTGGCAGCAGGCCTCAACCAGGCGTGCGAGGAGGGACCGTTGGAACTTACGATCCGCGCACATCCCCGTGCCGGCGGCCATGCCGTAAAGCAGTTGTGCGACGCCCTGGCATTCGAACCCGCGCTGGACAGCGGAGAACGGCCTATCGAGCACGCAATTCGCGATGCCGATGCCACCGTCGGGCACTATTCCACCGGTCTGCTCGAAAGTCTGATGCTGAATCGGCCTGCGATCTGCATGCCGATCCCGTCATCGGCATTTGCCGAGCATTCCGAGGCGACGAAGCAGCGATGGCTGGTATCGATCGGTATACCGGTTTGCCGCACGCCGGAAGAAATCGCCCTGACTCTTGCCGCACAACGGGCTTCGAACGAAATGAAGGCCGTTCTTTGGGACGTCGTCGCTGAAGAAACCGGCATCGTTGACGGCGGATCCGCCATGCGGGTCGCCGATGCCTTGCTGCGCATCGCAACCCGTTCATGATGATCCAATCACGATCACATCGACGGCAAGACGTCATTCCCGATGTGGCACGCCTGGCTTCAGCATCGACGCCAACCCTCCTTGCGTTGAGTATACCTCTTACCACCCACCGCGAGCGCCGCGGCGGTGCGCCCGGCAAAGTCCCTCCGCGGCGATGCCGGGAAGCGGGCATGCGGCTTCGATCGGCGCTGACTTGCGCTAACCGGCAAGCTTGGATGCTTGTGCCAGCGAAATGGTGGACCCCGGCGCCGGCTGTCTCTGCTGTGCTGCTGGGGGGGGCGGCACGTCGCTCTCGTTCGCGTAGCCGTGGCGATAGAGCATGGTGACGACGAACATGAAGATCACGATGGTGGGCGGATATATGAACGCCGCATCGGAGAAGGACACGAACAGGTAGGTCATGATTCCGCAAAGGGCGCTGCGACGCAACGCCGACAGTTCGCTCAACCTTGCCAGACCGTAGACGACCGGAAACGCGAAGGCGATTACCGCGCTGAGCGTGCCCACGATGCCGAAACTTTGCAGCAGGCTGGCATACAGCACTTCCTTCACCTTGACGTCGCCGGCACCAATGGGGGTCAGCACCAGTTGGTCCCACAAAACCATGCGACCGCCCATCCGGGCCTCGACCACGCGGTCCGGCGTCCAGCCCATCAAGGGAAGAAGGGCGATGCCGATTGCAGCCAGCGCGGCCCCGGTCAACCAGATCCAGGGCTTTCCGATCCGGATCAGCCGCATCATGACCATAAGGGCGGAAAGTCCGGCAAGGCCGAACCAGACGGTGCGGCTGAGCGTCAGTAACAACGCCATGCAGGCCGCCGCGAGGAAGAGACGGGATTTCTCGAAGTAGAAGTAGATCGGGAACAGCATCAGCATGCAGACGCCAAACAGGTTGCCGTTGTTATAGGTGCCGACCAGCTTCATGAGGATCCCGCGCCGGTTGTTCTTCTGATAGATCTCGCCCACATCGAGGGGGTGAACCGTGACGTAGGGGATTTCGATCAGTCGTTGGGTGAAAGCGAAGATCAGGAAGTTCATGATGCCCCACGCCACCGTGAAGCGCACGCAATATACCAGGGGCTTGGCTATCTCTTTCTCGCTGAGCGATTCCAGCACAGGAGTGTAGAGCAGCAGCATGATCGCCGGGATGATGAGCAGGATGAGCGTGTAAAGCAGCAAGCCGTAGCTCGATCCGCCATACAGCAGCTTCACGACCGCCAGAGTGCCGATCGGCACGAACCCGAAGAGGAAGTTTGCGGTTGCGGCGAACGATATTCGCGAATGCTTGATGACGAAGATGAAGCCGAAGGCGGCGAACCCCAGGAAAGCGAGATAGCCGAACGTCATCGGCGTCTCGCCGAATGCGACTCCCGCCTTGGGAATGCCGACGTTGAACAGCACGATGAGGCAGAACAGCGCATAGGTCAGGGGAGAAGAGGTCGGACTTTGCGAGACTTCAAGAACGGAGGAACGCCAAGACTCTCGCAACACACCGTACCTCTAGCCTTCCGGCATTGTCGTCACGTATATTCGTTCAACCGTAAAGGGCGGTCAAGCTGCGCGGCTTGAGGTAAATAGCGGCCCGGCTTCAAGAGTCGAGAGGTGGCGATTGGAAATTTCACGCAGAGAAGCAGTGTTGCTGCCCGTCATCGGGGCGCTGCCGAACGTGTGCTCGCCTCTCGGCGCGGCCTTCACGAAGAACGCGGCAGAAGCGCCCGACTGGCCGGATTGGGCCGCCGCGCGGAGCGAGACTTACTCGCACCTCGCCGGGCAGGCGACCGGAAAGGGCCGGGACATACGATCGTTCGGCGCGCGGCTGGACGGAATTTCGGACGATACGGAGGCGTTCGAGCGCGCGCTTCTGGAGGCGCCGGTCATCACGATTCCGGGCTACGAGGGCGCGGTTGCGCGGATCACCCGCCAGCTTCACATCCGCAAGCCGGTGCGCATCCTGGGCGTGGGAGGGCGTCCCACCCTTCGCGTCGAATGTCACGAGAAGGACCTTTTCTTGGCGCGTCCGCCAACAGATGATCCATTGGCGTTTCTCGGCCCAGTTGCTATCGACAGTCTAACCATAGAAAGGGCCGCGCCCTTCACACCGCGAGGCATGGTGCTGCGCGGCTACAACTTGCGCGGTGTCAGCGTCACCCGCTGCCGCGCGCGCCGGATCGGCATCGTCGGACTTCACCACTTGCGCCAGCTATCGAGACAGTATTTTCGCTCGCGCGGCTCGATCAGCCTGGATCCGGCCGTGAACAGCGGTTTTTCCGAAACCCCCGATGACCTTTGCGAGGATCTTCTGGTTTTCGACTGCGACGTCGATGGAGAGGTTCACAGCAGCCAGCTCGTGCGGTTCGATTTCACTCGCCGGGTTGCCATCGCGCACAACCGCGGACGTTTCGCGTCCATAAGCTGGTGGGGCGGGGGCGGACGTCGCGACGAGGGCGGCGATCTGGCGCATCTGCGCCGCGCGCGCGACATTTACATCTGCGACAATGCGGTTTCCGGATCGATCGGTGGAATCTACGGCAACAACGGCCAGAACGTCCACGTGGCAAGAAACCGCGTGAGCATGGTGACGGACATCGGGATCGATTTCGAAGGCTGCGTCGACGCGCTTGCGCGCGATAACCTGGTCGAGAACGCCGGAAACTTCTGCTTCGCGGCGCTGTTCGCGGCCCGCAATGTGCGTTTCGAGAACAATGTCGGCATTCAGGACGGCTCGGCGAAGGACATCCATCTGCGATACGGCGCCCGCAAAGTGGGCAGCGTCACCGGGCGTACGCTGTTCGCGCTGCGGGGCGCCGGCTTCGGGGCGGTGGACGGGGCCATCGAGGTCACGCTTAGGGGCAATCGCTTCGCCTGGACGGGGGCGGAGGGATATGGCCTGTGCCTTCCAAGCTATTTCAACCGGCTGGAGGTCAGCGGGAACAGCTTCGAGAACGTCGTCTGCGGCTTCGCCTACCGGCTCACGGACGTGTTCCAGATGCGCGGAAACAGACTGACCTTCGGAGCGGCGTCCCAGCAGGCGGTCGATCTGATGAGCGCGAGCGCCACGCAAGTTGATATCTCGGGCAACCGGATCGCGGTTACGCGCGAACTGCCTGAAGGGTCGGCGGTCATTGCCGTTGCCGTCTCGCCCACCAGCCGCTCAATGCGTGTGACCGGGAACCGGATCGAGTCCGCCGGACGCGGCCTGCCGATCGCCGTGCGGCCATTCGGTGCAGCGGGAGGCGAGATCGAGATTCTGGACAACGTGGGCGCGAGGGTGTCAGTCCCCCCGGGCGTGCGTGCCACCGTCCGGGGCAACGCCGGTTGAAGCGGGGGCGGATACGTTTAGCAAGGGCGCGGGCGCCTTGCCGATGCGCGAAGAGAAGCCGCTGGTAAGAAGGATTACGTCTTGAAGGTACTCCGCGAGGCAGGACATCCCCGGTGGTCGCCCGCCTCGGAATGCGAAGGATGGCGAGGTCGGACCGGCCGGACCTTGTCCGACGGGGCGCGGTGATGCGATCGTTCTTTCGGCTGAGCCCGGAATCACCCGACCTGTTGCATCTCGATATGCTTCGGCTGATTGCCGCCTATGCAATCGTTCTGGTCCACTTCCGGGTGAATCTGCTCGCCTTCACGGGCGGCTCGCCCGTCGTTTATGAACGGCTGTACGGTTTCGCGGTGGGTGTGGACCTGTTCTTTGTCATTTCCGGGTTCGTTATAAGCTGGGTGTATCGCGACCGGCTCGACAGCGGATGGCGATATGCCGCCTTCCTGCGAAAGCGCGGCGCGCGGCTGCTGCCGCTCCATTGGGCGACGCTGCTGTTCTTCGTTCTGGTCGGCTTGTTCTCGCAATGGAGCGGTATCGAAAGTTCAAGGCCCGCTAAGTATGCCTGGGACTGCCTGGCTCAGAACGCGCTCCTGCTGCACGCCTTTGGCACCTGCGGTCGCTCCTCGTTCAACACCGTCAGTTGGTCGATCAGCGCGGAGGCGGCGATGTACGTTCTCTACCCGCTGCTGTATCTTGCGGTCACGCGGTCGCCCAGGGCCTTCGGCGCGTCTTGTCTTTGTCTCGTCGTGTTTCTTCAGACAGCTCCGCTCGAACCGTTCTGGGTGTCCCGCACACACGATTTGGGCGTCCTTCGTGCGCTACCCGGTTTCTGCCTTGGCGTTCTGCTGTTCCGGTATCGCGATCGGGTCGGGCGCATTCCCTGCGCGCCTGCCTTGCTGGCAGGCGTGATCGCGCTGTTCGCGACCGGCGTGATTTTGGGATGGCACAGCGGTGTCCTGGTGCTTGTCGCTTATGCGATCGCCACCTTGGGCGTGGCGGCGGACATGCGTGGTCGCGTATCGCCGCTGGTCCGCGCGCTGGCGCCTGGCGGGCGGCTGACCTATTCGGTCTACATGCTGCATCCCATCGTGCAGTCGCTGTTCATCGTGCTGCTAGGCCGCCGCATCCTGGGGCTGGAGGGGGCGGCACTATCGCTCTGGACCCTTGCGGCGTTCAGTGTCGTCGGCTTCGTTGGCCTGATCTCGCTCAAGCTTTTTGAGGAGCCGATGCGGCGGTGGATGGCGCGGACGGGCGGGCGAGGCGAGGCGGCGGTCGCGCGCGACGAGAAATTCTCCATCTGAGCCAGCGCGTGCTCCGCCGCTCGCTCTCACTCCCTCTGAGGCGATGCCAGGGAAGCGGCCTCGGACCCGCCGCCTTCCTTTCGGGAGCGCAATCCAGACAGCCCCTGACGCAGAACGCGGATCAATGGCCTTTCCACTAGCAGGTAGCAGAGCACGCTCAGGGTTGCCGTCACGCCAGCCAGCACCATGAACAGGGCCTGCGCGCCAAGGATACGCGCGGCTCCCGTCGCGACCGCGATCTTGATCAGCATGGAGAGTATCGGCGTGTGGACCAGGTAGATGCTGTACGAGGCATCACCAAACAGACGCGGTATCCGGCCCACCGCAACGGGGCGCTGGTATTCGCGGCTCACAAGACCTGTCAGCAGCAAGAAGCTTCCGACGGCGAAGAGCAGTCGTATCTCGGCTGGCGCATCGCCGGCCAGAACTATCGCGGCACCGAGCGTGAGGATCGCCACGCCGATCACCGCCATCAGTCGGCCGTGGGATAAAAGGCGCCTTTCGACCAGCCAACAGGCCAGCATTCCCAGCAGAAAGTTCAGATTGAACAGGCTTCCCACCACTCCTTGCAAGTCCTGCTGCTGCTGCAGAACCGCCGACCAGCCGAAGAGGTACGACGCGGCGATGAACGTCCCCCAAAGGGCGAATGCCGTGGCCCCCAGGCGGCGATTCAGGATAAGCAGAGCAAAGACGCCATAGAACAGCACTTCGTGATACAGCGACCATGCGACCGAGAGCGGCGGGGGCTCTGGCGACGTCCGCACAAGCGTGTAGGCGCTGGCCAGATACGAGGCATCGAGAGGCGCGGGAAAGCTGCCGAACCCGGCCAGCAGCAGCGCGATCACGCCGGTGAGATAGATCCAGTAAACGGGATAGACCCGGCTCCAGCGGCGGTAGAGATAGCGCTTGAGGCTCCCTGGCCGCGAGATGTCCGCGCTGTGGGCGTGCATGATGATGAAGCCGCTCAGCACGAAGAAGATATCGACCCCTGCGGAGCCGACCGCAAACACCCCGCCCATTGGGGTCTGTCCCAGATATTCCCCCTTTGAGACGATCAGATGGGTGTGGAAGAAGAGAACCAGCAGCGCAGCCACCCCGCGCAATGCCTGTATCGATTGGAGCATTGCTCCCTTTCCGCTGGAGTCCCGCGAGCCGGGCCGCGTGACCGGCTTCGTCCCGGTAGCCGGGCAAGTCTACCGGAGACGGTACGCCAGTTCAATCCGGGCGTCCGCTCTCGCGCGCCCGCGCTACGGTCTGGGCAGGGCGTCTATCGCTTCGCGGGCACCATCCATCGTAAAGTGGGCTCTGTCGAAATGGAATGGCGCGCCGGTGGGTGTCAGGACGCGGCACCGGTCTTGCGGACATTCTGCCCGATACAAGGAGTAATACCGGGCGTGGGCCCTTTGCGCGCGGATCCGCACCTCGGCGTCCAGCCCGGCGACATAGCGGCGCCGGCTTTCGGAAACCCGGAAAGCCTGCTTGCGCAGCATCGCCTTGGCGATGAGTTGGGGAGCATCGCTCTCGTACCGCATGATCGGACCGAGCACCGTGACGCGTACGCCCGCCTGCCGGATCTCGGCGATCGTCGGCTCTAGTCCGGGCAAGTCCTTCGGCCTCCAGTTCGCCGCCAGGACGACCGCCTCCACCTTGCCCATTCCGATCACCTGCCGCCGCATCCTTTCGACCATTTCCGCGCAATAGTTCCGCCCGCCGGTGCCGAACAGTGGCCGACACCCGTTTGAACTAGCCACCACGACGTTGTCTGCGGGAAAGCGCTCCGCGATCGCGCGCCAGATATGGCCTGCATGGCTGTCTCCCAGCACAAGGATATTGGGCCGGTCGCTCCTGAAAGCGATGCAGCGAGGAATGTCGAACTGGCGCCCGCCGACCCGGCAATCTTCCCGCACATGCTGATACCGGAACGCTGGTCCGTCCTTGTACGAAGCATACGCGGCGATGCGGGCGACGTCGGGAGGCAGCGGCCGGAGTTTTGGGGCAAGCAGGGCGATGGCGATGCAGATCACCATGCTCGCCAGAGAGGCCGTTACGCCGATGGCCACGATCGGTCCGGGTCGAAAGCCTTTCCGGAAACGGGTACGGACAGGCTGTTCAACTAAATAGTAGGACAGCACCGCCAGCACGAAGGATACTCCGAACAGGGCCGCACTGGTCCGCCAGTCAAGCGACGGCTCGAAGCCGGCCCGGTACAATTCGCGCAACGGCAGGTGCCACAGGTACAGCGAATAGGAGATCTTCCCGACCCATCGCATCGGCGGCAGCGACAGTATGCGGGCCGCGGGACCTTGCGTGCCATAGACCAGGAGTATCGCGGTGCCGAGGCAGGCCATCACCATCCCGCGTGTCGCCGGTTCGGGGCCAGGCGGAAGGATCATTGCTGCCAGGAGCAGCGCCAATCCGATCATTCCGGCGGCGGCCCGCGTCCGTGGCCGGGCGAGGCGGGGAAAGCCCCCAATCGCGGCGACTCCGCCCAGCAGGAGTTCCCAGGCGCGGGTGGGGGCGAGGAAGAACGCGGCGCCCGGATGGTTGCGTCCGACAAGCCAGAAAAGCAGGAGGCCGGATATGGCCATCAGCCACAGGACGGGGCGCAATCGCTCTCCCAACCAGCGATGGAGAAGCAATAGGGCAACGGGATAGGCGATGTAGAACTGTTCCTCGACGGCCAGTGACCAGGTGTGGAGCAGCGGCTTGATCTCGCTGACGTCGAAGTAGTCGCTCTGCTGCTGGAAGAAAAAGTTGGCCACATAGGCCGATGTGGCAGCGCCGCTCATGGCGAGGACGCGGATCTCGGCCGGAAACAGCACCGGGATGCCGATGGCGCAGATCGCCAGCACCATTACCAGAAGCGCGGGAAGAATCCGGATGGTGCGACGGCGATAGAAATCGAGAAGGCTCAATTGCCCCTTCTCGACATCCGCCATCAGAAGCTGGGTGATGAGATAACCGGAAATGACGAAGAATGCATCGACGCCAAGATAACCGCCTGGCGTTCCGGGGACATCGAAATGAAACAGGATTACGGAAGAGACGGCAACCGTGCGCAGTCCGTCGATCTCCGCACGATACGTCAATTGCCGATCGCCTCGCCGCTGCGCTGGTTGCGGAATGCCCTGCACCCCGAGCCGCTTGCAAGGTCCCCGCGATGGTCAGGCAGGATCATGAGGTGCGATCGCGCCGGGTTCCGCAATGCCGGTGTCGCTGGCTGTTTCCTCAACCGCTTCTTGCGCCCCGCACTGGGTCGCCCTGATCCTGGTGGTAAGAAGACCGGCTCCCATGGACAGAACCAACGGCCAGAAAATCGTGCTCAGCACATCGCCGATCGTGTCCCTCCATAGCCATGCAAATATGTCGGGGCCGTGAGCGGACAGGTCGGCCCACTCGCCGGCGAGCGCTGCTCCGATTACGACTGCCAGTGCCAGCCACGAGCGAAGGCCCTTGCGCGATATGACGGCGATGCCGAGATAGACGGCGAGACCGAGGTGGATGTGCAGAACGGTCCGTGCGGCTGCGCCTGGAGGAACGAAAGCCCCCTTGATTCCTTCCCAGCCGAGCACGATCCAATTCGGTTCCGTCATCCGGCCAGTACCTTTTGCGAACGTCGATTCAAAATCCCTCTCAGATTGCATGAACTGTGTTATTAGGTCCACCGATGGATCGATGGATCAATCGATCGGGGTGATCCCGCTCCTCAATCATGACGGTGACCCTGGAACCATGATGTTGATCCTGGCGGCCGACTTATCCGACGCCGTGGCCACGTGTTCGGACCATACGATTTTGCGAGGATTCGCAGAATGAATGTCATGCCCTTTTTGTTCCGCAAGGAGACGGAGGAAGAGGCCTATTTTCGCGAGGTCGGGTCGAAGCGCCGGCGTCGGCGCAATTATCTGCTCCTGCTTGTGGCGTTTGATACGATCGGGATCGTCGCGTGTTTCCTGGCGGCTGCGTGGCTCTATGACATCGTAGGCAAGTGGCAGTGGCTGGTAATGGCGTTGGCCATCCTGCCATTCTACCTCGCCTCCGCCGCAAGCGCGAAGGCCTATTCCGGAGCGGTATTCTCGAAACAGCGGCTGGGCGTCTCCCGGTCGTACGCGGCGCTCATGCAAAGCGTCGGCATCGTATCCCTGATCGGGTATCTGCTGAAGTCCAGCGAGCAGTTTTCGCGCGTGAATTTCGCGGTGGGAGCCATTCTCTGCTTTTTCGTGCTGGCTGCCATTCGCCTGATCTTCCTGCGTCAGCTCCATCGCATCTTCCAAGGCGCGCCGTATAGTTCGCTGTTGATATACGACGGGACGATGCCGGTCCCCGCCGGGGATTTCACCGTCACCGAGCATGTGGACAACTGGCTGGACGAGCGGGGTGATCTGCCGGGCCAGTATGACCGTTTGGGTACGCTGCTTGCCAATTCCGACAGAGTGGTCGTCGCCTGCTCGCCGGAGTGGCGGAAGGCTATCGTCCATACATTGAAGGGATCGAATGTCCTAAGCGAAGTGATCGCCCCGGAAATTACAGCGATCGCACCCGTATCCGTGGGGTACAGCGGGGGACAGCCCACACTCGTCGTCGCCCAGGGGCCGCTTTCCCCGTTCGACGAGTTCGTCAAGCGCTGCTTCGATCTGGCAGTGGTTGCGATGATGTTGCCGTTCTTGGCCCCGTTCATGCTGTTGACCGCGGTGGCGATACGCGTCGAAAGCAAGGGGCCGGTCTTTTTCGTTCAGACGCGTGTGGGCAAGGATAAGCGAAAGTTCCGCATGCTGAAGTTCCGCAGCATGCGGGCCGACCAGGCCGATGGTGCGGCCGATCGGCTTGTGACCCGCGACGATACGCGCGTTACCCGCGTTGGGCGATTTATTCGCCGGACCAGCATCGATGAGTTGCCCCAACTGTTCAACGTGCTGTCGGGCACAATGAGCATCGTGGGGCCGCGCCCACATGCGTTGGGAGCAAAGGCGGCAAGCAAGCTCTATTGGGAGGTGGATGCGCGATACTGGTATCGTCACGCGGTGAAGCCGGGTCTCACCGGCCTTGCGCAAGTGCGGGGCCATCGCGGCAATACCGAGCGGGAGCAGGATCTGACCCAGCGCCTGCATGCCGACCTGGAATATCTGAGCGGCTGGTCATTGTTGCGCGACATTTCGATCCTGCTCAAAACCATGCAGGTCGTCGCGTCCAAAAAGGCGTTTTGACGGCGGTCTTGCGGTCGACGTCCACCAGGCGTCGCGCAGCGCGCGTGCTTCTCTTTCCAGACCCGGCTGGTCATCATAGAAAGCGATAAGCGCGTCGAGAGGCAGCGGCGCGGGCGCCAGTCGTCCGAAGAAGAATAGCGCTGGGGCGGCGTCCAGCGAGCGCCTCGTCGCGCACCACCGGTCCAGAAACCGCAACCAGAAGAACGGAAAAGCAGCGATTTGGCCCAGTTTCGTACTCCGTAGCAGCGACTGCGCGAGGTAGCGTATGGCGAGCGTCGCCATCGTTCCGGGGCCCGACGACGCCCCCATGGAGATCACCTCGCAATCCCGGAATAGCCAGCGCAGTCCGCTCGCGCTGAAGCGCGTGAAGTCATAGGCCTCTTCGCAGACCGGCCACGTGAACGCGACGTTTGCGAACAGCAACCCTCCAGGCTTCAGGACCCGCGTCATTTCCTTCGCGATCGCCTGGGGATCGACCGTGTGCTCCAGCACGGCCTGCACCCACACAGCATCGACGCTCGCATCCTTGAGAGGGATTGCATGGCCATCGGCGACGAACGTGACGTGCGGCGATGCATAGATGTCGAGGGAGACGACGCGAACGGTGTCGGAGACGTAAAGATCCTCCGCGCCGCTGCCGATCGCGCCACCGCCAATCACCAGGATCGTAGGGTGCGCCTCCGCGGACCCCTCCAGCTCCCGTACCACCGACCGCGCGAAGTGCGGCGCATAGTGGTTCTTCCCGTCCACGACACGTCGCAGTACGGCCTTCCAGCGCGTCCTCGCCAGCGCGCTCTCCCCCTCCCGCGCCCTGATTTTCCCGCGATCGAGGACGCTTTTCGCGAAGTCGACCAGAACCAGCCGGTCCTGGACCAGATCGAAACCTTGCCGATAGTTGTCACAGGCCGGGGCGAGGCAGCGCGGGCCATCGCGCGGTTCGAGCGCGATTGGGCTCTTGCAGGATGGACATATCAGCATCGCCTCGATTTCCGAGATATCCTGTACCAGCATGCCGATCCGGGTCCTTTGCCAACGGAAAATGGGGTAGGCGTCAGCGCCCTTGCCCTGGGGAAGCGAAAGGTCGTTTCCCCCTCACTTCCACGTCACCTTCCAGCGCTCGATCTCGACGTGTCCCACGCCGGACACCGGCTCCGCTCCCAGCGCCACGCCCGTGAGCCATTCGTCGCCTTTCACGAGGCCTCTGGTTCGCAGCCAGCCAAGAGCATGAAGCATGTCGACGCTGCCGCTGCGAGTATCTTGACCATCGACGAGGCTGAAGGTGCAGAACGTCTCTTCCATGGCGACACGCCATTTTCGGCCCTGGGGGTCGATGTAGGTGCCTATCTGCTTCGATCCCGCAACGAACTGCCTCGTCACGTCCGGCACGTGCAGGAACCATCCGATCTCGATCACTTTGGACTCGCTGTCCGCCGGGTCGGAACGGAGATAGAATTCCAACAGCAGCGAGGCGTCGCCGTAGTCGAAGTTGCCATTCCATGCGTATTCAGACCGCAGCTCGCCGATATCCCGCACGCGCTTTGGCACAACCTGCTTGACGGATTCTCCGCCGTCGTAGTTTCCGTAGCCGAGGTGGTTGTAGCCCCAGACCCCGACCCCGTTTCCGGGCGAGAACGGCGGCCAGCGCCAGTCTATCCGAGTGCGGTTGGGGAACGTTTCCGTGTCGACCCCGATGGAATCGGCCCATTCTCCCCATAATCGCCCGATGTAGTAGGATTGTGCGCCCCATGGCTGGACATAGGCGTAATAGGACCCGATGCTGAAATTATTCTGGCTGCGCAGGGTTATACGGTCGCCGTCCCGGTCAAGAAACAACGCCATGGTGACTGCCGCGATCAGGACAATCACCGTCGCTGGGATCAGCCATAGCCCTGCTACGCGTAATCTTTTCATCTTGAAATAAGCTCCTGGGGACAATGCTAAGAACGGTCCGGCCCGGTTTGGGCTCTATTTGTCCATCGGGCCGCAAGCTTCGCGAGATCGCGGCGCGGACGCATGGTCAGTCCCTTGAACGAGGCGTGCCGCCGCTTCACGTCGACAAGCGTGACAGGCCCGGCAGCGGAAAGGGTATGGCACCCGTCAAGGAATGGGGTCGCTCCACTCGGAGCAAGAAATTTCCCGCCGGCGCGTGCCTGAAACTGATCGCGGTCTAGCGTCGACACGTGAAGGAGACGCAAGGCAGAGCCATAGCTTCGCGTGCAATCCTGTATCGGGAGGGCGAGATTTCCCTGATGCTCGAACGCCCTTCCGCCTGGCCGCGCGCCGCGCATATCCCGCAGGACGGGATTTAGAGGGTGGGGTGTCCATGGCCCAAGGAGATCCTCCGCCCAAGCGACATTGAGCAGCGTCAGTCGTTCCCGCGCGGAACCGGCCGCGCCATAGAACAACCACCACAGGCCGTCGCGGCGGACCGGGGTCGCGTCCAGTGGGACGACGTCGAGCGTGATCGTCGCGACCTTTTCCCAATGCCAGGGAAACTCGCGCGCGCGATAAAGCGCCAGCGATTCCGAGCCGCTCGCTTCAGGAAGGAGCCATATCTCGTCGTCCCATTCGAACACGATCGGATACGAAAGATGCCATGGTTCGTGCAGGACCGTCCGTTTCTCGATCCACCGCAGGCGTTCGTCCAGGACGTGAACGCCGATCGTCCCGTGCGCGGTGCGGTAGTCGAAGTCCTCGACGAATACGAACAGGCACCCGTCACGCCAGATGCCGAAGGGATCGCCGCTGAAGGTGAGATCGCGCCCCGCCGGGAGCCAACGCAACGGCAGCCCTTCGAGCGACCCGCGTCGTGCAATCTCATCTACGGGCGCTTCCACAAGGAGCGGGCGCCAGATGTCTTTCAGGAACTCCAAGGTGCGAAGCGGAGCGGAGCAGCGGCGGGGGGAGCGGGCGCTCGGCGTGGGCTTGTCGGGAAAGGGACCGGCATGGGCATCATGCGTCCGCATAGGCCGAAAGTGCGCTCACGCCCTGTGTCGAAAGGACCGCGCGATCGCCGCCTTCCAGGAACAGGGCGGTCAGCACTCCTGTTCGGTATGCGCCGGTGTCGATGCCGATTCTGTTGCGCTGGAGGTCGACCGCAGGGGTAATGCTGTGGCCATGCACGATCGTCACCCCGTGGTCGGCCGGGCTTTCCAGAAATTCCTCGCGGATCCAGATCAGGTCGGACTTGGCCTGCTTGTCGAGGTCGATGCCCGGACGGATGCCGGCGTGGCAGAAATAGTAATCCCCCGATCGTGCCGTCAGCGGCCATGCGCGCACGAAGTCCATGAGCGCGGAGGGCAGGACTTCGACGATGTCTTCCATGATGCGGGAAACGCCCACCTCCTCCGGGTCCGGGGGAGTGAAGCCGAAGCTCTCCAGTGTCTCGCGCCCGCCGAATCGCAGCCAGGGCGCAAGCATCCGATGCTCGCCACCGTGCACACGCAGCATCACCTCCTCGTGGTTCCCGAGCAGCATAAACTGGCCTTCGGTGTTTTTGGACCATTCGTGCAGGAAGCGCAGGATTGATGCGGAATCCGGACCGCGATCGATGACGTCGCCCAGCAGGACCACATGGAGTTGCTCGGCCGCGCGACGCCCGCTTTCGTGCTTTTCAATAAGGGCAAGGAGGTCGCGCAGAAGGTCGTACCGGCCGTGAATGTCACCGATCGCGTAGATTCTGTCTCCAGGTGCGGTCCTCGGTCGTCTGACGGAAGACTTTCGTGTGCCGAGAAAGCGCATTGTCTGTCTGTTACAGCAATAGGGAGGATTCCGCATCACCAAATTTCCCATATCCCCGCCGAAAATCGCGAGGAAACGATGACTTGATGGGTTCCATCGACCCGGAAAGGGCTAGCATTCCCCAATTCAATGGTCGATAGATGCCGCAGTGCAAAAAATCGAGCAGGAGGCTTGCCTGGGCAAGGCCAAGCAAAGTCGCTTAGCATTCAAGGTCATGGCCGTAGCCTCTGGCGGGGGCCATTGGGACGAACTGATGTTGCTCAAGTCGGGGATTGCCCAATACGCTCCCATATTCGTGACGACCATCCCGGGCCTTGCATTGCGAGACCATGTGTCGAACGTGGAAATCGTGCCTGATTCCAACCGCGATCAACCGTTCGAAGCGCTGCGGTGCTTCGTCGCTGCGTTCAGTCTCGTGCGTGCCCATCGGCCGGACGTGCTGGTTACCACGGGCGCCTTGCCGGGCCTGTTCTGCCTCATTTGGGCGCGCCTGTTCGGGGCCCGCACCGTATGGGTGGATAGCATCGCCAATTCCGATGGCCCCTCGCTCAGCGGTCGCTTCGCCAAGCCGTTCGCCCATCTCTGGCTTACGCAGTGGGAGCATCTCGCCGATGGCAAGGCGATGCGTTTTGGCGGGGCTGTATTGTGATCTTGTTGACGGTAGGCACCCAATTGCCGTTCGATCGTTTGGTTGAGGCGGTCGATGGCTTTGCGGCTGCGATTGGCGAGAGCATGGTCGCGCAGATATGTCGCGGCACGTACATCCCCAGCCACATGGAGTGGCACCGGGTAATCGAGCCGGTTCAATTCGAGAACCTAGTGGCTTCGGCCAGTCTGGTGGTGTCGCACGCCGGCATTGGCACGATATTGACGGCGCGCCAACATCTCAAGCCGCTCGTCCTGTTTCCGCGCCTTGCCAGCCTGGGTGAGCATCGCAACGATCACCAGCTCGCGACGACCGCGGCGCTCGCCGGGCGGCCCGGGATCGCGATAGCGACACGCATCGACGAACTGCGGGTCTACCTGGAGACGCCGCCCCGGTCGCCGACCGAGGCCAATGCACCGGCGAGCCAAAGGCAATTGTGCGACACGATCGTCGATTTCATCAAACAGGCGCAAGTCGAGGGTTCCAGGCACGTATGACCGGTCCGAGACCCAGCGCGTTGGCAAAGGTCGGCGACTTCGACGGCGAAGCGCCCGGCTCGGCTGCGGGAAGGCGCGACCGGAAGTCCTCAAGGCGCCGGCGACGCAGTTCGATGCCCGCGGCGGCCAATCGGCCTGCAGTCCATCCCCTGCTTGCACAGGTAACCCTGGTCTGCCTCTTGGCGCTGGTGCTGACCGGACCGATCATGACGTTCGATCAGGTTTCGGTCGCCGGTGAGGGCAATCTCTTCAGACAGCTCGGCTATGTCGCGATAACCATCATGGCGGCGTTGAGTGTCCGCGGCGAGCGGCGGTTTCGGCGCATGGCGCATGCCGTGCCGTGGCCGCTGGTGGCGGCGCTGGCATTCTGCTGGCTCAGCGTCGTCTGGTCGATGGTTCCCGAGATCGCCTTGCGGCGAGTGATATTGACGACGCTGGTCGTCTGGTCGGTCTTCGTACTTGTTCGAGGTCTGGGCTATGAGCGCTCGCTCTTGGTCCTGAGGGTGTCGCTGGTGGTCACGCTCATAGCCAATTTCCTGGCGGTGAAGCTGGACCCGTCGCTGGGGATTCATCAGTTCGATCTGCTGGGCGAAGACAGCCTCTACCAAGACTGGCGCGGCGTCATGGCCCACAAGAACATTGCCGGTTTGGTATGTGCGCTGGCGGTGCTCTATTTCGCGTTTGACGCAGGAAAGATCCCTGTGCTCGTCCGACTCTCGGTCATCGGCGCGGCGGGATATTTCCTTTTCTACTCGAGTTCCCGAACCTCGATCGGCGTATGCATCGCCGCGCTCGCGGTCGGTTTCGTATTCGCGAAGTACAAGTACAAATACCGCACTTTCGTGTCCGGTTTCCTGATCGCCGCCATTGCGGCCGGGGCGGTGGTGCAGAATGTCTACTCCGATCCGTTCCTGCGCACCATGCACGATCCGGACGCGTTTTCAGGCCGCACGCTCATTTGGCAGGGCATGTGGTCCTTCTATACGCAGCATCCGCTGTTGGGGGCGGGATTCGGCTCGTTCTGGAACATCGGACCTTCGGGGTACATGTCGTCATACTCGATCGACTGGATCCGCACCGTCACCCAAGGGCACAACGGCTTCTTCGATCTGCTGGTTCAAATCGGGCCGATCGGTCTGGCGCTGGTGCTGTTCGCCACGGTCGTCGTGCCTCTGGCGAAAGTGCTGCATTCGCGCGAGATTCAGGGGCAGACCGGCGCATTGCTGATGGCGCTGCTCGTGTTCATGATCGGTCACAACATGACCGAATCCAGCTTGTTCGATCGAGATTCGATCGGACAGGTATTCTTCATGCTTACACTGGGGCTGCTCTGGACCGCGATCGAGACGCGCAAGTCGGCTACAACCTCGAGCGATCTGCTGGTGTGGGCCAATCGCGCGATCGCCAAGGAAGCGAATGTCCGCTCCGCCAGAACAGCGGACTGATCCCGCCGAGATCCTGCGTCTTTGCATTGTCGGTGGCTCGATGCGTCATCGTGGCGGGGTCGAGGCTTTCTGCGCGCGCGCTCTCGCCGCCATCGACGCCCATGCTCCCCAGGTAAGCGCGACCTGGGTTTACGCTGACACCGCCTATCTCGGTCTGTCCGGTCTGGGTCGCTTCCTCGGGCGGTTGCGCCAAATCTGGCGAATGCGCAGGTCCGTGGACGTGGTCTGGGTCCAGGTGAGCAATCTGCCCGATCTCGCTTTCCTCCTTCTCCTCGGGAGCGGTCCCGCCCGCGTGCTCGCCACTCCCCATTTCGGCAGCAACAGCCGCCTTCAGTCGAGGGGATGGCGTCGCGCCACATGCAGGCGGGCGCTCGGCCTCGCCGACCGGCTCGGCCTGCTGTTCGACGACCAGTCACGCGAGATCGATCTGCCACCGCAGGTCCCGTGCGAGACGATTGGCACGATGCTGCCCCGGTCCGCGTGTTCGCGCACAGAGCTGTCCCCAAACGCGAAGCCGGGGTCGCTGCGGCTTGTCCATGCCGCCCGGTTCTCGGAGGGCAAGGGCAGTTTCGCGATGGTCGATCTTTGCGCCCGGCTCAAGGCCACCGGATATCCCTTTCAAGCTCGCCTCATCGGCCGAGCAGACCAGGCGACGATGACGCGGCTCACATCGGCGATCGCGACCGCTGGCATTGGCGAGCAGGTGGAAGTGATCGCGTGGCTCGACGAGGCGGCGATGCAGCAGGCCTTGCGGGAGGCGGATGTGCTCGTCCATCTCTCCAGGCTGGACAGCTTCCCGCTGATCGTACTCGAGGCACAGGCTGCTGGCGCATTGCCATTGATCCGGCCCATGACGGGAGGGAAGGCCATGGTGGAGGCGTTCGGCGGGTATGTCCTAGAGGAACGCGACGCGGTTTCGGACAGCGATGCGGCGCGGACCGGCGCGGCCTGGCTGGTTAGCACTCCGCTTGAAGAAATACGGGCGAACGGCGCGGCTGCGCGCGCGCGGGTGCGAGATGCCTACGCGTGGCCCGCTGTCGTATCCAACCTGATGGAGGTGATCAGGCGCACCCTTGCTGGCGAAAGCCGTCGCGAGGGCTGATCTCGACCGAGGCAAGCGGAAGTTCGGGCGGTAGGCGCCGTTGGAAAAGCCCCAGGATCGTGCCCAGTGCGGCCATGTTCCAGTAACAGAAGGAATAGAGGCCAAGCCGGACCGACCGGCGCCGCCACGACAACGCGGCGACTGGCGCCGGGAGCAGGAACGCCAGCAGCGGCAAGGCCGGATACCGGGGTGCTGTGAGGACCGCGACTACGATCGCCACCCACCAGCAAGCGGTGGCGGCGACGGACCGCACCTGAGTCAGCCGACGCAGGACGAAGCCCATATGCGGTTTGCCCCAAGCACTTCGCAACACTTGGCCGACCCCGCTGAGCTGGCCTGAACGAAGCCGCTCCCACATGAGCCGATAGCCGTTGCCCCGATGCCCGGAGTGTTCGACCGCCGGGAGAACGACGCGACCTAGCTTCCAGCCTCTGGCGTGCAACCTCGCCGCCAATTCGAACTCCTCGAACGAGGCAAGATTGCGATCGCAGAAATAACCCAGCGCGCGTATCGCTTCGGTCCGGTACAGGCCGCCGCCGTCCAGGCGGTCGACCGGTCCCTCACGCCGGTGGTCTTCGTGTTCCATCGCCGCGGCGCGGATACGAAACTCCTCATTCTCGACCACGCGCTCGATCACCTGGCCGCCGACGCCGGCATAGTCGGGATGGGCTTCCAACCACTTCAGGGCGCTCGGCAGGAACTTGGGAAGCAGCGCCATGTCGCCGTCCATCAGGTAGAAGAACGGGGTGTCCACTGCCTGGTAGCCAAGTTGCGCCCCCGCACCGCAGCCGCGGTCGGCCGGATCGGCGAGCTGGACGATCCGCGCCGTCATGCTCCGCGCGATCGTGAGAGTTCGGTCGGTCGAAATGCTGTCGGCCAGAACGACCTTGCCGCCCAGCGATCCGGCCGCCGCGATCGCACTTTCCAGCGCCGTGCGGATGGCCGTTTCTTCGTTCAATGCCTTGATTGCGATGGTGACGGACATGACCGGCTACGATCTCGCCGGTGCCGGCGGGGTGACGCGCAGGTGAAGCAGCGGCCGGGCCCCCCGGATCGTGAGCAGCGCGGACATGGCCTCGGCTACGGCGATACCGGCTAGCGACCATATCGGCTCTGCGATCTGGAGAAGCAGGATCACCGAGATAATGCTGACCGGTGCCGACCAAATCTTGGGAAAGGCCAGCGAGCCGAAGGCGCCATGGGCCTGAAGGACGATGGCTTCCGGCAGATATAGGGAGCGAACGAGCAGGATCGTCGCCCAGAGCGCGGCGCCTGTCGTGACCGCCCCGATGTCGTACGAGCGGCCAAGATCCGTGGTTGGAACATAGACGAGTGCCGCGATGGTCGCGAGGACGGTTGCCAGCCACACCGCGGCCGAGACAAGCCGAACGAGCAGCATGTCTCGCCGGAGCTTGCCCATCTCCGTGGCGACGAGATGGTGGGCCATGCGCGGGCGCTCAAGCTCCGACAAGGCGTTCAGCGCCACGGTGCCGGGGCGGATCAGCATGGAGCTCGCGGCGATCGAGACGAAGGCCTGGGGCCCAAGGAACAATGTCACGATGTAGCTGTGCGCGTTCAGCGTGGCTTCGGTCGCGACAAGGCCGATCAGGGACCAGCGGGCGAAGCGACGCCAGATCAGCGTATAGGAGCGCAGAGCGCGGTTTATGTCATCGATGCCCGCGCGAGGGACAAGGTAGGCCATAAGCGGCAGGAGTCCCGCGAGCGCGCTGGCCAGAAGCACCGTGTAGGCGATCCAGGCGTCGGCCTGCGCAGCGAACGCGATGTAACCGACGCCTCCCAAGGTTCCGACGACATAGATCGCGTCCGCCGTGACCACGTGGTCCTGCCGACCGGCGGAATAGGCGGCGATCCGGCAGAACACTCTGAGCCCGCCGACACCTACGAACAGCCCGTAGATGAGTGCGGTCAGCAGCGGATCGTCGAGGCCGAAGCTGATGGGAATCGAAACCATCGTCGCCAGAACGGCAGCAGCCTGACACCCGATGGTGAGCTGCGGCAGGTCGTTTCTCGATGCGACCGAGAGGGAATCGCCGTGACGCCTTTCCGCTTCGATCCGCGCGAGCGGCGCGGCGAACAGCGCGCCTTCCACGGCCCAGATGAATTGCGCGACAAGCAGAAGGAAGGCCACCCGACCGAACTCTTCGGGCGGTAGTCGGTTCAGGAGGACGAGCGACAGGAGAAACTGCGCGGCCGAAGCCCCGACAGTACCGCTCATCGCCAGGGCGTATTTGCCAAGAGTTCCGACCCGATGGGGCACGTCGGTCGAGGGATGCCGCCTTACGTCTTCGATTCTTGATAATAGTACGTATAGCGACTCTGATAATATCCACCGCCCAGCGGTTCCGCCTTTTCGTCTACTGCATTAACGATCACGCCAAACGGCTCGGTCGCTGTCTTCCTCAGCGCGTCGATCGCGCTCTGCACCAGCGAGATCGGTGTGTCGTTCCACTTGACCACAAGGACGAGGGCGTCTGCGTAAGTGGCTAGCATGCGGCCGTCGGCCAGACCCATCAGCGGCGGCAAGTCGAGAATGACGTAATCGTACTTCGCTTTCGCGGCAACGATCAGCTGTCGCAGCAAGCCGGACTCAAACAGATTGGTGGAAGCGAAGTGCGGTTCGCGCACAAGAACCATATCGAGGTTCTCCAGTCCGGACTCGATCGTCACGTCGTCGAGACTGGCTTGGTTGGATAGGTATTCCACCAAGCCCCTTCCTTGATGCGGCATTTCCGCTGCTTGCTGCATGGTCGCGCGCCGCACGTCGCAATCGACGAGCAGCGTCTTGAGCCCGGCGACCGCGAGCGTGCGTGCGAAGCCGAGCGACGTGGTCGTCTTGCCTTCGCCCGGCACTGCTGACGTGAATGCGATCACTCTCAGCTTTTCGTCGATACCTCCTGTTCCCAGGACGGCGCCGCGCGCGATGCGCAGCGATTCTGCGTAGAACGACGTTGGGCGCTCGATCAGCAATCCAGCGGGATGCATGTCGTTGACCTTCGGCACCACCGCCAGCAATGACATGCCCAGCTTGTCTTCCACATCGCTGGACTTGAGCACTGTTCCGGAGAGCATTTCGATCGTCGCGATTGAACCGATTCCCGCGCCGAGAGCCAGAATAAGGGCGAGACCCAGGAAAAGGGGCTTGTTGGGCGAACTGGGGCGCTCGGGCGGTCGGGCAAGATCGATGATCGTAGCCGAGGCCATCCCGTTGTTCGCTACCTGCATGCTTTGCAGCGACTCTTTGGTCATTTCGTCGTAAAGCGCGCGCTTGGCGTCCGCTTCGCGATCGAGGCTGCTGGCGATCACGCTCGCTCGCGTCTGCTGTGCCCGCATGGTCTCAAGGTTGTTGAGGCTTTGCCGCAGGCTTTCCGATCGCGCGCTGGCGGCGATCGCGACTGACCCGACGGAATTCAGAATGCGGGAGGTTTCCGCGTTGATCTCGCGGTCGATCTCGTCGATCCGACCCTGGATCAGCTTGGAGAGCGGATGCTTCGTCCCATAAAGGCCGGTGACGCGCCCTTTTTCCTCGATCACCGTGGCCCTTTGTGAGCGCAGAGCGGTAATCGTTGGCGATTGCACGACCTCGGTGATGCCGCCGGCCATGCCCTGCCGCGCCATTCGCCGCGCGGCGGTGTAGTTGGCGCGCGCTTGGGCGGCGAAGGATTCGGCGTCGGCGAGAGTGCCCGATAGCGGGGCCACCTGCTGATCGATGATGGTGCCGTTGTTCCATTGCTCCGAAGAGCCCTGCGCCAGGCCGTTCTCGATCCGGAATCGGGCGGCGGTGGCATCGGCATCGCGGACCTCGGTGTCGAGGTTGGCAAGCTGCTCCTTGTACCATTCCGCCTGGCTTTCGGCCACGCTCGTGCGCGAATCCACGGTCTTCTGAATATAGTTGCGGGCGAAGGCGTTGGCGATTTCCGCTGCCTTTATCCTATCCTTTGAGCGGTATCCGATCCCAAGAACGTAGGTCTGATCTTCCCGATAGACGCCCAGGTTGTCGAGGAGATGGGCAGCGATGACGTTGGCACGATCTTCAGGCGTGCCGATGTTCTGCGGCGCGGCGGCGGCCAGAACCTCCTTGAATTCGGGGTCGCTGAGCAGATCGAGTTCTTCGACCACGGTGCGGGCGAGGGCGAGCGAGTAGAATTGAGAAACTTCCGTGTCGATCGCTTCGTCGGAGAGCGCCGCATTGACCTGAGACTGCTGCGTCGCGACGGGATCGCGTGTCGGGTCGATGCGCATCCGCGCGGTTGCTTCGTATCGTGGAGTCATCATGAAGATGGCAACGACACACAAGGCGAAGACCCCGAGTGTTACAAGCGCGAGCACCTTCCAGCGTCGCTTGACTGTGTCGCGCGCGCGATTCAGCAAGTCGGCGAATGTGGGTTCACTTTGATCGACAGTTGCGATTTCCATGATCTGACCTACTTCTTCCTCGTCGCGTTGTAGCAAATTTACAGCTTGAACGTCACGCCGGCGCCGACCCGCAGCTCGCTGAGATCCCGGCTGGAATCTCCCCGATCAGGGCGACGCTTGCCATAAGCCATGTCCAAGTTCAGTTGATATCGGCGCGTCGCAAGATACTTCGCACCGACAAAAAAGGATGTCGATCCGGAACGCTGCCGGTTGCCCTTGTAGTCTTCCTTCGAAAGCGAGACGGAGGCGTTAATAAACAAATTGTAAAGAAGAGAATGGTCGACCGCCAGTCGCGCGCGGCTTTGCATGAAGGGATTGCCGCTGATCGACTGGGTGTCTGACAGGCGCCGGCCCAGGTCGAAGGTGATCGTGGTAAGTGCGGAAGGGTTGACCAGAACGCGGGCCTCCGCGGAAATCCCGCTGACCGTTCGCTCCGGCAGGATATCATACTTGCGCCTGGTATATCCCACCGCGAATAGCGCGCTGCCAAATCCGGGAAGATTGACTCGCGTGCCGGCCTGAACGCGGCCTCCCGTGGAATCCGCAAGCGCAAGCTGGCCGACGGAAGTCGAAGCGCTGTCGATCTTCGCTGCGCTACCTTGCGCGTAAAGCAGGAAATCGGGACTTGCCGCGTACTCGAAACGCATCGTTAGGCTGTAGACCTTACGGTTGAGCGCGGATTGGTCCACGGTCGACCCGTCGGTGAGTTGCACCGAGGAAAAATTGAGACCGTAATATTCGCCAATCAGCGTCGCCCGTCCGCGTCCGGCCGTATAGGTGCCTTCCAGAGCGGCTGCATTCTGCCGATAGTTGCTGACGCCGGCTATGTCGCCGGTGACATCACCCGAAAATCTGTCGAGCGCAACCTGTGCAATGGAAATCAAGGGCTTGATACTGACTTCTCTCGTCACATTGAGGGCACCATCGGCCTGTAGCCGCCACGTATCCTCGTTGCGCCGCGCCTCTCCGATATAGCGTGACGAATTCGAGCGCCCGAGGAAGTGAAGAAAATGGCGCGACCACTGCGAGCGGACGTCGATCTGCGGATTGAACTCGATCACCGGGGCCAGCACTGGATTGACGGGCGAGAGATAGGTGTTGCTGGTGACTTCCAGCCGGGTCTCGACCGACGGCAATATCTTGAACCCGCCAACCATGAGGCCGAGCGCGTCGTATTCGGGGCGAGGCTCGAGCGCGACGCTGGTCTCCTGGCCGTTCTCGAAGCCCGGTGGCACGAGCGGTTCCAGCAACACCGTGTCGGACGACTGCGCGAATGTCGAACGGGCCGATAACAGGCAGCTCGCCGCTATCATCACGCAGGCAATCTGGAGGTGGTGCTTGCGCAAGCCTTCAACCCTCCCACGGCCCAGCCGGCGAGGTGACTCGCCCGCCGGTAGACCCCGAGGCTGTCGCGCGCTTCAGGCAAAGACGCAGAGAGCAGGCAGCGAGGTCGGCGTGGCTCCAACGATCGTCGAAGTGCCGGAGGCCATCGCGAAATCGGTGGCGAGCTCGCGATTGAGCTCGCATCGAAGGTCTTTGTGTCAAAAGAAGCGCTCGTCGACACGGATCGTATCGCCCGGGAAGATGCGAAGTTCGGGCGTGACGCGATAAGGAAGCTCGGCTTCCGAATTCGCGCCCTTGATAAGGATGACCTTGCGATTGGCCCTGGGGGAATAACCCGAAGCAGTCGCGATCGCGCTCATAGCGGTCATCCCGGGAACGTACGGGTATTGCCCTGCCTTTGAGACTTCACCGAGCACATAGACGGGACGATACTGGCGCACTTGCACGCGCACGTTGGGCATTCGCAGATACCCTTCGGCATAGCGCCGCTCCAACTCGGCTCCGAGCTCGTTTGGTGTCGTGCCGACCGCGGTTACCTTGCCGATCAGCGGCAGGCTGATCGTGCCGTCGGCCTGCACCATGAACTCCCCGCTCAGACCGTCTTCGTTGTAGATCCTGATCTGAATACCGTCGCCCACGCCGAGTTGGTATTGCTCGGTTCCGGAATATGTCTCGAACCGCTCCCCGGTGGAGACGATCTCATTTGAATCGTAGGTAGCGCATCCGGCCAGCAGCATCGCAAGACCTGTGAGGGCAATTCCGAACTTGTGCACGCGATTCCTCGAAATCTACCCCAGGAGCTATTCGTCTCGCATGGCGATAGGCATTTTGCAAGGCACCATGGTCTCGAACTGGCGCAACTCTAGGAAAATCAAGGGATCTCTACGGGTTTTCGTCCATGAACCCGGGATCGCGAGAAGGCTTTCATGACGGCATTGCCGCGGTGCAACATCTTTTTCGCTCCTGTTTTCGATCAGGGAGCATCCTGGTCGGGCACCTGCCGCAGCGCCGCCAGATTTACCAGAGAGGCCTGACGTTCCGCGAGCGGGGGCATGCCCGGCATGCCGTCGATTTGCGACCGGAGGTCAAGCAGCGTCGTTCCTCTCGCTGCGGGGGTTCGCCAGCCCTCGTTGTTGACAAAAGGCAGGGTGGCCGCATCGGTCTGTAGCGGTGATCCGGAGATGATCCAGTTTCCGACGAGGCGATTGTTTTCGGGGCGCCCATATGCCGCGGGCCGAAGGTTCGAGAGGTCGCGATAGCGCCCTTTCCACGCGTCGGATTGAACGGGAACCTTTGCCAACAGCGCCGCGAGCTCGCCATTGGTTCTGCCGTTCTGCCATGTCATCCCTCGATTGTCGGCGTGGACCGCCGCGCGGCTGAAGCCGGCGAAGAAATTGCCGGAAATGAGATTGTCCCGGCCCCCCCCGATGACGACGCCGAACTGGCCATCGATCATCACGTTCCCGGTGATCGTCACTCCGCTTGCCTGATCGTCCAGGTAGATGCTCGAAAGGAAGTTCGTCCGACGTGCCGCGCTGCCGATGTCGTGGATATAGTTCCCGGTGATCCGCATGCCGCGTTCGCTCCAGTCGCGGCCCATGTATATCGCGCCGGCATCCTCGGTGTCGCGCAGGACGTGAGATATCTCGTTTCCCGTTACTTCGTGGTCGTTTCCCGAAAGCTGGACGGCGAGGTGGTCGCCACCCGTGATGAAGGAGCCGGTCACCCGATTGCCCACGCCGGCAAGCTGGATGCCTCCCCGATAGCTTGGCGATTCCTGTCCGAAGTCGGCGATTATGCCGTCGAAAAAGCCGTGTCCGGCAGGTGTCAGGCTCTCGCGATTGCCGCCGATCAGCAGGACGCCGCGCTCTGCCGTCTGCGAAACGACCGAGCGGCGGATGGTGACGTTCCGACCGCCCAGAACAGCGATGCCATGACCGCCGGTCTGGCGCACCGCGATGTCACTGAAGGCGATATCGCGCGAATTCTCGACCCGCACAGCGGTGCCGAGCGACCGGTCGAAGGCGATGTCGCTTATCCTCACCTGGCGCGTGTCTTTCAGGACCAGCAATTCGCTCGAAACCGCGATCTGAAAGGCAGGTGGCGCGTCGGACGGCAGGGGACGAAAAAGGGCTACCCGGCGCTCCGGAAGGACCACGAACGTTCCCGGTCGCAGCCCGGCGATCGTGTTGGCCAGATAGAAGCGCGCTGCGGTCCTGACGGGCATTGGCGCTTTCAGGGGCGCCAGGGTGAGCAGTCCGCGCGAATCGAGCGAGGCAACCGGCGCGAGTTCGAACGCCCAGTCTGCAGACCAGTATCCGCCGGCCCATAGTTCAGGCTCGCGAGCAAGAGTTCGCGCCATGGCGCCGTCGATGCGCAGGCTTGGTCCATGGGAACCGTTCTGGGTGGTCCCCCCTTCTGCCAGGGTGCCAGCGATGTAGCCTTTGGCTGGCCAGCGCGCCTCGCGAAGGCGCGCGCCGCCCTGGAACAGCATGAACCCGCCCCTCGGTACCGAGAGGTAGGCGCCCCTGCGTACCAGTCCTGTTGCTCCGGCGGGGAGGTCGATGGCCAGGGTATCCGGCCCGAGGCCTGCACCGTCGCGCGGCGTGGCGGGACGGGGCAACGTTGGTGCGGCCCCCACGATGCGGGTGCGACCGGCGCCCGCGCCCTGGATTATCAGGGGATTGTCCGGCGTGCCGCCGTGGCGCGCATCGATCTCGATCGGTTGACTGACCCGGAACACTCCGGCGGGCAATCTGACGATGACCGGCTCGCCGGCCGGAAGGGCTTCTCTTATGCGGGGGAGGGCGGTGATCGCTTCGGCGAGGGTCGGGTAATCGCGCGAGCCGACGTTTATTTCCTCCGCAAGACAAGGTGCGGACGCGAATATCGAGGCAAGAGCGAGCGCCAGGGTGCACCGCGCGGCTGATCGATCGCACCTGAAACCGAGTAAGCGCCAGACTCGGGCTTTGAGGGTTGGCTTGTGCATTGCAGCACGATATGCTTGTCAGATGAACAGAATATTCACGAGGCGCGGTGTTCCCACCGCTTCAGCGACGCGCGGTTGAGACGAAGAAACGCACCGGCTCGATCGTATTTTTGCTTTTCATCCTATGAGGAAATCGTCTCGTCGCGCCAATCTATCCAGCTGGCTTTCGATGTTCAATGGCGTTGCGGAGGAACAATCCCGGGAATGCGGAGATTGTTCCTGATTGTTGCGACCCAAGCGCGCGCTTCGCGCGAACTCACCTCCCTTCTGCAGGTGGCTTCTTAATGACTGACGATCTGCGCGATTGAGGCCGGGAGAACGGGATGGAAGTGCTTTTCCTGCTACTGATGCCAATCTTGCAGTTGGGCGAAAGCGGCTATGTTGCGGTTGCGACATTGAGCGCGTTGATCGTCGTTGTTCGCTTTCGCCGTCAGGTGATGGCGGGTGCGGCGCGGGCGCCATGGGTTGCATTCCTGCCCCTCTTTATGCTGGCCTCATTAGCCAGCAGTTCCGGTACGGACCTGGTGCAAAGCGTTCTGCGAACCGGCAGGGAAGCGCTGGTACTGCTTCTGCTGATTTGGACCGTGCACGGTGCCGGTCTCGCCCCCGCGGTGTCATCATCTCCCAAGGCGCTCGTCCGGACTGCTGCGGTCTTAATGGTCGGAATCTTCGCCATCACCGCGGTCCAATTCGTCATGTTCCGCCAGGGCATCTATTTTGGAATACCCCTGGAATACTACAACAACCAGACGGCTCTCGTGCCAACCGAAGAAGCCTTGCGATTTCAGGTTCCAAGGCCGATGGCGACGTTTTCCGAGCCCAGCTATCTTGGCATAGTGGCCATCTCGTTGATGGTCGTGGCATCGAAACTGGAGCGCCACTTGATCGCGCGCACGGTTATTTTCGTGTCGGGCATATTGTCGGGCATCCTGTGCCAGGCGGCCAGCTTCATCTTGTTCGCGGCCATGTTGTTCCTCGTCGGCCTGGCCGAGGGTGGACGGGCAAGGGCGAAGCTCGCCGCCATGCTGATCCTTCCCTATGTCCTGCTCGCCATCGTGCTTTTCGCTCAGGATTTCGCGCCCATCCAGCGGATCCTGTCCGGGAACGCGACAGACGACTTTTCGTTCTTCGTGCGCGTGTTCGGTCCGTTCGAGGCATTGGCGGGCTACATCACACACTATCCCTTCGGCCTCCCTGCAAACGAGGTTCCGGCCGCCCTGGAGCCTTTCATCGCA
>DATEEP010000061.1:0-11228 GCA_035281095.1 Novosphingobium sp. | reverse complement strand
GGAGGCTCCAACGGAGGTTCCAATGGGGGCAGCAACGGTGGCGGCGGTAGCAATGGTGGCGGGAGCAGTGGAAGCTGCAACGGCAAGAAATGCCCCTGAAGCAGCTTTCCGGCGAACCTACCAGTGAGCTCAAATGCTCGTCAGCATCGGCCAATGCGTTAGGACGAACGTGATCAGCGCGCCCGCCGCAATCGCAATTCCATAAGGCAGCTTGCCGAAGGGATCGTCGGCTGATCGACGCCGGTCGGCTCCGCGACGCGGCGATCGGCAAGTGAACCAGGCGATCAGCAGCGCAATGCCCGCGAGGGCCACGATAGCAAACAGGATCACGCCGTCGCGGAGAGGAAACCACGCGGCGAGCGCCGCGTAGAACTTGGCATCTCCGGCGCCTATGCCGCCCAGCGCGAAAAGGCCCATGCCGATGCCTAGCGCAATCGCTGCGTGCAGCAGCCCTGACGGCACGCCATCCCATCCGATCACCGCCGCGACTACGCTGATGCCCGACAGAAAGGCGATGGCGCAGAGCCAGTTGGGGAGACGCCGGTATTTCAGATCCATCCATCCGCCGACGCAGACGATGGCGACAAGCCAGATGACGGCCAGTCCGGCCACTCCGGTCATATTGTCAGCGCGATGTCTTCATCTCTACCCGCACTGGATAAGCAGGAAGCACGGCGACCCGTGGGCGCGCCACTGGCGAGGTCCGAGCGTCCGCGCTGCCGACAAAGATTTCGCGCGAGCTGAGCGTGACACGGATCGGATAGTTCGTGGCCGGTTTTACTGACCTGGCTGCCGCGGAGACCGCTGTTGAGCGCGACAGCGGCTGCGCCACTGCGGGTGTCGAACCGCCCGCTCCGACCCGAACTTCCTTGGCGGACACCCGCACCATCCGGGATGCCGGTTGCGACACCGTCAGGATGGTCTGGCCACGCGAGATCACTTGGATTGCGTTGCTCGCGCGTAACCCCGATGCGGGTTGGCCCGATGCCGCTGCGGCTCGCGGCAGTTCCTTGGTTCGCGAGGCGTAGAAGCGCTGAAGATTCGCGGCGAAACGCGCATCGGCTGGTGCGAACGCAACCGCCTGCTGGAAATAGCGCTCCGCCAGATCGGCACGGCCCAGACGGGAATAGGCGATGGCCAACCCGTTGGCGGACTCCCCGGTATGGCTGGGGAACTGCTTTGCATTGCGAAACGCCGCGATTGCTAATCCTGGCTGTCCTGTGTCCAGTGCTGTCCGGCCTTCGGCTATCTGAGCCGCTGCATAAACGTCTCCTGGTTCGATCGCGGTAAGCACTGGCTGGTCAGCCCGGGCCGGAGGTGATTCCCCAAATGCCGTCTGGCCACCGAAAATGGACTGACAAGCGCCAAGAGCAGGCGTCAGCGCGACTAGCGCGGCAGCGGCAATGCGTGAACCATGCATTTTCACCCTCCAACCATAAGCGGGAAAATCTTGCGAACAACAAGGACAGCGGCCGGAAGCATCAGTGTTCCGATCATGACCGGAAGCATACACGCGACCAGAGGGATCGAGATCAGCACCGGCAGGCGATGCGCCTTCTCCTCTGCCCGCATCTGCCGCCTCTCCCGCATTTCGGCAGCATAGACTCTCAGCGTTGAGGCAATGCTTGTGCCCAGCTTGTCGGACTGGATGACGAGCGTAGTGAAGGAACGGATTTCCTCTACAGTCGACAGGTTCGCCAGCTTGCGGAACGCTTCCTCGCGCGATGCGCCGGCGCGAAGCTGGAGCACGGTTACAGAGAGCAACTCGGCGACAAGGGGATGGGACCGAACCATCTCCCGCCCGACACGGTCCATCGCCGCCTCGAGACCGAGTCCGGACTCAACGCAGACCAGCATAAGGTCGAGGCAGTCGGGAAAGCCGTTCACGATGGCCTCTTTCCGGCGATCCGCGCGGCTCTGAACGTAGAGGTTGGGCAGATAAAGCCCAAGAAAGGCAAGAACCGAGCAAACGAAGTAGAGCTTCAGGAATGAGGGTGGATCGCCGGAAAGGTACGTCAGTAGGAAGTAGCCCAGCGGCAGGGCGAAAATCATTATCAGCCGGATAAGAGTAAATACACGCCCTGCCGAAGGCGAAGTATAGCCTGCGGCTCGCAGCTTTTCGGTCAGGCGGTCACTTTTGGTATCCGCGAGATTGAGGCCCGCGGATTCAATGGTACCTGCAAGTCGCGCCCACGCGCTGTCGACTTCCTGGGCTCTCAGGCTGCGGGTCGATGGAGCGAGTGCGCCGGCGGGATTGAGCTTTTCCAGCTGCGAACGGACCGCAGAGCGCTTGCCGATGGCGGTCATCGCCGCAAGCGCCGCAAGGACGACAAGCCCGAATATGGCCATTAGCACCGGCAGACGAATGGCGAGGTTTTGGGCGGCCAGTTCGATCATGTCACACCTTGATGTCCACCAGCTTGCGGATCCAGAATACCCCAAGGAAATAGAGGGCGATGAGCGACGGGAAGCCGATCAGGAATATCGAATCCCGGGCCACATCGAGATAGAAACGGGGATTGACCATGAACATGCCCACGAACGTCACGATCGGCAGCACGCTCAATATCCAGCCGGTCATGCGTCCTTCCGAACTCAAAGCCCGCACTTTGAGGTAGAGGCTCGCCCTGGCTCGGATGACGTCGGCGAGGTTCTCGAGGATCTCGGCGAGGTTGCCGCCGGTCTCTATCTGGACCGAGAGCGAGACGACGAACATCCTGATGTCCTCGAGATCCCAGCGTTCGGCCATTGCATCGAGCGCATCCGTGAGTTCCGCGCCATAAGAGACTTCATCGGAGACGAGACCGAACTCGCTGCCAATCGGGTCTTCCATTTCCTGGGTCAGCAGGTCTATCGCGGACGCCACCGGATGCCCGGATCGAAGCGCGCGTACGAAGATGTCAATCGCGACCGGAAACTGCTGTTCCATGCGCTTGCGACGGCGCTGCGCAAAAATCCCGACCACGAAGTATGGCAGGACGAATGCTATCGCGCCCGCCAGAACCGCGACAAGCAGGACGACTCCGGCTGTCAAAGGCAGCGCGGCATAGGCGACCCCGAGCAACAAGATCGCGCAGAGCACTAGAAAGACCAAGGCCATCGCCAGCACCGCCTGCCCGATTGTCAGCGGCAACGCCGCTGCAAAAAACATGCGCTGAAATTCACGCAGCCGGGTGGCGATGAACGGCGGGAATTGCTCGAACTCGGATGGGGCGTTTTTTCGCAGCCGGGCGGCAATCTCCGCCCGGCCCGCGCCGATGCGGATCATGCGCAGGCGCGTGTTGATCGCCGCCACTTTGGCGCGGTTGCGCCATGCGGTGCCGAGCGCGACCTGGGACATCAGGAAAACCGAAGCGAAGATGCCCAGCAGGATCGCCAATCTGACTGCGAGATCCAGCATGGCTATCTCAACTGCGTTTCGGGGCGGAACAGCTCCGCCGAAAGCTCGACGCCGTAGGCCACGGCATCCGACAGTAGCTTGGGCCGAATGCCTGTCGCTTCGAAGTGACCGATGACGCTTCCGTTCTCGTTCTGGCCGGTGACGCGATAGCGGAATATCTCCTGCATGGTGATCGTTTCGCCTTCCATGCCCGTGATTTCGGAGAGGCTGACGACGCGGCGATTGCCGTCGGCAAGCCGCGCGACCTGGACAACGACGTTGATCGCCGAGGCGATCTGCGCACGCGCCGCGCGGGGCGCGATGTCTATGCCGCTCATCCCGATCATCTGCTCGACGCGCGCCAGCGCATCTCGCGGCGTGTTGGCGTGTATCGTGGTCATCGACCCGTCATGACCGGTGTTCATGGCCTGAAGCATGTCAAAGGCCTCGCCGGAGCGGACTTCGCCGACAATGATCCGGTCGGGTCGCATACGCAGGGCGTTCTTGACCAGATCGCGCTGTGAGACTTCGCCTCGTCCCTCGATATTGGGCGGGCGCGTTTCGAGGCGAGCGACATGCTCCTGCTGCAACTGAAGTTCGGCGGAATCCTCGATCGTGACGATCCGCTCGCGATCGTCGATGAACGAAGACATCGCATTGAGCAGCGTCGTCTTTCCCGATCCGGTGCCGCCGGAGATCAGGACGTTGCGTCGCGAGCGGACTACCGCCTTCATCACTTCCGCCATCGGTTCGGGCACACTGCCCAGATCGATCAGCCGCTCCATGCTGATGCGGTTGCGTGAGAATTTGCGGATGGATAGAAGCGAGCCGTCGATCGCCAGCGGCGCAATGATGGCGTTTACCCGGGAGCCGTCGGCCAGGCGCGCATCGACGAAGGGGGATGACTCGTCGATCCGGCGTCCCACGGCGCTGACGATCTTGAGGATGATGCGCAGCAAGTGCTTTTCGTCCTGAAACCGTGCCGGCACTTTCGACAGAAGTCCGTTGCGTTCGACGAAAACCGTGTTGAAGCCGTTTACCAGAATGTCTGTGATCGAATCATCCTTGAGCAACGGCTCGAGCGGGCCCAAGCCGAGGAGCTCGTCGAGGACGTCCTTGACCAGATGCTCCCGCTCCGTTGCGTTGAGCATCTCGCGCTTCTGTTCCAGAAGCTCGCCGACGATCTCCTTGATTTCCGCTTCGATCTGCGCGCGGGGAAGCTGGTCCAGAGCGGACAGATTGATCTTGTCGAGCAGCGCACGGTGGATTGAAACCTTGAGATTGAGGATGGCGGTCGCCTGCGCCTGATCGGCCTCCGCCGCCAAGCGTTCGCGCAGTTCCTGCACCGGTGCCCGAATGGGCGATGGAGCGTGCGCATTTTTCACCGACCAGAGCGTCATGCCGCATCCATTCCTTTTCAGCGTAGTCCGTCCGCCAGCGATCCCACGTCGCTCACGAACTTGCTCTTGTTGGTCAAGCTGGAGATCAAAAGGCCCTGGTCCTGTGCGGAGCGAAGGTTTGCCCCCTCCAGGGACAAGGTTCCGGCCACCGGACAATTCAGCGCCTCGCCTATCTCATCCGTGCCGATCGTGCGGAACAGGCGACGCTCCGCACGGTTGGCCACAACCTTGATCCGCTCCGCGTCCATGCCAACCGACGCAAACAGTTCCAGCCGCCGCTTGGCCTGGCGAAGGCTCGAAATCGAAAAATCGGTCAGCAGGAGCACCTGGCTCGACGCAAGCGCGACGGACAACGCCCAGTTGGTCCACGCCGCCGGCAGATCGACCAACACATAGCGATATCGGCTGCGCACGAGCCGCAGGATCGTCAGCAACTGATCGAGATCGACGGTTTCCAGCGGGGTTACCGCGCTTGGCGCGGCGACAACCGAAAACCCAAAGCGCGTGGATGTGATGGCACTGCGCAGCAAATCGTTGTCCAACCGGTCTCCCGCCTCCAGAAGCGCTGCTATTGAGACGTTGGGCGTTTCGCCCACGAACGCGGCGACGTCGCCGCCTTGCAGATCCAGGTCGATGACGCAGACGCCGTGCTCCCCTGGATGATGCTGTGCGAGCGCTTCGGCCAGATGGGTTATGACCGTGGTCGCGCCGCACCCTCCCGTGCTGCGCACCACACTGAACATCGGCGCCAGATCCGCCGGAAAGGCCGGTTCGGCGACCTTCGCGAATTGGTCGAGGATCTGCGAGGCCAGTTCCTCTGGCGCGAAGGGCAGCGTGGCGACATCGGTCACGCCCTGCCGGATGAGCATGCGCATTAGCGAGACATTGGCTTCGCTGAGCGCGGCAATGATCGGAAGGTCTGGCCGTTCGGATCGGACCCTGGCGATCCGGCGCAGTGATGGGTCCACCGACGGGTCGACTTCGAGTACCAGCACTTGCGCCAAGGCAAGGACATGTTCGTCCAGCTGCGCATCGAGTGGTAGCGGCACAAAGGTCGCCTCGTTGAAGCCGGGGAGACCCTTATGGCTTCTGAGCGAGGCAATCTCCGGCTCCCTGGCAACAATGAAGAAGCGGCCGGGGCGCGCGGGAGTCATGCCGACTCCAAGTTGAAGGGGTGTTTCATAATTTCCCATGTCGGTCATGTCTCAATATGCCACCGTGCCGTCGCCGTCCTCGAGCGTCTGCGAATAGCTGAAGGGAGGGAGGGGAACCGCCCCTCCCAACAGAAACAGCATCCTCATCGTCCCGCTCGTGGTGCCAACCGTGACGATCGGCGCCGTGTCGCTCAGGTCGTTACCATCGTCGTCCGTCGCCGGGTCACCGGCAAACCCAATTCCCGAGCCGTCATATTTTATGACAACTTCGTCATCGGCGATGAACGGCGCGACGACACGCATGCGGCTGACGATGCTGTCAAAGGCGGCTTCGTCGACATCCTCATCATCGCCCTGACACGATGCCGCGCCCAGCGAGGTCGGCGCGCACGTGCATTCGAGGGAGCCGCTGGACTTGTCGCAGGTGACCGTGCCTTGCGCGTTGGCGCAGATCGTGTCGCCGGGCGCCAGCACCTCATCGGTGCCGGTGTCGGCGTTGGGGCACACGATGCCGGGATCGCCGTAGTCCATTGCGGCCAGGCGATTGGCCACGACGTCGGTCGCCACGGCATAGCGCGCGCCCATCTGCACGGCCTTCTCCAGCTCGTTGATCCGCCAGACGTAGCGGCCCATGTCGATGATGCCGAAGAAGAACAGCAGTGCGATCGGCAGAACCAGCGCGAATTCCGCCGCGGCAGCGCCCGAAGGGCTGTGAAGAAAGGTGCGGAACCGGGTCATAGCCCGATCACCGGGGCGTTGGACTCCGCCGAAAGGCCGAGGTCGGCGAAAAGCTCGATACCCAGACCGTTGAGCAGCGAGGGGTAACTGACATCGCTGGCCGAGACCTTCACGATAGGGCCGTTCAGAACGCTGCCGGAACCGTCGCTGCCGAGATCGCTGTAAATGCCGGTGCTCACGAATACGGTCGGGTTGCAATCAAGTTCCACGGTTACTTGATCGGCCGTCCAGCCCGGAACCTTGGGAATGGCGTCCGCGCTGGACAACTGGCCAGTGCGGGTGAGGAGCTTGATCTCGTCCTCGGTGTCGGTGGACATGTCGGCGCTGGCGCCATCGCATAAGTCATCGATTTGCAGTCGCCCCGCGAAACGGGCGCCATCGCGCACCGCCTCAGCCAGCTTGTGCTGGGTCCAGACGAAGTGACCCGCTTCAAGCCCGCCAAACATCAGTACGATCACCAGCGGCACCAGCAGCGCCATCTCGGTGGCGGCGACGCCGCTTTGGTCGGAAAAGAAGCGGGGGCGCGTCATCGGATCAGCACCGCCTTCCTGCGGCTGTAATACTGAAAGCCGGAATCGCCGTTGGGCTTTTCGCCGGGGCCGACGATTTCTCCATAGAAGGCTCTGCCACTCAGCGCCTCGTCGGTGCCGGTGGTCTTGTCGGCGGGCGTGACAAGAAAGATGTCCACCCATTTCAGGATATCGACGGCGGCATGACCGTTTAGCCCAGTGCAATCTACGGCCGCGACAGTCAGCAGGCGCCGGTCCTTCTGCGGAACGCTGGAGACGAAGGGCGTCTCGTCGATTGGTTGCGGATAGGAGCAATAAAGCTTTACGTCGAGCTTGCTGCCTGCCGGCAGACCCGTCAAATTGTTCGGATAATACCCGACCTTCTTTGCGGCGAGGCGGCTAGATAGTTCTAATTCCCATATATAAACTTCGTAACGTGAAATACTTCCGTTTCCATCGAGATCAGGAATCGATCCGAATGAATCGGTTGGGTGTACAGTAGAAAACCAACTTGCCCCGCCCCAATCACCGCTGCCAAAAGCCGTGCAGCCTGCCGTGTCACAAGGGTAGCCAGGATTAGAGGGCGGGCTTTCCGTTGATGGAATCTCGCTAATCGCCTTCCATTCAACCTGACTATTCTGATTTGGATTGCATGTGAGGCCGGGGATATCCGAAACTTTTTCGTTCTTGCGTGTTTCGACGCGTACCCAGTTTTTGCGGACGTTTTTGGCGGGGCAGAAATCGCCGTTGCTTGAATTGCAACTGTTAAGCGGCGCTTCGTAAAAGTCGAAGCGCGTGTTGAGTGCCTTGGCCTCGGTCGTGCGGAAGCCGGTGCGGCTCTCCACAGGGTCGCCGAAGCAGCCGCTCGCGGTGGTGTTCACCCCGAGCGTGCGGTTCGGGTTGCCGTGCAGATCGTAGTCGATGTCGAGGAAGCCGAAGTTGCCCGGCGCCCATAGCGGGTTCTCGGCATCGCTCTGGCTGCCGGACTGGTTCTTCTTCATGTGCAGCGGCACACCTTTGCCCCTGTCGTCCACGCCACCTTCGCCGAACGAAGGGAACGAGCGGCTTGGGGTGCAAAACATCAAAGGCGGGACGTTGCACGTGGCATCCTCGATCGTCGCCATGGCGCGTCCGATGGCGTTGTCGAAGATCGCGCCGACCAGCGGCGTCAGCGCATATTGGACCGTGCGCGGATTGACGGTGACCTCGACGACCTTGGCATTGGCGCCGTCGCTGTCGTCGACCACTTCATCTCCCGGTTCATCGGTGGAACTGTCGTAGCCGTCATAGAACTTGAAGCTGAGATCGGTGATCGCGCGCTCCCCGACGGTGGAGAAGCGGGTTTCGTTCACATAGTCGCTGGTTGCGGTGGCGAAGGCGTTGGTTGCCGCGTTGCGCGCATTGACCATCGCTTCATCACTGCCATCAAGCTGCGTCGCCGCCGCCAGGGCCGCCTGATCCGCCGCGTTCTGCAATTCGGTGTCGAGCGCGACCATCCGTCCGTAGTCGAAGCCGATGCCCGCCATGGCCACAAGCGTCAGGATGGCGACGGCATAAAGCGGTGAGACCGCGCCGCTTTCGTCATCCCTGAAGCGTCTGGCTGCCCGCCGGATCATCGCTGCCTGTCACTCCCATGGAATTACCGGCCGCCGCCGGAGGTCTGCGTGCTGGTCACCCGTTCGGGCTTCTTCACCTTGTCCGTGCGATAGCGCTCTATCGCCTGGCCGGCATGCTCGGCGCTGGTCGCCAGGGGCGCGTCGTATTCCGGCTCCGGATCGATCACTTGCGCCATCATCGTCTGGCGGTTGGCCTCGCCGTAAGTCGAGACAGGCCGGCCGGCCATGTCGTGTTCGCAACCGGCAAGCAGCGGGAGCGCGACCAGCAGCGTGGCTCCGGCGCCAAGGCGGCGGATGCGGTCAATATTCATAGCCGGCATCCTTCGCGGGCTGGGGCGCCGCGCCGGGCAGGTCGCGCGACGGGTTCCATTGTGCCACCGGCGGCAGTTCGTCCGTCGAGGCGCTTGGCGCGGCCGGCGCGGGCGCGGCCTCGCTGGTGAGGTTCGGGACAGCGCCCGGCTGCGGGGGCAGCGCCTTGGGGTGATAGCCGTCGCCCTGGATCAGCACGTCGAACGGCTGGGGATCGGCCACCCGGTCGGTCGGCAGGCGTACCTGCTCCGGCCTGATCGGCGCGACAAGGCGCGGCGTCACCACGATCAGCAGTTCGGTGTCGCCCTTCTGGAAGCTGGAGGAGCGGAACAGCGACCCGATGATCGGGATCGAGCCAAGTACCGGAAGCTGGCGCACGGTCGTCTGAAAATCGCGTCGCAGCAGCCCGGCGATGGCGAAGCTTTCGCCGTCGCGCAGTTCCACCGTGGTGCTCGCCCGACGGGTCTGGAGGCCTGGGACGACCAGACCGTTGATGGTGATCGAGGCGGACGGATCGATCGAGCTGACTTCCGGCTCGATGATCATGCTGATCACCTTGCCGCCCAGTACGGTGGGGGTGAAGCCCAGGCTGACGCCGAATGGCTTGAACTCGACGGTTATGCCGCTGCCATTGCCGCCGTTGCTGTTCTGGAGCACCGGAATCGGAAACTCGCCGCCCGCCAGGAACGAGGCCCTTTCGCCCGAGATGGCGATCAGTGTCGGCTCGGCGAGAGTCTTGGAGAAGCCCTTGCGCTCCAGCACGTCCAGCGTCGCGTCGATGTCGATGCTGCCCAGGCTGAAGGCCTTGTTGAAGATACCGAACGAATCGGCGATTGCGCCAAGGCGCAGCCCGTTAGTGGAATCGAAAGCGGCGCCTTCGCCCACCGCTCCGCTGAAGCTGCCGCCCTGGGATGCGCCGAACCCGCTGACGCCCAGCTTCTCGCCGATCTGGCGGTTGATCTCGGCGAAGCGCACTTCCAGCATGACCTGCTGGCTGCCGCCGACCGAGATCAGGTTGATGACCTTGTCGCCTGCATAGGCCTTGGCGAGCTGGAAAGCGCGGTCGGCCGCGCCGGGTTCGCTTACCATGCCCGAAAGCAGGATCGATCCGGCCGAGATCCGCGCCTCAACCGGCTGGTCGGGCACGATCTGGGACAGTTGATTGCGATAGCCCTCCACATCGGGGCCGACTTCGATGTCCATCACCGCGATCACGCGGTTGGCGCGGTCGTAAAGTGTCAGGCTGGTGGTGCCGAACGCCTTGCCCAGCACATAGACCGAGCGTTCCGCGATCGGCAGGACGTCGGCGATCGCCGGGTTGCCGATCAGGGCGCGGGCGATGGCGCGGTCGGCGGTGACGACCTGGCTCTTGTTGACCGGCACTTCCAGCGATCCGGCATGCAGCCCGGCCTCGCTTACCTGCGCGGCGGCGGACGTTGGGGCAATAACCGCCGCCGCGGCCCCGGCCGCTGCCGGCGTCGCCAGCAGGGCGGAGACGAACCGTAATGCGTAGTGCCTCCTCATTTCACGCCCCCCAGGTTGCCGACGGGATAGACGGTCGGCTCGGTTCCGCGGATCACCGTCATGGACGAGCCGCCGCCGGTCGCGGCGGGCATGAAGCCGGCCCCGCCGCCGGGCAGGACCGGAGCCATGCGCACCGTGGGCCCTTGCGCGAACTGCACGGCCTGCGTCTGGCGCGGCGCGGCATCGCGGCGGGGCGCGATATAGAGGCGCGGCAGGCCAAGCTGCCGGCTGGTGACGGTGCGCGAATAGTTGCCGGTGGCGGCCAACGCTTCGGAGCCGCTGGCATCCTCCACCTTGCGCAGGACAAGCCGCAGCGTGCCCATCCGTTGCGCCACGGCGATCCGCTGCGCGTCGAACAGGCTGAGTGCGACGGTCGCGGTGCGGCTGACCTTGGGCTTGCCTTCCTTGTCGTTGGCGAGCTGGTCGATGGCGAGTACCTGGACGTTTTCCAGGATCAGGTCTGCCCTCTGGTCCGCATTGGTCGCACCTTCGCCCTCGATCTGGCGGGTCAGCAGCACGTCGACCATGGTGCCCGGAAGCACGAAACCGGCGACGCCGTTCACGGCATCGACCGGAATGGAGATGGCGCGCATGCCCGC
>DATEEP010000060.1:0-166568 GCA_035281095.1 Novosphingobium sp. | reverse complement strand
GGGCACCGATTCAACCTGGGACGCCCGGCTCACCGAATATCTACGCCGCCGTGCCCTACAGCAGGCGGTCTGCGACTTCGGGTTCCTGAGCAAAGCGAACGAGGAACACAGCTACCAAATCTACCGCGTCGAAGCCGCGTTCGGCTCCGGCTGGCGTGACGATCCCAGGGCAGAGGCGCTGACAGAACCCACCTCCAAAGCCGCCGACGCTGCGCAAAAGCGCTGGGATGCGGAATACTGCGAGCCGTTCTGGCAGGCCGGGCGCGATCTTGTTCTGACCCCAGCCCCGTCGCTCGCCGCCGCGCTGTTCAAGTTCCAGATCATCCGAGACGATGAAGTGTGGAACGACAGTCGGATGGAACGCGACTGCGTAGAGATCATCGCGGAGGACATGGCTCGCCCGAGGCGGCCCAACCCCATTGAAGACCCAGTGACCCGCTACTGGACCGCCTTCGATGCCTACAACTCCGGATGTTTGACGGAAGGCGAATATGATGCCGTCCTGACCGAACTGGACGCATGGGCGCCACCTACCTTCCATGACTTCGTTCGGAAGTTCGAGGCCATCTTCATCGACGGCGGCAAGCCGAGCGACGAGCGCGAGGACATGTTGACCCAGCAGGCCATCGCCCTTCTCGGCGGTGCCCGTGCCGGACGGGAGGCGTAACCATGGACCTCCTGCAAACCATCGCCAACGCGTGCCGCGAACACGGCATGGCCATCAGCAAGTTCGGACGGCTGGCGGTCGGAGACCCACGCTTCGTCATCGATTTGCGCAACGGCCGGGCGCCTCGTCCGTCCACTCTCGAACAGGTCAAGACATTCCTCGCCAACATGGAGCGACCCAAACCGCGTGTGCCCCGATCGCGTGGCGAACGTCACAGGCACCTAGAACGGGGCACGGCCGGGCTTGCGGGCGAGATGGCAGCGCATCGCCGGGCAATGCGCACCGGAAGCGCCAGATTGCTCGCCGCCATCAGGCTCGCACGAGGGGAGGCGTGACATGGGTATCCATCAGTTACCCTGTCTGCCGCCGGCGGCCGCCAGCCACATCGCCGCCAAGCTGCTGAACAAGCACAGCCCCCATGAGATCGCCGAGGCCATTGAAGTCTTGATCGACGTGCTGGACCTGCTGGGCGGCGATCCCGACACCGAGGCCAACGGCGACGAGCAGGACGGTTCCGGCGCCGAGGATGACCACGGGCTGGGCAATCACAGCGTCCCGCGCTGGACCGGACCCGGCTGTCCAATCAGCGATCCCGATCAGAGCATGGAAGATCACCCCCAGGGCTTCGACCCGGAGGAAGACCGCTGCCTGGCCGGTGACGAAGGCTGCGGCCCGATCATCATCCACGGCGGCACCTCATGGGGCGCGGATGACGATGCCCGCCGTTGCCCTAAGCCTAGCTACGGCCCCGACCAGACCAAAGGCCCGCTGGACTACCGGGGAGGCGGCTATGACGCATGAACCCTTCGATCCCAATGACTGGCTGGACCGGTTCGAAGCGGCTGGTGGCGGCTGGTACGTCCAGGACGGGGCGCCGCATGTGTGCGTGCTGAAAGGTGCCAAGGTTGCCGGGCTGATTGCTGAGACCTACGTGCGCGGCCGAACAGACACGGTGTTCGCTGCGATTATGGATCGCCATCGAGCCAAGGAGATGAACGCTGCCGGATAGCCAGTGCCACGATGGCAACACCTTGCCCCCGTCCTCACCGGCGGGGGTCTTCTTTGACGGCCTTCCGCTCCGCTTCCTTCGCCGCGCCCTGTGCGACAAGGCCTTCCGCCTGGTTCCAAAACCCCGCGACCGCATCTGAAAACCGCGTCAGGTGCTCCCTTGTTAGATCAAGCTTGCGGACAGCAGCCGGGCCATCTCCCCCGAAGGCAAAGTAGGCATACCAACTGGACTCGATCCCATGGTCATGAAACAAGTCTGGACATTCCGCCTGCAACTGCTTTGCTGACGATCCATCGCCATGGCGTATAGCCGACGAAAGCAGAGCAAGGCGCCGCAGATCGTCATATGAATCGAACCAGTTTAGCGGGAACCCTCGGATCGCATTGAATGCGCTCTCGATGCCGCCAAAACCGTTCCCGGCGATATCGCGCTTGAGGTCTGCGGGAATCGACTTGACCAAGATCGCAGCAGCCTGGCGCAACAGCTCTCGGATGTTCCGCTCCCACATTGCCCCAATTCCCAACGCAAATGAACGGTGAGCTTCCATTTGCACTGTCCGACGACGTTCCCAGGCATGGTGCTCGGCGTGATCATTGGAGGTTGGCCGCTCCCCTACCGTGGCAGCTATTTGGGTACAAACCGGATCTACTGCATGCCGATAAAAATCGAGAGTGATCTCGCGAAACTCAGGGATTGAACCGTCCAGAATGATTGGACGCCAGAATGGCAGTGTGGCTTGCATCGGGAGTCTCGGCTAGAACTTCCGCTGCACCGTCGCAGGATCAAATGGCTCACATCGCCCGGAGTAGTCTCCAGCCTTGCCATTGATCGCGATCATGCCCTGGAGACGGTCTACTCGCAATTTGGGCGAGTTGACGATGTTGACCTGCACCGTGCCGATGATTTCGTTTTCCGACCAGCGCACGTCTTTGACTTCAAACCAGCCTTCCTTGCCGCCTCGAATCTTAGGCAACATGGAACGCGGCATGCGGATGCGGCCAGAGTCCCCTTGAATTTCCAGCGTCACCTGATCGTCAAAAGGAACTTCCTTCTGGCCGATAATCTGGCCCCAGCCATTGTTGCCGAAACCGTACATGCTGGATGCGCGGTTTGCAGAGCCAGCACCCAGGCAAACCAGATTGAGCGAAGACGCGATCGGCGCTGCCGGGATCGGCGACGGATCGGCCGCATGTGCCGGGTAGGCAATGCAACATGCCAATGCCGCTACGATGATTCTCATGGCCAACGCCCCCTTCCGCTTCGCCCGATAGAATCAGATGTGAAGCGGATCGCAATCGCAAGTCAATCAGCGTTCGGCGGTATCCCTAGTCATCATTCGCCAGCGGCCAGAACGCCGCCCACAGCGCCAGCGCCTTCATGGCATGATCCTTCATCACTCCGTCAGGCTCGGCCATCAAGAGATCGGCGGCAACCGCATAGTCTCCGGCGGCTTCATCAAGGCAGTGCTGGGCTAGGTATTCGCCCGTATGTTTCGGGTGCGGGTTCATTTTCCTATCTCCCACGCCAGCACCAATCCCGACGATACCAGCCCATCCCCCGCGCCGCGACACGTCTGCATCACGACCGACGACCATGGCCAGGACCAATAGGCCTTGCCGCCTTCCAGCTTGAGGTTTCGCGCGCCCTGGAGCCGGTCCAGCAGCACGCCACCGCCGGGGAGCCATGGTAACACTCCGAATATATCGTGTGCGGACCATCCGTCGCGGACGAGCTGCGCGGCCCACGTCTCATAGAGCCAGTGCGCATCTTCGACGATCTGCCGCCAGCGGTTGAGTTCGAACGGCTCCGGCGCGCGGTTGAAGTCGAGGGCGGACAGGTGCGAGTGCCAGACCTTCAGAACCCGCGCGGGGTCCTGAAACGGAGCCACGGGTACAATAGGCACAACCGGCACAACAGCATCGTCTCCGGGGCTTTCGTGCCTATCGTGCCTATTGTGCCCAGCGCCCTGAACCTGTTTCGCATACTCGCGCCAGCTCATCACTTGCCTCCATGGATGCCGGGATTGACCGCGTAATCTCCACGCGGGCGACCGGTGTTGTCACCGTCGCGCGAGGGCTTCGCGATCAGCCACCCGGCGGTGACGAGATATTCCACCGCCTCATCCATCAGCCTCTGATCGCGCAGGCCGGCCAATTTCGACTTGTGGGGTGACTGCTTAAGTTCGCGCTTGTTGATCGTGGTGAGACCCGTCCTGCGAATGTACCGGGCGAGGACAGAGGCGTTGCGCTCGACCGCCGGCAGAGCCGCATCTCCATAGACCCGCTCGGCCATGGGCTTTGCGTAATCATCGACCCATTGCGCCGCCGCGATCAGGCTGTCCGCCGAGACTTCGCGAGGTTCCGGACCACCCGACCAGCCCCAGCGGATCATCTCCGATACGAGCGACAGGCGGAGAACGACCCCGTTCATTTTGCCCACGAAGGACTTGAACAGTGCCGCCGCATCTTCATCCACCTGGGCGTTGTCCTGCTCCCACCGCTCGAACACGTCGGCGGCATCGGCAGACAGGGGCAGCGTGATATGACACTGACGCCCTTCCCGATCCTGACCCCAGGACAGGCTCTCCATCCGCCGGAAAACGCTTTCCAGTGCGTCTATGTCAGCGCACTGACGCGGCCGCCGGATAGTGGGCAGCTTGTCCGGCCATGCCCACAGGAACCGGGCGACCAGACCGTCGTCGGGTGATTGCAGGAGCGCCGCCGACATCTTGGCCGGCTGGATGCCGCCGAGAACCGAAACTCCGTTGAACGGGATTTGCAGCGGCCCCTTGCTCAGGTTCTTGCGGTCGAACGAAAACGCCCTTCCGCCATATGCCTCAAGCCAAAACTCCCGGCCGCCCGGCGAATAGCGATCGAAGCTCATCAACCACCCGGCCAGTTCATCCCGGAAATGCAGGGTGCCTTGCGGATTACCGGCGAGGATCGCACCCATTGCCTCGGGAGTGGCATCCATGACCATCAGACGGCGGCGTGTAGGTTCGTCCGGCTCCACAGCATCGTCGGGCATGGCAGGAGTGGCGTTGCCCGCCTTCACCGCCTTCTTGATCGCATCTTGCCACTCCGCGCGCGAAGCCTTCGCCCGTTCGGCCGTTTCCTGGTATCCGCGAATATCGAGCTTGTGGCGGTCGGTATGATCGCGTTCCAGATCCCGGAGCCGTTCCGTGATGGCATCCAGCGCTGGAGACTTGCGCGAACTGGGGTCGCCCACGACGCCGCACCAAAGGATGCAGGGCTCAGCCCATGCCGATGTCTGGTAGGGACGCACCCGGCGCTTGCCGCCGATCAAGCTGGCACAAACGGCAAGATAGCTCATGGCCGGATAATCGACCGAGGTGCAAACGCCCTCGGCGATGTCGTTCAGCAGCCCCCACGCGGGACCGAACAACTCACCCGGCATAGGCACTGGAGAGCGACGACCCGCGTTCAATACCGTCATGTCGGGCGTGGTCCAGATGTTGATCACTTCCGCGCCCTCCAGGCGCTCTTTCATCGTGGCAGCGTTCATGCGCGCGCCCTTTCTTGGATTTCCTGATTGAAGTCTTTGCAGCCCGGCATCGGGCGGATGATCCGCGCCTTGCAGCCCTGCTCCGCGTATATTTGGGCAGCGGTCGTCGCCGCGAGCTGACCCGCATCATCGGCATCTGACCCGATCACCACGTCATCGGTGGCGATCGGCAGAACGACCTTGGCGAGGTTGCTAGTACCGCAGGTGGCCCATGCCGCCCGACCCAGCTCCTGGATCAGCGAAAGTGCATCCTCGATGCCTTCCGTGAGGATCAGCGTCCGCGAGGGCGGCGTGAGCCGTACAGCGCCGCCAGTGACGCGGCCGAGGGAAAGCTTGGTTTTCGGCACCGACGCCTTGCCCATGCCGTCAGCCGCTAGGTAGGTGCGCTGGATACCGACGACTTGATCCGCGACATCAGAGATCGCCGCGACCATGACCGGATATTCCGGCCCCGATCGGCCGTAGCGCAGCGAGGTGAACCGCAGCGCGTCTGGCAAGGCGATGTCGATCGCGCGGTGCCGCAGATAGGTTTCTGCCACCGTCTCCTGGATTGGGCGAGCGGCTTCCCAGACTGCCCGCGCTTCCTCGATGCGGTCGGAATCGTCCTGCACCAGAGGCAGCGGAGCAATGTCGACCGAAGGCATGTCGCCGCCGCCCAGCATCTCGGCCGCATCACGAAGGCCAACGCCGTGCAGAGCCTGGACGAAATCGAGCACATCACCTGATGCGCCGCACCCGAAACAGAAAAATCTCTGCCCATTGGCGAAGATCGTGAAGCTGGGGGTCTTCTCGGAGTGGAACGGGCAGCAGGCCTTGAACTCGTTGCCGGCACGCTGAAGTTTCACCGCCGCGCCGACAATGGACGGCAAGGGATTTTCCTGGCGTATCTGGTCGAGGTCCAACCGGCCCTTCGGAACCTGCAGGAAGCTCATGCGCGCGCGCCCTCTTCGAAGTCCGGCCTGCCGACGTAGGCGCAATCCGGAACACGGTCGGCGATCGACAGGGCATAGGCCTGCGCTGCCCACCAGGTCGGGAACTGGTACAGGTCGTACCAATCCTCGGAGTACGGCCGAAGGAAGGCGACAAAGCGGTGGCCGCGCCCAGGGTCCGTGCTCGGCATCCACCCGGTCTCGAAACGAGGGTCGCGATCGGAACCGCGATCGAGAGCGCTCATTTCGCACCTCCCGCCGCAGCAGCGGCAAGGGCGCGCCTCAGTTCACGCTCGGCCTCGGTGCGGCTGATCCTGCGATGATGGAGCGCTCCGCCATTGCGAACCGACCAATCATTGCGCTCACGAACGATGCGGAGCGCGAAGGCGCGCACATCGTCCCGATCGGGGCCGGCAACGTTGATATCGCGAACCAGAGGTTCAACCTGCGGATTGCGCACCGTCAGTGTGCGGCGTGGTTCAGTGGTGCTACGCATGGCGATGCACCTCCGTGCCAAAACAAAGCGCAGCGATCAGACCGCGACGGTTATGGGGGATGCCTTGGCGACCAAGAACTTGTTCGCGGACGGCGGTAGTTGTGATAGAGCGAAGCTCGTCAGCGTGGCGATGCAGACAAACGACGCCCTCAGCCTCACGGCTGGGGGTTGTTCGTTTCATGGTTAGGCCGCCTCCGCTTCCAGGCGGCGGGCGATGAACGCCTCGATGCTCGCGACGGTTATGCGGCGGGATCGGCCGATGGTGAAGCTTTCAAGCTCACCGGCCGCCAGCAATTCGTATCCCTTGGTTACGCCAACGCCGATGGCGTCGAACGCTACCTTGGGGATCACTGCGATGGGTTTCATTCCATGTCACTCCATGAACGCCAGCAAATGCCAGCGGGGTGACGCGGAAATTGTCAGGATAAAAATGCGCGTGGAAACGCGCGTAACGCGCACAACGCGCGTGTTTCTAAGCGCGTTTCGGCGGGCGGCCCGTCAATCCTTCGGTCCCGCGCGCTTTGGCCCAGACCAATCTAAATGAAGGATTGTCCCAGCCATGCTCGTTCATTCTCGGTTTAAAATAATTTGTCCACGCCTTATCCCGATTGCTGATCTGGCACGCTTTGATTTCGACGCACATTCGCGTCTCGTCCCAAGGAGCAATAGCAGCATCCCCCTCTCCGCCGACAGGGGCAACTGTTCCTGACCTAACATCGCGTGTGGTTGCAGGCGCGAGGGTTCCGGTAGTTTTCTCATCTGCCATTGCCGCCCGTTCTGATGGGCTGCACTGAAGCAATGCAAAAAACTCTGGGCTCGAAACGAAGATGTGTTCGAAACCTTGCCCGGTGAAATTTGGGCCGTATGGATCAGTCGGGTTCATCTGGCAGCAGTAGAATCGAGCGCTCAAATCCTGCGTGGACCACTCCACCGGGGGGATGGCGGTAATTACGCCGCCATGAAGAGGCCGGCGCCCTGTCCTCAGTATTCCTGATTCAGCCAGTTCTCTGATTTCCTCCTGGACTATGTCCCACCATCCCCCATAGCGCCGGAACCTATCGCGCCTTTCCTGCCACAATTCCTTTTCCTGGCCAGACAGCGTGGGGTCATTGTCCCAGGATTCATCATGCCACCAGCGCGCCCCTGCCCGCACCTCAGATTCAAGTTGCCACCAGTCTGCCAGCTTTATGGATACATCACCGTCTTCCTCGGAGCCACCGAACATTTCGTCGCCTAACAACAAGACGGCACTCCCGAGAAACATCCAGTCGGGCGGCTCAGACGGCCAATCTTCCAACCGCTCCCAAAACAAATTTGCCTCACACGTGAGGGTTTTGCTCGTATCCGGCCGAGCAAATCGCTGCAGCAGCACCTTGATTATCCTGCCGATCACGCCTTCATGCCCGCAACATGTCGAGCTGAACCACGACACCGCCCTTCGATGTGATGAACGCGCCCCACCCGTCCAGCAGCTTCCGCCGCATGTCGAGAAAACTGGTGCGCTTGTACGCCTTCACCACCGCGTCTGGCACGGTATGAGCCAACGCCGCCTCTGCGACGGGATCGGGAATCTGCGGCATCTTCTCGGCCGCCCAATCCCGGAAACTGGACCGGAACCCGTGGGGAACATACGCCAGCTTCGCGTCCCGCATCACCTTGCTGACCGTCATATCCGAAATCGGCTTTCCCGACCGGTTGGCGAAGATCAGCGCGTCGGGGTTTGCGCTGTCCGTGTAGGTGGCAGCTTTTCGCAGCACGTCGATTGCAGCGTCGTTGAGAGTCACGGTGTGCGCCTTTCCGGTCTTCCGCATCAGCTCGGCCGGCCGGTTCCATTCGCGCTTCTGAAAGTCGATCTGCCCCCAGCGCGCTTGCCGGACCTCGCCGCTGCGCGCAGCCGTGGCGATTACCATCAATAGAGCTAGGCGACCTGTCGTCTCCGTCTCGCTGCCGAGCCTGGCGAAGAACGCCGGTACCTCACTAAACGGCATGGCGGCGAAATTGCCCCCCTCCCTCGCCTTCCCAACCAGCGTGGAGATCGAGTGCCGGGGCGTTTCGCTCTCTCGCCAGCGCTTGGCCTTGGCGAAGTCCAGCACCTTGCCTATCCGCTGGCGTACCTTTCGCGCAATGCTGGGCTTCGTGGTCCAGATCGCCTTGAGGGTCGTGGCAATATCGTCGGCCTCGATTAGATCGACGCGCTTCTTGCCCAACGAGGGAAAGGCATGCTCTTCCAGCGAAGACAGAAACGCATCTGCTGTCTTCGTCGTCCAACTGCTCGAAAGGTCCGCATGTGCCGAGATGGCGGCCTGCCGAAAGGATGGTGGAGGACTGCGATCACGACGACGCTCGGCTGCCGGATCACGACCAGCTTTGGCAACATTGCGCAACCGCGCCGACAGTTCTCGCGCCTCGGCCAACGTGAGATGACTGCGCTGCTCTAGGGGAACATCATCGCCAACCGTGGACCGCGCCTGTCCAATCTTCTCGATCCGGACGCCACCAAGGCCGATGTCGCGGCGGCGGCCATCGACTTGCACGCGCAGCACCCAACTCTTCGCGCCAGTCGACTTGACCATCAAGTGCAGGCCGTCGCCATCACCGTGACGACCGGGCTTCGCCTTCTCGATAAACCTCGCCGTCAGATCGCCCATCGGGTTCCCTCAATCGTTCCCACACAATCACGCGGCATCGGGCGAATGTCAACGAAGGATAGCGAAGGTTTCCACCGCCACGACTCGCGGTAATCCTAGGGATTATCGAAGGAAGGCGAGCCCCGGCGAAAGAACAGTTATATTCCTACTCGGGGAGCCAGCTTGTATTCCCAGAAGGGCTCGGGTGTTCCCCAAACGCTTTACTTTCCAGCGTTTTCCCCAACCCACCTTCCCTCACAGTCTCGGTTATTCCCACGAAAGCTCACGCAAAGCGGGGGCAGCCTATTTCAGTGGTGGGGGCATCCGATGCCCTCGCGCTGTGCGTCACGTTCGGTTGGATACGGCCTGGATGCCATCGACCAGCGGAATTGGCATGGTCACGGCAGGTGGGCCCAGCGGCATCGCCTCGGCAGGGCGTGTTCCATTATCTACCGTATCGCTTGTCGTGGCATCGGGGATTGGCAAGACGGATGAGGGATCGGGGACGCTTACATCCAGCGCGGCCGCGCTCACTGTTTCTACGCGGGTCAAGGGTGCATTAGTCGGCTCCGCCGTGACGATCTTGGCACTCGATACGAAATCGTCGGCCCAAGTCGGGGCGTTGAGCGCGGGGCTCAGATCTTCAGGCGGCGGTTCCACGAACGTGTAGTCGTCATCAGCGGCGATCGAATGGTTGCCAGTCTGCCACCATTGCGGCTCTGCCATCCGCATCGCGGTGGGCACCGAAGCGGCGAACAATGACCCCAGTAGCGCACAGCCGCTCATCGTGGCAACGAACTTGATAACGGCCATGGCACGTCTCCAGCGCCAGCTCTCCTGAAGGTCGAAACCCGGAGATGGCGATGAGGTTCCGAAACGAACCCATGCTGCCCGGTGGCGCCACCGCGGTGCGGCCAAAAATCCGTCAGGTCCCGACCGTATTCGCACCTGATCCAGGATGGCGGATATATGTCGGCAGGTACATCGGCGGCGGCGAGCCACCGGGCACGCCGCCTTCCAGCAGCAGTTCAAGCTCGGGCAGAACGCCGGTGCCCGAGCCGCGATGCTGAGCCTGCTTGCCATGGTCCTGGGCTTCCTGGCTCTCTCGCCCGCCCCCCTCAGGAAGCCGCTTCCTGACCGTGCACCTTCCTGAGCGGACGCCTTCTATCGGCCGACGACGGGAGCCGCCTGCTCCCCGGCCGCAAGCACGGTTCCGTTGTCGATCACGTCGCCTTCGCGGCAGGTGACGAGGACGGTGCGGGTGAGATCGAGGAAGTTGGGCTCGTCGGCGCGGAATTCTGCGGCGACGTCGGGCTCGCTCAGCGTCTGCCATACTTGCGCTAGCGCCGCCTCGTCGGGCAAGTGCCATTCGGCGATGCAATCGTAGGGCCAGTCGACCGGTGGGCTGTTCCCGGTCGTACTGGTGCCTCTGACATCCGACGGAAAATTGCGGACATATCCGCTCATCAGATGGCCAAGGTGCTTCTTGCCCAGCTTGGAATGAACATTCTCATAGTGTTCGCGAAACTGCTCGGGCGAGATATGCGGAAGTCGCACCAGCAGCCAGATCAGCTTTACCATCTTCTCTCCCGTCCTCGCCGCTCGCCATCGCGTCCGGCGCAGTAAAGCGCAACGCGAGCGCCGATCACAACTGAAATATCCGTTCGGGGCATGGACCGCGCGGCGCAAACGGGCCATCGCTGCTCGAAAGGATGAGGAGAATAGAGGAATGGCCAGAGGTATCCGTCCCAGTGCGGTCAACCACATGAACATCGTGCTGGAGGACTTCGACGCGAGCGTGGCGCATTTCGAGGCGGTGTTTGGCGCCGTGTTCTTGCAGGACATCCCGCGGGAAACGTTCCACGCCGGACTGATCGACATCGGGGGCGCGATGTACGAGCTGTTCGTGCCCGGAGAGTTCCTGCTGATCAGTCGCTATGGCGCGCACTATCTCGGCATCGAGTACGCCGCAGACATGGATCACGTCCGCAAGGTCATCGCCGATATGGGTATCCGCATCGTGCGCGACATCGGCATCGCGGTTCACACGCACCCCGAAGACACCCTGGGCATGTCCTTCGAGTTCTACAGCGATCCCTGGGCGGAGCGTGTCTGGCCGACTTCAGGCAGGAAATTGGGCAAGCCCGATTACTGGCGAGACCAGCCCGGCGGAATGGCGGGACAGAAGGCCTACACCCTGGCCGTCCACGATCTGGAGGCGGCGACGCGCTTTATCCTCACCTTCTTCGATACCGAACAGTCCTATGAGGAGGATCGCCCCCATATCGCCGCGCGGGCGCGCGGTTTCCGTGTCGGGGACTCGGATATCGAGCTGCTTGCCGCCACGGAAGCCGGCGGACTTGCCGATCATCTCCGGCGGTACGGCCAGGGCATCCGCTCGACGGTGTATCACGTGAAGGACGTCGATCAGACCCGGGCGTTCCTGCAAGAGCGGGGCATAGAGGTCATCGATGGCTCGTCGCCCGGCGGCATCGCCATTCCGGCCCATGCCAACCTCGGCGTCATGTTCGAGTTCGTTGCCTGAGCGCCCGCGTCCCGGCCGCCGCTAACTCCGTGGCCCCCGCCAGCCCTCCGGCAGTTTCGTCGAACGTCCGGTGACGAGGCGGATGCGCTTGAACCGCCATCCCGCGTCGGTCCGGACATATTCGTCGTCGTAACTGCTGATGCTGAGCGAAGCCCTGCCGCTGGTGACTTCGCTCGCCGATATGATGTGCCAGTGCGCCCATGCATCGTCGCCATCGATCTCGATAATCGGGTTGGTAACGGTGTGATAGGCCATCACGAAAAGCGAGGAAAAGCGATCGAAAAGCCGGCGGATTTCTTCCCGCCCTTCGGCCAGCGGAAGCACCGGGCGCCCATCCCACACGCCATTCTCGATGAAAAGGTCGGCGGAAGGCCCCTGATGCGATGTGGGCTGATCGGGCCAGCCCCCATCGTTGTGGCGGCAATAGCGATACTTGAGCGCCTTGATCTCTTCGATATCGAGCAACCTGCGCACGTCGGCTTCCAGTCGTGACACGGCTTCCTCCCCTGCGGGTTCGGCGCCCGCTATTTGCGGCGCGTCACTCGATCGCTACACCAGCGCGCCGTGGCAGTGCTTGTACTTCTTGCCGGAGCCGCAGGGGCAAGCCGCATTACGGCTGAGACCCAGGTCCGCGTAAGGATCGTGGGTCGCCGCTCCACCGGGACCGGCTTCGGCGAACGGGCTTCCCGCCAGCGTTCCGAACAGCGCCTCGCGCCCGTGCGAGCCATCGCCATCGGCCGAGTTGTCTTCGCCGGTGAACGGATCGATGTGCGCCGTCAGGAAATCAGGAAGCTCCGGCAGCTGGGTCTCTTCCGAACGGCCGATCTGGAGCTCGCTCGTTGAAAGTATCCGGGTGACATCCTCGCGGATGGTCTCCAGCATACGCTCGAACAGCGTGAAAGCCTCGCGCTTGTACTCGTTGATCGGCTGCTTCTGCGCGTAGGCCCGCAGGAACACGACCTGGCGCAGCGCGTCCAGCGTCGCGAGGTGTTCCTTCCAGTGGTGGTCCAGCCGATCGAGCAAGACGCTCTTCTCGACCTGCCGCCAAATCTCGCCATCCTCGCCGATCTTGGCTTCCACGTGCGCGTCGGCCAACTCGGTCATGCGCTCCTCGATCACATCGGGCTCGACCCCGTCCTCCGTCATCCAGGCGTCGAGCGGCGGCTCGATACCGAGCACTTCGCGCGAACGGACCTTGAGCGCCTCGCCGTCCCAATGCTCGGGGTACGAGCCCGGAGGGCAAGCGTCGGCGACTATGGTGTTGACCGTGTCGTGGCGCATGTCGATCACCAGATCGCCCACCGTCTCGGAATCCATGATGTCGGAGCGCTGTTCATAGATCACCTTGCGCTGGTCGTTCATCACGTCATCGTATTCGACGACTTGCTTGCGCACCTCGTAATTGCGCGCTTCTACCTTCTTCTGTGCCGTTTCTATGGCCTTTGAAAGCCACTTGGAACCGATCGCTTCGCCATCGGCAAGGTTGGAGTTCATCATCCGCGCGAACAGCGTATCCGGCCCGAAAATGCGCAGCAGGTCGTCCTCAAGGCAGAGGTAGAACTTCGACATGCCGGGGTCACCCTGACGGCCCGAACGGCCGCGCAGCTGGTTGTCGATGCGGCGGCTCTCGTGCCGTTCGGTGCCGATCACGCAGAGCCCGCCGGCGTCGAGTACCTGGCGCTTCTCCTCGGCGACTTGAGCAGCGATGCGTTCGGCAGCCGCGTCGCGATCGGGCCCTTCGGCCATGTCCTTCAACTCGTCCTCAACGCGGAACTCGATGTTGCCGCCCAGCTGGATGTCGGTGCCACGCCCGGCCATATTGGTGGCGATCGTCACCGCGCCCAGTCGCCCAGCCTGCGCCACGATGTGCGCTTCCATCTCGTGGAAACGGGCATTGAGCACGTTGTGCTTCACCCCCTCCTCGTTGAGATAATTGGACAGCATTTCCGACTTCTCGATCGAGACCGTGCCGACCAGCACCGGTTGTCCCGTGTCGTACCGCTCCTTGATTAGTTTCGCGATGGCCTGGAACTTGTCGGCGGTGTTCTTGTAGAACTCGTCTTCCTCATCCATGCGCCGCACCGGCACGTTGGTGGGTATGCTTACGACGTTGACTTTGTAGATGTCATAGAATTCCGCAGCCTCGGTGGCGGCGGTGCCGGTCATGCCCGAAAGCTTGGGATACATGCGGAAGTAGTTCTGGAAGGTGATCGAGGCCATCGTCTGGTTCTCGGGCTCGATCTGTACACCTTCCTTCGCCTCGACCGCCTGGTGCAAGCCGTTGGACCAGCGGCGCCCGTCCATCATGCGGCCGGTGAACTCGTCGATGATCACGACCTTGCCGTCCTTGACGATGTAGTCGATGTCGCGGCGGAACATGACGTTCGCCTTCAGCGCCTGGTCGAGGTGGTGGACGACCTGCGTGTTCTCGATGTCGTAGAGGTTGGAGCCGATCAGCAGGCCCTCTGTCTCCAGCATGCGCTCGGCTTTCTCGACCCCGTCCTCGGTCAGAGAGATATTCTTGGACTTCTCGTCCTTCTCGTAGTCTTCTTCCACCAGCCGCTTCACGATGGCATCGACCGCTATGTAGAGATCGGACTTGTCGTCCGTGGGGCCGGAGATGATCAGCGGCGTCCGCGCCTCGTCGATCAGGATCGAGTCCACCTCGTCGACGATCGCGTAGTTGAAGGGGCGCTGCACCATCTGGCTGCGCTCATGCTTCATGTTGTCGCGCAGGTAATCGAAGCCGAACTCGTTGTTGGTGCCGTAAGTGATGTCCGAGTGGTACGCCTCGCGCCGCTGATATTCACCGAGGTTCGGCACGATCACGCCGACGGTCATGCCGAGGAAGCGGTAGATCTGGCCCATCCATTCGGCATCGCGGCGGGCGAGATAGTCGTTCACGGTGACAACGTGGACGCCCTTGCCTTCCAGTGCGTTGAGGTAGACCGCCAGGGTGGCCACCAGGGTCTTGCCCTCCCCCGTCTTCATCTCGGCGATCTCGCCGCGATGGAGCACGATGCCGCCGATCAGCTGGGTGTCGAAGTGGCGCATCCCCATGATGCGCTTGCCCGCCTCGCGCACGGTGGCGAAGGCTTCGGGCAGCACGTCGTCCAGCGTCGCCCCTTCCGAAAGCTGGTGCCGCAGTTTGGTGGTCTGTTCGGCAAGTTCGTCGTCATTCAGCGCGGCGATCTCCGCCTCGAAGGCGTTGACGCGGGCGACGATCTTGTCGAGCGATTTGACGTAGCGGTCGTTGGACGAACCGAAAAGGGTCTTGGCGATTGCCCCGAGCATGACAAATTTTTCCTGAAAGATGAATAGCTGATGCGATGAACTCCCGCGCGGTATGCACGGTCCTTCAGCAGCTATTCGTGGGCGCGGTCGATGCCTGCCAGTATGGTGGGACGCGGCGGCGCTTGCCGTGTGCGAAGCGGCTCACGGCTTTCAGGAATTCGCAAGATGACTTGAGGAACGGGAACGGCGGCGAAAGTTGCCATCGGGCTGCGCCTCTGCCCTGAAACGGCGCTGGCCAAAGCGCCGATCTCTGTATCCGCTCCACGCGCCTGTGACGGGCCTATCTGCGTGGCGAGACCCGTCAATAGGGCGAGCAAGGTCAGGAGCAGGCGGGTCATTTCGCCATCGCAGTTAGGGACTTTGCCGGCAAAGTCCATAGCGCGCGAAGAGCTGTCTTATCGGTTGGTTCGCCATGCGGTGGCGGGGTGGCTTCGAGGAGCCGATCTTGAGCAACCCGCCATCGCCCAGATGGGTCGGCTGCGGCGGTCGCGGCGATTGCAGATGCGCTTGTCGTCGCGCAGCTAGTGGCGACCCTTGCTCGAATCCAGGAGCCGTAAGAGCTGGCAGACCAAACCGTTGAGCGCGACCGCGATCTCTACCGCTTGACCCCGCCGGACAGCGCGCTAGTCGCCGGTCATGTCCGACGCTGTCTCACCGCTCGCCACGCCGTTTCCGCAGATGCCGCCAATCGCCGGCGTTACCCCCCGCGTCGCTCGCGCCGGTTACAAGGACTGGGGCCGCTGCGACCTGACTTATGTTGAATTAGGGGAGGGCACGGCGGTCGCCGGCGTGTTCACCCGCAATGTCTGCTGCTCGACCGAGGTCGAACTGGGGCGGGAGAACGTTGCGCGAGGCCTTGCTCGCGCACTGGTGGTCAACGCCGGTAATTCCAACGCCTTCACCGGCTATCGCGGCCGCGAGGCCGTGGAGCAGATCATGGGCCAGGTGGCGGACCATCTCGGGTGCCCGGCCGAGCAGGTCTTCGTGTCGTCGACCGGCGTCATCGGCGTGCCGCTGCCCAAGGAAAAGGCGCGTGAGGGCGTGGCGGCTGCACTCGCTGCCGAGCCGTGTTCCTGGGAAGACGCCGCCAACACGATCGGCACGACCGACACGTTCGCGAAAGGCGCGTTTGCTCAAGCGGTGGTCGGCGGCCGGACCGTGACCCTGGCCGGCATCATCAAGGGCAGCGGCATGATAGCGCCGGACATGGCGACAATGCTGGGCTACGTTTTCACCGACGCGGCGGTCGATCCGCCGTTCTTGCAGCAGTGCCTTTCCACCGCCAACCTCACCACGTTCAGCTGCATAACCGTGGACTCCGACACATCGACCAGTGACACCGTGCTGGCATTCGCCACCGGCAAGGCCGGAAATGCGCCGCTGGCCTCCTTCGACGACCCCGGTGCCGACGCTTTCGCCGCCGCGCTGAAGGATGTGTGCCTCCAACTCGCCCACCTCGTGGTCAAGGATGGAGAAGGCGCGCACAAGTTCATCGAAGTCGGCGTGACGGGCGCGGTCTCGGACGAGAGCGCGCGGCGGGTCGGGCTCGCCATCGCCAACTCGCCACTGGTCAAGACCGCCGTTGCCGGCGAGGACGCCAACTGGGGCCGCATCGTCATGGCGGTGGGCAAGGCCGGCGAGCCCGCCGATCGCGACAAGCTGTCGATCGGCTTCGGCGGAACCTGGGCGGCACGCGATGGCCTGCCGCTGGCCGATTACGATGAGGCTCCCGTTGCGGCGCACCTCAAGGGCCGGGAGATCACCGTTCAAGTGGATCTTGGGTTGGGTCAAGGCAGCGCCACGGTATGGACCTGCGATCTCACCCACGGCTACATTTCCATCAACGCGGATTACCGGAGTTGATCGATGCGGCTCTGACCGCCGCGGTCGAAGCCGCCATGCGCGAGGTTTCGGAACGCGCGATCCTGCCGCGTTACCAGTCGCTGGCCGAGGGCGAGATCCTGGCGAAGGCCGCGGATGACGTGGTCACCGTCGCCGACCACGACAGCGAGCGGATCCTCATGAATCGGTTGGCCGCGATTCTGCCCGAGGCGACGATTGTCGGCGAGGAAGGAGTCCATGCCGACCTGTCCCTGCTAGAGCGGCTGGGCGACGACTTATGCTGGATCGTCGATCCTCTCGACGGCACCAACAACTTCGCGTCCGGCAAGCCGCCTTTCGGCGTGCTCGTCGCGCTCGCCCACAAGGGCGAGACGGTCGGCGGGTGGATCCTCGACTGCCTGTCAGGCCGGTTCTGTCATGCCGCAAAGGGCGGCGGCGCATATGTGGACTCAGAGCCCGTCGTGTCGCACGGCAGCGGCGCCAGCCCGCCGGTCGCCGCGATATCCCTGATCTACATGGACCCGGCGAAGCGCGAGGCCGTCAAGGCGCACATCGCGCCGTACTACACCTTGGTAGACATTCCGCGCTGCGCCGCCGAGCAGTACCCGCGCGTGGCGCTGGGCCTGAACGACGTCGCCATCGTGGAGCGCACCTTGCCTTGGGACCACGCCGCCGGCGCGTTGTTTCTCAACGAAGCGGGCGGGCGGGCAGCGCGTCTGGACGGGTCGGAATACCGGCCCGACGATCACGCGCGCGCGGGCCTGATCGCCGCCGCGACGCCGCAGCTTTGGGAAGAGCTGGCGGCAAGGATGGCGGAAATCTAGAGTACGCTCTCCAGCCAGCCCTTCAGCTGGCTCTTGGGGGCCGCGCCGAGTTTCTGGGCGACGGCCTTGCCGTCCTTGAACAGAACCATCAGCGGGATCGATTGCACGCCGATCTGGCCGGGCACGTCGGTGTTCTCGACGATGTCCATCTTGGCGATCGTCACCTTGTCGGCAAGTTCCTCGCTGATTTCTTCCAGTGCCGGGCCGATCATCTTGCACGGGCCACACCAGTCCGCCCAGAAATCCACCAGAACGGGCTTGTCCGATTGCAGGACGTCGCTCTCGAAGCTGGCATCGGTAACGGCTTTGGTGGGCATCGAATGAACTCCTTCGGTTGTCTCGGCATAATTCTTGCCGCCAATTTAGGTTTCCCGGGGCGGTTGGCAACGGCGCCGGGTCATAGCTTTACTGTACCTGCGCCAAGGCACGCTTGTGCTCGTCCAGCAACGCGTCCGTCAAGGCGATGAGCCGGGGCGCGGCGGTGTAGAGCACAGCGGCTTCCACCCGCCTGCCCGGATAGATCCGCTCCAGCGCGGCGGCATATGCGGCCATCTGCCGCAAGATCGCGCGGGGTATCTGGTGTACGGACTCCGGCGGACGGCGCGCGGTCTTGAAGTCGACGATCAGCACACGGTCCGGCTCGACCAGCAGCCGGTCGATCGTCCCGGCGATGACGCGGTCGCCGAGCGTCGCCGCAATCGGGACTTCGGCCAGTGCGTCGGGTGAGAACAGCTCGGCCCAGGCCGGGTCTGCGATGACCTTCAGCACATCGGTAAGGATCGCATCACGCTCGTTCGCGGGCATGTTCGCGGCATTGCGCTCCAGCCACCGCGTCGCTGCCTCTCGCCTGGTCTCCGGAGGTATCTGGGGCAGCCGCTCGAGCAGCTTGTGTGCCAACGTGCCCCGCTTCGCCGCCGCTCCCCCGGCACCGGGCGGATAGGGCGGGTCAGGCGCCTGCTCTTCGCCGAGAGACGATGGCGCCAATGGCCGTGAGGGACGTGGTTCTGCCGCGGGCTCGCGGGCCAGCCACGGCGGCAAAGGCTCGTCCAGCGCCCGTTGCGGCGCTCCCGATCTTGCGGCGAGGGGTTCCGGCGGCAGAGTCTGCGGCGGATCGCCATGGTCCAGCCTTCCCGACCAGATCGGATCGGCAAGCTCCGCTTCCGTGGGAAACAGCGCGCGCAGCTTCGCGTACCAGGAATTCTCCGCCGGCTCCCCCCGGTCGCGCGGTCCCAGAGCGCCGCCGATGAAGAGTGCTTCCTCGGCGCGGGTCATCGCCACGTAGAGCAGGCGCCAGTGCTCTTGCGCCTCGGCCGTGTCATCGAGTGCGGCCTGTTCCGAGATGCGGCCCCGGCGCTCATCCTTGCGTAGCGGCGGCAAGGGTATGGCGCGATCGACCGGCCCGCCAGGACGGACGGGCGGATCGGGAAGGTCGATGCCCGAAGGTCGCGCGGCGTCCGGATTGCCGGTCGCGTCGGCCAGGACGACGATCGGTGCCTGGAGCCCTTTCGACCCATGCACCGTCATCACCCGGACGAATCCTCCGCCGGTTTCCGCGTCGCGCTTAAGCTCCCCCTCGCCCGCATCGAACCAGTTGATGAACCCGGCCAGGCTTGGCGTGGCGCCGGTCGCGTAGGCGTGAGCGGCATTGAGCAACTCGTCGATCGGATCGTTCGCCTCGCGCCCCAGCCTCGCGACCAGTTTTCGGCGTCCCTGCCACGGGCCCACCAGCAGCCAGTGGAGCAATTGCTGCGGCGGCTCGTAGTCTGCGAGCGCCAGCAGCCCGCCGAGTTGGTCCAGCGTGCGGGCAACGAGCGGGTCCGATATCGTGCGCAGGTGGCTCCACAAGCGGCCGCGCTCACGCCAGCCGTGGTCGAGCAATTGCTGCTGGCTCCAGCCAATCAGCGGAGAGACCAGCAGCGCGGCGAGATTGAGGTCGTCGAGCGGTTGCGCGGCAAATCGCAGCGCCGCCATCAGGTCCTTGACCGCAAGCGGGGCTCCCAGCCGCAGCCGGTCTACCCCCGCCACCGGCACTTTATGGGCGTGGAGCCGCGCGACGATAAGCCCTGCGAGTTCGCGGCGCTTTCGGACCAGCACCATGACGTCGCCGGCCGTGGCTCGTCGTATTTGGCCTTTGACCAACCGGAATCCCTCGCCCTCCGGGTCGGTCCAGACCTTGATCTGAAGCGCGATACGTTCGGCCAGCTCGCGGTCGGTGCCGGACAGCCAGCCCGGATCTCCTTCCGACGCGTCCCCGTCCACGTCGTCGCTTGCCGCGCCGATCGGGCGCCATAGTCCGACATAGCCGGGCCGTTGCTCGCCGACGTGCGTGTCGGGAAGCTTGTCGAGGCCGAAATTCTCCGGCCCGATCCCGGCGATGGCCTGATCGACGAAATCGAGCACCGGCTGCGCCGTACGGAAGGATCGGTCGAGGCCGTACTCGCGCAAGGGACGCGGGCGGGTATCGCTGCGAGCCACCAGCGCATTCTCGGCCACGCTGAACATCTGATCGCGCACACGGTCACGGGCGCTGCGGAAGTTCTCGGGGCTGGTGCCCTGGAAGCGAAAGATCGCCTGTTTGTAGTCACCCACCACGAAGAGAGTGCGCATCACATCGCCGCGATGCTGGCCGGACCCTGCGAAAAAGTCACCGGTCAGCGCGTCGATGATCCGCCATTGCGCGGCGTTGGTGTCCTGCGCCTCGTCGATCAGCACATGATCGAAACGCCGGTCGAGCTTGTAGCGGATCCACTCGGACAGGGAGGAAGTGCCTAGCAGGGCCGCGGCGCGGCGAATCTGGTCGTCGAAGTCGATCACCCCCTCGCGATGCTTGGCCTCGTCCCACGCGACCGCAAAGGCCCGCCCGAGCCGCAGCGAAGGGACCAGCCAGTCCGTGAGCATCAGGAGGGCCTGCGTTTCGAGGGCTTTCTCGATACAGGCGATCACGCGGTCGCAACAGGAAGAGTAATCCGGATCGATCTTGCCTTGAGCGGTGCTGGATCTGGGCTCGCCCTTCTGGGTCATAAATACGCCGCGCAAGACTTCGAGCGCTTCTGCCCTTCGATCGCCTGCCATCCAATCGGCGATGATCGCTGCGGCTTCGAGACCGGTCTTGGTGCCCCATTGCCGGTTGGCCTCCATGCACCGCCGCAGCGACGCCACATCGAACACGTCGTCACTGCACATAACGGCGACATGTGCATGCTCGGCGTCGCTCGGCAGACCCAGCAGCCGTAGCACCCGCGGCCGCATCGGCTCCCGCCAGCTCCCTGGACCGAACCATGCCTCGCGCGCCTCGGCACAGCGCAGCAGCCAATTCTCGACTTGCTCAGGCCCCATCCGCAGCGAAAGGTTCGCGACCGCGTCGAGCAGAAGGGGACCGCCCCGAGAATCGTTCTGCGCTTCGATCAAGAGGTCGGCGAGCACTTGCCGGGCAAGCAGCGTGCGCTCGCGGTCCTCCATCGGCCGGGTGCCGGGCACCAGATCGGCCTCATGTGGAAACGCCGCGAGCAGCCATTGTGAGAACGCATGAATGGTGTCGATCCGCAGACCGCCGCCGGGGCAATCGAGCACGGCCGCGAACAGTGTGCGGGCGCGCGCCAGCGAGTCGGGGCCGATGTCGGCTCCGATGGCGTCGAGTTCCTTCGCCAGACGGGGATCGTCGAGTCGAACCCAGCGCGCCAGCTTGTCGTTGATCCGCGCCGCCATTTCGGTGGCGCCGGCCTTGGTGAATGTCAGGCACAGGATCTGCGACGGCGTGACCCCTGGTTGCAGTAAGAGCCGCAAGACGCGCGCGGACAGCACCTGGGTCTTTCCCGTCCCAGCCGATGCGGAAAGCCACACGGTCTCGTCCGGCGCGACCGCGCGCATCTGGTTGCCGTGCAGCGGATGGACCTTGTCCGGCGCGCCGCCGCTCATGCTTCCTCCGCCTCCTCGCGCGTCAGCCTGGGCAGCCATTCATCGAGGCGCATCAACTGGTCGTAGTCGTTGTAGACGGCGAGATCGGGCACGAGCCGGGCGGTGAACGGATCGCTGCCAAGGATCCACCGGCCGATGGCGTCGTCAAGATATTCGGCGGTCCTGTCGAGGAGCTCCTCCTTGAGGATGCCGTCCGCGCGTGCGGTCCTGAACGGGCTTTCGACGTAGCCGAAATCGCCCGTCCTCTGGTTCTTCGCCAGCGACCAGTATTCGAATTCCTGCGCCGCCCCGCCGAGCCCTTCGAAACCTCCGGCTGTCGCGATAAGCCCGATCAGCCCGAGCTGGAGCGAGTAGCCGCGCTTGACCATGTCGCGCGAAGGCGGCTTGCCGGTCTTGTAGTCGACCACGGCCAGGCTGCCGTCGGGCAAGCGGTCGATGCGGTCCGCGCGACCGTGGATACGCACGCCCTGGACCAGCATGTCGCCCTTGACTTCGGTGGCGATCACGCGGCGGCCCTCGCCACGCAGTCGGGTGACTTCCGCGTCGATCCACTCGAGCGCGGCGATCAGTCGCGGCCGCCACAGCGCCCGCATCAGGGGATGCGCGTTCATCGCATCGAGTTCACGCCTTGCGGTGGGCAGAAGCTCGCCGGTTTCCCCGCCCGCCTTGTGCCACGCATCGAGGATCGCGTGCACCGCCATACCCTTCCAAGCGGCGCTGGGCTCCGCGTCCAGCGGATCGAGTGCGCGCAGTTTCAGGATGGAACCGGCGTAGAACTGGTATGGATCGCTGCGTAAGCGGTCGAGACCGGTCACCGAGATGTCGACCTTGCGTTGCTTGGCGGTCGGAGCGGGCTTGGGTCGCGGGTGCGGTTCTTCGGCGGCGGCCTCGTCGATGGACCGCGCAAGCCGTACCGCGTCGCTTTCGACGTGACGTGTCGCCAACTCTCCCAGCATCGCCTTGACGCGCAGCACGAAGCGCGAAGGGATCACCGGCCCGCCCTCGTCGCGGTTGGCCCAGCTTAGCACCACGCTCGGCGCGCCCAGTGCGGCGACGAGGTCGTGCGCGGCAAGGCCGATGCGAAAGTCCGCTCCCGGTATGCCCAGGGCTCGCAGGACGGCCGGCGGCACCAGGCCGTCGGCGGCGGGGCGCGGCGGCCAGGTGCCTTCGGTCAGCCCGCCGCAGATCACCATGTCGGCGCGGCTCATGCGCGATTCGAGCAAGCCGTAGATGGCGACTCGCGGATGCCCTCCCCATGACGGACGGACCGCGATGCGCTCCATCGCATCGCGCAGCACCGGGTAGAATTCCCTGGAGCCAAGGCGGGTGTCCGATTGCCGCGACGCCTCGCGCAGATCTTCCACCAGCGCGGAGAGGCAGCGTCCGTCTTCTCCGGCCCAGAGTCGATCGCCGCACAGTCCCTCGCCGGCCTGCGCCGTCACGTCGATCATCTCGACCAGTGGGGTATCGTCACCAAGCGACATCAGCGGTGCCAGCAGGGCCTCCGCTTCGCTCCACCAGGCGCTCAGCCCGGCCAGGGCAGCGATCTCCCGCAATGGCGCCAGCCCCGGCCCCGGTCGCGGCCCGCGCAGCGCAAGCTCGAAGCGGCGGGCATTGTCGAGCCAGTCAGCGCGGCCGTCGCCCGCTCGCACCAGCGGATGCGTCAGCAGCGCGATCAGCGGCACCGGTGCGGCATCGTGCGCCATCACTTCGGCGAGCAGCACCTTGAGCCGCCCCGCGGCGGTCCGCGACAGCGGAATCCCCGCAGTGTCGTCGGCCTCGATCTTCCAGCGGCGCAATTGCGCCGTCACCCTCGCCGCAAGGCTCCGGTCGGGCGTCACGAAAGCGACGCGCCGCTCCGGCTCCTCCAACGCTTCCCGGATCAGGAGCGCGACCGCCTGCGCTTCCTCGCCGGGATGCGCGCTTTCCATCAGCCTGACTCCGCCGAGGCGGCGCTGCTCGGCCGGGAGGTCTACCCAGCGGGCCGACGCCTTGGGCGGCAGGAACAGGTTCGAGACCGCGCGACTGCGCTGCGGCGACGCGGCGGACAGACCGGCGCGGTGCCATGGGCGAACTTCATCGCGCGAGATGCCCAGCCGGTTGAGCAGCAGCTTCAGGTGGTATTGCGGGTGCGTGACCGCGTCGTTCGCTCCGAACGGCGGCTCGTCGGGCGTCGAGGGCGCTCCGGCGACGCCCAGTTCCGCCCACACGTCCGGCGCCAGAGAGAGGTCCAGGTCCGGCAGGATCACCGCGCCTTTCGGCATTTCTGAAACCACGCGGAGCAGCCGGGCAAGCGCTGGCGATGCGCTGGTCACCCCGGCAGCCACGACAGGGTGATCGGGCGGCTGTTCCTTCCATCGCCGCGCGGCATGGGCGAACAACAGGTTCCGCCGTTGCGGCACGTCCACTTCGCCCCGTTCGGCCAGTTCCGCAAGCCAGTGGGCCTGCACTCGCAGGAACGTCCGCGTGCTCTCCCGCCAATGGTCCGCCAGCTCGCCTATCACGCCCACGACATGGTCGGACAGCAGATCCTCGGGACCAATTCCTTCGACCAGCAACCGGTCCATCGTTCGGCCGATCTCGAACGCCTGACGCAGGAGCGCGGCACCTTTCGACGCCTTATCGCCCTCGACCGCGCGCAGATGCCCGGCCAGGCGCAGCCACCGCCGGGTGGGATCGGCGGCGGGCGGGATATCCGCTCCGGCCCCAAGCGGGTCCAGCAGCGGGCCGAGTGTCTCGTCCAGATCGAGATCGCCGACGACGACCAGACGCGGCAGTAGACTGCCGTCACCCGCGAGCCGGACGAATGCTTCGGTCACCGTCCGCGCCGCGCGCCGGCTCGGCAGCAGGAGGGTAAGCCGAGCGAGGCCGAGGTCGGCATCCGCGTAGCGTGGGATCAGTCCGGCGACGAGGGCGTCGGCGAAACCGCGGTGCGCGGCGATCGAATAGATCTGGGGCCCCCTACCCTCGTTCTGGGCCTGCTCAGCCACGCGCCAGGGCGGCCTCGGTCGGCGCGATGGCATGCGGCTCGCCCACTTCGTACCACAGGCCATTGTGCGAGATGCCGTAAAGACGCCCTTCGGCAATGGCGCGCTCCCACAGCACCATGGTCGAGAACGGTCCCTCCGGCGTGTCGCGCATCAGGCGGTGCGATACGAGCTGGATGCCGGTGAAGATGAAGGGCGCGATCCGTCCCGAGCGTCGGCGAGATATCCGCCCCTCTGGATCGAGATGGAAATCGCCTTTGCCGCGATAGTTGAGCGCACGGGCATGCGGCACCAGCAACAGCAGCGCGTCCATGCGATCGGGCCGCCACGCGGCCGATAGCTCGGCGAAGACATCGCGGGGCCCGTCGACCCAGATATTGTCGCTGTTGAGGCAGAAAAAGGGATCGGGCAAGTGCGGCAAGGCGCGGGTCATGCCGCCGCCGGTTTCCAGCAGGCGGTCGCGTTCGTCCGATATCGTCGTGGCTGGTCCGCTTCGCCGCGAAGCCAGATGCGCTTCGAGCGCGTCCGCAAGGTAGTGGACGTTGACCACGGCGTTGGCGACGCCCGCCGCTTCCAGCTGGTCAAGGCTGTGGTCGATCAGCGCCTTGCCGGCAACGCGCACCAGCGGCTTGGGCTGCGCCGCGGTGAGCGGACGCATCCGCTTTCCCAGGCCCGCGGCGAGGACCATCGCCGTGTCGCTTGCAAGTCCGGTCATACGGGAAAGCCGCCACCGCCGGCCTCACGCAGCTCCGCCGGGATATTGCGGTCGAACCACGCGGCCACCGGCCTCAGCGCCGGGTGCGTCAGGTCGCGCTCCAGAAGGCCCCAGACGCGAGGGATCAGGTCGAGATAGCGCGGCTTGCCGTCCCGCTTCCACAGTCGCACGAAGATGCCCACGATCTTGGCGTTGCGCTGCGCCCCGAGCCTTGCGTAGTCGGCCAGGAAGGCCGCCGGATCGCGGCCGGATTTCGAAAGATAGTGGTCGAACATCTCACCTTCCAGATCGGCCGAGACGTCACGCCTGGCATCCTGCAGCAGGGATACCAGATCGTATGCGGGATGGCCGATCAGGGCGTCCTGGAAATCGAGCACGCCCTGCTTGTGCAGCGAATCGAGCAGCATGATGTTCTCGGCGTGATAGTCCCGCAGCACCGTCACCGGCGGGCGCTGCCCCGGCAATACCTCGGTCAGCACCTGCTCCCACGCCGCGACGTATCCCTCGCCATCGACGTGGAGGTTCTGCGCGCGGCAGTACCAGTCGATCAGAAGCCGCGCTTCGCGCTGATATTCGCCGATGTTGTAATCGAGGAACGGGCCCGCCGGCAGCTGATGCAGGGTCAGCAGGGCGTCGACCGCGGCGCGATAGACTTCGCGCTCGTCCTCCGGCCACTGATCAAGGTAGTCGCGCATCCGCGCTTCGCCGAAGTCCTCGAGCAGGACCAGCCCGCGCGCTTCGTCGGCGGCGTAGATGTGCGGGGCGCGGATGCCGTTCCCGTCCAACCAGCGGGCGGCGCGCAGGAACGGCCCCGGGTTCTCGTTCGGCGGCGGCGCGTCCATCAGCATCGCCGATTTCGCGCCCCGCCGGACGCGGAAATAGCGCCGGAACGAGGCGTCGCCGGCCAGCGGCTCGATCTCGGCTTCGGACCACCCGGCGGCTTCAAGGAATGTTTCGACGCCCTGAGGCAAAGTTGCGGACGCTATGTCGGACATGGCATGCGGCTTAGCCAATCCGGGCCGCCTTCGACAATGGCCGTCCGCCCCTCATCCGCATTTTCCAGCGTGATCGACAGGCAACCGGGCTCGGATGCGAAACCGCCGGCGTGCTCTGGCCATTCGGCGAGCAGCGCCGCGCCGTCCCGATAGTCGTCGAGGCCAAGCTCCTGCGCCTCGCGAGGATCGGACAGGCGATAGAAATCGGCATGGACCAGCGGCAGGCGAACGGCGGGCGGCTCGTAGAGTTCGATGATCGCGAAACTGGGGGAGGGAACTTCGCCGGTGTGGCCGAGCGCGGCGATCACCGCCCGCGCCAGCGTCGTTTTTCCGGCGCCGAGCCCGCCGGAAAGCGCCACCACGTCGCCCGGTTGCAACCGCATTGCAACGGCATTGCCAAGCCTTTGCACCGCCGCGAGATCGGGTAGCGTCAGCCTCACGGCAGGTCGACGATGGCGGCGGTGCCTTCACCGGGTTCGGACAGCAGCCGCAGCGTCCCGCCGTGGGCCTCGATCAGCTGCTTGGCGAGCGGGAGGCCGATGCCCTGGCGACGTTCCACGGTCTTGCCGTCCCGCCCGAGCCTGAACCCGTCGAGCGCCCTTGCGAGGCTGGCGGCATCCATGCCCTGCCCGTTGTCCGAGACGACGATGCGGGCATGGCTCCCCTCCTTCGTCGTCTCCCGCCCGACCTGCACGAGGATGCGGCCGCCCGGCGGCGTCGCGGCGATCGCGTTGTCGAGCAGGTGGCCGATCGCGCGCGCCAGGCGCCGCCGGTCGCCGATGACGCTTCCCGCCGACTTGTCGCCCTGGAGATCGAGCGTCAGCCTCGCCTCGGCGATCCGCGCCTTGCGCTCCTGCACCAGGGCGGTGGCGAAGGGCATCAGCGCGATGTCCTCGCTGGCCAGCGGGAGCAGCCCGGCCTCGCTCTGCGACAGGTCGAGCAGGCTCTCGATGTGCTCCCCCAGCCGCTCGACCGAAGTCAGGATCGCGGCGACGTATTCACGTCCGCTGTCGGAAAGCTCGCCGCCGACGCCCGCTTCCAGCAGCTCGGCGAAGCCGCCGATCGATGTCAGCGGCGTGCGCAGCTCGTAGCTCATGTTGGAGAGGAACCGCGTCTTGACCGCATCGGCCTCGACCAGCGCGGCGTTGCGTTCGCGCAGGGCTTCGGCCGCCTTTTCCGAATCGGTGATGTCGAGCACGGTGAGCAGGCCGTTGCCATCGGGCAGCGGCACGCCGGCGAACTCCAGCGTGCGCCCGTCGGTCAGAACGGCGCGGCCGCCGGTCTGCTTGCGGTCGAGCGTGGCGGCGCGGACCACGTCGCCGATGGCGCCGACCTTGGCCGGCCGCCCGAGGCGCGGGGCGACTTTCTTGAGCATGTCCGAGACATGGGGATGGGTGTCGAGAAACTCGCTCTCCAGGCCCCAGTCCGCGGCGAACCGGCGGTTCCACAGCTGCATCCGCCCGTCCGGCGCGAAGACCGCCACCGATTCGAACAGGCTGTCGAACGTTGCCGTCCTGGTGCGCAGCAAAGTGTCGCGCATGGCGGACAAGCGCAGCTGCTCGGTGCGGTCCTCGGCGATCAGGAGCAACCCGCCGTCCGGCACCGGCTGCGCGACGATGCGCAAGTGGGTGCCGTCGCCCAGCGACCAGGCTTCCTCGCGCGTTTCGCTGGCCGAAAACCACGTCGCCCGTTCGCGGCGCCATTCGGGATAATTGCGTACTTCGGGGACTCGCCCGCCTTCGCGCGCTGAGTCCAGCAGCCGCTCGAACGGCGGGGGGTCGATCATCGCCGCTGTCGAGAGGCCGAAGATGCGCTGGAACGGCTGGTTGGCGAAAGTCAGCCGGCGCCGGGAATCGAACTGCGCCACGCCTGCCGACAAGTGATCGAGCATGGCCCGCTGTGCGTCGCGGAAGGCGCGGAACGAGCGGTTGAGTTCCTCCAGATCCTCGATATCCACCGCATATCCGGCCACGCCCTCGCTTCCCAGCGGCAGGTCGCTGACCCGGAACGCGCGCCGCTGGCCCTTGATGGTGACGGCGACGATGCGTTCGATCGGCATGGACCGATCCGCCGCCTGCAGGGCGACCTGCCGCGCGGTGAGTCCGTCGACCGTCTCGACCAGTTCGGTCCCGGCCTCTACCACTTGCTCGGCGTTCGCCCCGCCGACGGCCGTGACATAAGCCGAATTGACCAGCCGCAGCACGCCGTCCGGCCCGCGAAACCACATCGGCATCGGCGCCGCTTCGATCAGCGAGACCAGTGCGGTGAAATCGCCCCGCGCCCGCGCCGCCTCGTCGCGCAGCTGGGTCAGCTCGCTCTCGCTGTCGCTGAAGTCGAACACCCAGACCAGCGCGGACCCGCCGGGCGAGACTTGCGGATCGGCGAGATGGCCGCGCAGCGCGAGGCTGCGCGTAGAGCCTTGCGGGGTCGCCACCAGCTGGAACGGCGCGGCGGTCTTCTGGGTGCGCAGAACCGCCGCGCTGAGCTGCGACAGCTGCCCCGCGGTCAGGCCCCGGCCCTCGCCACTGAGCTCGCTGAGATATTCCGGCACGCGATCGAGACCGAGCCAGTTGGCCAATCGTTGAGGTGCCTCGATCCGGCCGTCCGCCCTGACGGTGAGCGGGAGCGCCGGCGACTCGTCGATCATCCGGGAGAGCCGCCGTGCCTGCCGCTGGACCGCTTCGGCGCGCCGCTGCCGGGCTCGCGCCGAAACGATCGCCCAGCCCGCCGCCAGCGTCCAGGCCGCAAGCAGCAGTCCGATCAGCAGCAGCGCGGTCTGGTCCAGCATCATCGCGTCCGGCTATGCGGCTGGCGGGGCGGGATTACAATGGGGTGAGGCCGCGTCGCGGCGCCGCTTGCCCTCATCCAAGCTCCGCTGGAGCCTGATGCCTCCCGATCGACCCACTTTCGTCATTGCGAGCCCGGACTTGATCCGGGGGAAGCAATCCAGGGCCGCGCCGCACCGCGCTGGATTGCTTCGTCGCTTCGCTCCTCGCAATGACGAAGCAATGTAAAGTCATGTTGGATGAGGGCAAGCGGAGCAACGACAAGCCCGAACCGATCAGTACCGATAGTGATCCGGCTTGAACGGCCCCTGCTGGGAAACACCGATGTATTTCGCCTGCTTGTCCGAAAGCGTGGTCAGCTTCACGCCGAGCTTGCCGAGGTGCAGCGCGGCGACTTTCTCGTCGAGGTGCTTGGGCAGGACGTAGACGCGGTTCTCGTAGTCGTCGGACTTGGCGAACAGTTCGATCTGCGCCAGCACCTGGTTGGTGAAGCTGGAGCTCATCACGAAGCTGGGGTGCCCGGTGGCGCAGCCCAGGTTCACCAGGCGGCCCTTGGCCAGCACGATGATCTGCTTGCCATCCGGGAACGTGACGAGATCGGTGCCGGGCTTGATCTCCTTCCACTGGTAGTTGTCGAGCGCGGCGATCTGGATCTCGGAGTCGAAGTGGCCGATGTTGCAGACGATGGCCTTGTCCTTCATCCCCTTCATGTGATCGGCGGTGATGACGTCCTCGTTGCCGGTCGCGGTCACGAAGATGTCGCAGCGGGTCACCGCCTCTTCCATGGTGACGACTTCATAGCCTTCCATCGCGGCTTGCAGCGCGCAGATCGGGTCGATTTCGGTGACCATGACGCGGGCGCCGCCCTGGCGCAGCGAGGCGGCCGAACCCTTGCCGACATCGCCGAAGCCGGCGACGCAGGCCACCTTGCCGGCCAGCATCACGTCGGTGGCGCGGCGGATCGCGTCGACCAGCGATTCCTTGCAGCCGTAGAGGTTGTCGAACTTCGACTTGGTGACCGAATCGTTCACGTTGATCGCCGGGAACGGCAGCTTGCCGTCCTTGGCGATCTGGTAGAGCCGGTGGACGCCCGTGGTGGTCTCTTCCGACACGCCCTTGATGGCGTTGACCGAGCGGCTGAGGTAGCCTGGCTTGGCCTTGAGGAAGTTGTTCAGCGCGCGGACGAACTCGATCTCTTCGGCATTCGAAGGCTCGAACAGCGGCTCGCCGGCTTCCACGCGCGCGCCCCACAGCGCGAACATGGTGGCGTCGCCGCCATCGTCGAGGATCATGTTGGCGGTCCGGTCGGGGTTTTCGTCGCTGGCCCAGTCGAAGATCGAACCGACGTAGTCCCAGTAATCGGCCAGGCTCTCGCCCTTGATGGCGAAGACCGGGATGCCGGCGGCGGCGATGGCGGCGGCGGCATGATCCTGCGTCGAATAGATGTTGCAGGTGGCCCAGCGCACGTCCGCGCCCAGCTCCACCAGCGTCTCGATCAGCACGGCGGTCTGGATCGTCATGTGCAACGATCCGGTGATGCGCGCGCCCCTGAGCGGCTTGCTGGCCCCGAATTCGGCACGCAGGGCCATGAGGCCGGGCATCTCGGTCTCTGCAATGGCGATTTCGTCGCGGCCGAATTCGGCCAGCCCGAGATCCGCGATGGCATAATCGTTTGCGTGTTTGGGCGCGGCGTCGACAACGGTGGCCAAGTCACTTCTCCTGAATACGGGGTTTCGCGTCTGGTCCTGGACGGCCGGCGCAAATGCGAGGCTCGCCATACCCGCTCGACTCTCCGCGCGCAAATATAAAGATATCTTTATATGCCATGCGGCCGCGACCTGCTCCCGATCTGCCCCCGATCTGCCATTGCCCGCGCGGCGCCAGCGCCTATATCTGCCCCGAAACGATTCACACCCCCCAGAAAGGATTTCGCCATGACCATCGCCGTTGGAGACAAGCTGCCCGACGTTCAGCTCAAGAAGGTGGGTGAGAGCGGGCCCGAAGCGGTCCAGACCAGCGATTATTTCAAGGGCAAGCGCGTCGCGCTGTTCTCGGTCCCCGGTGCGTTCACGCCGACCTGCTCGGCCAAGCACCTGCCGAGCTATGTCGAGAGCGCCGCCGACCTGAAGGCCAAGGGCATCGACGAGATCGCCTGCACCGCGGTCAACGACGCCTTCGTCATGGGCGCATGGAACCGCGCCGACGGCAGCCAGGACGTGACCATGCTGGCCGATGGCAACGGCGAGTTCGCGCAGGCGCTCGGCTTGACCATGGACGGTTCGGGCCACGGCCTCGGCCAGCGCGGCCAGCGCTTCTCGATGATCGTCAACGACGGCACGGTCGAGCAGCTCAACGTCGAGGCGCCGGGCGAGTACAAGGTCAGCGGCGCCGACTACATGCTGGGCCAGCTGGTCTGATCTGACGCCCACCCCAAACCCCTCCCGCTTGCGGGAGGGAAGCGAGGCTTGCCGAACCGACAGGTGAGGCCAGTCGCGGCGAGGTGGGCCATACGTTTGGAAAACAAGGGCGTTTGGAGAACTAAGGGGCATCATGGCACAGTCGGTCATCGTAACGGGAGGCTTCGGCGTCCTGGGGCAAGCGGTTTCGGCCGCCTTCGCAAGCCGGGGCGACAAAGTCGCGCGGATCGACTTCGCCCCCTCGCCTCCCTCGCCCCTTGATGGCGCCCTCGACATCGGCGGCATCGATCTGACCGATGCCGCCGCCACGCAGGCCGCGCTCGACGAAGTCACCGCCGCGCATGGCGGGATCGATGTGCTGGTCAACATCGCCGGCGGCTTCGCCTGGGAGACGCTCGACGGCGGCAGCCTCGACACCTGGGCCAGGATGCACGCGATGAACCTGGTGACGGCCGCGACGATCACCAAGCTGGCGCTGCCATCGTTGAGGAAGTCTTCCGGCGGCCGCATCGTCAACATCGGCGCGGGCGGCGCGGTCAAGGCGGGCATGGGCATGGGCGCCTACGCGGCATCGAAGGCCGGCGTCCACAAGCTGACCGAGGCGCTGGCCGAGGAACTGGGCGGCGAGAGCGTGACCGTCAACGCGATCCTGCCCAGCATCATCGACACCCCGACCAACCGCGCCGACATGCCCGACGCCGACACCTCGCAGTGGGTCCAGCCCGCCGCGATCGCCGACGTCATCCTGTTCCTCGCCTCTCCGGCGGGGCGGGGAGTCACGGGTGCGCTGCTTCCGGTGACGCGGGGCGGGTAGAGTGATTTCGAGGCACGTGGAATCACCTGCCGGCTCGGAAATCGTGCTTCGACAAGAGGATAGAGCGATTTCTGGGTTTATATTGCTTCGTCATTGCGTCGTCATTGCGAGCGACCGGAGGTCGCGCGGCAATCCAGGGCGGCGTGTCACCGCCCCCGCTTGCTTCCCCCGGATCAAGTCCGGGGTCGCAATGACGAAGTGGGGTGATCCGAAGTCAAAAGGCTGTTGCCCGCGTCATGGCCGTCGCAAGTCATAGTCGATGCGGATGCGGACCCATTCGCCGATCTTGAGTTGTCCTCCGATCCGGGGCGGACGCACCTGGAATTGCCAGGCGGCAGCCAGCACGGAGCGCGCGATGCGCGATCCGCTGGGATATTCGTCGATCGCGACGCAGTCCTCGACCCGGAAATCCGGCGCGGTGCGGCAGGCGATCAGGCCCCAGCCGGGTTCGGTCGCGGTCGACAGGTATCCGCTCAGTTCGCTGTCATAAGGCTCGCGATACCATGACGCGGCATAGAGCGGCTCGCCGTTCGGCCCCGAACCCGACACGCGCGGCGTATCGGACGGGCGCGGCCCGGTGTCCGGTGGTCCCATCGGCCCCCGGCTTGCCGCTGGCGGTGTCGGGCGCGGCTTCATCGCCACATCCGCCGCCGCCAGCGATTTGGGAGAAAGACGGATCGGCGACGGTGACGGAAGGTCCCGAGGCGGCTCCGCAAGGTGCGGAGGCGTCGGTTCCGGCTTTCTTGGCGGAGATTGCTTGGAAGGCCGGGTTTCCGGTGTCGTATCGTCCTGCGGCGCGTTTTCCCGCGTGGATTGTTCAGGCGCGGCCTTGAACCGCACCAGGGTCTGGTCCCCCTTGTCATCCCCCCGTGGCGAGAGCGACGAGCCTAGCGTCAGGATCACAAGGATCAGCAGTCCTTCGACCACCAGGGCCAGGAAGATTCCCGCCGGTCTCCCGGATCCATGGCGTCGCCACGAGTGCCTCGAAATCACTTTAGTCGAGCAGCGCCTGCAACCGGCCGCGCACCGCTTCGATGCGTTCGGCGGCTTCGGTGAAGGTGGCCACTTCGGCGCGGCGGTTGTTGCCGCGCGCTTCCTTCGCCGCTTCGACATAGCCCTCCTTGTCGGCGTCGAGCGCGTCGACGAGGATTTCCAGCTCGTCCTCGGAAAGGGTGATCTTGTGTGTCTTGCTCATGCTCATTGCCTCGAAATTGGATTTTGTGCCGGCCTGCCGGGATGGCTTGTCAGTACCCCATCAGGCTCAGGACTTCCTTGCGGCTGCGATCGTCCTCAAGGAACGCTCCCATCATCCGGCTCGTCACCATGGTGACGCCGGGCGTGCGAACGCCGCGGGCGGTCATGCAGGCGTGGCTGGCTTCGATCACCACCGCGACACCGCGCGGCTTCAGGTTGTCCCAGATGCATTGCGCCACTTCGGCGGTCAGCCGCTCCTGGATCTGCAGCCGTCGCGCATAGGCGTGCATCACCCGCGCCAGCTTGGAGATGCCGACGACATGGTCCTGCGGCAGGTAGGCGATGGCCGCCTTGCCGATGATCGGGGCCATGTGATGCTCGCAGTGCGACTGGAACGGGATGTCCTTCAGCAGGACGACCTCGTCATAGCCGCCCACTTCCTCGAAGATGCGCGACAGGTGGTAGGCGGGGTCCTCGTCGTAACCCAGGCAGTATTCCTTCCACGCCCGGGCGACCCGCGCCGGGGTGTCGAGCAGGCCTTCGCGTTCCGGATCGTCGCCCGACCAACGGATCAGCGTGCGGATCGCATCCTGCACATCGTCTGGGACCGGCACCTTGCCGTTGGGACGATCCTCGTCGGGACCTGCAAGACTGCTCATTCGGATAGTCTCCTTCTCAATTCCTTCAGCGCCATCACCGGGCGGCGAAGCTTGCCGCCCTTGCGGAACAAGCCCCGCTTGCCGATCGGCTCCATCCATTCGCCCGGCCGCTCCGGGTCCAGGAAACCGCCATCGGCGATAGCGCCTTCGAATTCCGAGATATCCTTCGGAACGAAGCGCGCAAGATGTTTGCCTGATTTCGGTAGCGAATCGATCATGGCCGCCATCGATCGGCCATCGTCGAGCGCTGCGGCGACCTGGGCCTCGGACAGGCCACAATGCTCGGCCAGCAGGGAATAGCGGATCTTGCGGATGGTGGGCTCGATGTGCGCGTTGGCGGGGCGGTCGGCGTCGAGGAAGACGTCGCATTCGCTGTCGAGGCCCATCGAGCGGTTGTTCATGTTCGCCGATCCGACGCGCAGGATGCGATCGTCGACGATCATGAACTTGGCATGGACATAGATCGGAGCGCCGCGGGTCGTATAAGGAACGTAGAGGTGGAACCGCCGCGCATGATCGCTGGGCAGCATCGAGTTCAGGATGCGCGCGCGCGCCGTATCCATCGCCATCTGCTCCAGCCAGCCATCGGCGTTCTGCGGATGGACGATGACGAATTCGGGCGGCTCGGGCTCTTGCAGCCGGGCCTGGATGGCCTCCGCGATACGGCGGGATGCGAAATACTGGGTCTCGGCATAGACGAAGTACCGGGCACGGCCGATCTGCTCCACGAACAGTTCCTCGATCTCGGCGACCTGCGGGTTGCCGAGATAAGCGGAGCGCGTGCGTGCGATACCGACTTCGACATTGGTGAACTGGGCTTGGAGCCGTTTGGGCCAGGGGCTGCCGATCTGTTCGCTACAGCAATCGAGCGGTTCTCCTCCGGCCAGTTCCCAGCGACGGCGGCCGAGTTCGCCCAGCGCGCTGGCCACCTCGCCTTCCATCATCATCGTGATGTCATGCCACGGACCATACTTGCGGCGTCCTCCGGGCAGGCGTCGGCGCGGATCGTCGTCTCGGTGCAGGCGCGTGTCCCAGCGGTCCGACGTCATGTCGATACCCCCGCACGCGGCGAGCCGATCGTCGATCACGACGATCTTCTGGTGGTGGCTGCAACCGACCGGATGCGCCGAATCGAATTTGAAATCGATGCGTTCCTTGGTCCACCAGCGGATCAGGTCGATGATCATCGAGCCCCGGAACAGGAACTTGAAGAAGGCAAAGTTCCACTTGAGGATGCGGACATCCAGCGTCTTGGTGCGCTTCGCCAGCCAGACGATGAACGCCCCTAGCCGGGCCGGATACCTGCTCCTGCGGGGAAGATTCCACCACCGTCGCCCGCCGGACAGGTGGATACGGGTATCGAAGTCCCAGCCGATCAGGAAAATCTGTTGCCGCGCGTTGCACATCGCATCGCGCATCAGCTCGAAATATCCATCGACGTCGATGATGACGTTGGCCCGGTCGGCCATGGCATAACGCCACACCGACTTCGAGACGCCGTCGTCCTTTTCACCGTCGGTCATGGTCACCCGTCTGCCGCCTCGCCTGAGTAAAACGCGCTCGCCCTCGCACCGGTTTCCTGCCTCGATTGGGAGGAACGATCGAACCGGGACCGGGTTGCGTCTCTCTCATTGCGCCGCTCACCGCAACAGGTTCCGCAGTTCACCCGCCATTCACCCCACCTCGGAAAAGTCGGGGCAAGCGCTTCACAAGCGAAGTGTTGATGCGATTTCAGCGGCCTAGGCGGCGCTGAAACATTGAGGGGAGCCTATCGTTTCCCGCTGTTGAGGAGTGGAATATGAAGAAATTGCTTATCGCGGCCGTCCTGATGGGAACCAGCCTGACGTCGGGCGCGGTCCTGGCGCAGGATGCCGCGACGGCAGCCGCCGCCAATCTCAAGGTCGGCGCCAAGGTCCTCGGCCCCGAAGGCGCCGAAGTCGGCACCATCGAGAAGATCGAGGGGGGCAACGTGGTGGTGTTCACCGGCAAGAACCGCGCCACCCTTCCGGGAAGTGCCTTCGCCACGAAAGGCCCCGACGCGGTGATCGGGATGAGCAAGGAACAGCTCGACGCCGCAGTCGAAGCGGCGACGGCCAAGGCCGATGCCTCGATCTCCGCCGCCCTCGTTCCCGACGCCTCGGTCAAGACCAAGGACGGCGTGGTCGTCGGTTTGGTGCGCACGGTGGAGGGAGATGCCGTGATCGTCGATCTGGCCGACGGCAAGGGCGTCACGCTCAAGAAGGAGCATTTCACCGCCGATGCGGAAGGCCTCAAGCTGGTGCTGACTGCCGCCGAGTTCCAAACCGCCGTGGGATCGGCCACCGCTGCCAGCACCTCGGCTGATGCGGGGAAGTCTCAGCCGGCCGGCTGAGGCCCTTACGATTTCAACCAGCCACCGAGTGAAAGCGGTCGGAACACAAGAGTGCTCCGGCCGCTTTCTTTTGCGGCTAGGGCGTTCATCGAACTGCCCGTGCCGGCGCGGGGCTGCGCCTCATGTTGTAGCGGCGGCGGTCCTCCCGACGTACTGTTCGCTCATCAACTCGTCGGAGTAAGTCTCCATGAGCGCGGAGACGGCGTAATCGATCGCGTCCACGGGCGGGTATCGCGCAGGGTTGTCCTCGCTTTGGCACACATCCAGGCATTCGATCATGGTCCGGCCAGGGCTGAAGAAATAGGCGATGGAATAGCGCGTGCTGCCCGAGATGTTGCGGACGCGATGCGGAGTCGATGTGTACAAGTCGTTCGTCCAGCGGGCCATGAGGTCACCGACGTTGACGACCAGGGTCCCTGGTATGGGTGGCGCGGGAATCCATTCCCCGGCGCAGTTGTAGACTTCGAGCCCGCCCACATCGTCCTGTTGCAGCAGCGTGATCCCCAGGTAGTCGGTGTGCGGCCCGCAGCTCCATCGCTGGCTCGCGATGTCTTCTTCGGTCACCGAGGGATAATAGTGCATGCGGGTGACACCGATGGGGAAAGTGTGCAGCGGACCGAAGTACTCCTCGTCCAGTCCCAGGCTGAGGGCGAAGGGGCGCAGCAACGTTTCTGCCACGCGCTGGTAATGCGCCATCAGCTTTTTGGTGAAGGCTTCGAAATCCGGCAGGATAGTTGCGGGCGGGTACACGTTGGCGCCGACATTGGGCGCGTCCGCGGTGGGATCGCCAGGCTCGATCTCCCGGCTGAAGACCATCGTTTCCTTCGCGTCGGGCTTGCTGTCCGGGACGCCGTAGAAATTCTCCTGATCCGAGGGCAGCCAGCCGTTGAAGCCCTCGTTATGGAGCGTATGCAGCTTCTGCTTTTCACTCTCGGGCAAAGCGAAAAGATCGGCTGCGTGGCGCAGCGAGGCGTCCATTTCCTCTGGCGGGATGCCGTGGCCGGTGAGGTAGAAGAAGCCGATGTTCAGGCAGGCGTCGCGAAGCTTTTCCGCGACTTGCCGCTTGGCCTCCACGCTGCCGTTCTCCACGAATGGCGTGATGTCGATGGTCGGCAGCTGATCGACGGCTTCGCGCGTGACGCCGCAGAAGACCTCGTTGTCCAGAAACCGCGCGCGGTATTTTTCCGCGATATCCATGCCTGCCATAGGGACCTCTCATGCACTCTTATCGACAGGATCGTACCGCAAATCGCATTCGCCGCAAAAGACTTCGATCGGGCAGATGCCGGCCGGTCATTTCCGCACGGTCACATCCTCCACGACGGTGAAGAGCCGGATCGTATCGCGATCCATGAAGGTCTCCTCGTCACGCTGCAGCGTCTGCGATTCGTCCGCGGCGTACCAAGCCTTGGTTGCCGCTTCGTCCGCTTCGCTATCGAACCAGAACTCCGTCGCGACGTCGAAGCCCGTATCGGAATCCGGCGGAAAATAGTTGCGCACGTACCGCTTGATCCAGGGCAACAGCTTCATTGCCAGCGGGACGTGCACGCCTTCGTAATGCTCGCGGAACTCCTGATGCGAAAGGCCTTTTCGCCGACGCACGAACATCACCCATTTCACGCCCATTCCCGTCCCCTCCGCTTCCCATGTATATCTCGCGCGCGGCGGCAAATTGAAATTGACGCATTGCGATACCGACGTATGAAGTTAATAATATACAACCTTTCACGGGTGGGATGGGAAGTCAAATGGCCAGTGAGTTCGAAGGCGCCTGCACGGTCGTCACCGGAGGCGGTAGCGGTATCGGTCTCTCTCTAGCCAAGGCGCTGGCAGCACGCGGGGCACGAGTGGCGATCGCGGACATCGATGGCGCCCGTGCTCTGGCGGCCGCCGAAGAGATCGGGCACGGCGCCCGCGGCTATCTGTGCGACGTTTCCGACCGCCAGTCGCTGGCGGCGCTGGCGGCGGACGTGGAGGCACACCTGGGCGGCGCCAGTTTCGTGTTCGCCAACGCGGGCGTCTGCATCCATGGCTCGCCGCTCCATGAAACCGACCCGGCGGAGTTCGACTGGTTGTTCGATGTCAACGTGCGCGGCACGTTCAACACGATCCACGCCTTCGCCCCCCAGGTCCTTGCGCAGGCTGCCGGAGGCAGGCCCGCGCGCTTCGTCCTGACCGGATCGGAGAACTCGGTCGGGTTGCCTTTCCAGGGGGTCATGACCGCCTACACCGCCACGAAGCATGCGATCATGGCGCTTGCGGACGGGCTGCGGCGCGATCTGGAGGGTTCAGGTGTCGGGGTATCGATCGTCTGTCCCGGCCCGGTCAATACCGGTCTGTGGGACTCCCGCCGGTCCCGCCCCGATCGCTTCGGCGGCAACGCCCCGCTTGCGGGTGAGGAAGCACACGCCAGCGCCGGGTTCTTCGCCAACTTCGTCCATCCGGACGAGACCGCGCGTCTCTGTCTCGAAGGCATGGCCAACGATGAATTCATCATCATCACCGAACCCTATATTCGCGGCTTCGCGGAGAAACGGCATGCCGAGGTACAGGCGGCACTGGCCCTGGCGGACGAGCGTGTCGGGTCGAGGACCTGATCCTCGCCCTTTCAAAGTCCCGTGGCTTTCGGCCGACGACGCAGATTGACCAGTTCGCTCAGCAACCTTTGGGAGACACACCGTGTTTGATTTCGATGGCGGCGCGATCGTCTCGGCGGCGAACGCCAGTCCGGCTTTCAGGATGAACGCGAAATACTGGACCGCGGATGTCCTCTTCCGGCTTGGCGACGAAGCCTATCTCCTCCAGATGCGCGACGGGGAAGCCAAGAGTTTCGGGCGGGCCCATGGCGACGAGGCCGTCCAGATCACGATCTCGGGACCCGCGGAGTCGTGGGAAAAGCTGCTGCTTCCCGTGCCGCCGCCGCCCTATGACGAACCTCTGCTGATCGGACAGCGCGTCGGCTTCAAGATCGACGGCGACGTGGCGAACGAGATCGCACCATACTATGCGGCGCTGCGCGACGTTATCGACGTCCTGCGCCATGCTCGCAGCGGCCCTTCCCCCGAGCGGGGGGTGGCCGACGTGACGCGGAAGTTCGACAGCGTGGTCGGCCGCTACATGTACATCGACATCAGGGGCGTGCAGCACCGCGTCTATTTCGAGGAAGCGGGAAGCGGTCCGGTCACGCTGATCCTGCAGCACACTGCCGCCGCCGACAACCGGCAGTGGCGTCACCTGATGGAGGATCCGGACTTCCAGCGGATGTTCAGGATGGTGTCCTACGACCTGCCCTATCACGGCAAGTCGGTGCCGCCGACCTCGGTGAAATGGTGGGAAGAGCAGTACCGGCTGACCAAGGACGACCTCATCGCGACCGTGGTGGCCATCGCCGATGCGCTGGAGCTCGACCGTCCGGTCTACATGGGCTGCTCCGTCGGCGGCTTCCTTGCGCCCGACCTGGCGTTGGCGCGCCCTGACCGGTTCCGGGCGGTCGTCGGGATCAACGCCGGCCTGGGCATGGACCTGGGGCATTGGCCCTACGACGTCGAGAACTCGTATCTCAGCCCGCGCGTCGGCGGGGGCTGGCGTGGCGCGGTCAACGTCGGCTTCACCGCCCCGACCAGCCCGGAGGCCTTGCGGCGCGAAGTGGGCTGGGTCTACAGCCAGTCGGCTCCATCGGTCATGTATGGGGACATCCACTACTACGTCCATGACCATCGGCTCACCGAGGAAGAGGCGAGCCGGATCGACACCTCGAAAGTCGCGGTTTACCTGCTTACCTGCGAGTACGATGCCCTCGCTTATGAGGATGGCACTGCGGTTCTCGCCAGGGCCATCGAAGGCTCGCACTTCCAGATCGTGCCCAGCCTCGGCCACTTCGGCCCGGCCGAGAACCCGGAGGACTTCAAGCAGGCGCTGCTGCCGCTGTTCGAGGATATCGCGAAGCTTCCCTGAGCGACCTTCCGCCGGGGTAAAAATCCATTCAGGCGGGAGATCGAGAGTACTTGCCTCGGCCGAAGAACCGGTCGAGCAGATCGGGATTGTCCGCGATCGATTGCTGCATGTCCGGCCAGCTGATCTTGCCGTAGGCGTCCATTGCCCGCCGGACCGCGGGGCGCGAGTCGATCGCGTCGAGCCAGCGCCGGGTGGCGGGCATGATCTCCATGTCCACGCCCCGCCGTTCGGGCGTGCGGATCCACGGCCACAGCGCGATGTCGGCGATGGTGTAGTCATTGCCGGCCATGTAGCTGCTCTCCGCCAGCCGCTCTTCGACGACATCGTAAAGCCGCAGGGCCTCGGTATCGTAGCGCGCCCGGCTATAGTCGTTGCTGGGGTCCTTCGCATAGTTGCGGAAATGGACCTGCTGGCCGAACATCGGGCCGACGCCCCCCATCTGGAACATCAGCCACTGAAGCGCGATATATCGACCGGCCGGATCCGCCGGGAGGAGCCGGCCCGCCTTTTCCGCCAGATAGATCAGGATCGCGCCGGATTCGAAAAGGGTGATCGGCTTGCCTCCCGGTCCGTCGGGGTCGACGATCACCGGCACCCGGCGATTGGGATTGAGCTTGCCGAACTCCGGGGCATGGTTCTCCCCCATGACCACGTTCACGTAAGTGAAGGCGTGGGGCAGCTCCAACTCCTCCAGCGCGATCATCACCTTAAGGACGTTCGGGCTGATGCACCCATATAGCTCGATCATGGGGAGACTTTCTTTCCTTGCTTGCGCGCAGGCCATCGGGACGCGCATGTGCGCTTCGTCCGGGCACCGCGACCGGCGTCTCGCGGCCCGGCCTCAGTCTTCAGCCGGGACCAGTTCGCGCAGATCCTCCCGGTCATTGGCGGCCGCTGGCTCCAGCATGACCGGGATGGCCGTCATCTGGGGCTGGCCGTGCAGGGGGTCGGCATCGTAGTTCGAGGTGAGGTTGGTGACGTTGGCGCCAATCCAGCCATGCGGCAGCGTCAGCGCGCCCTTGCGCATGCGCTTGTCGATCGTCACTGGCGCCGTCACCCGACCGTTGTTGTTTCGCAGGGTGGCCAGTCCCCCTTCGCTCACGCCATACCGCTCGGCGTCTTCGGGTGACACGTGGATCGCCGCCTTGTCCGCCTTCTTCGGATTGTCGACGTTGTCGGTCGTGTTCATTCGGCGTTCCTGCCGGCCCGACATCAGCAGCAGCGGAAATTCCTCGGTCGGCCCCCATTCGAGCAGCGACGCGAGCCGATCGACGAGCACCGGCGGGGCGACCCGCCACTTGCCCTCGGGAACGGCGGTCTCACGAGCCCAGCGCACACCGCGCCGTTGATAGCCGAGACCGAGCGAACCGGCCTGCTTGAGCTCCTCCCAGGAATGGCGCGCATTCGCCAGCTTCTTCTCGTATAGCTGGTCCATCGTCACCGTGTCGGGGTCGAGGCCACCGAATACCTTGTCGCCATGGCCCAGCCGCTTGGCCAGTTGGCCGATGATGTACCAGGAATGCCAGCGGTCTCCGGTCGGCTCGACGATGGCAGGGGTGAACTGCGGGCGGCCCGACTGGATCGGGTTGTATTCCATGCGCTCCAGCCGGCCGGTGCAGGCCATGACGTGGGTGGCGACCTCCGTTGCGGACGTGGGAACAACGTCGAGCACCACGAAGGCATCCAGCGCCCTGAGCGCGCCCTCGATACGGGCAGGATCGGGGAATGCCGTCAACGGATTGCCGCCGTTGACGAAGAACACGCGAAGCGGACCTTTCTCGATCTCGTCCGCCATGGCGATGCAGGGAATCTGGCCGAAATTGCGCTGGAGATCGGGGCGCGATGCGATCGGCGGCCCCGAGATTCCCTCTTCCGGGGCAGGATTCCACGGGCGCTTTTCTACGGGCATCTGCCAGCCGGGGCTGATCCACATGCCGCCCGGTTCCTCAAGCGAGTCGGTGACGATCAGCAGCGCCCAGCGCAGCCATTCTGTCATCAGCCCATGCGGTCCGAAGCGGGTACCCGTTCCGCTGATCACGTTGATCCGGCCGGCGGCGCGGATATCGGTCAGCAGCTGCCGCAGCGCGTCCTCGTCCACGTCGGTGATGCGGGTGACAGTCTTGAGGTCGAACGGCCTCAGGCCCTCGCGAAGTCGCTCGAGATCCGCGGTTTTGGTCTTCTCGCGCACGGGCGATTCCGACGGCAGGGCTTCGAGCAACTCCCGCACAAGCCAGGCGAGAATGAGCGGATCGGACCCCGGTATCGGCCGCAGATGGCCATCCACCACCGCCGCCGTGCGCGTATTGACGGGGTCGACCAGCCATACCCTACCGTGCGCCCGGAACCTCTTCAGCGCGCGCGTGGCATCGGTAAAGCCGCCGCCGTGGGCAACCGGGGGGTTGGTTCCCAGCATCAGCAGGAGTTTCACGTCCTCGTCGTCGACGTCGAACTGCGGCTCGACGCCGAACGCATGACCCGTGACAAGTTCCGCCGCCTTCCAGTCGGGAGCGACATCGACGGTTCCGGCGGTGTAGAGCGAGGTGCTTCCCAAGGCGTTGAGCAGGCTGTTCAGCGCATCCCATCCAAGATCGTCGCATCCGCTGGCACCATAGATGCCGACGGCGTCGGGACCATGCGTTGCAACCGCGATTCTTATCTTTTCGGCAAGGTCGTCCAGGAAAGTGTCCCAATCCGTCTCCACGCCATGAAGGAGCGGCCGGTTCAGCCGATCGGGACGCTTGTGTGCCCAGACGGCCTGGATTCCCTTGGGACAGATGTATCCGCGAGAGCGCGGGTTTTCCGGATCGCCACGAACGCCGAGCACGTTCGCCTCCGCGTCGCGCTTGACGAGGATGCCGCAATTGGTGTGGCAGATCTTGCAATAGCTCCGGACCTCGAAAACGTCGTCCACAGCAGCTCTCCCGGGATTTGCTTTGTTTGCACTAGGCTAGTGCATGCGTCATTGCGACACAACGGCATCATAGCCGCAGGCCCGGTTTCGGGTTCCCTATCGTAAGACAGGGGGTGGGCGAGAACGGCAAGGGCCGGCCGTGGCGATACGGCCGGCCCTTTCATCTTGAGAGCGGTGCTCGGACCCGCTCCGGCACAAGCCGGAAGCAGAGCCTTCCCCCGGGTCTCAGCCGATTTCTCCAATCACCGTGCCCACCGGGTATTCTTCACCGGCTGCGACTGACTGGCGCAGAGTTCCGGAAACCGGAGCGTTGATATCCTGCGCGGCCTTGCCGGTCTCCAGGACATAGATGGGATCGTCTTCTTCCACCTGGGCGCCGTCTTCCACCAGCCATTCGACCAGAGTGCCTTCGGTCATCGACATTTCAAGCTTGGGGATTGTCAGAACAGTGGCCATGCGGTTTCTCCTTAAGAGGCCATCAGCGCCTTGACGCGCGCGACGATGGAATTGGCATTGGGGATCTGGCTGGTCTCGATCTCCCTCGAATAGGCGACCGGCGCGTAGTCGGCGCCGAACCGTGTCGCGGGCGCCTTCAACGTCGAGAATAACTCTTCGTTGATCGTCGAGGCGATCTCACCGCCAAGACCGCAGAACTCGGTCGCGGCATGGACGACGAGCGCGCGCCGGGTCTTCTTCACGGAATCCAGTACGCGGTGGTAGTCCAGTGGCAGCAGGGTGCGCAAGTCGATCACTTCGGCACTGATGTCATGCTGCTGCAGTTCCTCCGCGGCGGCAAGGCATTGCTGGACCTGCCAGCCATAGGTGATCAGCGAGATATCGGTGCCCTCGCGTCGGATCTTGGCGACGCCGAGCGGGATGCGATAGTCTTCGTCAGGCACTTCGCCGGTGCAGCTGGCGGTACGCAGCAGCGCCATCGATTCAAGATGGACGCAGGGATCCTCGTCGTAGATGCAAGTGGTTAGCAGGCCCTTGGCATCGAACGGCGTGCTGGGATACGCGACCTTGAGACCGGGGGTGTGCAGCAGCCAAGCTTCGAGCGATTGCGAGTGCTGCGCGCCGAAGCCGCCCAGCCCGCCGCCGACGATCATGCGGATCGTCATCGGGATGTGCGTCTGCGCTCCCGACATGTAGCGCTGCTTGGCAACGTGGTTCGAGATCTGATCCATGCAGACCATCTGGAAATCGTTGAACATGAGCTCCGTGATCGGCCGCATGCCGGCGAGCGCCGCGCCCATGCCCGCGCCGATGATCGACTGTTCGGCGATCGGGGTCGGGCGCACGCGGTGGATGCCGAACTCGGTCTCGAGCCCTTCGGACGTGCGGAAGACGCCGCCCGGCGGGTCGCCGATGTCTTCGCCCATGATGATGACCGTCGGGTCGTTGACCAGGGCGCTGCGCTGCGCCGCCAGGACCGCCTTGCCCATGGTGATGGTCTGGCGCGGTCCGGTCGGCTCGGGCGCGTCCTCGCGGACCGGGTAGTGGCCGCGCCGAGGGATGACGTCAGGATCGGCGTAGACGTCGATCAGGGTCTCTTCGGCCGGCGTCACCGGGCTGGCCAGGGCAGCGGCCAGGGCCTCCTCTACTTCGGCCTTCGCCGCCTCGTCCATGGCGTCGAGTTCCTCGGCCGTGCAGGTGCCCGTCTCCTGCAGCAGCGCGCGGGTGACCTTGAGCGGCCACGCCTGCTTGCCTGCCTTGAGCTCTTCACGCGTCAGGTCGGGGCTGTCGCCGACGCCGGCGTGCTTGCCAAGCCGCAGGGTCATGGCTTCGACGAACACCGGTCCGTCGCCACGCCGCACTTCCTCGATCACCGACTTCATGCCGTTGTAGAATTCGACTGGATCGTTGCCGTTGAGCTTGACGCCCTTGAAGCCGTAACCCGCCGCCCGCGTCGCGAAGCTTTCGGTCGCGGTGTAGCCCGGGATCTTGGTGTATTCGGCGATCAGGTTGTTCTGGCACATGAAGATCACCGGCAGCTTCCACACGCCGGCGAGGTTCATCGCTTCGTGCACCGCGCCGATCGAGGTCGCGCCGTCGCCGAAGTTGACGATCGTCACCCGATCCTCGCCCCGTAGCTTCGCGGCGAGCGCGAGACCGTTGGCGATGGGCGTGCCGGCGCCGACGATGGCCGTTGTCAGCATCGAGCCCGATGCCGGATCGGACACGTGCGGCGAACCGCCCTTGCCTTTGTTGACGCCATCGGTCCGGCCGAGCATCTCGGCAAACAGGCCGCGGAGCGGAACGCCCTTGGCGACTTGGTCGTGGATGCCGCGGTAGGTGGTGACCATGTAGTCGTCCGGCGTGACTAGCTGCGCGATCGTGGCGGGGATCGATTCCTGGCCCGTCATCGGCCAATAGCTGAACTGCATCTGGCCGCTCGACAGCCCGGCAAGGATTGCCTTCTCGGCAGCCCGGATGCGCGACATCTGGCGATAGATTTCGGTGTAGGTCTTGGGATCCAGACCCAGGTTTGTCTTGACTTCCTGTTCCATGATCGATTCTCCTCTAGCTGCCGTGTCTGTCCATGTTTGTCGGTTTCGGCCGTTCGCACGAGCCGTCGAATTGGTTCACTTCATCCCGTATCGCCCACCGTGGCGGGACCGCGGAAGGTCGCGGTCATGACTAAGGCCGGTCATGACCAAGGCTGGTCACGACTGAGGGGTCGGTTGCCGACGCGGGCCTTGCGGCCGGCGCGCCGCGCCACCTCATACAAAACGATTGCGAGGGCCGGATACGGCCAAGTTTGCGTAATGACAACAGATGAATTCCGCCTGCTCCCCCTATCCGCACGCCGTCTGAGCGAGGGCTAGCCGTGGCCACCTCCTTCAACATGTCCTTCGGTAAATCGATATTTGCCGAGAGTGAAAAACAGTACCGCGCCCACGGCACAGATCGGAATGGCGGACCACATGCCCTGGCGATAGGAGCCGGTCACGTCGAACGCGTAATTCAAGGCGATCGGGCCCGCCGCCATGCAGACGAACTGGAGCGCGGAGATGATCGCCAGGAGGAGCGCAAAGCTGCGCAGTCCGAAATGCCGCGTGGTCAGGAACGCCACCGCGTCGAGCTCGGCGCCGACGCATGTTCCCATGATGATCGCGGCTGCGGCGAAAGCGGCAACGGAGTGGGGCATCTCCAGCATCAGCAGGATGCCGGCGATCGGCATCGTCATGCATGCCGCCGCGACGACGTTGCCGTTGACACGGTCGATCAGATATCCGGCCGAGATACGACCGACGAAACCTGCTACTCCGATCAGGCTTGCAATCGCCGCCGCCTGCATCGGCGAGTGATTGAACGAGGTCATGATCGGGATGATCGACGAGGTGACCGACGGCACCGCGACCATGGCGGTGGATGCGAGAATCAGCCGCAGGTAGCGGAATGAGAGTATGGCCTCGCGTGCGCCCAGGCCGGGAAGCGCGCTTTCCACCTTCACTTCCACCTCTGGCGCGGCGCGGGCGCGATCGATCGCGCTGGTGAAGAAGAGGAACACGGCGGGGATTACGATCACCGCGTAAAGCGCGGCGATGCCGGCGAAAGCCGCCCGCCATCCGTAGTCCTGTATGAATATCGTGCTGATCAGCGGCAGCGTAGCGCTGGTGACGGCCGTACCGCACAAGGCCACGGCCAGCGCGAAACCGCGGCTCGACTTGAACAGGCTGGAAATCGCGGCGCCCCATACCATCGGCATGATCATCACGAAGCTGCATGCCAGCAGGGCCCACAACATCAGCCATGACCAGGGATCCTCGTTGATCGTCGAGAACGATGCGAAAGTGGCGCAGACGAAGATGCTGCCTGTAAGCGCGATCCGCCGCGAGCCGAAGCGGTCCACCGCGGTTCCGACGACCGGGCCCAGCAGCACGGATGCCCCCGCCGTGAACATCAGTCCCGAAGCGATGATCGAGCGCTTCCAGCCGAATTCGGCTTCGAGCGGCGCAATGAAGATGCCGATCGAATGTGGCGGAAGGTTCATCAGCGCAAAGCCGCACGCGGCCGCGAACACGACTTTCCAGTTCTGCCGCCATTCGGCCGCATCGGCTGCGCTGAACCGCAGTGACATTGTCCCTCCCCGGATCCCGTCGACTTTACCGGGCGCTGGTCCGGGCAGGACCGTCGGTTCGGTGCGACGTCAGCGCCGGCCTCCGGTTCTTTCCGGGCCGAGGGCTTTTTCCAGGTACTCCGGCCAGCCGCTGGGCCGATTGATGTCTACCGGCATGATGTGATAGCGATAGCGCAGCTCGATCGGCAGATCGGGTCCTCCGACCCATGCGAGCATATGCACGCTGGCCTGAGTGAGTTCCCCCTCGATCCACGGGCCTCGCCAGTCGAACACGCCGGTCCGTCCGTCGTCGCCGGTCACGCGGACCCGCCCTTCGGGCAACTCCTCGAACGTCTGCTTGGCGCCGACGTTGCGATACTTGCGCCAAGGCCGACCGTCAGGCCGGGTTGCGGGGACAATCATCGCACGCTCTCCAGCTTGCCGCCGTTATCCTCGATGCCCATCCACCTGTCGTATTGGTCGTGCCAGCGGCGGACCGGGGCTTCGTTGTGGCTGGACAGGATCACGTACTCGTTGTGCGAGGTCTTCAGCCCTTCCTGCACATAGGGGATGTTGCCGAGGTCCTGGACGAAGATGCGCGCGAGCCAGCCGAGTTCGCCCGCGTCGGTTATCGGTTGCCCGAAATCGAGGACACGCGGCTTCGCCGGCGGCGGCTTGGGCCTGTCGTCGGGCCAGGGCGCGATCAGTTGCACGTCCATAACGGAACGGTTCGGGTCATCCTTGTACGGCCTGAAGCGGTAGGTGAGCCGGGACAGGCCGCCCCACGGATGGAAGTTGGGCCAGAGGGCGATCATCTCGCCTGCGTTCATGTGGACATCGTGGATGGCATCCACCTCGTCGCCGATAATGTCGCGGTGAAGCTCGCGCATCTGCTCCTTCACCTGCGCATAGCCGTCCCTGGCGGGGTCGGCCTTGAGGGGAGTCTCCTCGTTCATGTGATAGTCGAGTTCGTGGTCGATGAATTGCTGCACGCTCTCGGCGGTGTGGCTGTAGCTGGAGGGAGGCGGCTTGTTCGGATCGTCCGGCAGGGACGGCGTGGAGCGCATCCAGTTGCCGTAATCGTCCCAGCGCTGTCCGCGCGGCGGGCCGTCCATGGGGGGGCGAAGCAGTTGTGGGTGCGTGGCGATGACGTGCCATGGCTCGATGAAAGCTTCCTGCACGACCTTCCAGTTGGCTTCGAGGTGGGCGGTGACATGGACCTGCACCCAGCGCTTGCGCATGTCGTGGCCCGCGCCTTCGAAGTGCTCGGGCAGTTCGCCGAGGAACGCCTCGAGGCTCTCTGCGTCGGGATCGGGGTTGATGAAGACATAGCCGCCCCAAGTGCCGACCTTGACTTCGGGGAGCTTGACCTCCTCGGGCCTGGCGCCGGGAAAGTCCCAGCCGCAGCTCATCTCCTTGAGCGATCCGTCGAGGTTCCAGGCCCAGCCGTGGAACATGCAACGCAGCTCGCTGGCGCGCCTGCCGTCGAACGTCACGAGCTTGCGGGCACGGTGCGGGCAGGAATTCCAGTAGGCCTTGATCTCGTCGGGCGCGGTGCGGATCACGATGAACGACAGATGGGCGACTTCGTAGATCTGATAGTCGCCGACGTCGGGGATCTCTTCCTCGCGGCAGGCCCATTGCCACGCCTTCTTCCAGATCCGCTCGACCTCCAGGTCGTGGTATTCCTGCTTGAAGAAGCGGTCGACCGAAACGCGCGCGATGCCGGGCCGGTAAGGCGGCTTGTTCGCCGTGACGTGCCCCGGCATCGGCGGCCCTTGCACTGCCACGGTCTCGGTCGGTGCATCGACCGCATCAGTGACGTCTGTGCCTGGATTGTCCATTTTTTTTCGATCCTCTACTCGTCCGCCTTCTGCCTGCCAGCGGACAAGGCATGTCGGCCGGCGGCGCTGCTTTTTGCGGTTCACCTATAACGTGTCGCACCGCTTGCCTAGGCTTGTCTAATACAAACTAAAATTTTTTCTGGTCGGAACGAGCGCAGCCCGGAGGTCCCGCGCCCGGTTGCGCCCGGCGCGCTCGCCAATCCCAAGAAGTGGGTCTTGACGCCGCGATTTTCTGTCCCGTAGGAAGTCTCGCAATCTTGGAGCCGCGACGGGGAGGATGCGGGCGGCCGCATTCTGGTTGCGACAATTCCGCCAGCCGCCCTTCCCATCTCGATCCGCCGCGAACGCGCAACCGATTGGACGATCACATGACTTTCACCATCAGCATCAGCCTTCCCTTCGACAAGATCGAGGCTGGCGACGAATTCGCATCCATGGCCGCCGTTCACCAGGTAGCGCGCGTGGTCGAGGACGCGGGTTTCACCTCGGGCGCGGTCACCGACCACCCCGTGCCGACCTCGCGTTGGCTCGACGCGGGCGGTCACTATGCCCAGGACCCGTTCGTGATGCTCTCGATGCTGGGCGCGATTACAACCCGGCTGAAGCTGCAGACGAACATCATCGTGCTGCCCTATCGCAATCCCTTCGTCACGGCGCGTGCGATCTCGTCGCTGGATGCCTACACCAACGGTCGGGTGATCTTCGGCGTCGGCGCCGGCTATCTCAAGGGCGAGTACAAGGCACTCGGCGTCGATTTCGACATCCGCAACGACCTGATGGACGAATACATCAAGGCGATGAAACTGGCGTGGACCGGAGAGGATTTCACGTTCGAGGGCACCGGCTACACCGCACTCGGCAATCGTGTGCATCCGGTGCCCGCCCAAAAGCCGCACCCGCCCATCATGATCGGTGGCAACTCCAAGCGCGCGCTGCGCCGCGTGGCCGAACTGGGCGACGCGTGGTTCCCGTTCGTGCAGCCCAAGATGGTCACCGACACCGCCCGTACCGCGAACATCTCCACGGACGAGGACATCATCGAGGCGCGCAACTATCTGTTCGACCACTGCGACAAGATCGGGCGCACGGATCGGCCGCAGGTCATCCTGTCCGGCTCCTTCCACATGAAGGGTGAATGGAGCGCGCAAGAAGCACTCGATAACTTTGGAAGGATGCGGGACATCGGCATTGCCGGATCGGGCACGGGCGCCGCCTACAGCACGTTGTCCGAATGGTGTGACAACGTCCAGCGCTTCGGTGAAGAGGTCATCGCCCGCATGAATTGATCAGTCAGGTCCTATTTGCGAAATATCGCGTATGTGAAAGATGCCCCTACCCGCGTGCACAAGCGGCGATGATCGTGCAGGCGCGCTCGCGCATGTAGAACCAAGCGGACGGCTGCCGGCTCGCGCCCGGCAGGTGTCCGACAATCACCGGCAGAGGTACACCGAATGAGTCTGGAAACCTGGGAAGAAGATCTTCCGGCCCTGGCGGAAGGGATTTCCGAAGTGCTCGTCGAAGAATGCGACCCCCGGTCGGTCCATACGTTTTTCGATGGCGGGAACGACCTCGACAAGGCGCTGTGGGCGCGTGCGGCCGAGCTCGGCTTCCTGGGCATTGGCCTCTCAGAGGAATTCGGAGGCCTCGGCTTCGGGGCTCGCGGTCTCGACGTGCTGTATCGCACCCTGGGCAGGGCGATGGCGCCGGGTGCCTTCGTCCCGACCCTCGCCGCCGCGCAGTGGCTGGAACAGGTCGGGCCGGAGGACCTGAATGCCTCGCTGCTGCCCGAAGTGGTGGCCGGGGAGCGCACGTTCGCCGTGCCTTTCGCGCTCGACGGCGAAGGAGTCGCGCTGAATGACGGGCGTCTTGGCGGCACGACGCCGCTGATGCTGACCTCGCGCGATGCAACGACCGCCGTGCTTTCGGTGAAGCGTGAAGGCGCCGCCGCATTCGCGCTCGTCGATCTCGCCGGCGTCGGCTTCGTGGCCAACGACATCTGGGACCATACCCGTCTGGTCGGCCGCTACACGCTCGACAATGCCGAGCCGCTCGCGGTGATCGACGACGTCGATGGCACCGCCGCGGCGACACTGCGCAGCAACGTCGCTCTGGGGATCGCTGGAGATTGTGTCGGTGGCGCCCGCGCCATTGCCGACCAGACCATAGAATACCTCAAGCAGCGTGAGCAGTTCGGGCGCCTCCTCGCCAGCATGCAGGCGCTCAAACATCGTTGTGCGGAGCTGATGCGCGCGGTGCTCGAAGGCGAACAGGCGCTCGATCAGGGCGTCGAGGCAACCGCGCTGGGCAATCCCGCCGCGCACATGTGGGCAAGCCTCGCCAAGGCGCTGGCCGCCGAAAAGTTCTTCTTCGTCGCCGACGATTGCCTTCAGCTGCACGGGGGCGTCGGCTTTACCTGGGAATTCGACGCGCACATCTTCCTCAAGCGTGCGCTTCTCAACCGGGAGCTTTCGGGCAACAATGCCTTTCATCGCGACCTCGCGGCCCGGCATCTGGCCGAAGCGGACCTGGCCGGCGTTTCAACAGCGGAGCTGACCACGTGATTCTCGAGAAGGTTGACGACGAGACCGCCTATCGCGGCGCTTTGCGCGAGTGGCTGGGCGATGTCCTTAGGGCTCCCGAAGCCACGCCGACACCGGGCGATCACAAGAGCTACGTCTCCAGCCAGCGTTGGTGGATGGCGGAGCGCAACAAGGTCGGCCTCGGAACTCCGCACTGGCCCAAGGAATACGGCGGCGTCGGCCTGAGCCTGCGCAACCAGGTGATCCTCGCCGAAGAGATCGTGCGTGCTGGAGGACCCAGCCTTGGCCTGTTCACGGTTTCGCTGAACCACCTTCCGGCCACGCTGTTCCATCACGGCACGGAGGAGCAGAAGACCAGATACCTGCCCGGCGTGTCGCAGGGCGTGATCTGGTGCCAGGGCTTCTCCGAGCCCAACGCCGGATCGGACCTCGCCTCGCTGAAGTGCAAGGCGGTGCGCGATGGCGATCACTACGTGGTCAATGGCCAGAAGATATGGTCGTCCTACTCGATGTATGCCGATTACGCGGTGCTGCTGACCCGCACCGATTTCGACGCTCCCAAGCACAAGGGCATCACCTTCTTCCTGCTCGACATGAAGACGCCGGGCGTCGAAGTGCGGCCGCTGATCCAGGCCAACGGCCTTGCCAAGTTCGCCGAGATCTTCCTCACCGACGTCCGTATTCCCGTCTCGGACCGGGTCGGCGAGGAGAACCAGGGTTGGGCGGTGTCGCAGACGACGCTGTCTTCGGAGCGCGGCGTGCTGTCGTTCGAGCGTAACGAGCGGATGCGCTACCACCTCGAGAATTTCTACCACCATGCCCGCGAGAGTGATGCCGCCTGGCTGAAGGACGACGAACTGCGCCGCGAATTCATGCGCCTTTTCACGGAGCTTCAGGGCTGCCGCCGGGTGATGCGCTGGCTGATGAAGGAAAACGAAAAGGGCGGATCGCCGGTGGCCAACGGCGTTGTGCCGTTCGTCAAGCTGATCAACACGGAACTGCGCAAGAACATCGGCGAGTTCATGATCCGCGCCACGGGACCCGACGCGCAGAACTTCGTGCCTGATTTCGACGAACTTTCGACCGATCCGGTGTTCACCTACCTTACCGGTCTCGGCGGCACGATCTCCGCCGGCAGCAGCGAGATTATGCGCAACATCATCTCGGAGCGGGTGCTCAACATGCCCAAGGGCTGAGCGGCGCGGGCATCCTTGCGAAGGGTGCCCTCCGTCTCACATTTGCTCGAGAAGTTTCACTTCTTCTTCGGAAAGCGCGATGCCGAGCGCCGCGACCGACTGGTCGAGCTGTTCCAGCTTGGTCGCGCCGATGATCGGCGAGGAGATGCCCGGCCGGCTGACGTTCCACGCGAGCGCGACCTGCATCGGCGGCACGCCGCGCGCGGCCGCGACTTGCGCCAGCCGCGCCTGAACGGCGAAATCGCTTTCTCGATAGTAGAGCTGGTCGGCAAGCTTGTCGGTCTGCGCGCGTTGTGTCCCGCCCTCGCCCACGCGCGACCGGTTGCCGGCGAGGAACCCGCGGGCCAGCGCCGACCATGGAGTCACCCCAAGGCCCTCGTCGATGCACATCGGGATCAACTCATCCTCGATGTTGCGGTAGATCAGGTTGTATTGGACTTGCATCGAGATGAAACGCGTCCAGCCATTGCGCTCCTGGATATTGAGCGCCTTGGCCAGCTGCCACGCCTTGTAGTTCGAAGCGCCAATATGAAGCACCTTGCCCGACCTGACGAGGTCGTCGAACGCTTGCAGCGTCTCCTCGATTGGAACCGTGGCGTCCCAGCTGTGCTGGATGTAGAGGTCGATATGGTCCATTCCCAGCCGCTTCAGGCTGGCGTCGACCGCCGCCATGATATGTTTGCGGGACGCGCCGCGTTCGTTGGGGCCGGCCCCGGTGGGGGCAAAGAACTTTGTGGCGACCACCACGTCGTCGCGCCGGGCGAACTCGCGCAAGGCCTTTCCGGTCACGATCTCGCTATCGCCTTCCGAATAGACATCAGCCGTGTCGAAGAAGTTGATCCCGTGCTCGATCGCGCGGCGAAAAAAGGGAAAGCTGTCCTCGTGGCTCAGCGTCCAGGCATGCATCTGGCCCTTGCCGTAGCTCATGCAGCCAAGGCACAGTTCGGAAACCTTGAGCCCCGACTTGCCCAGATTGACGTATTTCATTCGTCGTTCATCCCATTAATATACTACTCTTCACATCATGCACGATAGATGCGTGGGGAGAATTGGCAATGTCCGAATGATAGGAGCGGCCGATCGCGGGCCGTGCGTTCACTCGCCCTTGAAGTCACCCTTTCGCTTCTCCACGAATGCGCGCGTTGCTTCCTTGAAGTCGTCCATCTTGAGACTGTACGCTTGGTATCCCAGCGAAGCCTCGAAAGCGGTGCCGGTCATCTGCTTGAGCGCCAGGTTGAGCGTCGCCTTGGTGTAGTTGACCGCGTGCGGCGGCATCGCCAGCAGCCGTTCGATGATTCCGTCGACGTGGGCGTCCAACTGGTCGTCGGGAAGCGCACGGTTGATCAGTCCGATCTCCTCCGCGTCCCTGGCCGAGATCGGCTCGCCGAGCAGCAGTGCCTCCTTGGCGCGCCGCAACGCGCCCATGGCCGGCCAGAGCAGCACGCCGCCGTCGCCGGCGACCATGCCCAGTTTCACATGAGAATCGCAAAACCGTGCGGTTTCGGACGCATAGACAAGGTCCGACGCCAACGCCAAAGTGACGCCGATGCCATAGGCGACGCCGCGGACCTTTGCGACCACCGGCTTTTCGCAGTCGATGATGCCATAGGCGTGCTTCTTGGCGTTGCGCGTCATTGGGAACACCGGGTTGTTCGGTGCATATGTGCCGACCCGCGACGTGTCCGCGCCCGAGCAGAAATCGGCGCCCTCACCTTGGATCAGGATGACCCGCACTTCGGGATCGCGCCACACGTCGTCCCAGATCGTGGTGAGTTCGGCGCTCATGTCGGGGGTCGTGGCGTTGCGCTTGCCCGGATTGGACAGCGTGATCGTCATCAGGCCGTCGCGCTTGTTCAGCTTGAGCCCGACGTAGCGGCTGTAATCGTAAGGCTGCGCGGACATGCTTGCTCCAGTTCTCGACGTGATGCTTTTCTTCCGCGAACGCATGAACCGAGGCGCCGAGTCAAGCGTTCGCGCCGCTATCCCGAGACAAAGAACGACTGGCTAATCCTCGTCCGCCTGCGTGCGTGGCAGGTTGGCGCCGATCATCTTGCCGCCATCGACGTTGAGCACCGTGCCGGTCATGTACGAGGAAAGGTCGGTCATCAGAAAATAGAGGACGTTGGCGACGTCCCGTACGTTGCCGACGCGCCGCAGCGGCGTTTCACCGGCGATCCTGCTGAGCATGTCGGCCTTATCCGCCCACCTTTCCCGTTCGACGACGCCGGGGGCGACGACATTGAGACGGACGCCCCTGGGGCCGAACTCGTCCGCCGCCTGCCTCACCAGATGGTGCAGCCCCGCCTTCGCCATCGCGTAAATCGGCTGACCCGGCGCAACGGCGATACCGGCGATCGAGCCGACGAAGGCCATCGTCCCGCCTCCCCTCGCGGCCAGCATCGGCGCGCCGATCTGGATCGCAAGCAATGCTTGGCGCAGGTTGAGCGCAAGAAGCTGATCGATCGCGGCGTCGTCGAAGCTGGCGAGCCGCCCTCGTCCCCCGCCGCCGACGATGTCGACGAGCCCCGCGAAATGCTTGCCGAATACCCTGTCCGCATGCGCGAAAAGCTTCTCCATCTCCGTGCGATCGGTGACGTTGGCGGCGTAGGCCTCTCCCCCCACTTCGTCGGCGACGGCAGAGGCGAGGTCTTCGCGGATGTCCACGCACATCACTCTCGCTCCGGCGGCGGCGAGGAGGCGCGCGGTCGCGGTGCCCATGCCTTCGCCACCCGCGCCGAGCACGATGATTCCCCGACCATCCAGCCTGGTCAGGGCGCGATGGTCAGCGGGGTCCTTTGTGTCGATCATGAGGACGGCGACCGGTTCCGACGCAAATCGGCCCAATGCGTGACGGACGTTCTTGCCATGTCTGCGTCGTCTCCACCTAATTTCTGCTGCGCCGTCCGAGGCTTGCGCCGGGAATATCGTGCGGCCGCCCGCGGGCCAAACGTTTTTTCCGACGGTCCGGCAGGATGCCGTCCGGGACCGGAAGGGACGTCATCCACTGTGCTGGCGCGTTCCCCGCACATCGTAAGCGAGATATCGCATGAGGGCCCGCGAACTGATCGATACCGGAACCGACTAGCGGCATGTCTGCCGTGATGGGAAGCCGTTTCAACCAATTCCGTCGACCATGCCTTTTCCGGATGCGAAAGCGTTTGCATGGAACTCTTCGTGCCATGGGGGCGTTTGCCGTCACGGGGGGCGCTACGTAATGCATCAGCGTGTTCAAACAGGGTGCTCTGGATGGTCCGACCTGCTGGTCCAGAGTGTCACCGACTATGCCATCTACATGCTCGATCCCAATGGCGTGGTCGTGTCGTGGAACGCCGGGGCGGAACGGTTCAAGGGATACAAGGCGGAGGAAATCATTGGCCAGCACTTTTCGCGGTTCTACCCCGAGGAGGACAGGCTCGCCGAGGTTCCGGCGCGCGCGCTCCGGACCTCTGCCGCTGAAGGACGGTTCGAGGCCGAGGGCTGGCGCGTCCGCAAGGACGGAAGCCGTTTCTGGGCCAACGTGGTGATCGATCCGATCCGCGGCGACGATGGCCGCCTCATCGGATTCGCGAAAGTTACGCGCGATCTAACCGAGCGCAGGCTTGCCGAAGAGGACTTGCGCCGCAGCGAAGAACGCTTCCGGCTGCTGGTGCAGGGCGTTACCGACTACGCGATCTACATGCTGGACCCATCGGGGTTCATCACAAGCTGGAACGCGGGAGCCGAGCGGTTCAAGGGATATACCGAGAGCGAGATCATCGGAGAGCACTTCTCCAAGTTCTACACGCAGGAAGAAGCCGGCGCGGGCGTCCCGGCCCGCGCGCTGCGCACCGCAATCGAGCAAGGCCATTTCGAAGCCGAAGGCTGGCGCGTGCGCAAGGACGGCACGCGTTTCTGGGCCAATGTCGTCATCGACCCGATCCGCCGGCCCGATGGCGAACTCGTCGGATTCGCCAAGATCACCCGTGATCTAACCGAGCGGCGCGAGACGCAGCTGGCGCTGGAACAGTCACGAGAGGCATTCTTCCAGTCCCAGAAGCTCGAGGCGATCGGCAAGCTGACCGGCGGTGTGGCGCATGACTTCAACAACCTGCTCTCGGCGATCATCGGCAGCCTCGACCTTGCCGAGCGGCGACTGGCCGCCGGCCAGGACATCGCCAAGTTCCTCGCGAACGCGAGAAGCGCCGCCGAGCGCGGGGCCATCCTGACGCAACGCATGCTGGCCTTCGCGCGCAAGCAGGAATTGCAACTTGAGACCGTCGACCTCGCCAATGTCGTCAGGGACATGGCGGATCTGCTCGACCGGACGATCGGCGCCCGCATCACGATCGATACCCAGTTTCCGCTCAAGCTCCCCCAGGCGACGGCCGATCCCGTCCAGCTGGAGCTGGCGTTGCTCAACCTCGTGGTCAATGCCCGAGACGCTTTGCCTGACGGCGGCACCATCCGCATCGCCGCGCGTCGGGCGTCGGACGACGAGGCATATGTGTGCCTCTCGGTCTCCGACGACGGCGAGGGGATGGATGCGCAGACGCTGGAACAGGCGACCGAACCTTTCTTCACCACAAAGGGCATCGGCAAGGGCACCGGTCTTGGTCTGTCGATGGTGCAGGGCATGGCCGAGCAGTGCGGTGGCCGCTTTGAGCTGCACAGCGCGGCGGGACAGGGCACTACGGCCGAATTGTGGCTGCCGATCACCGAGAACGGCGTCGCCGATGAGAGGCAATGCGCTGCCCCGCCCCTGCCGAAGACGGCCGCGCTCGATATCCTGGCGGTCGACGATGACGCCATCGTGCTGATGAATACGGCTATGGTGCTGGAAGATCTCGGCCATCGGGTGCACGAAGCGACCTCGGCCGCGCAGGCGCTCGCGATGCTCGGCGACTGCCCTATCGACCTGCTGATCACCGATTACGCGATGCCGGAGATGACCGGCGATGAACTGGTGGAGAAAGCGCGGTCGCTGAAGCCGGACCTGCCCGTCATCGTCGCCTCCGGCTATGCCGACCTTCCACACGGGCGAACGATATGCGCGCCTCGGCTGGCCAAGCCGTTTTCGGAAGTGGAGCTGGCGAAAGCGGTCGCTGCCGCCATCAAGCCCTGAAAGGGATGATCCTTGGATACATCGACCCCATGCACGACGGGCTTGCCATTCGATTCCCGAGCCTCGATAGAGGCGCAGCGCGACGAATGTGGGGAAAAGGTATGATCCGCACGACGGTATTTGGAGCGATGGCCACGCTGGCGGCGTGGAGCGTTTCGGGAACCGCGGCGGCACAGGCGCAGCATCACGGAGGACACGGAATGAACACCCAGGCGGCGCCCGCGCCTTCGACCGGCAAGGAATCCGGCATGCAGCGTGGACTGGATGCGCTGTTTCCGGCCAGATATCCCAAGACGCTGGGTTTTCTTATTCCTGCCGACGAGATGAATCCGGAAATCATCCGCTGGTACGAGGAAGATCATTCAGTCTACGCCAGCTTCCAGTGGCCGCACATGCTCCGCTATCAGCGCAACTTCATCATGGGCACCGATCAGGGCAAGCCGCCTGTCTACAAGGTCATCACCGAGTTCGTGTGGAAGAGCGAGGACGACAAGCACAAGGCACGGGCGCTTTTTGCCACTCCCGCTGCGGCCAGGACGGTCAACGAGGTCCTGCCCTCCTGGTTGCACATGGAGCGTATGCCGGAGACTTTCATGGTGCCGGTCGAGACCGCGGTCGTGAAGATCACACCCGCTCCGTTGAAGGCGGGCGGATCGATCCCGCGCAAGGTCATCCTCCTGCGCCGCAGTGGCGATCTCTCGCCGCGGCAGTTCGAGAAGGCGGTGGTCGTCTATGCCGGCAAGCTCGCGGCGTTGGATGCCAGGTCGGGGGCGAGCGTGGATTTCGTCCGCAACGATCCGGGCACTCCCTCGCCCGCCGATGCCATTGTCTTCATCGACAACCCGGTGAACGGCACGCTGCCCCCGCCCGATGCCGCCGTGGCGAGTGTCGCTGCGGTCTACACTGTGGACTCCCGCAAGAGTCCGATCCCCGAATAGCCTCAGTCGACGGCGGACAAGTCCAGGATACGGCAGGCCTGGGCGATAGTCGCGGCCGGGCGGCCGAGGCTTGCGGCGAGCGTGGCCGCCTGCCCGACGAGTTCGGCATTCGAAGGCGTCCCTTCCCCGGCATAGTCCTCAAGCCCGACGCGTAGATGCCCTCCCCGCTCGATTACCGCGCGGACGAAGTCGTGCTGCGAAAGGATGTCATCGCCCAGCACGGCCGCTGCCCAGGGCAGCCGCGAACCTTCCATCATGTCGAGATACAGGTCGAGCGCGGCGACTGTCGGCGGCAAGCCGAAGGAAACCCCGCGCTTGCCGTCGAGATAGCTGTGCTCGCCACCGAAGAACAACTTGAGGAAGCTGCCCGGCACGAACCGTCCGGCGCTCTCGTAGGCTATCGCCGCGCGCAGGAATGTCGGATCCCAGATCGATATGGACGACGGTATTGCGTTTTCGGTATAATGATCGAGCACCCTGTGCAGCGTGGCGTAGTCGTTGGCGAAGACGATCGAGCGTTCCGGATCGGGCTGACCGTCAGGCAGCGCGCCGTTCATGTTGACCGAGCCGGGATCGATCGGGGCCAGCCTCGCCCCCGCAGCCATCGTGTGGACGATATGCCCGTAATTGCTCAGGACCTCGCCGGGAACCGGCGCGGTAAGGGTGGGGATGAGGATCGCGTCGGGCCTTTGCGCCAGGACGGGTCGCCATAGTTCGCCGTAGCGGCCGGCCGCGTCGAGTCCGGTGATGAAGAAGTCCTCGATGTGGTTGTGGACGATGGCCGCGCCGGCATCGATGCAGGCCAAGATGTCGTGTGTGAGTTCCTTGCCCGTGGTCGCCGCATTCGGGTTGCGCTGTTTCGACGACCCGCTGATCGCGGCTTCGATGATGGTCGGATCCAAGTCTGCTCTCCCCCGGCTGTACGAAATGACCTTAGCCGATTTGCCATCGGACACCATTCAGCGGGCTGATTGTTTGGCGACCAAGGGGGCGCCAAGGAGAGAACGATGCCTCGCGGAGACAAGTCGAGCTACACCGACAAGGCAGAAGCGCAAAGCCGAACACATCAAGGAAGGCTACGAGGATTGCGGCGCCCCGAAAAAGGAGGCCGAACGCCGCGCCCGGGCGACCGGGAACAAGGAATCGGGCGGTGGCAACAAGTCCGGCTCCGGGCGCGGCAAGAAGGACAACCACGCCTGGTCGCGCAAGGGGGGCGAGAAGAGCGGTTCGAGCCAAAGCCACGAGAGAAGCGCTCTGCCGCCGCCAGGAAAGGCTGGGAGACCCGGCACAAGCGCGCGAACGGATAGACTCGGGCCGGGGGCGGACCGCTGCGCCACCCCGGCCGGTAGGGTCATTCGGCGTCTTCGGTTTCGAACAGCCCGGCAACCGCGCGGCGGTCGATCTTCATCGACAGATTGCGGGGCAGTGCCTCGACGTATTTCCAGGCGACGGGAATGTGAGTCGCCAGCACATGCTCGCGCAAGTGCGCTTCTAGTTCGCCGAAAGAGGGTGCACTGACCTCCGGCTTCAGCACGATGGCTGCCACCGGCACTTGGCCAAGGCGGCGATCCGGCTTGCCCGCGACCGCGACCGCCGCGACGGCGGGATGCTGAACGAGCACCTTTTCGATCGTCTCCGGCAGCACCTTGAAGCCACCACGCATGATAGCGCCATCGGCCCGACCGCGATGGAACATGAAGTCGTCCTCATCGATCATCGCCAGGTCCGACGTTCGGATCCAGTCGGTTCCGATGCGGGGGCAGAATACTTCCAGCAGGCCTTCCTCACCGGCGGATAATTCCTCGTGCGTATCGGGATCGACGACGCGAATCTTGTTCTCGCCGAGCGCGCGTCCCACGCTACCGAATTTCTTCTCGCCCCATTCCTCGACCATTTGCTCGTCCATCATGGTCACCGGTCCGGCGAATTCGGTGGCGCCATAAGACAGCAGGATCTTGCCCGCGTACTTCGCTTCGAACGCGCGGTGCACCTCGGGATCGAGATAAGCGGCACCGCTGCCGTAATATTTGACCGAAGCCAGATCCTCCGGTGGAAATCCCGCGTCCAGAATGACCGGGACGATCGCCGAGGGCATTCCCATCCGCTCTGGACGATAGCGCACGATATAATCGCGCCAGCCTTGCGGATTGAAACGTTCGAGAAGCTCGATCCGCCTGCCCTGGAGCAGCGGAGTATAGACCGCGTAGATTCCGGACACGTTTCCGAGAGGAAAGACCGCAAGTACCGGAAGCTCGGTCTCGGATTGTGCCGCTCGCTGATTCGGATCGGTCCCGCCGACGAAGTGACGTGCGATCGTATCGTAGCTGATGGGGAAATGTTTGGGTGGGCCGGTCGTGCCGCTGGTCAGGACTTCCACCTGCGGTTCCAGCGGCAGCCCTTCCTCAAGCGGGGTTGTCGAGCGTTCGAAACCCGGCAGCGCGTGCGCTTCCATTTCGCTGATGACGATCGCACTGGAGCCCACAGTGCGCAGTGCCGCGCGCACTTCCTCGCCGTATTCCCCTTCCGCGGCGACGACAATGGCAGGTTTCAGCTTTTCGACATTGGCGGCGATCGCGGTGTCCGATTGAAAAGGGTAGACCATGCGGATCGTCCGTCCGGCGCGCAGCAGCCCAAGCAGCGCTGCCAGCGAAGCGGGCTGGTTGCGGGCGATGAACACCACCGGCGCGCGCCGGTCGGCGCCGCTTTCGATGAGCAGGCGGTCGAGTTGGTCGGCAAGTTGCCGAACTTCGCCGCGATTGTAGGTCCGGCCTTGGAATTCGATCACCGGAAGGGCCGGATCGATGTCGAGTACCTTCGCGGCAGTCTTCTGCAATTCAGTCATTGTCGTGTTCCATCTCCCGGCGTTGCTAGAAAGCAAGCCATTTCCCAGTCGCTCGAATAGGCGCTGCTACGCCATCACTCCGGGCCTTTCCAGACCAGCACCGGCTTTCGCGCCGCCAGTGTCTCATCGAGCCGCCGGCGCGGCGCGAAATGCGGAGCGGAATGCAGACTTTGGTCTTCGTCCCGTGCGCGGATCGCCAGGCCGCGCAGCGAAGCGATGAAGCGGTCGAGGCCGGCTTTGCTTTCGGTTTCGGTGGGCTCCACCAGCATGGCGCCTTTCACCACCAGCGGAAAATAGACCGTCATCGGGTGAAAGCCCTCGTCGATCAGCCCCTTGGCGATGTCGAGTGTCGAGAAACCCTCGGGTAGCCCCGAATCGCTGAACAGCGCTTCGTGCATGCACGGACCGCTGTGTCCGAAAGGCGCGGCCAGCACATCCTCGCAGCGGCGCAGCACGTAGTTGGCGTTGAGCACCGCATCCTCCGCGACTTGCCGGAGCCCGTCCGCCCCATGGCTGAGAATATAGGTCAACGCTCGCGTGAACATGCCCATCTGGCCGTGGAACGCCGCCATCCGGCCGAAGCTCTGCGGGTGGGGGAACACGTCGTCATCCGTGTCCTCTACGAGATGAACCACGCCATCCGCCGTCCGCGCGGTGAAAGGCAGCGGCACGAACGGCGCCAGCGCTTCGGACACCACCACCGGTCCCGCGCCCGGTCCGCCGCCCCCGTGCGGAGTGGAGAACGTCTTGTGCAGATTGATGTGCATCGCATCGATGCCGAGATCGCCGGGGCGGACCTTGCCGACGATGGCGTTGAAGTTGGCCCCGTCACAATAGACATAGCCCCCGGCGGCATGGACCGCGTCGGAAATCGCCTTCATGTCGCGCTCGAACAAACCGCACGTGTTGGGGTTGGTGATCATGACGCCCGCTACGTCCGGGCCGAGCCGTGCCGTGAGCGCGCTCAGGTCGACGCGGCCGTCGGCAGTGGCGGGAATGTTCTCCACGCTGAACCCGGCGAAGGCGGCGGTGGCCGGGTTGGTGCCGTGCGCGCTTTCGGGCACCAGGATAACCGGGCGCTCCTCGCCCCGTGCCTCGATCGCGGCTCGGATGCACAACAGTCCGCACAGTTCGCCATGCGCGCCCGCCTTGGGCGTCATGCCGACGCCATGCATCCCGGTCAGCTCGATCAGCCACCAGGCGAGCTGGTTGATGACTTCCAGAGCCCCGCGCACCGTCTGCCGCGGCTGCAGCGGATGGACATCGGCAAAACCGGGCATCCGCGCGACTTTCTCGTTCAGCCGGGGGTTGTGCTTCATCGTGCACGAGCCGAGCGGGAACGGGCCGAGGTCGATCCCATAGTTCTGGCGCGACAGCCGGGTATAGTGGCGCACCGTCTCCGGTTCGGTGAGGCCGGGAAGACCGGGCGCGGCCTTGCGCAGGAAGCGAGAGAGCGATGGAAGCGGGCCGACCTCGGGCTCGTCCAGATCGACGCCGCACTTGTCGGCGCCACCGATCTCGAAGCTGAGCGGCTCTTCGAGCGACAGGCCGCGATCGCCGCTGGCTGTCGCGTGTTGCAGGGAGTTGTCGTTGCTTTCCCCGATAGCGGGGCGCCATCCGGCCGGGTTCAGCGCGGTCATGCCAGAATTCCTTCCAGTTCCGCCGCCAGCGTTTCGATGTCCTCGCTGGTGACCGTCTCGGTCGCCGTGAGCAGCAGGCCGTTGTGAAGCTGCACCGCGCGGGGATAGAGCCGGCCCAGCGGCACCCCGCCCAGCACGCCTCGGCTCGCCAGCGCATCCACAGCTCCCGCGGCATCGCGGGGCAGCAGCACGGTCACTTCGTTGAAATACGCATCGTTGAGCAGCGTCACTCCGGCGATCCGGCTAAGCCGCTCCGCCATTTCCCGCGTCCGGGAATGGTTGATCCGCGCCAGCCGCGCCAGTCCCTCGCCGCCCAGAAGCGTCATGTGGATGCTGAACGCCAGCGCGCAGAGTCCCGAATTCGTGCAGATGTTGCTGGTCGCCTTCTCGCGTCGGATATGCTGCTCACGGGTCGACAGCGTCAGGACGAAGCCGCGCTTTCCATCGGCATCCACCGTCTGCCCGCAAAGTCGTCCCGGCATCTGCCGCACGAACTTCTCGCGGCAGCCGAACAGGCCGAGGTAAGGTCCGCCGAACTGAAGCCCGACACCCAACGCCTGCCCTTCTCCCACGACGATGTCGGCACCAAGCTCGCCCGGCGCTTCGAGCAGGCCGAGCGCCACCGGCTCGGTCACCACCACGATCAACAGCGCGCCTTTGGCGTGCGCGGCCTCGGCGATGGCGGCGAGGTCCGGGATACGGCCAAGCACATCGGGATACTGGACGACGACGCCGGCGGTGTCCTCGCCGATCGCCCCGATCAGCGCGGCATCGTCGGGTTGAGCCTCCAACGCGGGCAACCGCGTCTCGACCTTGTCGCCGGTGAACTTCGCCATCGTTTCGATGACCGCGACGTAGTGCGGATGCAACCCTCCCGACACCACCACACCAGCGCGCCGGGTGATGCGCCCGGCCATGCCGATTGCTTCCCAGCAGGCGGTGGAGCCATCGTACATCGAGGCATTGGCGATCTCGGTGCCGAACAGCCGCGCGACTTGCGTCTGGAATTCGAACAGCACCTGTAAAGTGCCCTGGGCGATCTCGGGCTGGTAGGGAGTATAAGCGGTCAGGAACTCGCCGCGCTGGATCAGGTGATCGACGCTGGCGGGCACATGGTGGCGATAGGCGCCCGCGCCCAGGAAGAACGGTGCGTTGCCCGCCGCCAGGTTGTTGTCGGCCAGGCGAGCCATGTGGCGTTCGACGGCCATTTCACCCGCATGGAGGGGCAGGCCAGCTATGGGTCCGGGCAGGCGCGTTTCAGGCGGGACATCGGCGAACAGTTCGTCGACATCGCCCAGGCCGATGGCCGCCAGCATGCCAGCGCGGTCGGTATCGGTAAGGGGGAGGTATCGCATCAGAGCTCCGCGACGAAAGCGTCATAGGCGGAGCGGTCCATCAGCTCCGCCAGTTCGGCGCTGTCCGAGATGGTGACGCGGAATAGCCAGCCTTCTCCTTCGGCGTCGCTGTTGACCAACTCCGGCTGATCGGCCAGCGCGCCGTTGGCCTCCGCGACGGTGCCGGAAACCGGCGTGTAGACGTCCGATGCGGCCTTGACCGAATCGACGACGCACACCGATTCGCCCTTGCTGACGCCACGCCCGCCCTCGGGCACCTCGACGAAGGTGATGTCGCCGAGCTGGCCCTGCGCATAATCGCTGATACCGACGGTTCCGGTGTCCCCGTCGACCTCGATCCACTCGTGATCCTTCGTGAAATAGCGGCTCATGGGAAACTCCTCAGCGATGGTAACGGTGCGGGACGAAGGGTGTCGGCACGACGGTAGCGTCGAGCCGCCTGCCGCGCACGTCGATGGATAGCCTGGTGCCCTCGGCGGCGAGTGCGACGTCTACATAGGCCATGGCGATCGGGCGCTGGAGCGAGGGCGAGAAACCGCCTGATGTCACCGTCCCCACTTCGCGATCGCCGTCGAAAACCGGCGCACCCTCGCGCGCGGCCATGCGGCCTTCGAGGGTGAGACCGATACGGCGGCGTAGCGTTCCGTTTGCGAGCAAGCCGAGAATGCGCTCCGCTCCCGGAAAGCCGCCCTGCTCTCGCCGCCGCTTGGAGATGGCGAAGGCGAGGTCGGCGGAGACGGGGTCAGTCTCTTCGCTCAGATCGTGTCCATAGAGCGGCAACCCCGCCTCAAGGCGAAGCGAATCGCGGGCACCGAGGCCGATCGGCCTCACCTCGGGCTGGGCACGGAGCATGTCCGCCAGCGCTTCCACGGCATCGGCCGGAACGGAGATCTCGAACCCGTCCTCCCCGGTGTAGCCGGAGCGGGTGATGCCGAGCCTAACGCCGTTCCAGTCGTAGATGTCGCCTTGCATGAACTTCAGCCCGGCGACCGGCGTCCCCTCGCCATGTTCCGGTTCGATGCCGAGCCGTGCCAGCGCATCGGCCGCCTTGGGCCCCTGTAGTGCCAGCAGCGCCTGCTCGTCGAAATGCGTGAGGGTGATCTCGTCGGGCAGGTGTTCGCGCAGATGGGCTATGTCATCCCACTTGGTCGCGCCGTTGACGACGATGGAGTAGTCCTTGCCCGTGTTCAGCACCATCAGGTCGTCGAGAATACCGCCTTCCTCGGACAGGAGCAGCGAATAGCGCATGCGGCCAGGCTTGAGCGCCGAAATGTCGCCGGGAAGCAGCGCTTCGAGCGCCACCGCCGCACCTTCCCCCGAAACGCCGAGCTGGCCCATGTGGCTGACGTCGAACAGCCCCGTGCTCTCGCGCGTCCAGAGGTGCTCGGCGATGATACCTCCACCCTCGCCGGCGTACTGGACGGGCATGTGATAGCCGGCGAACTCAACCATCCGCCCGCCATGGGCGCGGTGCCAGGCGTCGAGCGGGAGGGAAAGGATCGGCAGGTCTTCCACCGCTTCGTCGGCGGAAGCCGACCCATTGGTTTCGGTCAATTGGGGGTCGATCAAGTCATGGCTCCACGCAGTTCAGCACACCGTTTTCAGGTGCCCCCTCTGTCGCGGAAGCCTGAGAGCTTTGATCCGGCGCGCTTGCGCGCGCGTGGACTTACACCGTCGGCGGCCCGCCGGGAACCGACGGACACTTTCCAGAGAATCGCTATCGACGGGGCGCGGTCCGTTTGCCTGAGAGATTCCGGGGCGGTTGCTCCTTCGGCGCCCCTTGATCCACTCGTCGGTCTTTGACCTTCGAGGCGAATCGCAGGGTCTCTCCCGCGCTGTCAGCGACGATTGGGACGATGGGCAACGGCGCGGGACAAGTCAACTGCTGCGGCGCAGCAAAATTTCGCGCGGCGAACGATGGTCAGACGTTGCGGAGATCCTCGGGCGTGCGCTCGTAGATCCGGGCATGTGCGGAGATGGCGAAGCGGTCGGTCATGCCCGCGATGTAATCCGCGATGTGGCGGCTGCGCTCCGGCTCGTGGCGGGGAAGCGTATCGATCCACTCCTCATCCATCAAGACCGGCTCCTGAGAGTAGGCGGCGAACAGTTCCGCCACCACCGCTTTCGCGCGGCGGGCCGTTTCCAGCTGCTCCGGGTGGTAATAGAGTTTCTCGTACATGAAGCGCTTGAACGTACGTTCGCGCTCCGCCAGCTCGGGCGAGAACACGGCGCTGGCCCGGCCCGCCGCACGCACGTCCGTGGCGCTCGTCATGCCCTGGGTCCGCAGCCGCGTCTCGGCGATGAGATCGTTGACCATCAGCCCGATCTGGGATCGGATCAACTCGCGCACCTGCCGGTCGCGCGGCGCCGAGGGATAGCGCTGCTCCACCTCGCGCCACTGGTCGGCGACGAAATCCTGCGCCAGCAGCTCGTTGAGATCGAGGAACCCGGCGCGCAGGCCGTCGTCGATGTCGTGATTGTCGTAGGCGATATCGTCGGACAGAGAGGCGACTTGCGCCTCCAGTGAAGGCCAGGTCGAAAGCTCGAGCGGATAGTCCGCATCGAGTTCGGCGAGGGCCCAGCTCGGATTTGCGACCGGGCCGTTGTGCTTGGCGAGGCCCTCCAGGGTCTCCCACGTCAAATTGAGGCCGTCATGCTCGCAATAGGGCGATTCCAGCCGCATCAGCGTGCGCAGAGTCTGCGCGTTGTGGGAGAACCCGCCGGCGAGGACCAGCGCGTTGTCCAGCGCTTCCTCGCCCGCGTGACCAAACGGCGCGTGGCCGATGTCGTGCGCCAGCGCCAAGGCCTCGGTCAGGTCCTCGTCCAGCCCCAGCGCCCGGGCGATCACGCGCGCGATCTGCGCCACTTCGATGCTGTGGGTCAGGCGGACGCGGTAATGATCGCCATCGGGCGCGATGAACACCTGCGTTTTGTAGCGCAGCCGGCGGAACGCGATCGAATGCACGATCCGGTCCCGGTCGCGCTGATACTCGCTGCGCGGCCCGCGCAGACCCGCGTTTTCGAGACTGAATTCGCGTCCGCGGGAAAGGGTGGGATCGGAGGCGAAGGGCGCGCGCGCCATCATCGTCGGTCCTCTCCGGCACGGGGACGACCATGCCAAGCATGGTGGACGGGGCTTGCCCCTCCCGCAGCGCTAGACGGCCAGCCCCGTCCACCATCGCCTTCGGCGATGGTCCCCCTCCCCGTGCCGGAGAGGATTTCGCCCGTTTGGTTCACCCCAAGATCCAGTCCACAGCCGCCTGCGCGTGGATCGCGGTGCAATCGAATATCGGCAAGACATTGGCATCGACGTCGACGATCATCTCCAGTTCGGTGCAGCCCAGCACGATCGCTTCGGCGCCTTCCTGCCCCAGGTTGGTGATGATGGTCTTGAGCTCGCGTTCGGACTGGCGCGACGCCTTGCCCAGCACCAGCTCGTCGTAGATGATCCGGTCGAGCGTCTCGACGCGCTCCATGTTGGGCGGCAGGAGCTCGATGTCGCGGGCGATAAGTTTCTGGCGATAAAAGCCGTCGATCATGACGTTGCGCGTGCCCAACATCGCGGCCTTGCGGACCTTTTGCTGCACCATCCGGTCGGCGACGCAGTCGGCGATGTGGAGCACCGGAACCGAGACCGCCGCGGCGACGGTGTCGTAGACCTTGTGCATCGAATTGGCGCCGATCAGGATCGCGGTGGCACCCGATGTCTCAAGTCGTCGCGCCGCTTCCGACAGAGTCTCGCCCGCGCGATTCCAGTCATCGCTACTGGACAGCCGCAGGAGCGTGGCGGAATCGAGGCTTTCGATCGCCATCGGCGCGCTGGCCCGCTTGTCCGTACGGGCTTGCACGCCGCGATTGATGTGCTCGTAATACGTGCGGGTCGAGTACCAGCTCAAACCACCGATCAGACCGACCTTGCGCAATTCATGTCCTTTCAGCGGAGATTCGCGAGGCGAGCCTAGCGAACGATCCCGGTCGTGCACAATGCGGCGGAGCTGGCGGTCACACCGATAACTTCGGCATCGCCGACACGCCGCACTGCGCTGACATAATCGACGAGCGACCGCTTTTCACTTTTCAGGGCCTCGAGCTTGCGCAGTTGCCTGATCGTCAGCCGTTCCACCATGCGGTCGGCCATACAATCAGCGTTCTGGCGCGACAGGCCCGCCTCGACAAGCGCGGACCGGACCCGTGCGGCACTGATCGTCTCGGTCACGCAGCCGGAGGCGAGCAGTACCGTGGCAAGGAGATAAGCGGTTCGCATCATTCCCTCACTTTGTCATTGCTCGACGTCCTGGATTGCGCCGGGGCCTCGCTCTCTCGCAACGAAGAGGGATGGAGCAATCATTCCTGGAGCGCCTTGACGATTTCCTCGACCATCTTCTTGGCATCGGCCAGCAGCATCATCGTCTGGTCCATGTAGAACACCTCGTTGTCGACGCCGGCATAGCCGACGCCGCCCATCGAGCGCTTAATGAAGAAGATCGTCTTGGCTTTCTCCACGTCGAACACCGGCATGCCGTAGATTGGACTGGTCTTGTCGGTCCGCGCCGCCGGATTGACGACATCGTTGGCGCCGATGACGAAGGCCACGTCGGTCTGGGCGAACTCACCGTTGATGTCTTCCAGCTCGAAGACCTCGTCATAAGGCACGCTGGCCTCGGCGAGCAGGACGTTCATGTGGCCGGGCATGCGGCCCGCCACGGGGTGGATGGCGTATTTCACGCGCACACCGTGCTTTTTCAGCAAGTCGCCCATCTCGCGCAGCACATGCTGGGCCTGGGCCACCGCCATGCCGTATCCGGGGATGATGATGACCTGCTCGGCCTCTTTCATCAGGAACGCCGCATCCTCGGCAGAGCCGCGCTTCCACGGGCGGTCGATCTTCTCCCCGCCGCCGCTTGCTCCCGCATCGGTGCCGAAGCCGCCGGCAATCACCGAGATGAAGCTGCGATTCATCGCCCGGCACATGATGTAGGACAGGATCGCGCCCGATGCGCCGACCAGCGCGCCGGTGATGATCATCGCGGTGTTGTGCAGCGTGAACCCCATCGCCGCCGCCGCCCATCCCGAATAGGAATTGAGCATCGAGACCACGACCGGCATGTCCGCGCCGCCGATCGGGATGATCAGCAGGAAGCCGATCAGGAACGCGAGCGCGGTGATCGTGGCGATCACCCACAGACCCTGGTCCTGCGTGAACCAGGCGGTGAGCCCGAGGATCGCGACCAGCGTGCCTAGGTTGATGACGTGGCGGCCGGGAAGCATGATCGGCGCGCCGCTCATGTTGCCGTTGAGCTTGGCGAAGGCAATGACCGATCCCGAGAAGGTGATCGCGCCGATGGCGATGCCGAGGCCCATCTCGATCCGGCTGACCGGGTCGATCAGCCCGTCCGCGCCGACGACGCCGAACGCTTCCGGGTTGAGGTAGGCGGCCCATCCCACCAGCACCGCGGCGAGGCCGACGAGGCTGTGGAACGCCGCGACCAACTGCGGCATCGCGGTCATGGCGATACGCCGGGCGATGGTGAGGCCGATCACCGCGCCCAGTGCGACCGCGCCGACGATCTTGCCGAGGATCACCAGATCGTCGGGAGTCGGGCGCGGCCACCAGTGCCCTTCGGGGATCGGCGCCTGCGTCACCATCGTGGTGAGCACGGCAAGGCCCATGCCGACCATGCCGTTGCGGTTGCCTCGCCGCGACGTCGCGGGTGAAGACAGCCCCCGCAGCGCGAGTATGAACAGCACCCCCGAGGCGAGATAGGCGATCAGCGCCCAAGGCGGGAGGATATGTTGCTCCACGGCCATCAGCTCCGCTTCCCTTCGGGGGAGGGGCCGGGCGCGGCGCGCTCCTTCTTCTTGTACATCGCCAGCATCCGCGCCGTCACCGCGAAGCCGCCGAAGATGTTGATGCTGGCCAGCGTCACCGCGATCAGGCCGAGCACGCTCGACGCCAGTTCCCCCGCCGAAGCCGAAGCGACCAGCGCGCCGACGATGATGACCGAGGAGATCGCATTGGTCACCGCCATCAGCGGCGTATGCAGCGCCGGGGTGACCGACCACACGACGTAATAGCCCACGAAGCAGGCCATGACGAAGATCGACAGGATCGAGATGAAGTCCATGGTTAATCCTCCCCGGCGTATGCGGCAACCGCTGCGGCCGTGGCGTCGGCGTCTTTCAGGACATCTGTTGCCGGTACACGCAAGGTCCGAATTCCTTTGTTCGCGAACCACTTGTCCCGGAGTTCGTCCCGGTCGGGCCGATCGCCCATGTCGTGAGAAATACCGTCGATCTCCACGATCAGCCGGGCACCGTGACAATAGAAGTCCAGCACGTATGGTCCGGCGGGGTGCTGGCGTCGGAACTTGAGACCCTTGGGTCGCAACCGTAGACGCTGCCAGAGCAGCACTTCAGGCAAGCTCATTTCCCGACGCAGCTTTCGCGCCGTCTCTTTTCCGTTCGCGCCGCCTTGGAGCACCTAATTCCTCCCCTGCAAGGGGAGGTGGCAGTGCGAAGCACTGACGGAGGGGTGTAACCGCGCAGGGCGATACCCCTCCATCACCGGCTGCGCCGGCGGTCCCCCTCCCCCCAAGGGGGAGGATTTGCGGTAAGCCACCCTCACGTCAGCAGCCTTTCGTGCACGATCTTCCCGCCCCTGGTCAGGCGGACGGCGTCGCCGATTTCCTCGTCGAGCACCGGGCGGCCCTGTTCCTTGTCCCAGAATGCCGAAAGGAAATTGAACAAGTTGCGGGCGAACAGCGCCGAGGCGTCGGCGGGCAAGGTGGCGGGGGTGTTGGAAAAACCCATGATCTTTACGCCGTGGCGCTCGACCACTTGGTCGGCGACCGAGCCCTCGACGTTGCCGCCTTGCGGCACCGCGAGGTCGAAGATCACGCTGCCCGGCTTCATCGTCGCGATCTGCGCGTCGGTGACGAGGCGCGGCGCGGCGCGGCCGGGGATCAAGGCGGTGGTGATGACGAGATCCTGCCTGGCGATGTGGGAGGAGACCAGCTCGGCTTGCGCCTTCTGGTATTCCTCCGACATTTCCGTGGCATAGCCGCCCGCGCCTTCGCCCTCGATCCCCGCCACGTTCTCGACGAAGATCGGTTTCGCGCCAAGCGACTGGATCTGCTCCCTGGTGGCGGAGCGCACGTCGGTGGCGGAGACTTGCGCGCCGAGCCGGCGCGCGGTGGCGATCGCCTGCAGGCCCGCGACGCCCACGCCCATGACGAAGCACTTGGCGGCGGTAATGGTGCCGGCCGCCGTCATCATCATCGGGAAGGCGCGGCCATATTCGTTGGCGGCGGCGACCACCGCCTTGTAGCCTGAAAGGTTCGACTGCGAGGAGAGGATGTCCATCGACTGCGCTCGGGTGATACGCGGCATGAACTCCATCGCCAGCGCTTCGAGCCCGGCGGCGGCATAAGCCTCCACCCGCTCGCGAGTGCCGAATGGGTCCAGCCCGGCGGCGATCCATGCACCCGGAGCAACCCCGGCCAGCAGCGCGGGCTCGGGTCCCTGCACGCCTAGCACCACGTCCGCGCCCCGCACCGTCTCCTCGGCCGAGCCGAGCGTCGCGCCCGCCGCCTCGTATTCGGCATCGGCGATCGATGCGGTCAGCCCCGCGCCGCGTTCCACCGCCAGCGCCGCGCCGAGCGCCGACAGCTTCTTCACCGTTTCCGGGGTCGCGGCAACGCGCGTTTCGCCACTCGCCCGCTCGCGCAGGACGGCGATCTTCAGGGCTTGCGCCATCGCGGCGTCAGGAAGAAGAGGCGATCAGGAAGACGACGAACGCCGTTACGAGCGCCACCACCACCGAGCCCACTTTCGCCATGGTGATGAAGCCCGCATAGGTTTCCTGCGCCCTGTTCATGTCATTGCCCGATGCCATCGAGATGTCGCCCCACATGTGTTGGTTGTGATTTCCCAAGCGCTTTAGTGCGAGTGCGAACAAGGCTCAAGTCCCCCTGCCCGGTGAAATGGGCGCAAATGGGCTTAATCGGGTCTTTACCCATCCCCTTTAAGTGCGGTTCGTCAAACTTCGGGGACGGGAACGGCGAAAATCGCGATGGCGGAAATCGAACAACGCCTGTTGATGCTGATCGACGACGAGCCGGCGCAGTGTCGTCTGATCTCCGCGCTTGCCGCGCGGGAGGGCTGGCGCACGATCATCGCGTCCGACGCCGAAACCGCCGTGGCGACGCTTGGCACCCGGCAGGGCATGCAGCTGAACGCCATCATCCTCGACCAGTGGGTGCCCGGCGACGATGCCTGCGAGTTGATCGCCGAATTGAAGAGCCGCCGTCCGGCGCTCCCGATCCTGATGCTCACCACCAGCGCCTCGCCTTTGCTGGCGGTGGAGGCGATGCGCGCCGGCGCGACCGACTATCTCGTGAAGCCGGTCGCGCCGGACCGGCTGATGCAGGCCCTGCGCGCCGCGACCACGCGCGAGGCGCCCCGCGACGAGCTGGCGCCGCTGACCGAGAAGATGCCTTCCACCCCCGATTTCGAATCGATGATCGGGGCTTCCTCGAATTTCCGCATGGCCCTTGCCGTCGCGGCCAAGGCGGCGCGCGGTCACGGGCCGGTGCTGATCGAGGGTGAGAGCGGCACCGGCAAGGAGATGCTGGTCCGGGCGATGCACGCGGCCTCCCCCCGCGTCAGAACACCCTTGCGGATCGTCAATATCGGCTCGACGCCCAGCAATTCGATTGAATCGGTGCTGTTCGGCCACGAGAAAGGTGCCTTCCCCGGCGCGTTCGACCGGCAGATCGGCGCGCTGCAACATTGCGACGGCGGCACTCTCGCGCTCGACGAGATCGATCGGCTGCCGCTCCATATCCAGCAGCGCCTGCTCGAATCGCTGCAACGCGCGGACGTTCGCCCGATCGGCGCGCGGCACAGCTTCCGCATCGATCTGCGCATCCTCGCGGCGAGCAACACGCCGCTGGCCGAACTGGTCGAGGAAGGCGAATTTCTGCCCGAACTGGCCGAGGCGCTCTCCGCCACCACCATCACCTTGCCCACCTTGCGGGAACGGATCGGGGATATCCCGGCGCTGTGCCGCCACTTCCTCGCCCGCATCGGGGAGCAGCCGGGGCTGCGCGAGCTGGGGATAACCGACGGCGCCCTGTCGCTGCTGGCCGCCTATCACTGGCCCGGCAACGTCCGCCAGCTTCAGGCGGTGCTGTTCCGCGCGGCGGTGTTCTGCGACGGCGGCGCACTGACGATCGACGATTTTCCACAGCTTGTGAACATCCTTGGCCCCGATGTCTCCACAAGCGGATCGGGGCCGAACCACGAGAGCGCCGGGATCGTGCTCTACACGCCCGACGGCAACCTGCGCCCGCTGGAGGAGATCGAGGCGGATGTCATCCGCCTTGCCATCGGGCTCTATCGCGGCCGCATGACCGAGGTGGCGCGCCGGCTCGGCATCGGCCGTTCGACCCTGTATCGCAAGCTGGGCGAACTCGGCATCGACAACGCGGCCTGATCCGCTCTATTCCTCGCAACGATAGCGGGAGGAGCCGATCATGCCTTACAGCGGAAGCTGCCATTGCGGCGCGGTATCCTTTACCGTCGCCGCCGACCTGCCCAACCAGGCGATGTCCTGCAATTGCTCGCACTGCCAGCGGAAGGGTTTCCTGCTGAGCTTCGTTCCGGCCGAGCAGTTCACCCTGCATGTCGGCGAGGAAGCGCTCACCACTTACACCTTCAACAAGCACCTGATCCGGCATCGCTTCTGCAAGACTTGCGGCGTCCAGCCCTTCGGTGAAGGCGAGCACGGCGGAGCGAAGATGCGGGCGATCAATCTACGCTGCGTGCCGGAAGTGGACCTTGCGGCACTCGAAATCCAGGCAGTGGACGGCGCCAGCTTCTAGAGCATGATGACAATGGATTGAACCATCTCGTCATTGCGAGCGAAGCGAAGCAATCCAGGGCGGCGAGACCCGCCTGGATTGCCGCGGGGCTCTGCCCCTCGCAATGACGAAGCAATGTAAAGTCATCAGCTTCTAACCCGCAGCAAGCTGGCCGAAGTCGGTCAGCGCGGCATCGCGCAGCCCGCGCCAGACATGCAGCGCCTGCACCGTATCCCTGACATCGTGGACGCGCAGCAGGTGCACGCCGGCATCCAGCGCTTTCAGCGCCAGCATCAGGGACCCGGCGAGGCGCTCGTGCGCCGGCTCCTCCTTGGACAGGGCGCCGATCATCCGCTTGCGGCTGGCGCCGATCATCAGCGGCTGGCCCAACGCATGGAACAGCGGCAGGGCATTCATGAGCGCAAGGTTGTCCGCCAGCGTCTTGCCGAAGCCGATGCCGGGATCGAGCACGATGCATTCACGCGCCATGCCCGCCGAGATTACCGCGTCGCGCCTTGCCCTGAGCCAGTCGAATACATCGAGCACCACATCTTCGTAATCGCTTTCTGCGTGCAGGTCCTCGCCCGAGCCGGGAGCGTGCATGAGGACGACCGGGACGCCTGTGTTCGCCGCAAGTTCGATGCTGCGCGGATCGTGACGCAGCGCCGAAACGTCGTTGATCAGGTGTCCGCCCGCCGCGAGCGCGGCTTCCATCACCGCCGCGCGCCGGGTATCGATGCTGATAGCCGCGCCCATCGCCGCGAGCCGCTCCACGGCGGGGATGACGCGCTTCAGCTCATCGCCTTCCCACACCGCCGCCGCGCCGGGCCTGGTGGATTCTCCGCCGACGTCGATCAGCGCCGCCCCCGCTTCCAGCATCGCGGCCGCATGGGCATGGGCGACTTCGGGATCGTCGAGGAACTGGCCGCCGTCCGAGAAACTGTCAGGCGTTACATTGAGGATGCCCATGATCTGGGGCTGATCGAGCCGGATGGTGCGGGCTCCAAGCTGGAGCGGAGCATGGACCCGACGGATAGCGGACCACTGCGCCTCGGCGTCGGCGGCGAGATCGCCGGGCAATCGCGCCAGCGCGTCGGCCATGTCCGTCGCCGCGACCCGCTCGCGAGACACCACTCGGCCATCGCGGCGCACCAGCACGGCGAAGCGGCTCGCCCATGTCATGGAGCCACCCAGCCGCACTGCCTCGCCGTCCTCGCTCTGCGGGCTGTCGGCAAGCGCGAGCGGGCGGATGTAGATGGATTGGGTCATAGGCCTTCCCATATCTCGTCATTGCGAGCGAAGCGAAGCAATCCAGGGCCGCGCAGAACTGCCCTGGATTGCTTCGTCGGCGTCGCCTCCTCGCAATGACGAACGTCTCTAATGGTTTCTGCCGCTTAAGGCTCGGTCGCCAGCAGATAGAGCTGGCGGATCGCGTCGAGCGGCTTCGGTTCGCCCTCATGCTCCACATGCCAGAAAGTCCAGCCGTTGCACGAGGGAGCGGCTTGCAGCTTGGCGCCGAGGCCGTGGATCGAGCCCGTTTCCTTGTCGCTCGCCAGGGACCCGTCCGCGCGGACCGTGGCGGAAAAGCGCCGCTTCTTGTCCCACACGCGGGAGCCCGGCGCGATCCATCCGGTCTCGACCAGCGTCCCGAACGCCACCTTGGGTGCCGACTTGCCCGCCTGCATCGTCGCCAGCGCGCTTTCGTCGAGCGGAAGCGCCATCTCGATCCGTTCCAGCGCGACCTCGCGATAGCTCTGCTCGCGCTCGCAGCCGATCCACTGGCGGCCGAGCCGTTTGGCCACCGCGCCGGTCGTGCCGGTGCCGAAGAACGGATCGAGCACCACGTCGCCCTTGTTGGTCGTCGCCAGCATGACGCGATAGAGCAGCGCCTCGGGCTTCTGGGTCGGGTGCGCCTTGACCCCGTTTTTGCGGATGCGCTCCTGCCCGGAGCAGATCGGCAGCGCCCAGTCGGAGCGCATCTGCAATTCGTCGTTGAGCGTCTTCATCGTGCGATAGTTGAAGGTATAGCGCGCCTTCTCCCCCATCGAGGCCCAGATCAGCGTCTCGTGCGCGTTGGTGAAGCGGGTGCCGCGAAAGTTGGGCATCGGGTTCGACTTGCGCCAGACGATGTCGTTCAGGATCCAGAACCCCAGGTCCTGCATCAGCGCGCCGACGCGGAAGATGTTGTGATAGCTGCCGATCACCCACAGCGAGCCTTCGGGCTTCAGCACCCGGCGCGCCTCGGTCAACCAGTCGCGGGTGAAGCGGTCGTAGGTGGCGAAGCTGTCGAACTTGTCCCAGTCGTTGGTGACGGCGTCGACGTGGCTGCCGTCCGGCCGGTTGAGGTCACCGCCGAGTTGCAGGTTGTAGGGCGGATCCGCGAAGATCATGTCGATGCATGCGTCGGGCAACCCGCGCATGGCCTCGATGCAATCGCCTTGCAAGATGGTTGCAAGCGGCAGGTCGGCAGGTGCCGTCTTGGCGCGCGTGCGTGGTCCGAACGCTGCGCGCTGCCGTTCCCGTGTCAGAATTTCACCCAAGGCAGGACCCCCACAACAACCCGTTCCACGCCTTAAGGGTGAGTCCTTCGGAGACTTCCGTCAAGTCGCGACTCGCCGGAATCGCTAGCAAAACAGGGTTAAAGCGAAGTGAAAATGCTGTGCCTGACGCTGCATATTGCGCTCTAAGTGCCGGGCGGGACTCGATATCTTGTGTCGGAAAATCCGATCTCGGTGCCGCGAAATTTTTTTCGAAGGCCTCACGCCAGGTCGAGAATACCGTCGAGCGAGAGCTGAGCGACAGGGGCGAAGCCCTGCCGGTGATGTGCGGTGGGCCCGTGGCGGCGGAGCGCCGCAAGGTGCTCGGGCGTGCCGTAGCCGGCGTTGCGTTCCCAGCCGTAGTGGGGATGCGCTGTCGCAAGCTCACGCATCATGCGGTCGCGGTGCTCCTTGGCAATGATCGAGGCGGCGGAAATGCAAGGCTCGATCGCATCGCCGCCGACGATCGGGCGCGCGTGCCAGCGCCACTCGGCACAGCGCCCGGCGGGGGTGAGATTGCCATCGACCAGCACTTCATGCGGCTCGTCGTCCAGGGCCGCGCAGATCGCGGCCACGGCGCGGGTCATCGCCAGCATCGTCGCGCCGAAGATGTTCAGCCGGGCGATCTCCTCGACATCGGCGACCCCGACCGCCCAGCGGCAACGGCGCTTGATCGCGGCTTCCAGCGTGCCGCGCCGCTCACGGCTCAGTTTCTTGGAATCGTCCAGCCCGGCGGGTCGCGGCTTGCACAGGATCACCGCCGCCGCCACGACCGGCCCGGCGAGCGGACCGCGCCCGGCCTCGTCCACGCCGATGATGGCCCGCTCCGGGCGAGGCATGGCACCATGTGCCGCGTTATGCGTTGAGGCGAGCATGATTCGAAACCGACTTCCGCTGCTGCTTTCGCCTCTCGCCGTCACGCTCGCAAGCTGCGCGGCCGCTTCGTCCGGGGAAAATGCCGATTCCTCCGACAGATCGGCCGTGACAACCCACGCGCCCGGCGATTTCACCGTGACCGAGATTGCCGGATTCGACGGGCCCTGGGCGATCGCGTTCCTTCCGGACAGCCCATACGCGCTCATAACCGAGCGCAAAGGCACCTTGAAACTGTGGGAGGCGGGCGGCGAAGTGCGGGACGTCAAGGGAGTCCCGGCTGTCGTCTTCGCGGGACAAGGCGGCCTCGGCGATGTCGTGCTCGCCCCCGATTTCGCGACCAGCGGGATGGTCTACCTGACCTGGGCCGAAGCCGGCGAAAGCGGCGCGCGGGGCGCCGCCATGGGCAGGGCGAAGCTTGTGATCGACGGCTCGCCCCGGCTCGAAGGTCTGCAAGTGATCTGGCGCCAGACGCCCAAGGTCACCGGCGACGGGCACTACTCCCACCGCATCGCCTTTTCCCCGGATGGGAAACACATGTTCCTCGCGTCGGGAGAGCGCCAGAAGTTCACTCCCGCGCAGGACTTGTCGACCAACCTCGGCAAAGTGCTGCGGCTGTTGCCCGATGGCTCCCCCGCACCCGGCAATCCCTGGGCAGGCAAGGGTTCGCCGACCGATCAGGTCTGGTCATACGGCCACCGCAACATCCTGGGCCTCAAGTTCGACCGGCAAGGACGGCTGTGGGACCTGGAGCACGGTCCCAGGGGCGGTGACGAGCTGAATATCGTGAAAGCGGGCGCGAACTATGGCTGGCCGGTGGTCTCCAACGGCGACCATTACGACGGCAAGCCGATCCCGCGCCATTCCACCCGCCCCGAATTCGCCGCACCCGCCATCAGCTGGAACCCGGTGATCGCGCCGGGCGACTTCATCTTCTACACCGGCGACCAGTTCCCTGAGTGGAAAGGCCAGGTCCTGATCGCCGCGATGAAACCGGCGGCGTTGGTGCGCGTAGCGATCGACGGAGCGCGCGCGCGCGAAGTCGCCCGCTATCCGATGGCCAACCGCATACGCTCGATCGCGCAAAGGCCGGATGGCTCGATCTGGCTGCTGGAGGATGGCAAGGACCTTGCCCGCGCGCGCCTGCTGAAGCTGACCTCGCGCTAAGCGCCGCTCAGGCATGGCCCAGGGTTAATTGTGTCGACAAGCCAAGCCCCGCCCCCTATCGGCGCGCGCATCATGGCCGAAGCATCGATCATCCCGCTCGACAACGTCGATCCCGCCCTCGTCGAGGACTTGCTCGACCGTGCGTTCGAGCCGGAGCGGCATACCCGTACCGCCTACAAGGTGCGTGACGGGATGGACTGGCTGCCCGCCCTGAGCTTCGCCGTGCTCGACGAGAACGAGATGCTGGTCGGCACGATCCAGTGCTGGCCGGTGGCGCTCAACGCCGCCGATGGCCGCGCGCATCCCATGATCATGGTCGGCCCGGTCGCGGTGCTGCCCGAACATCAGGGCCGCGGTTTCGGCAAGGCGCTGGTCGAGGCGAGCCTGCGAGGCATCAGTGACGAGGCGCCGCTGCCGCAAGTGATGATCGGCGATGCCGACTACTACGGCCGTTTCTGGGGTTTCACCAACGAGATTACCGGAGGCTGGACCTTGCCGGGGCCGTGGGTGCCCGAGCGGCTGCTGGTGCGCTGCGCCAACCCGTCCGTCCTCCCCCGCGAAGGCGCGCTGGGGCCTTGGCGCCGGTGAACCCTTCTGGCATCGGATAAACGATGCCCTACGAACCGCCACCAGACCTTGCCGGACTGTCGCTCGCCCAGATCGCCGGGCTGATCGAGGAGCGCAAGCTGCCGCCGGTCGGGGAGTGGGCACCGGTAGAGACCGGCGACAGCCACATGCGCATCGCCGCCGATGGCCGCTGGTTCCACGAAGGCGGAGAGATCAGGCGCCCGGCGATGGTGCGCGCCTTCGCCTCGCTGCTGACGCGCGATGCCAAAGGGCGGCACTGGCTGGTCACGCCGCGGCAGAAGCTCTCGATCGAAGTCGACGACGCCGCCTTCATCGCCACCGACGTTCGCCGCGACGGGGAGGCGCTGGCGTTCCGGCTCAACACCGACGACCTCATCCTGGCCGGACCCGCCAACCCCATCCGCGCGGCCGGTTCGCGAGAGACTCCCGCGATCTATGTCATCGCGCGCAACGGGGCGGAGGCGCGGCTCAATCGCAGCACTTACCTGCAACTGGTCGAAATCGCGCTGGATGCGGACGGCGCCGACCCGGAGCGCCCCGAAGTCTCCAGCATGGGCGAGAGCTTCTCGCTGGTCCCGGTCGCTGGTCCCGGGCGAGTGACGCCGCGATGAGCGCTCTGTTCGACAAGGTCAGCCGCCTGTTCGAGGCCGGCCACGCCGCCGCGCCGCCGCGGCTGTGGCTCGATCCGCGCATCACTTCGATGACACGGTTCAAGCCCGCGTCGGTGCTCGTCGCCATCACCGAGCGGGAGCGGCCCGGCCTGCTGATGCTGCACCGCCCCTCGAACATGCGGGCGCATCCCGGGCAGGTCGCCTTCCCCGGCGGCAAGCGTGATCCGGGCGAGACGGTGGTCGAGGCGGCGCTGCGCGAGGCGCACGAGGAACTGGGCATCCCGCCCCACGCGGTCCGCGTGATCGGAACCAGCGACGTCTACCGCAGCGGCAGCGGATACGAGATCGCGCCGGTGCTCGGCGTGGTGCCGCCCGATATCGAGATCCAGCCCAACCCCACCGAAGTCGCGCAATGGTTCGAGGCTCCGGTCGATTTCGTGCTCGATCCGGCCAACCAGAAGACCCTGTCGATGCAGGTAGAGCACACGACGCGGCAGTACATCGAGATCATGTGGCAGGAACATCGCATCTGGGGCGTGACCGGGGCGATCATCCACAACCTGACCAAGCGGCTGAACTGGCTTGGCTGACCGGCTTGCCTCCACGCTGCCGGCCGCCGGATGGACGACGCGCGAGGACCTTGCCGCGCTGGTCGCCGCGCTGGGCGACGGGAACGCCCGCTATGTCGGAGGAGCGGTGCGCGACACGCTGCTGGGGCTGCCGGTCAGCGACATCGACGTCGCCACCCCGCTGACGCCGGAGGCTGTGATCGAGTGTCTGGGCGCGGCCGGCATGCGAACCGTGCCGACCGGCATCGATCACGGCACGGTGACGGCGGTCCTGCGGGGCGGGCCGGTCGAGATCACCACGCTGCGCCACGACGTGTCCACCGACGGGCGCCGCGCGACGGTCGCGTTCGCCGCCGACTGGCGCGAGGATGCCGCGCGCCGCGATTTCACCATCAACGCGCTCTATGCCGACCCCCAAAGCCGCGAGATATTCGACTATTTCGGCGGGCTGGACGATCTTGCGCACCGCCGCGTGCGCTTCATCGGGGACGCCCGGCAACGCATTCGCGAGGACCACTTGCGTGTCCTGCGCTACTTCAGGTTCCAGGCGAGGTTCGGCTCCGATCCCGCTGATAAGGAAGCCGAACGGGCCTGCGCGGACCTTGCCGCGACGTTGCAGGGCCTGTCGCGCGAACGGATCGGCATGGAGACGTTCAAGCTGCTGGCGTTGCCCGACCCCTCGCCCACGATCACCCGGATGAGCGAACTGGCGGTTCTGGCGGTGATTCTTCCCGAAGCCGATCCCGCGCGGCTCGCGATGCTCGTTGCCGAAGAGCGCCGGCAAGGCTTTGGACCCGATGCCTTGCGCCGCCTGGCCGCGCTGCTCCCTTCCGATCCGCGCCTTGCCGAACAGGTGGCATCGCGTTTCAGGCTGTCGAACGGGTTCAGGAAGCGGCTAGTCCTGGCGGCCGAGCGCGACGGAGGCGACGCTGCTCGGGACCCGAGGGCACTCGCCTATCGCCTTGGTCGCGACGCCGCGCTCGACCGGCTGTTGATCGCGGGCATGGATGCCGGCGCGATCCGCGAATGGGACATCCCGCGATTTCCGCTCAAGGGCGGGGAGATCGTCGCACGCGGGGTTTCCGCCGGGCCCGAGGTCGCACGCATCCTGCGGGCGGTCGAAGCGCGCTGGATCGCCCAAGGCTTCCCCGGTCGCGAACGCGTCGAGGAACTGCTCGATGAGGTATTGAATCAGTCAGGGGCCTGAAAGCCGCGTCATGCTACATGCGCGGCATGGATCTTTCCGGCCTGCTCGACTTCCTGAAGGAACAGCCTCTGCTCGCGCTGGCGATGGGGGCGATCTTCGTCACCATACTGGGCGCGATGGTGCGCAGGGCCGTCCCCTGGCTCGGCGGGCTGCTGAGCGGCGCGGGCAATCTCGGCCTCGTCGCGGCGTTGCTGCTGACGATCGCGCAAGTCGCGCGCTTCACCACCGGCAACGACCTTGCCTTTCCCCAGATCGGCATGCCGGAACAAGCGGTCGAAGGCGGCGAGACCCGCATTCCGATGAGCCAGGATGGCCATTTCTGGCTGACCGCCACGATCAACGGCGAGCCGCGCCGCTTCCTCGTCGATACCGGGGCGACACTGACCGCGATTTCTCCTGACACCGCGGTGGCGGCGCACGTTCCGGCCAAAGCCCTGCCGGAGCGGGTCAACATGCGCACGGCCAACGGCTCGATCCAGGCCGAACTGGTGACGATCGCGGAACTCAGGCTCGGCAACGTCGTCGCCCGCGATCTCGACGCGGTGGTCGCGCCGGGACTGGGCGACGCCAACGTCATCGGCATGAACCTGCTGTCGCGGTTGGCGAGCTGGCGGGTGGAGGGGCGAACGCTCATCCTGGTGCCGCACCATCCGCAGGTGACCGAGAGCTAGCGGCGGATTACGCTACCTTGAATCGTCATTGCGAGCGTAGCGAAGCAATCCAGGGCCTCGCGTGCCGCCCTGGATTGCCGCGCGACCTTCGGCCGCTCGCAATGACGATTCAATATTGAGTCATCCCGCTCTAAAATCCTCCCCCGTTTCGGGGAGGATCGTCAAAACCTGTTGTTCTTCGGAAACCCGCTCGGCGGCATGCGGCCCGCGGCGCCGCGGGCGACTTTCCATAAGACCATGTCGGTCGCCGTGCGGGTGCGGCCGGTCTCTCCGCCCATTGCCCAGCTCAGCCCTTCGTCGAGCTTGAGCGTCGTCGCGTCCGAGAGGCCGCCGTCGCGATAGCGCTGGAGCGTCACGCCCTGTCCCTTCGACATGATCGGCATTTCCGACAGGGCGAAGAGCACCAGCTTGCGGTTGTCGCCGACTACCGCGACGTGATCGTGCTCGGCCGGGATCTCGCGCACCACGGACAGCTTGACGCCCGGCTTCACGCTCACCACGCCGCGTCCCTTGCGGGTCTCCGCCAGCAGTTCCTCGCTTTCGGCGACGAAGCCCTTGCCCGCGTTCGATGCCAGCAGCAGCTGTAGCTTGGGCCGGTGGACGAAGACCGCGACGATCGAGGCGTCGGCGTCGATATCGATCACCGTGCGCAGCGGCTCGCCGAAACCGCGCGCCGAGGGCAACTTGTCCGCGCCCAGGGTGTAGAAGCGGCCGTTGTCGCAGGCGATCAGCAGCTTGTCCGTGGTCTGGGCGTGGAGGGCGAAGGCCGGGCCGTCGCCCTCCTTGAACTTGAAGTCGCCGCCGTTGTCGCCCAGCGCGACGTGGCCCCTGGCGCCGCGAATCCAGCCCTTGGCCGACAGGATGACCGTCACCGGCTCCTTCTCGATCATCGCGTCCATGCTGAACGCGACGGTGGGCGCGGCCTCGGCGATGGTGGTGCGGCGGCGCCCGAGCGCGGTCGTCTCGGCGTAGTCCTTGCGCAAGTCGCCCAGATCGCGCTTCAGCCGGGTGCGCTGGCGCGCGGGGCTGGCAAGGAGCTTGTCCAGTTCCTCGCGCTCCGCCAGCAGCTTGTCGCGCTCGGTCCGCAGCTCCATTTCCTCCAGCTTGCGCAGGGAGCGCAGGCGCATGTTGAGGATCGCCTCGGCCTGTCGGTCGGTCAGGTTGAACTCGGCCATCATCACTGGTTTGGGCTCGTCCTCGGTGCGGATGATCTCGATGATGCGGTCGAGGTTGAGGTAGGCGACGATGTAGCCTTCGACCAGTTCGAGCCGCGCGGCGATCTTGTCGAGCCGGTGCTGTGAACGGCGCAGCAGGATGTCGATCTGCGACTTGATCCATTCCTGCAGCAACAGCTTGAGTCCCAGCACACCCGGCGTCCGCCCCGCGTCGAGCACATTGAGGTTGAGCGTGAAGCGGCTTTCCAGGTCGGTCAGCCGATAGAGGCTCTCCTTGAGCATCTCGGGATCGACGTTGCGGCTCTTGGGCACGAGCACGAGGCGGATGGTCTCGTCGCTCTCGTCGCGAACGTCTTCCAGGATCGGCAGCTTGCGGTCGGCGATCAGGCCGGCGATCTGTTCGATCAGCTTGCCCTTGGCGAGCATGTAGGGGATTTCCGAGACGACCAGCTGCCACTGGCCGCCGCCCAGCTTTTCTACGCCGGTTTCTTCCCAGCCCTCGCCCGCTCGACCCGTCGAGAACCGGGCCCGCACCCGGAATGCGCCCTTGCCCGCCTCGTAAGCGGCGGAGATCGCCGCCGGGCTGTCGACGATGACGCCGCCGGTGGCGAAGTCCGGCCCCTGAAACACCTGCATCAGGTCGGCGTGCTCGGCGTGCGGATTGTCGATCAGCATCAGCGTCGCGTCGATCACTTCGGCGACGTTGTGGCTGGGGATCGAGGTCGCCATGCCCACCGCGATGCCGGTGGCACCGTTGGCCAGAAGATTGGGGAACAGGCCGGGGAAAATCTCGGGCTCTTCCTCCTCGCCGTTGTAGGTCGGCTGGAAATCGACCGTGCCTTCGTCCAGCCCGGCCATGAGCTGGATCGCGGTCTTGGTCAGCCTTGCTTCGGTGTAGCGGTAGGCGGCGGCGTTATCGCCGTCGATATTGCCGAAGTTCCCCTGCCCCTCGACCAGCGGATAGCGCAGCGAGAAGTCCTGCGCGAGCCGGACCATCGCGTCGTAGACCGAGGCGTCGCCGTGCGGATGGTATTTGCCGATGACGTCGCCGACGACGCGCGCCGATTTCTTGTAGGCGTTGCCCGGATCGAGCTTCAGCTGCCGCATCGCCCAGAGCAGCCGGCGATGGACCGGCTTCAATCCGTCGCGAAGGTCGGGCAGCGAACGCGCGGTGATCGTCGACAACGCATAAACGAGATAGCGTTCCGACAGCGCGGCATCGAACGGGGCATCGACGATGGCATCGAAGGGATCGGGCGCGGAATCGGTTGTCACGGGCATCGTGACGAAGCCCTAGCAACCGCGCCGTCGACGCGAAACCGCAGGAACCAATCTTTTCCGCCGAACTTCTGTTGTCTGAACGAAAGCCCCGCCAATCGGGCCGGAAGAGCATCGAATAAAAGCCTTCGCCCGTGACGGCTTGACGCGGCGGGGGGCGGGACGCTCAGCCGATCTGCATGTCGTGAAACAGGTTGGGGATGCGCACCACCATGCCTTCATGGTGCTCGCGGATTTCGATCTGGCACGATAGGCGGCTGGTGCGCTGGACGCCGACCGCAAGGTCGAGCATGTCCTCTTCCTCCGGCGACGGTTCGGGAAGTTGCGCGAACCAATCCTCCGCGACGATGACATGGCAAGTTGAACAGGCCATCTGGCCTTCGCACGTGCCTTCCAGCGGCATCCCTGCCGCCTGCGCCACCGCGAGCAACGTGACGCCTGGCTGGGCATCGGCGTGGATCCGCTTGCCGTCCGGGGTCAGAAAAACGATACCGGTCAAACTATGCTCCCTGCGCCGCCGCCGCGGCATTCAAACGTGCGCAGGCATCCTCTATTTCCGTTAACTCAGTATATCTCCCAAATCCCAGACGGATAGAGGATTTCGCGGTCGCATCGCCCAGCCCGATGGCGCGCAGCACGTGGCTCGGCCGGCCCGAGCCGCTGGCGCAGGCGGAACCGGCCGAAAACGCGATGTCGCGCAAGTCCGACATCAGCCGGGCGACGTCGAGGCCCCCGGCACCATCGCCGCGCCGCAGGTTGAGGTTGCCGTGCCAGCGCTGCTCGGCGGAGCCGTTGAGGTGCCAGTCGGGCAGCAATTCGCGGGCGCGTCGCCACAGCGCCTCGATATGCGCGGCGTCCGCCTCGATACGTCCGGCCGCGAGCGCCGCCGCCGCTCCGAACCCCGCGCAGAGAGCGGGGCTGAGAGTGCCTGAGCGCAACCCCTGCTCCTGCCCGCCGCCGTGGATCAGTGGCGAAAGCTCGATCCCGTCACGCACCCACAGCGCCCCGATCCCCTTGGGGCCATAGAGCTTGTGCGCCGAAATCGCGATCATGTCGGCATTGGCGGGCGGCGCCAGCTTGCCCGCGCCTTGCACGGCGTCGCAAAGAAACAGCGCGCCTGCCTTATGCGCCGCATTGGCGAGTTGTTCGACCGGCTGGATCGTGCCGATCTCGTTGTTGACCTGCATGACGGCGACGAGGCCGGTATCGGCAGGGATCGGGCTGTCCGCCGCAACGATCCCGTCCGCGCCGACGCCGAGCGTGGTGACCGACGCTCCGCTTGCCTGCGCGGTATCGAGCACGGCGGCATGCTCGATGGCCGACACCACTAGGGTTTCCGGCCCGCGCCCAAGGATCGCGAGATTGAGCGCTTCGGTCGCGCTGCCGGTGAAGATCACGCGGCCGCCCGGCGGGAGCAGGCGCATGACCTGCTCCCGCGCGACCTCGACCAGCGCGGCGGCCCCGCGTCCCGGCCGATGCGGGCTGTGGGGGTTCGCGAAGCCCATCTCCGCGGGGCCCGCCAGCCACGGCAGCATCGCCTCGCGCGCTTCGGGAGCGAGCGGGGTCGTCGCCTGATTGTCGAGGTAGATCATGCCGCCGCGCGCCGCCCCGCGATCGACCGCCATGCGTCGAGGAAGCGCGCGATGTCCGCCTCGCTCGTCTCGCGCCCGATGGAGACGCGGATGACCTGCGAGGCGGTTCCGGCGTCGAGGCCCATCGCGCTCAGGACGTGGCTGGGCTTGAGCGACCCGGACGAGCAGGCGCTCCCGGCCGAGACCGCGATGCCCATGGCATCGAAGCGGATGAGTTGCACCGTCGCGGCGACACCCGGCAGGCGATAGGATGCGATCGTCGCGATGCGGGGGGCGGACGCGGGGATCACCTCGCCGCCCGATGCCGCGACCCCCCTGTCCAGCATCGCTCGCAGCCGCGCCGCCTCGTCCAGCCAGGCGTTCCCTTCTTCCAGCGCCGCCGCCATGCCGAGCGCTGCCGGCAGGTTCTCGGTTCCCGGCCGATAGCCGCGCTCCTGCCCGCCGCTGGGGCGAAGCAGCGCCCAGTCGCGCACCAGCAGCGCGCCGATGCCGACGGGCCCCCCGAACTTGTGCGCGGCGATGGCGATGAGGTCCGCCTCGGGCAGCGCGATCTTGCCCGCGCTCTGCGCGCAGTCGGCAAGCAGGACCCCACCGGCCTCGCGAACCGCCCTCGCGGTCTCGGTGAGCGGTTGGATCACGCCCGTCTCGCTGTTGACGTGCTGCACCGCGACGAGGCCGGCAAGCGCGGCATCCGTGGGCGCGATCGTTCCCTCGGCATCGACCGGCAGACGCACGGCGTCGCCCGCGAGCCGCAGCACCGCGTCGTGCTCGACCGCCGACGTCGCGGCAAGGGGCATGCAAGCGCGTTGCAATGCCGTTGCAATGGCCTCGCTTGCGCCCGAGGTGAACACCATTTCGCCGGGCCAGGCGAGCGCCGCCTTGATCCTGGCACGCGCGTCTTCCAGCGCCGCCCGCGCCGCCCGTCCCGCGGCATGGGGGCTCGACGGGTTGGCCCAGATCGCCATGCCTTCGGCCACGGCCTCGCGCGCGGCGGGCAGCGGCGGCGTCGTTGCGGCATGGTCGAGATAGAGGGTCTGGACGGTCATCGTCGAAGTGAGGGCCTGCGAAGTTGTTTTTGGGCGAGACCGTTCTATATAGCCAACTTCCTCTCTTCGCATCCCCTCCGAGGTTTTGGGCCGCCGCGCTTCGAAGCCTTGTCGAGGGGATCGTCAATTCTGTCAGGTGAGCAAGGCCATGCCCGCAGTCATATTCCCCGGTCCCGAAGGCAGGCTTGAAGGCCGTTTCCAGCCAAGCTCCCGCCCGCGCGCGCCCGTGGCGATGATCCTTCATCCGCATCCGCAGGCGGGCGGCACGATGAACGACCGCGTGACCCAGGCGATGTACAAGACCTTCCAGAGCAGGGGTTTCGCCACGCTGCGGTTCAATTTTCGGGGCGTGGGCCGCAGCCAGGGCAGCTTCGACAATGGCATCGGCGAGCTTTCGGATGCCGCGGCCGCGCTGGACTGGGTGCAGTCGATCCATCCCGAAGCCTCGACCACCTGGATCGCGGGCTACAGCTTCGGTGCGCTGATCGGCATGCAGCTGCTGATGCGCCGCCCGGAAATCCGGGGCTTCATCTCGATCGCGCCGCCGGCCAACATGTACGACTTCAGCTTCCTGGCGCCCTGCCCGGCCTCGGGCATCATCGTTCAGGGAACCGCCGACACCGTGGTCGCCCCGCCCGCGGTGCAGAAGCTGGTCGACAAGCTGCGCACGCAAAAGCACATCACCATCCATCATGACGAGATTCCCCGCGCCAACCACTTCTTCGAGAACGAGCTCGACGAGATGATGCGCTCGGTCGACAACTACCTCGACATGCGGCTGTCGCCGGACTGTCCCATCAAATAGGGGCCCATCAAATAGAGGCTCATCAAATAGGGGCCCATCAAGCGCTCAGAAGTGCTCTGGATTGTGCTCCAGCGGCCGGTCTCCCTTGGCATCGGGCACCGTCCAGATCGCGACGTTGGCTGCGGCGATGGCGGCCAGGATCAGCATAAGCACCACCTGCCGGCGCGACCCGCCCCGCCTCCACAGCACGAAGGCGCCCAGAACCAGCGCGACCGCCAGCAGGACGAGCAGGGACAGGACCGCCGCCATGCGGTCAGGACTTTCCGAACAGCCCCTTGGCGATGCCGGCGATGTCGTTGATCGGATTGCCGTCCCCATCGCGGTCCAGCATGCCGAGGATGCCTGCCGCCTGGGGGTGGTCCTGCAACATGCGGGCGAATTCGCCAAGCGAGCCCTCCCCGCCGATCTGCTGGACGATCTGGCCGAGCGTGCCGGCGTCGAGCCCGGTCTTGGCGGCGGCTCCCGCGATGGTATCGCCCGGCTCCTGGTGGGAGGCGCCCAGCGCCGCGATGGCCTTCTCCGCCAGCGCCGGATCGATCCCGACTTTCGCAGCGAGATTGGCGACGTCCGCATGCTCGCTGACCTGACTGAGAATTCCGTCGAGAAGGCCCATGGTACGACTCCCTATTACGCTGGCAACAGGGAGATCATGCACCTCTTAGGGAAAGCCGACAATCCTCCCCGCTTGCGGGGAGGTGGCAGCGCGAAGCGCTGACGGAGGGGGCTCTCGTCAAACGCGCGTTTGGGGGTCAGCCCCCACCACACCGGTGCTTCGCACGGACCCCCTCCCCGTTTCGGAGAGGACGATCAGGCGGCCATCGGAGCCGCGTTGCGCACGCCTTCGTCGACGTGGTCCTCGAACTGCGCGAAATTGTCGATGAACTGGCGGACCAGCGACTGCGCGGTCTTGTCGTATTCGGCCGGATCGGCCCAGGCGCCGCGCGGATCGAGCAGCCTGGAGTCCACGCCGGGCACCGCGACAGGGACTTCGAAGCCGAAATTCGGATCCTCACGGAACTCGGCGTCGTTCAGGCTGCCGTCGAGCGCGGCGTTGAGCAGCGCGCGGGTGGCCTTGATCGGCATGCGCTTGATGCCCTCCATCGTCGCCTTGCCGCCCGACCAGCCGGTGTTGACCAGCCAGCATTTGACCCCGCCCTTGGCGATCCGCTCCTTGAGGAGGTTGCCGTAGATCGAAGGATGGCGCGGCATGAAGGGTGCGCCGAAGCAGGTGGAGAAAGTCGCTTCCGGCTCGGTCACGCCGATCTCGGTGCCGGCGACGCGGGCGGTATAGCCCGAGAGGAAATGGTACATCGCCTGGTCCGGCGTCAGTCGCGCGATCGGCGGCAGCACGCCGTAGGCGTCGGCGGTCAGGAAAATGAGGTTGGCCGGCACCGGGCCGAGGTTCTTTTCCGACGTGTTCGGGATGAAGTCGATCGGGTAAGAACCACGGCTGTTCTCGGCCAGCGAGGCGTCGTCGAGGTCGATCCTGCGGGTAACCGGGTCGATCACGACGTTCTCCAGCACCGTGCCGAAACGCCTGGTGGTGGCGAAAATCTCAGGCTCGGCCTCTTCCGAGAGGCGGATCATCTTGGCGTAGCAGCCGCCTTCGAAATTGAACACGGCGGTGTCCGACCAGCCATGCTCGTCATCGCCGATCAGCGTGCGCGAGGCGTCGGCGGACAGCGTGGTTTTGCCCGTGCCCGAAAGGCCGAAGAACACGGCGGTCTTGCCGTCGGTGCCGATGTTTGCCGAGCAGTGCATCGGCATGACGCCCTTGGTCGGCAGCAGGTAGTTGAGGATGCCGAAGACGCTCTTCTTCATCTCGCCGGCGTAGGAGGTACCCCCGATCAGGATCAGCTTTTCCGAGAAGTTGACCGCGATTACCGTCTCGGTGCGGCTGCCGTGGCGCTCCGGATCGGCGCGGAAGCTCGGCAGGTCGATGATGGTGTATTCCGGGATGAATCCGTCCAGCTCCGCGCCGGTCGGCCGCACCAGCAGCGTGCGGATGAACAAGTTGTGCCAGGCGAACTCGTTGATGACGCGCACGTTGACGCGGTGCTCCGGCTGCGACCCGCCGAACAGGTCGGCGACATAGAGCTTGTCCTGCTTCGCCAGCGAAGCGAGGAAATCGGCCTTCAGGTTGGCGAAATGCTCCGGCGTCATCGGTACGTTGGTCTTGCCCCACCAGACCGTGTTCTCCGTCTCGGCATCCTTGACGATGAACTTGTCCTTGGCCGAACGACCGGTGTGCTTGCCGGTCTGAACCACGAACGGACCATCGGCCGAGAGAACACCTTCGCCGTTTCGCACAGCATGCTCGATCAGGGGGGCGGTGCCGAGGTTGGCGTAGAGCGTGGCGCCCGTTTCGATGCCCTGGCGATCAAGCGGAAAACTGAGGGAAGCGGTGGTCAAGGCCTTCTCCAATCTGGACGCCGCAGGGGGTACGGCGATGTGGGGGCGGGACCGTCGCCGATCCCGCCTGGAATCGTGCCGCGCATAGTCGAGAGAGGCATTTTCGTCAAACAAGCTGATAGTAACTTGCGGCAGGCGCCGGCCGTTTGCGGTGATCTGCCACGCCACGTTGTCAGAGGCGGACCGAGCCGTTACCAACCGTTGCGGCTATCCTGGAGGTGAAAGAAGCCGCTGTGACGACGGCCGAACCGATCAATCCACCGAACGAAAACCACGGGGAGGATGGCGCGCCGGCGGCCGGCCGCCGGCAATGCATCGCGCTGGTCGACGATGACCGCAACATCCTCACTTCGGTTTCGATCGGGCTGCAGTCCGAGGGGTTCATCACCCGACTCTACACCGATGGCGAGTCCGCCCTGAAGGCCCTGCTCGACAATCCGCCCGACCTCGCGATCTTCGACATCAAGATGCCCCGGCTTGACGGGTTGACCCTGCTGCAGCGACTGCGGGAAAGGTCGACGCTCCCGGTGATCTTCCTGACGTCCAAGGACGAGGAGCCGGACGAGGCGCTGGGGCTAGCGCTGGGTGCCGATGACTACATGACCAAGCCGTTCAGCCAGCGGCTGCTGGTGGCGCGGATCAGGGCGATCCTGCGCCGTAGCGAGTTGGCCCGCGCGGCTTCGAGCGACTCACCGGCCGGAGACCTGCCCGACCCGATCGTACGCGGATCGCTGGAAATGGACCCGGCCCGGCATCTCGTGACGTGGAAAGGCGTGCCGGTTTCGCTGACAGTCACGGAGTTCCTGATCCTGGAGGCGATGGCGGTTCGCCCCGGTGTGGTCAAAAGCCGCAACCAGTTGATGGATGCCGCTTACAGCGATGACGTCTATGTCGATGACCGGACGATCGACAGCCACATCAAGCGTCTTCGCCGCAAGTTCCGCGCCGCCGATCCGGACTTCGCGGCCATCGATACCTTGTATGGTGCGGGTTATGCCTTCGCCGATGGCTGAACTGTTGCGGGATCACACGCGCTGGCCGTGGCGGGTTTCGCTGACCGCGCGCATCCTGGCCGTGAACGTCATCGCCCTCGGCCTGCTCGCGGGCAGCCTGTTCTATATCGACAGCTATCGCAAGGAGCTGTTGGCCGAACGCTTTCGGCTCGCGACGGCCGAAGCGCAAGTCACCGCCGACGGTCTGGAACAGGCGACGCGTAAAGGGCGGGTCGAGCTGATCCGCCGCATCGCGCGTGAACAGGGACTGCGACTGCGCCTCTACGACAAGGAGGGCGCGCTGGCGGCGGACAGCTTCGAGCTGGACCCGCCGACTTACACGTTGATCGATCCGAAGACCGAGCCGTGGTATCAGCATGCCGCGCGCCTGCTCGACCGGGGCATGGACCTGATGCTCGGCGCACCGCCCATCCCCGACTACCGCGATCCCGAATTCCTCCCCGCGGGCGCCGACGGCAAGTCACACGCGACAGCCGACGGGCCGGCCGACGCCCAGGTCTGGCCGGAAATCGCGGAAGCCGCCGCTGCTGACGCCACGGTCATCCGCAATCGCCTCGCCCCCGACCGCACACCGGTCATCAACGCGGCGACCCCGATAGGAGACGAGGGCGCGGCGCTGCTGATTACCCGCAACGCCCGCGACATCACCCAAAACGTCCGCGACGCGCGCCAGACCCTGGCGATCATCGTCGGCGCGGCGCTCATCATTTCGATCCTGCTCTCGCTGTTCCTCGCGCGCACGATCGTCGAGCCCTTGCGCAAGCTGGTGCGTGCGGCGGTACGGGTCCGCCTCGGCCGCGACCGCGAGGTGGTGGTGCCGCGATTGCCGGAGCGGCGTGACGAGATCGGCATGCTGGCTCGCGCGATTTCCGACATGACCGCCGCGCTTCGCCATCGCATCGACGCGGTCGAAAGCTTCGCCGCCGATGTCTCGCACGAACTCAAGAACCCGCTTGCAAGCTTGCGCAGCGCGCTGGAATCACTGGAAAAGGTGGAGGATGCGCAGTTGCGGCGGCAACTGATCGGCATCGCCAACAGCGACGTTCGCCGGGTCGACTGGCTGGTTACCGAGATCGCCGACGCCAGCCGGATCGACGCGCAGCTCAGCCGCACGCGGTTCGAGCCGGTCGACATGCTCAAGCTTGTTCGCGCGCTTGCCAACGAACGGGAAAGCCGGGGCGTCAACGCTTCCGCCCGGTTGATCGTCTCCAGGCGGGGCCTGGGCGACACCGTCGTCGCCGGCGACCCGCCCAGGCTGGAGCGGGTGCTGCACAACCTGATCGACAACGCGGTCTCGTTCTCGCCGCCCGGCCAGCCGATCGAAGTCGAGCTCGCGCGGCGCGAGGACCGGCTCGCCATCGCCGTGACCGATCACGGCCCTGGAATCCGGCCCGACGTGCGTGAAAAGGTCTTCGAGCGGTTTCATTCGTGGCGCCCGGAAGGTGAGCCGGACGGCCGGCATTCGGGCCTCGGCCTGGCCATCGCGCGGACTATCGTGGAGGCGCACTTCGGCACGTTGCGGGCCGAAGACCGCGAGGATGGCAGGCCCGGCGCACGGCTGGTGGTGGACTTGCCGGCCTGGGACCCCGAAACGTGACGGCGCGGCAGGTCACATGCGTTGCCATCGGCGGCCGGGGCGTGCTGATCGAGGGCCCTCCCGGCAGCGGCAAGTCCACCCTCGCGCTTTCGCTCATCGATCGCGGCGGCGTGCTCGTGGGCGATGACGGCGTCATGATCGAAGCGAGCGAGGGGGCGGCGATCGCCCGCCCTCACCCGAATACGCATGGCCTCATCGAGGTTCGCAACCTGGGGCTGGTCCGGATGCCGGTTTGCGCGTCGACGAGAGTCTGCCTTGTCGTCCGGCTGGACCCCGCGGCGCCGCGATTCATCGAGAAGCCGGACACCGTTAAGATCGAAGGCGTCACCCTGCCGCTCGTGCGCTTGTGGCCGGACAACGCCGTCAACGCGCTGAAGGTGGAATTGGCCCTTGAACGCCATGGCTGACACCCTGGAAGGCGGACGGAACGCCGCCGGCATCCGCGGCGATCAAGTCCCGCTCCAAGACAATTGCCGAAAGGTCCATCGCCGACGCTTCCCTTTCTTGCCCGGTAGGAGCAAACGGGGCAACCATGCCCAACGTTCCTCCTCAGTCCGCGCAGTCCAGGTCGGCGCAGTCCGAGTCAGCGCCGTCGGCGCGCAGGCAGCGGATACTGCTCGTCACCGGGCTGCTCGGCGCGGGCAAAACCACCGCGCTGCGCGAATTGGAGGACCTGGGCTGGGAGATCATCGACAATTTTCCGATCCGGCTGCTCGATCGCCTGCTGGAAAGCCCCTCCCCCGATGGCGACGCCCACGCAGCGCAGGCAGGGCCGCAACTGGCCGTCGGGTTCGATACCCGCACGCGCGGATTCGATCCGCAAGCGATCATCCAGCAAGTCAAGTCGTTCGGCCGCAAGCACGATCTTGAGCTCAACACGCTGTTCATCGACTGTTCGAGCGCGGAACTGGAGCGGCGTTACAACGAGACCCGCCGCCGCCACCCGCGCGCGGCGGACATGCCCGCCTCCGCCGGGATCCGCGAGGAGCGCGAACTGCTGGCGCCGCTGCGTCGCTGGGCCGACATGCTCATCGACACGACGGAGTTCTCGTCCAACGAACTGCGACAGGTGATCCGCGAGCGTTTCGCGCCCGCGGACGGGCAGCCACTCACGATCACTGTCTCCAGCTTCGGCTTCTCGCGCGGGATGCCGCCCATCGCCGATCTGGTGTTCGATATGCGTTTCCTCGACAATCCGCATTGGGACGACCAGTTGCGGCCGCTGACCGGCAAGGACGCGGGCGTTGGCGCCTACATCCGCCGCGATCCGGCGTTCGAAGAGGCGTTCGCCCGCATCCGCGACCTGATCCTGATGCTGCTGCCGCGGTATCGGGCCCAAGGAAAGGCATATGTTCACATCGCGTTCGGCTGCACCGGCGGCCGCCATCGTTCGGTCTACGTCGCGGAACAGATCGCGCAGGCCTTGCGCCAATCCGGGTTTTCGCCCACATTGCTGCACCGCAACCTGGGTTCGCGCGCCGTCGACCTTCTGGAAAGGGGGCAGCGTGATGAAGCATGATTTCAAGCGCAGGGGGGCATCAGGGGCCTCCCTGTCCGCTCACCGGCCAGCTTCTCGGAGCAGAATTCCCACATGATCGGCATGATCCTGGTCACTCACGGCAACCTTGCCGACGAATTCGTCCACGCGATGGAGCACGTCGTTGGCGCGCAGGAAGCCGTGCGCACGGTTTGCATCGGCCCCAGCGACGACATGGAACGCCGCCGCAGAGAGATCGCCTCGGCGATCAAGGCGGTCGACAGCGGCCAAGGGGCGATAATTCTGACCGACCTGTTCGGCGGTACCCCGTCCAACCTCGCGATCTCCCTGATGCAGGCAGGCAAGGTGGAGGTCATCGCCGGGATCAACCTGCCGATGCTGATCCGCCTGGCGAAGGCGCGAACCAGCATGGCGGTGCGCGAGGCGGCGATGGCAGCGCGCGACGCCGGGCGCAACTACATCACCATCGCATCGGAATACCTTGGGCAGGACGCATGATCGAAGTTCGGGATTCGATACGAATCGTCAACCAGCGGGGACTCCACGCGCGAGCCAGCGCCAAGTTCGTCTCGCTGGTGGCCGAACTTCCCACATCGCTCGACATCCTGGTTTCGAAGGACGGGGTCGAAGCGCAGGGCGGCTCGATTCTGGGTCTGATGATGCTGGGTGCGGCCAAGGGCGACGAGATCCAGATCAGCGTGTCCGGCGGCGAAGGCGCCGATGCCGCTCTCGAAGCACTGGCGGAGCTGGTCAGGAACGGCTTCGGCGAGGATTGAGCGCGCCGTGACTGCACGCCGCACGATAACCGGCTTTTCCAACCCGCTCGTCAAGTTCCTGCGTTCGCTGCGCGACAAGAAGCACCGGCGGCGCGAACGAAAGTTCCTTGCGGAAGGGCTGCGCTTGCTGACCGACGCGCGCGAGTCCGGCCGGTTGCCCGAGATGCTCATCATGGCGGCGGGGCGGCGCGCCCACCCGCTGCTCGACGCGCTGGAAGAGGATGTCGTGGCTGCCGGCGGCGATGTCGTCGAGATGGGCGAGGATCTGCTTGCCAAGATCACCGGCAAGGACAATCCGCAGGCGGTGGCGGGCGTGTTCGCGGAGCTGGACACCTCGCTCGCCGCGATCGACCGCCGCGCCGCGCCGATCTGGCTGGTGGCGCAGGCGATGCGCGATCCGGGCAACCTGGGGACGATGCTGCGCACCGGCGACGCGGTGGGCGCCGGCGGCCTGATCCTGATCGACGACTGCGCCGATCCCTTTTCGGTGGAGGCGGTCCGCGCCAGCATGGGCGCGATCTTTACCCAGCAACTGGCCCTGGCCGGCTGGAACGATTTCGTCGCCTGGCTGCGTGCGGGAGAAGGACAACTCGTCGCCGCCTCACTGCGTGACTCCAGCGACTACCGCGACGCGGCCTACGCACGTCCCTGCTTCGTCATGGTCGGCAACGAGTCGCAGGGCCTGCCGCAGGCCTACGAGGACGAATGCGACCTGCGGGTCACCATCCCCATGCTGGGCCGCGCCGACAGCCTGAACGCGGCGGTGGCGGGCGCGGTCCTGGCCTACGAGGCGCTTGCCCGCCTGAAATGACATCGAAGCGGGGCCAAAGCCTGGCCTTAATCTCCGGCGAGGATCGCGGTGATCTGCCAATCCCGCCCTTCGCGCGACGCGACGAGCCGGTAGTCAAGCAGACTGCGCAGCCTGGCGGTTGCGATGAACCCGCGACCGCCGCCCGGTAGCTCGACCCGCTGGAACGCATCATCGGGACTGAACCCGGAACCGAGCGCGACCAGTTCCCAGGAGAGGCGCCGGTCTATCTGCGAACGCGGGTCGGGGACAGTGTAGGCCGGCACATCCTCGCCGGTGACCATCATCGCCGCATAAGCGTCGATCTCTCCGAAATCCTGGGCGAAATACCACGGCATGACGAGGTCGCCGTCGGCATCGACCGCGCAGCCCAGCGTCAGCAGCTTCGCGAGCTCGCCCATCAAGCCATCGCGCGGGTCCTCGAGCTTTTCGAGGAGGCGGATCCGTCCGTCGTCGCCCCCGAAGCCGAGCATGACATCGCGCGAGGCGAGCGCCGCAATGCCCCCGGCGTCGTTGACCGACACCAAGCGGGTGAGTTCCCGCCGGAAATCGGCGGCTCCCGGCACATCGCCGCACTCATCGCGCGGCGCGTAGCGGCCCCGCAGGGGAACTTTGGCCGGCATCTGCGACGTGTCGCCGGGTCCGGAAGCCGGCGCCGAGGTGCTTGTGGATAGACCGGCCGATCCGCTGGCCGGCGCACCGAAACCACAAGCGGCCAGCGTCAGCGCGATTCCTACCCGGGCAAACCCCGATCCGCCGTTCATCCGCTTTCATCCGTCGGCTCGTCCACCCCGCCTTCTATCAAGGCCGCTTCGCCATAGCGTGGGCGCGCGCCGATTTCCGGCACTTCCTCGATCTCCCGCTTGCCGATCTCGATGTGCTTGTCCCGTAGCCGTCGACCGGCAGAAAGCACATTGCGTTCGAAGCTGCCGACGAACTTGTTGTAGTTGTCGACCGCGCCGTTGAGCCCGGTGCCGACGCGCTTGAGATGCTCCGCTGCCGTCGCCAGCCGGTCGTATAGCTCGCCGCCCATCCGACCGATCTCGCGGGCCTCCCGCGCCAGCCCGTCCTGCCGCCATACTTGCGCGACAGTCCGGGCAATGGCGACGAGGTTGGTCGGGCTCGCCAGCAGCACCCTGCGTTCGAAGGCGAAGTCCCACAAGCGCGGGTCCTGTTCGAGCGCGGCCGCGACGAAATGCTCCCCCGGCACGAACATCAGCACATAGTCCGGCGCTTCCGCGAACTGGCTCTGATAGCTCTTGGCGCCGAGCGTCTGGATGTGGTTGCGCATCGATGTGGCATGGGCGACCAAAGCCACGGCGCGGGCCGCGTCGTCGGCCGCCTCATAGGCATCCTGGTAGGCATTGAGCGACACTTTGGCATCGATCACCAGAAGCTTGTTGCCCGGCACGCGCACGATCGCATCGGGACGCAGGCGGCCCTCGTCGGTATCGACCGAATGCTCGGTGACGAAATCGGTGTGTTCGGCCAGGCCGCACTGCTCGAGCACGTTCTTCAACTGCTGCTCGCCCCAGCGACCGCGCGCCTTGGGAGCGTTGCGCAAGCTGTTTCCCAACCGGGCAGCTTCCGCCCGCACCTGCTCCTGCCCCGCGCGCATCGCCTCGATCTGGCCGGTAAGCTGTCCGAAGGCATCGATCCGCTGCTTCTCCAGCGTCGAGACTTGCTCCTCATAGCTTTTCAACCGCTCGCCCACGGGCGCCAGCAGTGTCCGCAACCGTTCGGCGCTGGCCTTCTCGCTTTCCTCGAAACGGGCGTTGGCGCGGCTGAGGAACGAGGCCTGGGCCTGCTCCAGCACGCGGTTGCCGGCGTTCTCGAATTCCTTCTTCAGCGCTTCCTGCGCATCCATCAGCAGCCGCTTCTGTTCGTCGAAGTGCGCCGCGTTTGCCTTGAGGGTGGCGAGCTCCGCCCGGACCGCTTCACGCTGCGACCGCGCCTCCGCCAGTTCACCGGCCAATCCATCCGCCCTGTTTGCCCGCTCGGTCGCGGCGGCGAGTTCCGTGATCGCGCGCCGGAACTTTTCGTCAAGCTCCCGCGCCTCGCCGTCACGTGTCTCGAACCTTCGGCGCCACTCGACCGCCGGCCGTCCACCGAGGAACCAGCCCAGCACGGCGCCCGTCGCCAGCGCCACGACAACAAGAATCGCGTACTCCATCCAGCAAGCCTATGCAGAACGGAATGAGAACACCAGAGGTTTTACGCGAACTATCCCCGGTTCGGAGCTATCGCACGCCCTTCACGCCGCCTTGCGCAGCTTTTCCAGCTTCTTGATCGCCATTTGCCGCTTGAGGCGCGAGAGGTGGTCGATGAAGAGGATACCCTCCAGATGGTCCATCTCGTGCTGGAGGCAGGTGGCCATCAGGCCGTCCATCTCTTCCTCGTGCACGGTGCCGTCGAGGTCGTGCCAGCGGGCGCGGATGCGGCTGGGACGCTCGATGTCGGCGTAGATTTCGGGGACCGAGAGGCAACCTTCGCTATAGATCGAGTGTTCTTCCGAAGGAGCGAGAATTTCGGGATTGATGAAGACCCGTGGCTGCCTGATGGTCGGCTGATGCGTGTGGTGATGGCCACCGTGCGCGGTGCAGACCTCGGGCTCGGCGTCCGGATCGTCGGGCTGCAGGTCGATCACCAGCACCCGTAGCGGCACGCCGACCTGGATCGCCGCGAGGCCGATACCGGGCGCGTCGTACATCGTCTCGAACATGTCGGCGACGAGCATTTTCAGTTCGTCGTCGAACGCTTCGACGGGCGATGAGACCTGCTTGAGGCGCGGGTCGGGAACTTCGAGAATTTTACGGATAGCCATGGCCCTCAGGTAAGCGCGAGGGGCTTTCGGGTCAACCGCACCAGCGGAACCCGGCTGCATTTCGAACGTTGGAGGTCCACGGTTGCATCAGCAGGCGACAAGGCAGCAGGCGACAAGGAGATTCACGATGTCCCCGCAAGCACACGCAATCCAGAAGCTCGAGACGCGGTTCTGGCAGTCGATGGTCGACAAGGACGCCGAAACGGCGATGACGATGATGGCCGAGGATGGGGTAGTCGCCGGCCCGGCCGGCGTCATGCGCATCGACCCCAAGACCTACGGCGATATGACGCGCGAAGGCCAGTGGTCGCTCAAGACATTCGAGCTGGAGGATGTGGAAGTGGTCTTCCCTACCGACGAAGTCGCCGTCATCGCCTACAAGGTGCACCAGACCGGCAACATGAAGGGCGAGAGCATGGACCTCAAGTGCGCCGATACCAGCACCTGGGTGCGGCATGACGGCGAGTGGAAGGTCTCGGCCCACACCGAGACGATCCTTGGCCACATGCCGCTGAAGAATTAGGCGAAGACCCTGCGGCTACCCCATCGGACGCCTTGCCCGGATCGCCTGGGCAAGCGTGCCCTCGTCGAGATAATCGAGTTCGCCTCCGACCGGCAGGCCATGCGCCAGCTGCGTAATGCGGAGAGGGTAGTCGGCAAGCCGTTCGGCGATGTAGTGGGCGGTCGTCTGCCCCTCCAGGGTGGCATTCATGGCCAGCACCACCTCGTCCACCTGGCTATTGGCGACGCGCGCCAGAAGGCGGTCGATCGACAGGTCCTCAGGTCTGACTCCCTCCAGCGCCGAAAGCCGGCCGCCGAGCACGTGGTAGCGGCCGACGAACAGACGGGCGCGATCAAGCGCCCAAAGATCGGCGACATCCTCCACCACGCACAGCGCCCGCGTATCGCGGCGCGGATCGGTGCAGATACCGCAAGGATCGGTGGTGTCGACATTGCCGCATGCGCCGCATTCCAGCAGGGTATCGCGGACCTCCTGCATCGCGTCCAGAAGTTGCGGCAGCGCGGACTCGCGCCGCTTGATCAGCCACAGCACCGCGCGCCGGGCCGAACGCGGGCCAAGCCCGGGCAGCCGCGACAGCGCGGATACCAGCGTCTCGATCTCTTGCGATGCCATGGTTCGGGAGATAGGGCCTTGCCACCCCGCACGAAAGGCCGCCACGACCGCTTATGCGCATCATCTTCATGGGAACGCCCGATTTCGCGGTGCCGGCGCTGGAAGCGCTGATCGCTGCCGGGCATGAGGTGGTCGCCGCCTACACCCAGCCGCCGCGACCCGGTGGAAGGCGCGGGAAAGCGCTGACGCCGTCGCCGGTGCAACGGGCGACGGGGGCGCACGGCATCGAAGTGCGGTATCCGGTTTCGCTGAAAGGGGCCGAGGAGCAGGCTGGGTTCGCCGCTCTGGGCGCGGACGTGGCGGTGGTCGCGGCATACGGCCTGATCCTGCCGCAAGCCGTGCTGGACGCGCCCAGGCTCGGCTGCATCAACATCCACGCCTCGCTCCTGCCTCGCTGGCGCGGCGCCGCGCCGATCCAGCGCGCGATCCTGGCGGGGGATGAAGAGACCGGCGTTACCATCATGCAGATGGAGGCGGGGCTCGATACCGGGCCGATGCTGGTTGAGGCAAGGACGTTGGTCGGGTGCAAGACTACAGGCGAACTCACACAGGAACTGGCGGAAATCGGAGCGAGGCTGACGGTGGAGGTGCTGGCCGACCTTTCCGTTTACCCACCCCGGACGCAACCCGATGAGGGCGTGGCTTACGCCGGCAAGATCGACAAGGCCGAGGCGCGGCTCGATTTCGCCGCCAGTGCCGAAGCGGTGGAACGGCAGGTTCGTGCTTTCTCGCCCTCGCCCGGCGCCTTCTTCGAACTGGATGGCGAGCGTTACAAGGTGCTGTCCGCTACGGTGAGCGAAGGCGGCGGAGAGGCCGGGACTGTCCAAGACGACGATCTCACCATCGCCTGTGGTTCCGGCGCGATCCGGCCCACACTGATCCAGCGCGCGGGCAAACCCGTCGTCGAGACCGAAGCGCTGCTGCGCGGACGCCCGATCCCCGCCGGAACCCGGCTCGCTTGACCCGCTTCGCGCTCACTCTGGAATTCGACGGCGGGCCGTTCATGGGCCTGCAACGGCAGGCGCACGGACCTTCGGTGCAGCAGGCGGTCGAGCAAGCGGCCTTTGCGGTGACCGGCGAAGAGGTGCGAATGCATGCCGCCGGGCGTACCGACACCGGGGTCCATGCCCGCGCGATGCGCGCGCATATCGACATCGGGAAAGCCATCGCGCCGTTCCGGTTGATGGAGGCGCTCAATGCACGGCTGCGCCCCGACCCGATCGCGGTCATCGCCTGCGCCATCGTACCGGATGACTGGCACGCGCGCTTCTCCTGCGTCGGCCGCAGCTATCTCTACCGGATCGTCAACCGCCGCGCGCCGCTGACGCTCGAACTGGGGCGAGCGTGGCACGTGGCGACACCGCTCGATACGGAGACGATGCATCGTGCCGCGCAAACGCTGGTCGGGCTGCATGACTTCACCACTTTCCGCTCGGCCCACTGCCAGGCGGGGAGCCCGCTCAAGACGCTCGACCGGCTCGATGTGCGACGCGAAGGGGAACTGGTGTCGATCGAGGCGGAAGCGCGCAGCTTCCTGCACCATCAGGTGCGCTCGATGGTCGGCTGTCTCGCGCTGGTCGGCATGGGGCGCTGGCGGCAGAGCGATATGGCCACGGCGCTGGAAGCGCGGGACCGCGCCGCGCTGGGGCTCAACGCCCCGCCGGAAGGGTTGTATTTCGTGGCCGCGAAGTATCCCGATTGAGCTCGCTCTCCTGAAGGGGAGAGAGTGTACTCGGCGTCAAGCCTTGCCCACCACGCTTTCCGGCAGGTCCGTTCCGAACACCCGCTGGTAGTATTCGGCGACCAGCATCCGCTCGGTCTCGTCGCACTTGTTGAGGAACGAGAGACGGAAGGCGAAGCCGGGGTCCTTGAAGATCGCGGTGTTCTGGGCCCAGGTGATGACCGTGCGCGGGCTCATCACCGTAGAGATGTCGCCGTTGATGAAGCCCTGCCGCGACAGATCGGCGACCTTGACCATGTCCGAAATCATCTTGCTCCCGATGCCCTGGACCTTGGCGCCGACGATCGCGGTTTCTGTCGCCTCGGGAAGATAATTGAGCCCGACGACGATGTTCCAGCGGTCCATCTGGCCCTGGTTGATCGCCTGCGTGCCGTGATAGAGGCCCGACGTGTCGCCAAGACCCACGGTGTTGGCGGTGGCGAACAGGCGGAAGTTGGGGTTGGGGCGGATGATCCGGTTCTGGTCGAGCAGGGTCAGCTTGCCTTCGGTCTCCAGCACGCGCTGGATCACGAACATCACGTCGGGACGGCCGGCGTCGTATTCGTCGAACACCAGCGCCACCGGATGCTGGAGCGCCCAAGGCAGGAGGCCCTCGCGAAACTCCGTCACCTGCAAGCCATCGCGCAGGACTATGGCGTCGCGTCCGATCAGGTCGATCCGGCTGATGTGCGCGTCGAGGTTGATGCGGATGCACGGCCAGTTGAGCCGCGCGGCGACTTGCTCGATATGAGTGGACTTGCCAGTGCCATGATAGCCCTGCACCATGACACGGCGATTGAAGGCGAAACCGGCGAGAATTGCCAGTGTCGTGTCCGGATCGAAGACATAGGCTGCGTCGAGATCGGGCACGCGCTCGTCGGCCTGGCTGAAGGCAGGCACCTTCATGTCGATGTCGATCCCGAAAGTCTTGCGCACATCGACCTCGCGGTCGGGCGCGGCCATCAAGGTGGCGTCGCGATCGGATGTGTGTGGATTGGTCATGTCGGTCATTGCGTGTATCGCCTACATTCGCGCGCGTTGCGCTGCAATAAGCTTTACGCGCGGCGGCGGGTCGCAGGAGTAACGTCGATCTTGACGGGAAGTGCGAAGAGATCGACGAAGCGGGCTACAAGGTCCGGATCGCCTCCGACTTCGATAGCCAGACTTTCGGCAGGCAATTTGCCGTAGAACAGCCCGGCCAGATTGCCGGCCGACGCCGTGCGAAAGACGATATCGGCGGCATCGCCTTCTTCCGCACGGACAATCCGGAATTCGCCATTCTCCAGCCGACCGTGGAAGCGATCCGGTCCCGCCTCGAACAGCACCGTGAAGACCAGGTCCGTTGCGGCCTCGCGATCGAACATCGTGCGCAGCGAAAGCATGAACGATACCGGCGAGATCGGCAGGGCGGTATCGTGCATCGGCGAGCGAACGGCCCAGCGGCCAAGCTCCTGCATGACCGGCTCAAGCTCATAACCCCATTCGGTCAGCTCGTAGATCTGCGCGGCGGCGGGGGGCGGAAGGCGCCGCCGGGCAAGCACGCCCACCGTCTCCAGCGTTTCGAGACGTTCGGTCAACACTTTGGCGCTGATTCCGGGCAGATTGGCCCGAATGTCCGAAAACCGTCGTCCACCCAGCATAAGCTCGCGAACCACAAGGAGCGTCCAGCGTTCGCCTATCAGTTCCATTGCAAAGGCCGCGCCGCACGCGTCGCGATACCACCGGCCATGCCTGTTGGTTTCTTCTAGTAACTTCATAGTTGCCTTTAGTAACACGCATCGGCATGATCGCGCAAGTTCGAGTCGGAGCGATCTCGCTACAACGTTCCGACCAACGATAAGGAGCCGAGCAAAATGCCTCGTATGATCTTCGTTAATCTGCCGGTCACCGACTTGTCCGTTTCCATGGAATTCTACACGAAGCTCGGCTTCGCCAACGAACCGCGCTTCACCGACGAGACAGCCGCCTGCATGGTGCTGTCAGACACGATCTTCGTGATGCTCCTCACGCACGCCAAGTGGCGCGAGTTCACCACGCGTCCGATCCCGCCGAAGGACAGCAGCGAGGTCGCGCTTTGCATCAGCTGCGAGGACCGCGACGAGGTGAGCAAGCTGGCTGACATCGCCGGCTCGCATGGTGGGATCACCGACATCAATCCGGTGCAGGATCTCGGCTTCATGTTCAGCCGCAGCTTCACCGATCCTGACGGCCACGTGTGGGAACCGATGTGGATGGACCCTGCCGTCGCCGAGGGTGACGCGCATGTGCACGAAGCCATGTCCTGACATCGACTGCAGGAGAAGATGCCATGCCGATCGATGCCAATGCCGCCACGATCGTAAGCGCGTTCGACGATGTCCCGCGCTTCGCCCAGGGCCAGGTCCGCGACATCCGCGTGCGCTGGGCATGCGAGGAGATCGGTCGCCCCTACCGCCCCGAGCTGATCCACGCACGTGCCGACAAGCCCGAGGGTTATCGCCGCTGGCAACCGTTCGGGCAGGTTCCGGCGTTCGCGGACGATCGGGTCCGCATCTTCGAATCGGGGGCGATCCTGCTTTATCTCGCCGAGCGGGACGAACGGCTCCTCCCCTCCGAGCCGGCTGACCGCTGGAACGCCATCACCTGGCTGATCGCCGCGCTCAACAGCGTCGAGCCGTCGATCATGCAGGTCGTCTGGACCGGCGTGTTCAACAAGGGCAAGGACTGGGTCGAACCCGCCATGCCCGCGGTCATCGACTTCGCGAAAACGCGGCTGAAGAGCCTGTCCGATGCGCTCGGCGACAAGGACTGGCTAATCGGACGCTTTACCGTGGCCGACATCATGATGGTCACGGTCTTGCGCGCGCTGCGGCACACGCAGATTCTCGAAGAATTCCCGAACCTGGCCGCTTACCGTGCGCGGGGTGAGACCCGGCCCGCCTTCGTTCAGGCCCTTGCCGACCAGATGGCCGGTTTCGACATCCCCGAAAGTCAAGGAGTACAGTGATGACGTACCTGGAAGGCTTCGTGCTCGCGGTCCCGGCCGCGAACAAGCAGAAATTCATCGAGCATGCCGGCACGGCCGATCCGGTGTTTGTCGAATACGGTGCGCGGCGCGTCATCGAGGCTTGGCAGGACAACGTTCCCAAGGGCGAGACGACCGATTTCTTCGGCGCGGTCGAGGCCAAGGACGACGAGGCGGTCGTGTTCAGCTGGATCGAGTGGCAGGACAAGGCGACGCGCGATGCGCGGATGGCCGAACTGGAAAAGATCATGGAGTCCGATCCGCGCTTCGATCCGGAAACGAACCCAATGCCGTTCGACGGCAAGCGCATGATCTACGGCGGGTTCCAGGCGATTGTCGAACAGGGCGAGGCGACGCCGGGCGCCTACATGCAGGGCTTCGTCATTCCGGTGCCGGAGGGCAAGCAGGACGACTATCGCAAGATGGCCGAGGATGCCTGGGGGATGTTCCAGAAGTATGGCGCGCTCCGCGTGGTCGAGGCGTGGCAGGACGACGTGAAGCCTGGCAAGCAGACCGACTTTTTCCGCACGGTGAAGGCCCAGGATGGAGAGAAGATCGTGTTTTCCTTCATGGAATGGCCCAGCCGTGAGGTGTGCGACGCCGCCGCGGCGAAGATGGAGTCCGATCCGGAAATGCAGATGCCCGAGGGTATGGAGATGCCGTTCGACGGCAAACGCATGATCTACGGGGGCTTCGTCCCCGTGGTCGAACTGGGAGGCGAGTGAGATGGCGAAACCTGCTGGCGGCTTCATCTGGTATGAACTCATGACCACCGATCCCGATGGCGCGGCGGCTTTCTATGGCCCGGTCGTCGGCTGGAACATCGTCGGCGAGCCCGCTCCCGACGCGACGGTCGACTATCGCCACATCCAGCGATCGGACGGCGGCAGCGGCGGCGGGGTGCTCAGGCTTACCGACGAGATGTGCTCGAACGGCGCGCGGCCGTGCTGGTTGGGCTACTTGCATGTCGAGGACGTGGACGCGGCTGCCTCGGCGATCGAAGCGGACGGGGGCAAGCTGCTGATGCCCGCGTTCGATCTCGATGTCGGACGCATCGCCATGGTCGCCGATCCGCAGGGCGCGCCGTTTTACGTGATGGCGCCGGTCCCGCCCGCCGACAACCCGCATGCCGAGAGCGACGTGTTCTCCCCCGACCAGCCGCAGCACATGCGCTGGAACGAGCTGATGAGCTCGGATTACGACGCCGCGGTCGAATTCTACACGAAGCACTTCGGCTGGACCCAGGAAGGGGCGATGCCGATGGGCGAGATGGGCGAATATCGCTTTATCCAGCACGACGGCGTCATGATCGGCGCGATCATGACGCTGATGCCGGGCATGCCGATGTCGGTGTGGAGCCACTATATCGGGGTCGATGATATCGACCGGGCGGTCTCCGCCATCAACGACAACGGCGGCAAGGTGGTAAACGGTCCGATGGAGATTCCGGGCGGCGAGTTCGCGCTCAACGGCGTCGATCCGCAGGGCGCGAATTTCGGACTCGTCGGACCCAGGAAGGCTTAGATATGGCCGAGTTCACCTTCTTCACCAACCCGATGTCGCGCGGCCAGATCGCGCGTTGGGCGCTGCACGAGGTCGGCGCGGACTATGAGCAGGTCCTGGTCGACTGGCGCGACAAGCCCGCCGCGCTGCTTGCGGCCAATCCGATGGGCAAGGTGCCCACGATCGTCCATCACGCGTCCGACGGCGAACCGGGGGGCGATCAGGTGGTGAGCGAGGCGGCGGCGATCTGCGCCTATCTTGCCGAGACGCATCCGGCATCGGGATTGCAACCCGGTAGCAACGAGCTTGCACCGTACTTGCGCTGGTTGTTCTTTGCCGCCGGGCCCGGAGAGCAGGCGATCAGCGCCAAGAACTTCGGCTTTGATCCGGGCGACGATGCGCAGAAGCAGAGCATGGCCGGCTGGGGCAACTACGACCGGACGATGAGCACGCTGGAATGGTGGCTGAAGGATCATGACCACGTCTGCGGCGATCGCTTCACCATGGCGGACGTCTATGTCGGCAGTCTGGTGGATTGGGGCCTCACGTTCGGCACGGTGCCTCCCAACCCCGCGTTCGTCGCCTATGCCGAGCGGCTCCAGGCGCGCGATGCCTACAAGGCCGCGAAGGCGGTGGACAACGCACTGATCGAGGGGATGAAGAAATGACCATCAAGAACCAGGTCTGCCTCTGGTACGAGAGCGGCGCGAGGGAAGCGGCCGAATTCTATGCAAGCGTCTTTCCGGACACGACGGTCGGGAAGGCCGAGAAGGCGCCCGCCGACAACCCTTCGATGAAGGAAGGCGGCGAGCTCACGGTCGAATTCAGGGTGATGGGCATCCCCTGCCTCGGCCTCAACGGCGGCGACGCGTTCAAGCAGAGCGAGGCGTTCTCGTTCCAGGTGCTGACGGACGACCAGGAGGAAACCGACCGCTACTGGAACGCCATCGTCGGCAACGGCGGGCAGGAAAGCCAGTGCGGCTGGTGCAAGGACAAGTGGGGCCTTTCATGGCAGATCACGCCCCGCGCGCTGATGGAGGCCATGTCCGACCCCGATCGCGACGCCGCCCGCCGAGCGATGGAAGCGATGATGACGATGCGGAAGATCGACATCGCGGCGATCGAGACCGCCCGGAAGGGCTGAAAGCCATGCTCGCGCTCTATGGCCACCCCTTCTCGTCCTACACCTGGAAGGCGTTGATCCCGCTCTACGCCTGCGACATCCCGTTCGATTTCCGGATGGTGGACCCCGATCATCCGGCGAATTGCGAGGTGGTCGCAGGCGCCGGCCCGCTCCGCAAGTTCCCGGTGCTGGCCGATGGCGATGCCCTGATCTTCGAGGCGACGACGATCGTCGAGCACCTTGCCCGGCATCACGCGGCCGCTGGCCTGCTGCCCGAGGATCCCGATGCCGCCATCGAGATGCGTATGCTCGACCGGGTGTTCGACAACTACGTCATGAATACGATGCAGGATGTGGTGACGGAGTACCTGCGGCCTGAAAGCGACCGCGACCTGCGCCGGGTCGAGGCGGTGTGCGAGCGTCTTTCCCGCACTTATGCGTGGCTGGAGGGATGGCTGGAGAACTACGCTCGCCCCGCCCGCGTGACCCTGATCGAGTGCGCCGCCGCGCCCTCCCTGTTCTATGCCGATTGGGTGCACCCGATCGGCGACGAGTTCCCGCGCCTGAAGCAGTGGCGCGCGCATTTGCTGGCGCTGCCGCCAGTCAAGCGCTGCGTCGACGAGGCGCGGCCCTGGCGGCCCCACTTTCCGCTCGGCGCGCCGGACCGGGATTGAAGCCATGGCCGCGCAGCTCAACCACACGATCGTCTGGTGCTCGGACAAGCACCGCTCGTCGGCGTTCCTGGCGGAAATGCTCGGCCTGCCTGCCCCGGTCGCCTTCGGACATTTCATGGTGGTTCCGCTGGGAAACGGCGTCTCGCTGGACTTCATGGAGAAGACCGGTCCGGTCTCACGCCAGCATTACGCCTTCCTCGTCAGCGATGCGGAATTCGATGCCGGCATGTCGCGGATCGCGGAGAAGGCCCTTCCCTATTGGGCCGATCCGGCGCGCGAGCAGGCCGGTGAGATCAACCGCCACTGGGGCGGCCGCGGGGTCTATCTCGCCGATCCCGACGGCCACCTCCTCGAACTCATCACCAAGCCCTACGGATCGGAAGAGGACTTATGACCGAAGCCACCAACGAACTCAGCGTCACTCGCTTCATCGCCGCCAAGCCCGACAAGGTCTGGGACGCCATGGTCAACCGCCAGACCGAATGGTGGTGCCCCCGCCCCTGGCGCGCCGAGATCGACGAGCAGGATCGCCGCCCGCTGGGCGTTTGCAACATGACCTTCTACGGCCCCGATGGCGAGGAATCGCCGCAGGACGGCATCTATCTCGCCTATGACGAAGGCAAGCGCTTCGTCACGACCGATGCGTTTGACGCCGAGTTCGAGCCTTCAGGCCCGTTCATGATCGGCATCTGGGAGATCGAGCCTGAAGGAGAAGGCACCCGCTACACCGCCACGGCCCGCCACTGGAGCGAGGAAACCGCCCGGCAGCACGAGGAAATGGGCTTCGCCGAAGGCTGGCGGACTTGCGCCGACCAGCTCGCGGAGATTTGCGAACGGGAGGCGTGACTGTTTGCGCATGGCATGACCATTCAACGTCGATTCGTCATTGCGTGCGGTGAAGCCGCGCGGATCAAGTCCGGGGTCGCAATGACGAGAGTTCAATGGGATTGTCTTCGTACTCAAGATGGCGCCCTCAAGCCTAAAGCAACGCCTCCGCCAGTTCGCGCCACTTGGGCATGAGCACCGAAAGCGGCTGTCCGATCGGACCGGCGGCGACTTGCAGGCAGACGTGGTTTGCGCCGGCATCGTGGTGGGCGCGCACCCGTTGGGCGATCTTGTCCATTCCGCCCCAGGTGAACAGCGCGTCGAACAGGCGCGGCGCCATTTCCTCGACTTCCTCCTCCGAGAAGCCCAGCCGCTTCCAGCTGTTCCGGTAGTTCGGCAGCCCGCGATAGTGCACCAGTGCCTCCAGCCCGATCGCGCGCGCGCGTGCCGGATCGGTTTCCAGGATCACGCCCTGCTCGGGCATCAGCAAGCTGTCCGGTCCCAGGATCTCCCGCGCTTCGCGGGTGTGATCGGGCGAGACGAGGTAAGGATGCGCGCCCGCCGTCCGTTCTCCCGAAAGCGCGACCATCTTCGGCCCCAGGGCGGCAAGGCACGTGTGATCCATCGCCATGCCCGCCACGTCGAGCGCATCGATGAACTGGCGCATCCTGGTGAGCGGCTTGTCCCAGGCCTCGCCGATAGAGCGGCTGTGGCTGATGCCGATGCCGATCATCACGCGGCCCTTGTGATCGTCGGACAGTCCGGCGTACCAGTCGGCGACGTCCCGCGGCTCGTGCTTCCACAAGTTGATGATGCCCGTGGCGACGACGATGCGCCGGGTGGCCGCGAGCCGCTGGCTGACGTCGATCAGGGTGTTTCCGTCGCGTCCGCCCGGCATCCACAGCGCCCCGAAGCCGAGTTCGTCGAGTTCGGCCGCCGCCTCGTCGACCGCGGCATTGTCGATCCCCCGCAGCTCGGCCGCCCAGATGCCGATTTTTCCCAAGTCCGGCGCCGCCATTGTCCGCTCTCCTGTTCCCAAATGCGATTAGCTGAAGGCCGCCGTCTTGCGCAAAAGCTGGTAGGCATCAACCACGTTGCGCAGGCGCGCCTCATGGTTGCGGTCCCCGCCGTTGTGATCGGGATGATACTTGCGCAGCAACTCGGCATAGCGGCGGCGCAGCGCCCTGCGGTCCGCATCGCCCGAAAGGCCCAGCGTATCGAGCGCGCGGTGCTCCTCGGGCGTGACCCGGGTTCCGTCAGGCCGGCATGCGGAACGCCCGGCCTTCGCGGCATTTTCCGCAGACCGCCGCGCCCGCGCGCTGATCGCTTCGAGCGGGTCTTCGAAATCGGCCCAGCGCGGGGCGGAATCGACGCCGGCAGTGGCGCGGAATGCGCGGGTTTCCCCGGCCCATCCGTTCAAGGGCGATTGCGCCTCGAGTATCTCGCTCGTCGTCATTCCCGCGAAATAGTCGTAGCCCGAATTGAAGGCGCGAACATGGTCCAGGCAATACCAGCGGTAGTCGCCCGGCCCGTCGAAGCCCGAGGGCCGTGGGCCCGGCGCGCGGAATTCGCCCGCTTCCTCGCAACCCTGCCAATGGCAGAACCGCCCCCGTGAGTCGCTCCGTCCGTGAAACTTGTCCCTTTGCACGCGTTCCAACATGGCGTGGGTTCTGCTAGATTTGAAGATGAGGAGACGACACGATGGGATCGATTGCACAAGAAATGCGCCAATTGCTGAGCGAGCGGTTCGATCCCGCCCGGCTGGAAGTGATCAACGACAGCGACAAGCATCGCGGCCATGCGGGTCACGACGGAACCGGCGAATCGCATTTCACCGTCGAGATCGAAAGTGCCGCATTCGTCGGGTTGTCGCGGCTTGAGCGTCAGCGCATGGTCAATCGCGCGCTGGGAGACATTCCCGGCGGCCGTGTCCACGCGCTGGCGATCCGCGCCACCGCCCCCGGCGAATAGGAGAAGAGCCGATGCATCCGGGCGTGATCCAGACCGTGACTCCCTCTACCCACGATCTCGGCGATTTCGAGGTGCGCCGGGCCATCCCCTCGCCCGCGCTGCGCATGGTCGGTCCTTTCGTGTTCGTCGACCAGTTCGGACCGGCGCGGCTCGATCCGGGCAAGGGGATGGACGTACGTCCCCATCCGCACATCAACCTGGCGACGGTGACGTGGCTGTTCTCGGGCGAATACGCCGGCGCGATCGACCACCGCGACAGCCTGGGCAGCTTCGCCACGATCAGGCCCGGCCAAGTCAACCTGATGACGGCGGGAAGCGGGATCGTCCATTCCGAGCGCAGTCCGGCCAGCGAGCGCGAGGCGGGCGGCAGGCTCTACGGGATGCAGACCTGGCTGGCCCTGCCCGACGGCCGAGAGGAGATCGCCCCGGCGTTCGAAAGCCGCACCGACCTTCCGGTGATCGACGACGGCGCTGTAAAGGCCACGGTGATCATGGGGTCGCTCTGGGGCTCGACCGCCCCCACCACGCAGCACGCGGCGACGATCTACGCCGACGTGGAGCTGCGGCCGGGTGGATCGCTGCCCGTGGAAGCCCGAGCGGACGAGCGCGCGGTGATGCTGGTCGGCGGCGAGGCCTTGATCGGCGACATGCCCCTTGGCCTTTACGAACTCACGCTGCTGGCGCCGGGCGTCGAACTCACGATGTCGTCCGCGCGGGGCGGGCGCGTGATGCTGCTGGGCGGAGAGGCCTTCACGACCCATCGTCACGTCTGGTGGAACTTCGTCAGTTCCTCGCGCGAGCGGATCGAGCAGGCCAAGTTGGACTGGCGCGAGCGGCGCTTCCCGTTCGTCCCCGGCGACGAGACCGAGTTCATTCCCCTGCCCGATCGGCCCACGACGGTGACGTACCCTTAGGGTGATTTCGAGGCAGGTGGAATCACCTGCCTCGAAAATCACGGCAGACAAAGGATATGCGGGCTCGTTCCGGTTCTTTCTGAGACGGAACGAGGCTAAGAAGTTCGTCATTGCGAGGAGCGTAGCGACGAAGCAATCCAGGGCTGCGTAAACCGCCCTGGATTGCCGCGCGACCTTCGGTCGCTCGCAATGACGAATTCAAGCGGGGGTCTTCATGCCCAACCACTCGATCCACGCGCCGTGGGCATGGGCTTCCCCCAGCAAAATCTCGTGTTCCCCGCCCGGCCAAAAGCGGCAGCGCAATTCATGGCGAAATGTTTGGCGATTGGTCTCTACCGTCACCCAAGCCAGTGGACGTTCCGAACTGGCCTCGGCGCCCGCCCGCCGCATTGCCGCCTCGATGGATGCGCGGGTATCGGGAGGGAAGTATTGCCAGACGACGGTGTGGAACAGCACGCGCGTCACACCGCTTTCTTGCGCCCTGGCAAGCACCCGTTCGACGAAATCCCGCGCATCGGCTTTCTCCAAAGCGGGTGGATGGCGGCTCGCCATCGCGATCGCCGCATCGACACGCGCCAGCCGCGCAGTGACTTCAGGCCAGACGTAGCTCTTCAGGCGTAGCGCCTGCTCGGGGTCCGTGAGATCGATCGGCGCGACATCGCAGCCTTCGATAGCGACTATCTCCATGGAGACCGGCGGAGGCGGCGGGCCGCGCCATTCAGGCTGGATGAGGATCGGTGAATCCGCCGGCCCCACCTTCACTCCGCCCAAGTCGAAGGCGAAACGATCCATCATCGTGTTGATACCGGCACTGGCGCCAAGCTCGTACAGTTCGAACCGGGTGCCGACCCGTTCGGACAGCCACAGCAACTGCGCCATGATCCCTGCGGAGCGTCCCGCTTCGTTTGTCTGCGGCGGCCCATCGAACCAGCCGAGCAGCCGTGTGTCGTGATCGCGGGCCACGGACAGGACGATTTGGTCAACGTCGCTCTGATCGACGACCTCACCCTTGTAGATCGACCCCAAGCGCTCGTCCTGGCCAGTCAGGAACAGGCTATGGAACCCTCCTGCCAGCCGTAACGGCATCGCATCCTCGAGTGACAGGCCCGGCCAATCGCGCATCCGCCGCCCGGTCGCAAGGTCGGTATCCAGCAGCGGCACGAAGCCGCGGATCAGCCGGCCAGTTGACGGCGCACCATTCATATCGGCGTGGTCTGCCTGCCATTCCAGCGTCCGTTCGATGCTGGTCATGTGCATGATCGCTTCGTTTTCGTGGCCCAATTTCTTGCCCTTTCCGCGCCGGGCCCTTATGCGCCCGGTCCATGTCGCAGCCGTTGATCTTCGCCGTTCCGAAAGGCCGTATCCTCGACGAGGCGCTGCCGATGATGGCGCGTGCCGGTATCGTTCCCGATGCCGAGTTCCATGACAAGGCCTCGCGCGCGCTTTCGTTCGCGTGCGAGAAGTCGGACATGCGGATCATCCGCGTGCGCGCCTTCGACGTGGCGACTTTCGTGGCGCATGGCGCGGCGCAGATCGGCATCGTCGGATCGGACGTGGTGGAGGAGTTCGCCTATTCGGACTTGTACGCGCCGGTCGATCTCGGCATCGGCCGCTGCCGGCTTTCGGTGGCGGAACCGGCCGACGCGCGGGACCAGGGCTCGGCGAGCCACTTGCGGATCGCCAGCAAGTACCCGAACCTCACTCGCCGCCACTTCGAGGGCCGGGGCATCCAGGCCGAAGTCGTCAAGCTCAACGGCGCGATGGAGCTCGCGCCCAGCCTTGGCCTGTCGAGCCGGATCGTCGATCTCGTTTCCACCGGCCGGACGTTGAAGGAGAACGGCCTGGTCGAGACCAGCGTGATCCTGGAGATTTCCGCGCGCCTGATCGTCAACCGCGCCGCGCTCAAGACCGACGAGCGGGTCGGAGCGCTGGTCGAGCAGTTCCGCGCCGCCGTGACGGTGGAATCCGCCTGATGCTGCGGCTGAGGACCAGCGATCCGGGCTTCGAGGCCGCGTTCCGCAAGCTCGTGCGCAATCGCCGCGAAAGCGACGACGACGTGGCGCGCGACGTCTCGCGTATCCTTGCCGAAGTGCGCGCGCGGGGCGACGCGGCGCTGGCGGAGTATACCCAGCGTTTCGACGGGCACGCGCTCGCGGGCGAGGCGGATTGGCGCATCGACCCCGCGCAATGCCGCGATGCGTTCGAAGCGCTTCCCGCCGAACTGCGCGACGCGCTGGAACTGGCCGCCCGGCGCATCACCGCCTACCATCAGGCCCAGCTGCCCGAGGATCGCGATTACACCGACGATGCCGGCGTGCGGCTCGGGGCGAAATGGCGCGCCGTGGACGCTGCCGGCCTGTACATTCCGGGGGGACGGGCGTCCTATCCCTCCTCGCTGCTGATGAACGCCATCCCGGCCAAGGTCGCCGGGGTCGATCGTCTGGTGGTCATGACCCCGACGCCGAAGGGGGAAGTAAACCAGACGGTGCTTGCCGCCGCGCACCTTGCCGGCGCGGACGAGATCTGGCGGGTCGGAGGGGCGCAGGCCATCGCCGCGCTGGCTTATGGCACCGAGCGCATCCGCGCGGTCGACGTGGTGACCGGGCCGGGCAATTCGTGGGTCGCCGAAGCAAAGCGCCAGCTCTACGGCGTCGTCGGGATCGACATGGTGGCGGGGCCGAGCGAGATACTTGTCATCGCCGACGGCAGGAACGAGCCCGACTGGATCGCCGCGGACCTCCTCAGCCAGGCCGAGCATGACCCGGTGGCGCAGTCCATCCTCATTACCGACGACCCGGTGTTCGCCGATACCGTCGCCGATCGGATCGGCGTCGAGCTGGCGATGCTGTCGACCGCGCGCGTGGCTCGGGAGAGCTGGAACACGCACGGCGTGATCATCGAAGTGGAGACGCTGGACGAAGCTCCCGCCCTCGCCAACGCGCTCGCCGCCGAGCACGTCGAGATCGCCACGGACGATCCCGAGAGCCTGTTCGCCCGCGTCCGCCATGCCGGCAGCGTTTTTCTGGGTCGCCTGACGCCCGAGGCGGTCGGCGACTACGTCGCCGGGCCCAACCATGTATTGCCCACCGGCAGACGCGCACGCTTCGCCTCGGGGCTTTCGGTGCTCGACTTCATGAAGCGAACGAGCTTCATTTCGCTGGACGAAGCCGCGTTGCAGGCAATCGGGCCGGCGGCGGTCGCGCTGGCCGACGCGGAGGGCCTGCCCGCCCACGCACGCTCCGTTTCGCTAAGGTTAGGTCAATGAAGTCACGTTCCAAGGCCCGCGCGGCCGCTCGTCTCGCGGCGGTCCAGGCGCTCTACCAGCACGAGATGGAGGCGACGCCGCAGGCCCGGCTGCTAGACGAGTTCCACAAGCATCGCCTCGGGGCCGAGATCGACGACGACCAGTATGCCGATGCCGAAGTCGCGTTCTTCGACGACGTGGTGAAAGGCGTGATCGCGCGCCGGGACGAGATCGATGAAATGCTTTCCGGCAAGCTTGCCAAGGGCTGGGCCCTCCCCCGCCTCGACCGCACGATGCTCCAGATACTGCGAGCCGGAACATATGAACTGATGGCTCGAGCGGATGTCCCGACCGGCGCGGCGATCAGCGAATACGTCGACGTCGCCCATGCGTTCTTCGAACCGACGGAGGCGAAATTCGTCAACGGCGTGCTCGATGCCGTGGGGAAAGAGGTTCGCTCCTGACGGGCGAACTCGCCTTCGTCGACACGTTGCGGCGTCTCGCGACCCACCCCGGCGCGCGGAATTTCGACGACGATTGCGCCGTGATCGAGATCGGCACGGAGACACTGATCCTGACGCACGACATGATGGTGGAAGGCGTGCATTGGCTCGCCGGACAGGACCCGGCCGATGTCGCGTGGAAGCTGCTGGCGGTGAACCTGTCCGATCTTGCCGCCAAGGGCGGGGAGCCGCTGGGCGTGCTGCTAGGCTATTCGCTGGGCGATGGCGATGCACGGTTCATCGAGGGGATGGGCGAAGCGCTCGACCATTTCGGCGTACTGCTGCTCGGCGGCGACACGGTGTCGGGCAAGGGCGTCCGGAGCCACGGCCTCACCGCGATCGGGCGGGCGACGCATGTCCCGGTGCCCTCGCGCGGCGGGGCGAGGCCGGGAGACGTGCTCTATCTGACCGGGCCTGTCGGCGCGGCGATGGTGGGCTTCGAAGCTTTCAAGGCAGGAAGCGGTGCGGACAGCTTGGCCTTCCGGCGTCCCGAAGCGCTGTTGCGGGAGGGCATGATGCTCTCCCCGGTCGTGTCGGCAATGATGGACGTGTCGGACGGCCTGCTGCTCGACGCCGCCCGCATGGCTCGCGCCAGCGGTGTGACCATGGCGATAGAGAGCGACCGGGTTCCCATTGCCGCCCCCGAGGACCGTCGCGGCGAAGCGCTTCGCTGGGGCGACGACTATCAGCTGCTCTTCACTGCTCGGGCAGGCGTGCAACTGCCCGTGCCCGCCGCGGCGGTGGGGCAAGTGCAGGCGTTTGTAGGGGCACCGCTCCTGCTCGACGGCACGGCTCTTGGAGAAGGCGACTCCCTCGGCTACCAGCACTGAATTACCCTGCCTTGTGGTCAATTCGCGAGGGGGGTTGCGCCGATTCGCCCCCGCCCTATACCCATGCGCAGTTTGCCGACCCGCACAAAGCGGGAGGGAAGCTTGGGCACAGAGGATACTGAAGGGGGACCCTGGTGGATCTCAATCTCGTCACGTTAGCAATCATATTGGGGCTGCTGGCCCTGTTGTACGGCTTTGTCACAAGCCGGCAGGTGCTGGGCGCCGCGGCCGGTAACCAGAAGATGCAGGAAATCGCGGCCGCGATCCAGGAAGGCGCGCAAGCCTACCTGAAGCGGCAGTACACCACGATCGCCATCGTCGGCGTGGTCGTCGCGATCATCATCTTCGCGACGCTCGGCCATATCTCGGCCACCGGGTTCGTGATCGGCGCGATCCTTTCGGGAGTCGCCGGGTTCATCGGCATGAACATCTCGGTCCGCTCCAACGTGCGCACCGCCGCCGCGGCCCAAACCGGACTGCAGGCGGGCCTGACACTGGCCTTCCGCGCCGGCGCGATCACCGGGATGCTGGTGGCCGGCCTCGCGCTGCTCGCGATCGCGGTGTTCTACTGGTATCTGACCGGGATCGCCGGATACACCGTGGGCGGCAATGACCGGACCGTGGTCGACGCGCTGGTCGCGCTGGCTTTCGGCGCGTCGCTCATCTCGATCTTCGCCCGCCTTGGCGGCGGCATCTTCACCAAGGCGGCGGACGTCGGCGCCGACCTGGTCGGCAAGGTCGAGGCCGGCATCCCCGAGGACGATCCGCGCAACCCCGCCGTCATCGCCGACAACGTGGGCGACAACGTCGGCGATTGCGCCGGTATGGCCGCCGACTTGTTCGAGACTTATGTCGTGACCGTGGGCGCCACCATGGTGCTGACCGCGTTGCTGCTGAAAGGCATCGGCGACATCCTTCCCAACCTGATGGCGCTGCCCCTGCTGATCGGCGGCGTCTGCATCGTCACTTCAATCATCGGCACCTACTTCGTCCGTCTGGGAGGGGGCAAGAACATCATGGGCGCGATGTACAAGGGCTTCCTTGTCACCGCAGTGCTTTCGATCCCGGCGATCTGGTGGGCGATCAGCTATGCGCTGGGCGGCCACATGGACACCCTGATCGGCGGCGATACGCTGCTCGCCGCCGCGGTCGATAGCATCGATGCGGTTCCGGTCGATGTCGATGTCGCCAGCGCCACCGTGGGCGGGTTCACCGGCATGGACCTGTTCTGGTGCTCGCTGGTCGGCCTGGCCATCACCGGGCTGATCATCTGGATCACCGAATATTACACCGGCACCAACTATCGCCCGGTCCGGTCCATCGCCAAGGCCTCGGAAACGGGTCATGGCACCAACGTCATCCAGGGGCTCGCGATCAGCCTCGAGGCGACCGCGCTACCGACCATCGTCATCGTCGCGGGCATCATCGTCTCGTACCAGTTGGCGGGACTCATCGGCATTGCGTATGCCGCGACCGCGATGCTGGCGCTAGCCGGCATGGTCGTCGCTCTCGATGCTTACGGCCCCGTCACCGACAACGCCGGTGGCATTGCCGAGATGGCGGGCCTCGATGACAGCGTGCGCGAGAAGACCGACGCGCTCGACGCCGTGGGCAACACCACCAAGGCGGTGACCAAGGGCTACGCCATCGGGTCGGCCGGCCTTGCCGCGCTGGTGCTGTTCGCCGCCTATACCACGGATCTGGAGGAGTTCTTTCCGAATCTGGATGTCGATTTCAGTCTGAAGAACCCCTACGTCATCGTCGGCCTGCTGCTCGGCGCGCTACTGCCCTATCTGTTCGGCTCGATGGGGATGACCGCCGTCGGCCGTGCCGCGGGCGATGTGGTGAAGGACGTGCGCGAGCAATTCCGCGACAACCCCGGCATCATGACCTATGAAACGAAGCCGGACTACGCCCGCACGGTCGACCTAGTCACCAAGGCGGCGATCAAGGAGATGATCGTGCCCTCGCTGCTGCCGGTGCTGGCGCCGATCGTGGTCTACTTCGTGATCACGATGGTCTCGGGAAGCCAGGCGGCGGGCTTCGCGGCGCTGGGCGCTCTGCTGCTTGGCGTCATCGTTGGCGGGCTGTTCGTCGCCCTGTCGATGACTTCGGGCGGCGGCGCCTGGGACAACGCCAAGAAGTACATCGAGGACGGCCACCACGGCGGCAAGGGCTCCGAGGCCCACAAGGCCGCGGTGACCGGAGACACCGTCGGCGATCCGTACAAGGATACCGCCGGGCCCGCGGTCAATCCGATGATCAAGATCACCAACATCGTCGCCCTGCTTCTGCTGGCGGCGCTGGCATCGCACGGCGCGGGATAAAGCCGAAACCTGTTGAGGGAACATGCCCCGCCCGGCTCCTTAGCCGTGGCGGGGTTTCTTTTGGTTTTTGCGAAATTTACGAATTTCTAAACCAGAATACGTTAGCATTTCGTAGAGTTTGGGAGGGTAATTCGGGCGCTCAGGCTCAAAAAGCCGTCAGTTTCGAAGGTTAACGCATGGCGACGAAGGCGCAGGTCAAGATCCCGGCCCATCCTGGAAAGGACACCGACTTGCGCGCGGGCGGCGGACGGCTGACATGCGTGCCGTGGCGCGCCTTGCAACAGGATATTGCCGGGTGGGACGCACTGGCGCGCTGCGCGTCGGAACCCAACCCGTTCTTCGAAAGCTGGTACTTGCTGCCGTCGCTGGAAGCGTTCGACGCGGACGTCTCGGGAGGTGAACGGGTGTCGATCCTGCGCTTCGAGCAGGACGGGGTGCTGCGCGGCCTGCTGCCGATCGTGCGGCAATCGCGATATTACCGCTGGCCCATCCCCAACATGTCCAGCTGGCTTCATGCCAACTGCTTTCTTGGCGTGCCGCTGGTGGCGAAAGGCGCCGAAGTGCCGTTCTGGCGCGCCGTGCTGGGGTGGGCTGACCGCCATCCAGGGTCGGCGCTGTTTCTTCATTTGCGGGACATTCCGGTTGGCGGTCCGCTGCATCTCGCGTTGCAGGGGGTCGCGGCGATGGAAGGCCGAACCATGGCCGTGGTCCATCGCGAAGACCGGGCGATGCTGTGCTCCGACCGGTTGCCCGATGCCTATCTCGAAGCCTCCATGTCCGGCAAGAAGCGCAAGGAGCTGCGCCGCCAGTACAACCGGCTGCGCGACGAAGGAGCGGTCGCCTTCATCCGTCAGACCGATGAAACGGACTTGATCCAATGGATCGACCAGTTCCTGCGGCTCGAGGCCGGCGGGTGGAAGGGCCGTGCCGGCTCGGCGCTTGCCGCCAACCCGGCCACCGCGCGGGTGTTCCGCGAAAGCCTAATCGGTGCGGCCCGCGCCGGAAAGCTGGAGCGGCTTACCCTCGCGCTCGACGGCCGCCCGATCGCGATGCTGGCGACCTTCCTGGCGTCGCCGGGCGCGTTCTCATTCAAGACCGCGTTCGACGAGGACTATGCCCGTTTCTCGCCCGGCGTGCTGTTGCAGAGGGAAAACCTCGCCATGCTCCAGCGCGCGAACATCAAGTGGTGCGACAGCTGCGCCGCCGCCGATCACCCGATGATCGACCACATCTGGCGCGAACGCCGCGCGATCGGAAGGATTTCCGTGGCGATCGGCGGCAGCGTTCGCCGCGCGGCGTTCCGTCAGCTAGCCAAAATGGAGCTGCGGCGGCTAAGTTAATCCTTCCCGGCACGGAGAGGATCTCGTCTTCTCCCTACCCCCTCGGGTGATAGAAATCGTAGATCGACTGCGCCACACCGGTCGAAATCCCGGGGGTGCGCTTGAGATCGTCCAGGCTGGCGGCGCGCACTTTTCCCGCCGTGCCGAAGTGCAGCAGCAGCGCGCGCTTGCGCGATGGGCCGATGCCTGGAATCTCGTCGAGCGGGCTGGCGGTGATCGCGCGGCTGCGTTTGGCGCGGTGGGCGCCGATGGCGAAGCGGTGCGCCTCGTCGCGCAGGCGCTGGAGGTAGAACAGCACCGGCGAGTTGGTCGGCAGCGTCTTCTCGCGGCCGTCGGGGAAATGGAAGACCTCGCGGCCCTCCCGCCCATGGTGCGGTCCCTTGGCGACGCCGATCAACGGCAGGTCGGGCAGGCCCAGCTCCTCGACCACCCCTTTGACCGAGCTCATCTGACCCTTGCCGCCATCGATCAGCAGCAGGTCGGGCCAGGTGCCGCTTTCCCGGTCGGGATCGTCCTCGAGAGCTCGCCCGAACCGGCGTGCCATGACCTCGCGCATCATGCCGAAGTCGTCGTCGGTCCGGGCGGTCTTGATGTTGAACTTGCGGTACTGGTTCCTGGTGAAGCCTTCCGGCCCCGCGACCACCATCGCGCCGACCGCCTTATCGCCCTGGATGTGGCTGTTGTCGTAGATCTCGATGCGCTGCGGCACTTCGGGCAGCTCGAGGAATTCCGCCAGCTCGCGCATGGTCCTGGCTTGCGTGCCACGCTCGGCAAGCCGGCGGTCGAGCGCTTCGGCGGCGTTGCGCGCGGCCTGCTCGATCAGGCGGCGACGGTTGCCGCGCTGGGGCTGCGAGATGTCGACCTTGCCGCCCGCCAGCTCGCGGAACGCCTCGGCCATCAAGGCGGCCTCGGGCAGCTGGCGGTCGACCAGGATGCACCGCGCCGGCGGCACTTCCTCGTAGAACTGGGCGAGGAAGCTCTGCATCACTTCTTCCTCGCTCAAGTCCTCGGTGTGCGAGGGGAAGAAGGCGCGGTGGCCCCAGTTCTGGCCGCCCCGGATGAAGAATGCCTGGATGCCGATCTGCCCCGCCTTGCTCGCCATCGCGAAGATATCGACGTTGTCGACCCCCTCGGCATTGATCGCCTGGCTGCCCTGGATGAACGTCGCCGCGCGCAGCCGATCGCGAAGCATGGCCGCACGCTCGAAGTCCAGTCCCTGGGCGGCGTCGGCCATCTGGCCTTCCAGTTCGCGCTGCACGGCGGAGGACTTGCCACCAAGGAAGTCCTTCGCCTGACGCACCAGCTCGCCATAGCCTTCGCGGTCGATTCGGTCGACGCACGGCGCGGAGCAGCGCTTGATCTGGTAGAGCAGGCAGGGCCGGTCGCGGCGCTCGAAGAAACTGTCGGTGCAGCTGCGCAGCAGGAACAGCTTCTGCAAGGCGTTGATGGTGGTGTTGACCGATCCGGCGCTGGCGAAGGGGCCGTAGTAGTCGCCCTTCTCCCGCCGCGCGCCGCGATGCTTCATGATGCGCGGAAAGGCGTGGCCGGAGCGCAGCAGGATGAAGGGGAAGCTCTTGTCATCGCGCAGCAGCACGTTGTAGGCTGGACGGTAGCGCTTGATCAGCTGCGCCTCCAGCAGCAGCGCCTCCGCCTCGGAATTGGTGGTGACGATGGTCATAGACCGCGTCTGCGCAACCATCCGCCGCAGCCGGTTGGGTAGCCGCTCGACCTGGGTGTAGTTGGCCACCCGGTTCTTCAGCGCCCGCGCCTTCCCTACGTAGAGCACGTCGCCCCGCGCATCGTGCATGCGATAGACTCCTGGACGCGGTGGCAGGGTGCGGACGGTCTCGCGGATCGTCTCGATGCCCAGCTGGAGGTCGGGCGTGTCCAACCCGCGCACGGCGAAGGTCGCGCGCTCCTCATTGAAGCGCTCAGACCCTTTCGGATTGGGCGGAGTTCCGGCGGGAGTTCGGGCCATGACAGGCGAGATAGGAGATCGGAGCGCGCTAGGGGAGCCCCCTGCCAGGCTTATGTACCCCTTATGTGTGGCGCGCTCAGAACATCTTGCGAATGTCGATGCCGATGAACCGGCCGCGCGGGTCGCGATAGCCGGGCTGAAAGGCAAGCGGCACCGCGCCGTTCTGATCGGTGACCCGCTGGCGTGTGTCGAGGATGTTGTCGACATCGAGCGCCACCCGGAAACCCTTGAGCCAGGGCGCCCGCTCTATCAGCGTGGACTGCTGGTCGAAGTTGAAGAAAATCCGTGTCTCCAGTGTCAGGAGATTGCCGAACCGCAGGTCGGAGCTACCGGGCACGCCTGTGGCCCGTACCGTGGCGGGGGCATCCCAGCGGCCTTCCAGCCGGATGCCCACACCGCCCTTCAAATGCACCCCGCCTTCGAATTCCAGCGAATGGCGCGGCACACCGCCGGCGGCCAGCGCATCGCCGGCAAGCTGGTTTTGCACCGGACCGCCCTGGTCGATGGTCACCCGATCGGTCAATTGCCAGGTGTGATAGACCGACAGGTTCCAGCGGCTTGCGCTGCCGCCCGGCCGGCCCATTCGGGGCAGGCCGCCCCCCGGACGCTCGCCGCCCGCACCGCCCCGTTGGCCTTCCGGCTCCTTGCCTATCCGGTCGGAAAAGTTGAAGCCCCAGCGCAAACGGGAGCTTTCGATCTTGTCGAACGTCACGGGTTGTCGGTCGATCTGCACCAGGCGTCCTGAGGCGTCCCGGACGATTCGACCGGAGAATGCGGTTTCGACAGCAGGGGTCAGCAACGGAAACGACTGGGTGACGTCATCCGAGTTGTTGTGGAAGTACTCGACCAGCAGGTTCGCGCGCTGGAACCAGTCCAGCTCAAGGTTGGCCGAAAGCTTGATGTCGCGCTGGGTCTCGGCCAGCAAGTCGGGATTGCCGCCGGTGACAATGGTGACGACCGCCGGTTGCCCCAGGGTGAAATCGTAGACCGGCACGTTGGGCGTCAGGATTTCCGGGTTGCCGAGGTTGCCCAGCAAAGGCGCGGCGTCACGAACGATGTAGCTGACCTGGAACGTCAGCTTGTCGGCCGGGGACCACGTGAGACCCGCGCTCCAATCCGTCAGCGTGCCGAAATCGGAGAGATGGTTCACCCCCCCGCTGAAATTGAGCGAGAGATCGCCAAGGCCGGCCAGCACGTCATCGCGCCGGCTGGCGATCGGCAGCGCGATGTTCGCTCCTGCCGAAAGATCGCCGCGCTTGAGTGCGATCGGACCCGCAAGGGTGCGTGTGTCGCTGCTGCGGATACGGTCGAAATCGAAGCCGGCGTCGATCGTTAGCGTCACTCCTCCCGCAGGCAGGCTGATGGGCTGCCCCGACAGCGTCCACAGCGAAGACAGGCCGAGGTCGCGGCTGCGGGCCTCGTCGAAACTGGCGTCGGCCAGCGCCGGCAGCGGCCCGGCGATATCGAGCTGGCCGGCCGCAACTGCTTCGATCAATGGCGTCGGATCGGCCTCGCGGTCGATCCGAGTGCTCGAATCGGCATAGGAGGCATTGGCGGTGGCCGACAATTCCCATGATCCCAGCCGCTTGTTCAGCGACATCCCGCCCTCGAAGGTGTCGATGATGGCCCGCCGCCGCAGCGAATCGCCGAAGCTGCGCAGCTCGGTCTCTCCTGCGTTGGGTGAGCCGGTTGGCGCGGTAAGCGCCAGGGTGTTCAGGCCCAGCAGCGAGCGACTGTCGCTCCGCACATAGGAGCCGTCCAGTCCGAAAGTGCCGCCCATGCCGTCCTTGCCCAGTCCCGTCGTCCAGTTGCCCTTGACCGTGATCTCCCGCCAATCGTCGACCAGGCTGCGGAAGGCCGCGGGATCGGGGTCGCCGGTGACGGTGGGGATGTCGCCCTCCGCCTGGCGTATGTTCCGCTCCGCCTCGGTCAGCAGCGATTCCTCGACGAGCTTGACCTGCAGGTTGAGCCGGCGCGGACCGTCGATGCTGAGATAGCCGCCCTCCAGCTCGCGGTTGTCGAAGCCCCCGCGCGTCGGCACGTTGTATTCCGCCGCGAACGTCTTGCTGGTGTAGTCTTCCTTGAGGATCAGGTTGATCAGCCGCTGGTCGGGCGGATAGCCGAACCGCAGCGCCACTTCCTCGGGCAACACTTCCATGCGACGGATCGCCTCGGGCGGCAGATCGCGCATCACCCGGAAGTCGGAGATGCGCTGCCCGTTCACCAGGATGATCGGACGACCCTCGCCGCGCCCACGGCCGCTTGATGTCTGCGGAGAGATCGCGGTGATCAGATCGCCGATGGAATTGGCACCATAAGCCGCGACGTCCTCTTCAGTAAGAGTCATCACCGGTGGCAGATCGGTATCGACCTGACCACGGATGCGTTCCGCGACGACCAGGATGTCTTGATCCTGGGCGCCATCGTCCTCCTGCTCCAGGGCTGGATCGGTCGCCGTTTCGGCGGCAAGCGCGGGGCTGGAAGCGAGAAGGACCGGCAGAGAAAGAAGCAAACGCAAGAATACAGACTCCGAACTTCGATCCGATTTGCGGCATTCCTTCCCGAGCTGGCTGATGAACGTTCCGCCGGGCGCCGGCAATGGGGCATCCGGTATCTTTTTGTCGCAAATCATTCGCAATTACGGCCTGGTTACGGGCTGGAGAGCGCATTGTTCCCGCATCGGGGGAGCCTGAATTGGCAGGCTTTCCTTTTCGTTGCGTGACAGCTATGGCGCGCCGCAACGATATTCAGGATAAACGGAAACCGATCGCGCCTATGGCGAAAGAAGAACTTCTGGAAATGCGGGGGAAGGTCGTCGAACTGCTCCCCAACGCGATGTTTCGGGTCGAGCTGGAAAACGGCCACGAAATTCTGGGACACACTGCCGGCAAGATGCGCAAGAACCGCATCCGCGTCCTCGTGGGGGACGACGTCCTGTGCGAGCTGACGCCTTACGATCTGACCAAGGGTCGCATCGTCTACCGCTTCATGCCCGGCCGTGGCGGACCGGGCCAGTTCTGACATCTTGACCGGACCTGCCGGCCCGGACGCGGCATCGCTCGCGCCAGCGCTTCAGTCATCCCTGATCCTCGCATCGGCGAGCCCTCGCCGACACGACCTGCTTGCGCGCATCGCGGTGACGCCAAGGGCAATTGTCGCAGCGGACATCGACGAAGCTCCCTTACCACGCGAATTGCCCCGAGATTATGCGCGTCGCATGGCGCGAGAAAAGGCTCTCGCGGTTTCGTCGGAGAGCGACCACGTTCTGGCCGGGGACACCGTGGTCGCGGTCGGGCGACGCATCCTGCCCAAGGCCGGAACCGAAGCGGCGGCGCGGCACTGCCTCGACCTGTTGTCCGGCCGTCGCCATCGGGTATTGTCCGCGGTGGCGCTGAAGTTACCCGACGGCCGCTTACGCGAGCGGCTCAGCGAAACGATCGTGCGCTTCAAGCCGCTTTCAGCCGCGGAGATCGAGGCTTACCTGGCTGGTGGAGAATGGCGCGGCAAGGCAGGCGGCTATGCCATCCAGGGCAGCGCCGAAGGATTGATCGCGTGGATATCGGGCAGCCATTCGGGCGTTGTCGGGCTGCCGTTGTTCGAGACCCGGTCGCTGCTCCTCTCGGCGGGCTTCGTCCTTGGCTGAGCAGCCGACCTCCGGATGGTACGTCGAGGAGGGCATCGGCGAGCATCGGGCTATCCGCATCGAGGGCGGTGAAGTGGTCGCGGCAAAACTGTATTCCCTTGACGAACTGAGCGCGGGGCATGTCGGAGATGCGATCCTGTCCAGTCGCGGCGCCGGTTCGCCGCGCGGAACCGTGCGCTTCGACAGCGGCGAAGAGGCGCTCGTCGACGGGCTGCCGCGCGAGGCCAGCGAGGGTGCCCGCCTGCGAGTGATCGTAACCCGCGCCGCGATCGGAGAACCCGGGCGGATCAAACTGGCCCAGGTCCGGCCCACCGATCGGCCGATCGGGAAGGTGCCGTCGCTCGCGGCGCAGCTCCGCGCGAATGGCGCGAACGTGCGCGTTGTGCATCGCTTTCCGGTTTCGGAATGGCCAGAGCTGTTCGCGGAAGCTTGGAGCGGTCAGATCGCATTCGCCGGCGGTGCGCTGCTTGCCAGCCCCACACCGGCCATGACCTTGATCGATATCGACGGCACCCTGCCGCCGCGACAGTTGTCGTTAGCGGCCATCGGGCCCTTGGCTCGTGCGATCGGACTCTTCGACCTGGGCGGTTCGATCGGCGTCGACTTTCCGACTCTGGCCGAGAAGAACGATCGCCGCGCGGTGGATGAGGCCCTGGCGTCCGCCCTCGCCGATTGGCCGCATCAGCGTACCGCGATGAACGGCTTTGGCTTTGTGCAGCTCGTCGCTCGGCTCGAGGGGCCCTCGCTTATCCATCGCATCCGACAGGACCGCGTTGGAGCGTCCGCGAAATTGCTGCTGCGCCGGGCGGAAATGGTAGAGGAAGCCGGCGCGCTGCTGATCACCGCGCATCCCGCGATCAGGCAGGCGATCCGGCCCGACTGGGAAGACGAGCTGGCTCGACGCACGGGCCGGATGCTGCGCTGGCGCGAGGACCCGACGCTTGCGCTTCACGCGGGCTTCGCGCAGGCACTGTCGGCATGACGAGTCCGCGCAAGAAATGCCCGATCTGCGGCAAGCCGCGAGTGGATATCCACGCGCCGTTCTGTTCGGCCCGCTGCCGCGACCGAGACCTCAACCGGTGGCTGGACGATGGCTATGCCTTGCCAGGTCCGCCGGCCGATCCGGACGGCCCGAGCGATATTGCGCCCGAGGATTGAAAGGGGGGTTGCAAAGGAGTGCGCGCTTCGTCATAGGCGCTGCTCCAATCGCTCGCCGGTTCCGACATCGTCGATGGAATGACCGCCGCCGCAGCGTTTGCCCGGGTAGCTCAGTTGGTAGAGCATACGACTGAAAATCGTAGTGTCGGTGGTTCGATCCCGCCCCCGGGCACCATCTCTTCTTGAGACGGTGCACCGGAGCGGCTTGTGTCAGAGCATCGCGAAACCGCCGTTGAGGCTGATCGTCTGGCCGGTGATCCAGTTGCCCGCATCGGAGGCCAGGAAGGCGATCATTGGGGCGACGTCGGTCGGCTGCCCGATCCGCTTTAGCGGGTAGTTCTTCACCATTTTCGGCAGCATTTCTTCCAGCCACTTCGGGTCGGAATGAGCTGACTGGATCATGCCAAGCGTTACCGCATTGCAGGTGATGTCGAAGCGGCCGACTTCCTTGGCCAGCGACTTGATCAGCGCGATCGCCCCTGCGCGCGAGGCGGCCGCCATCGAAAGATTCGCTTCGCCCACGCGCGAGCTGTCGCCGCCGATAGAGATGATCCGCCCACCTTTGCCCGCGTCAATCATGTAAGGCAGCGCCGCGCGCGCGGTGTTGACCGAACCCATCAGGCCGATATTGACATGCCGTTGCCATTGCTCGGTCGTCGTTTCAAGAAACCTGGCCCGCTCGGCCACGCCGGCGTTGTTGACGACGATATCGATGCCTCCGAACGCTGCCACGATATCGTCGACCATGGCCTTCGTGCTGTCGAAGTCGCCGACATCGCCCTTCCAGGCACGGGCCTTGCCGCCTCGCGCCTCGATTTCGCCGACGACTTTCTCCGCGGCATCCGCGCTTGAATTGTAGTTGATGGCGACGGCTGCGCCTTCAGCGGCTAGCAGAAGCGCGATCTCGCGCCCGACATCGCGTGCCGCGCCGGTTACCAGCGCGACCTTTCCTTGCAACGTACCAACCATGTGAACTTATCCTTCCTGAAGTTGCTTCGCTTTTTCCATGACCAGCCTGAAAATCCTCTCCGGCGTGGCCGGCAGTGTTTCGATCTCGATGCCCAGCGGCGCGAGGGCATCGGTAATGGCATTGGCGATCGCGGCAGGCGCGCCGATCGTTCCGCCCTCGCCCATTCCTCTGAAACCGCCGACATTGTTCGGCAATTCAGCTTCGATATGCACGATGCCGATGTCCGGGACGTCACTCGCCAGCGGCAGCAGGTAGTCGGCAAGGCTGGCGGTCAAAAGCTGGCCATCGTCGCCATGGACCATTTCCTCGAGCAGCGCGGCGCCGATGCCTTGCGCCACCGCGCCCTGCACCTGGCCGTCGACGATCATCGGGTTGATGATGCGCCCGCAATCCTCGGCGACGACGAAGCGGTGGACCTTTACGCCGAAAGTCTGGCGGTCCACCTCGACAGCGGCGAGGTGGGTGGATGAACAAGCGGTGCCGAAATAGGGGTCGTAAGTCTCGCTGGCGACAAGGTCCTCGCGCGATTCGCGCGGGATCGCTCCCATGCGATTGTAGACCGCGTCCGCCACTTCCCTGAACGTCAGCACCGCATTGGAGCCCCGGGCGCGGATTATCCCGCCGTGGGCGTCCAGATCGTCGACCGGCACGTCCATCAGCCGCGCGGCGGCGCGCAACACTTTGGCCTTGAGCGCATGTGCGCTCCGGGTAGCGGCCCCGCCTGCGAGCACCGCGGAACGGCTTGCGTATGTGCCGCTGCTTTGTGGGACGATGGCGCTGTCGCCATGCCGTACTTCGACATCGTCGATGGCGCAGCACAGCTCGTCGGCGATGACTTGGGCCAGCGTGGTCTCCAGCCCCTGCCCATGAGAGGCGATGCCGAAGTTGGCCGTGATAGCACCTGTCGAATCGATAGCGATGACGGATGTCTCGGTGCCGGTGTTGATCGGCATGCCCGGCGCAACCGCGATGCGCGAGCCGATGCCGGTCAGTTCCGCATAACTGGCGAAGCCGAGCCCGACCCAGCGCCCTTGCGCGCGCGCTTCCTCTTGCCAGCGCCGTAACGCCGGGTAATCGGCGGCCTTGCAAGCGCCTTCCAGGCATTCGTGGAAAGCGGATTGATCCCAGATCACGCCGGACGCGGTACGGTAGGGAAACTCTCCTTCACCGACGAGATTGCGCCGCCGTATCTCCGCCGGGTCCATGCCCAGTCCGCGAGCAGCCATGTCCACGAGCCGCTCCATCGCGAAAGTGGACGAGGGACGGCCGACTCCCCGATAGGGCCCGGTCGGCGGCTTTGGGGTCAGGACGCCACGCACGCGTCCGCGATAATGTTCCAGCCTGTATGGACCCGGCATGAAACTGACTACCTGTACCGGCTCGAGGGCAGCGGTCCACGGATAGATCGAATATGCGCCGACATCGCCGATCACGTCCGCACGCAGACCAAGGAAGCGGCCTTCCTGATCGACCGCCAGTTCGGCCTCGATCATCTCGTCGAACGCCTGGCTGGCCGAGGTCAGCTCTTCAAGCCGGTCTGCGGTGTACTTCACCGGGCGCTCGAGCTTGCGCGCCAGCAGGCACACGAGCATTTCCTCGTGGTACAGCGATCCCTTGCCGCCGAAGCTGCCGCCGACATCGGGCGCCACGACGCGCAGGCGGTTTCCGGGAAGATCGAGCGACTTGGCGAGTACGTCGCGCACGAGGCCGGGGATGTTGCTCGCCGAATGGAGCGTCAGCGCCCTCCTGCGACGGTCGTATTCCGCCAGGTAAGCCCGGCACTCCATCGCCGTCGGCGCCTTGCGCGTCATGCGGAAGTGGCCTTTCACGACGAGCGGAGCCTCGCGCATGATCCGGTCGACGTCGCCACGCTCGAACGTGCGCGCCACGATGACGTTGCTCCCTGCCTCCTCGTGAAGCAGGGGGGCATCGTCGCGCACGGCGTCCACCTGGCGGATCGCCGCGGGGAGCGGCTCGTACTCGATCGTGATCAACCCCGCGATGTCCTCGGCGGCATAGCGACTGTCGGCCACTACCGCGACCACCGGCTCGCCGACATATCGCACCTTGCCGCGTGCGAGAGGCCAATAAGGTGTGGCGTAGTATCCCGCCATCCGCGATGTCGGGATGGCTGGCGTCACCTCGTCCTCCAGATCCGCCGCGTCGAAGATCGCGACGAGGCCGGGTACGTCCATGGCGGCGGATACATCGATATTCAGGATGCGCGCGTGCGGCTGATCGCTGCGAACCAGCGCGACATGGACCACGCCGGGGGGCGCCATATCGTCAACGAATTGTCCCGTGCCCGACAGCAATCGCCGATCCTCGGTGCGCCTGACGCGCGCACCGACCAGCTTGGGCCGTAGTTCGACGGAGAGGTCGGCCTTGCTCACGCGTAGAACTCGGGGCCCTTACGCAAGCCGCGCCACTGGGCATCGTCGTGGCCGTAAATGACGGTCGCGCCTTGCTCGCCGATCTTGCGTATCCGGTCGATGGCGATGTTGGCCTTTGCCAAGTCCCAACTGTTCCTGGGCGCGTAGCCTTCGACGAGATTGGCATCGACAGCCACCGCATCGGATGCGAGCAGGAACTCACCCGACCCGTCGAGGTTCACGAGCGCGGCGGTCATGCCGGGGGTGTGGCCGGGCACGGGAAGCAGGACGATGCGCCCGTCACCGAACAGGTCGCGCTCATCTTCGAACGTCTCGAAGCCTTGCGGATGGTCCCACTCCGTTGGCAGGTATCCTACCGCGGCGGCGTTTTCCGCCCTCGCCGCGGCAACCTCGGCGGCATGCGCGATGATGGTGGCCTTGCGAAAATGCTCGTTGCACCCGCAGTGATCGGCGTGGAGGTGCGAGCAGATCACCACGTCGATGTCGTCCGGGACAAGCCCGGCCTTGGGAAGCTGGTTCACCACGGCGTCGTCGGGCGAAAAGATGGGCGCCATGACTTTGGCCATGCCGCCCCAGCGCGCCTCGGCATCTTGCGCCGCCGCGGGGCTGCACCCCGTGTCGAACAGGACGTTGGCTTGAGCATGGCGCAGCAGCGTGCAGATGACCGGCAATTCGAAGGTCTCGCCGCGTTCTGCGCTGGGATAGTAGACCGACTTCCTCATGCGCAGGCGGCCGCCGGACAGGAAATGCATCTTCACGGCAATGGCCCTCTTTCCTGCGCTAGCTGACGCACGGCTGCGACAATGTTCTGATAGCCGGTACAGCGGCAGATGTTGCCCGACAGCGCGTCCCGGATCTGCTCGTCGTTCTCGAGCGGGTAATGCGCCAGCATGTCGGCGATGGTCATGATGAAGCCAGGCGTGCAGAAACCGCACTGCAGCGCGTGATGCTCGCGGAACGCCGCCTGGATAGGGCCGAGGTCATCCCCCGCCCCCTGCCCTTCGATCGTCTCGATCTCCACGCCGTCGACCTGGACCGCCAACGTCAGGCAAGATCGCGCGCTTCTTCCGTCCAGCAGGACCGTGCAGGCGCCGCAAACCCCGTGCTCGCAACCGACGTGGGTGCCGGTAAGGCCAAGCTCGTGCCGCAGGAAATCGCTGAGCAGCGTTCGCGGCTCCACCGCCCGGCGGTGGGCGACGCCGTTTACGCCAACGGAAATCTCGACTGCGTGGTTCATGCGGTGGCCCGTTCCTCGGCGCGTGACCAGGCTTCGCGCAGGACGTTGCCTGCCAGTTCGCCAACCAGGTGACGGCGATAGTCGGAGGAGGCCGCGAGATCGCTCATCGGTTCTACATCGGCTCTGATCAGGGCGATGGCATCCGCGATTGAGGCTTCGTCCGGCGTGCTGCCCTCGATCCGCTCCTCTGCCCTTGCCATGCGGGCGGCGGTATCCCCCAGGCCCATGACGGCGATGCGCACATCGTGCGCCACGCCTTCCCTGCGACGCATGGTGGCGGCAAGGGCGGCAAGGGCGAAATCCCCATGACGGCGCGAGAACTCGGCAAAGCCCCATCCGGCACCGGACGGCAGTTTCTCAATCGTGACGGCGGTGACCATCTCATCGCACCCCAGCGCGTTGGCGAGCGGGCCGACGATGAAATCCCGAGAAGCAAGCCTGCGCCCGCCAGAGGAAGAGGCGATCTCCACCTCCGCGTTCAGCAGAAGCGCGACCATAGGGACTTCCGCCGCGGGATCGGCATGGCACAGGCTGCCGCAAAACGTCCCTCGATTGCGCACGGTCAGGTGCGCCACGCTCTTCATCGCCTCGCGCAGCACCGGCGCGTGTTCCGCCACCAGCGCGTCGCTGGCGGTCATCCTGTGGCGGACCAGCGCACCGATGCGCAGGCGGTCGCCGATCTCCTCGATCCGGTCGAGATCCTGGATCGCATTGATGTCGACCAGGATTTCGGGCCGCACCAGCCGAAAATTCATCATCGGCATCAGGCTCTGCCCGCCGGCGATAATCTTGCCCTCACCCCCCGCTGCCGCCAGCGCCTCGACCGCGTCGGCAACGCTGGCCGCGCGCAAGTAGCGAAAGGGCACTGGCTTCATCGCTACTTACCCTTGAAACGAGGATCGCGTTTCTCTGCGAAAGCCTTGCGGCCCTCGGCATAGTCATCGCTGGTCAGGGCGCGCAATGTGATCTCGCACGCGACATCGGGATCGAACGGCCTGTCCGTCATTGCGATCATGTTGAGAATTGCCTTCGAACCGGCGATCGACAACGGGGCCAGTGGCGCTATGCCCGCAAGCCACTCGTTGGCCGCCGCGACGGGGTCATCGTCCAGAGCATCGGCAAATCCGATATCCAGGGCGTGCCGCGCGTCGAATGCCTGCGCCGAATAGAATATGCGCTTCGCCTCCGTCAGTCCCACGAGCGAAACCAGACGGGCCATCCCCCGCGAACTGTAGACGATCGAAAGCTTGGCCGCCGGGATCGAGAACTTCGCGGTCGTGTCGACGAAACGGAAATCGCAAGCCATGGCAAGATTGCATGCTCCCCCATAGCAATAGCCCCTGATGGCCGCGATAACCGGACAGCCGAGCGCCGCGATCGCGTCGCAAGCCCGATCGACCTCCTCTTCGTAGGCGATGCCTTGCTCAGGGGTGCCGCGCGTACGATCGAAGTCGGAAATGTCGGCGCCGGCGGAAAACGAGGTCCCCGCACCGGTCAGGATCACACCGCGCAAGGTCTCGTCGCTGTCGAAGCCGGTAAAGGTGGCCGCGATTGCCCGCCATGCCTCGAGATCGATCACGTTGTGCCGCCCCGGCCGGTCGAGAATGACCGTGGCGACGTCGCCCGACTGTTCTATCCGGATACCAGTAGACATACCGACTACCTATCGTACCAGCGCCGCGAGATAGGCACGCAACGGGTCCGGCAAGGAGGTCGGACGCCTTGTCGCGCTGTCCACGCAGACATGCACGAAGTGGCCGTCGGCCGCTGCTTCCTGTTCACCCTGCCTGAACAGCCCGATCTCGTAGCGGATGCTCGAATTGCCGAGGCGCGCGACCCGGATACCCGCTTCCACCGTCTCGGGAAAGCTGATGGCGCTGTGATAGCGGCATCCCGTTTCGATCACGAGGCAGATGTAGGCACTGGTCGTGGGATCGAGCAGTCCCTCCTCGATCAGGGCCGCATTCACCGCAGTATCGAACAGGCTGTAATAGACCACGTTGTTGACGTGCCCGTAGACGTCGTTGTCCATCCAGCGCGTCGGCAACGAACGGAAGCGAACATAATCCGCGCGCCTTCCTCTCGGGCTGTTCGCCTGGCTGGCAGATGGCGTGGCGTTCACCGGCAATTCCCCTTTCGCCGAGCGGCTCGTTATGACTTGCACTACTGGACTGTCTGGCTTTGCGTCAAGCGCCTCCAGTTTTCCAAGCACGGCCCGGCCCGTGGGTGGCCGATCTTTTGGTAGGGTTCGCACCGAATATTCGCTTCTACGACCCGTTCTTCGTCCTCACTCACCGATGGGAATGAGAGGCCTTGTAGTCTCGGCCTCAACTGGCCCGTCACAGGAACGCGCGATGTTTCAACTGGACCTGATTGCCCCGGTATCCGAGTTGCTGCGGCGGCAAGCCGACAGGCATGGGGCGAAGATCGCCTACCGCGATGGGCGGCGAGGGGTCAGTTATGCGCAGCTCGACCGCCGAACCGGCTCCCTCGCAGGTCATCTCGTCGACAGCGGGATGCAGCCGGGCGATGCGGTGGCGATTTACCTGCCGAACTCGGTCGAGTGGGTGGAAGCGTGCTTTGCTATCGTCCGGGCGGAATGTGTCGCCGTTCCGATCAGCATGGACTGCAGCAAACCCGAAGTCGGCTATCGTTTGGCCGACTCGCAGTGCCGCATGGTCATCACCACGTCGGATCGGCTGCGCACGATCGAGGCCCTGGGCGAGGAGGCGTCGAGCGTCGAGCATGTCATATGCGTCGACGCCGGTCCGGAAGATGCAGGCTCGTTCGAGAACTGGGCCGAAACGCCGCCGACGCAATCGCCGCGAGATCCCACGGACATCGATGCCGCGGCCTTTCTGATCTACACGTCGGGGACTACCGGTCAGCCCAAGGGCGTGAAGCTGACCTGCCGAAGCATGCTTTGGGTGACCGCTGCCTGCTGGGCCGCGATCCTCGAACTGGACGAGAACGATACGATGCTCTCGCCGCTACCGCTGTTCCATTCCTACGCGCTCAACCTGACCGTACTCTCGATCCTGGCGACCGGCGCGTCGGTCTACCTGATGGGCAAGTATTCGACGACCGAGTGCTTCGAACTGTTGCAGTCCGGCGAGTTCACGGTCTTCCCAGGCGTGCCGACCATGTTCCACTATCTGATGGAAGCGGCGCGAACCCATGGCACTGCGACCCTGCCCGGACTACGCGCTTGCGTCACCGCCGGAGCCATCATGCCCGCTGCGCTCAACACCGACTTCGAAGCGCTGTTCAGCGTTCCGTTGCTCGATGGCTATGGGATAACCGAGACCTCGACCATGGTGACGATGAACTCCGCCACAGGCGGACGCGTCATGGGGTCGTGCGGATTGCCCATTCCGGGGCTTGCCGTCCGCATCGTCGATCCAGCCACGCTGCACGACTGCGATCCCGGCGTGGAAGGCGAGCTCATCGTGCGCGGCCCCAACGTGATGGCAGGCTATCTCAACAAGCCGGAAGAAACCGCAAAGGCGCTGCGCAACGGATGGTATCACACCGGAGACCTCGCGACGGCGGACAGCAACGGCTTCATCACCATAACCGGGCGGATCAAGGAACTCATCATCCGCGGCGGGCAGAACATCGCCCCGGCGGAGATCGAGCGGGTCGTCCTGGAGCTGGAAGATGTGCTCGACTGTGCGGTAGTTGGTCTTCCGCACGATCAGCTGGGCGAAGTTCCCGGCCTCTTCGTCATCCCCCGCGCACCCGGATTTTCGGAAGGTCCTGTCCTCGATCACTGCCGCAAGCACTTGTCATCCTACAAGGTGCCTCACACGGTTCACGTGGTCGATGCGATCCCGCGCACGGGATCGGGAAAGATCATCCGCTTCAGACTTCGAGAACTGGTGTCCTGAACGGAACGAGGGTCCCCCCCTCGCTCCGCAGGCTACCGGTGTCCGAACGTCGTCGTCAGGCGATCGTCACCGCAGGTGACTTGCGCGTCACCACGGTTTGCGTGTTGGTATATTCGGTGAGACCTTCGAGCGAGTTCTCGACGCCGATCCCCGACTGCTTGTGACCGCCGAAGGCCGCGTGTGGCGAGAACGTGTGGATCTCGTTAATCCAGATCACGCCCGCCTCGATCCGTTCGCCGATCGACCGGGCGAGGTCGGCGTCGGCCGACCAGACTGAAGCGGCCAGCCCCATGTCGGTATCGTTGGCCCGCGCGATCACGTCCTCGATGTCATTGAAGCGCAGCAGCGGCAGGACCGGGCCGAACGCCTCTTCCCTGACCACCCGCGAATCTTCGGGCGGGTTGTCGTAGATCGTCACCGGTACGAAGAAGCCAGTGCCATCGGGCACCTCACCGCCGAGCACCGCGTTGAGGCCCGTGGCCCTGGCGTCGGCAAGCAGGTCTTTGACCTTCTCGAACTGCATCCTGTTCTGGATTGGACCCAGTTGCACGCCCTGTTGCGATCCGTCCCCGACTTTGACGGTGCGGGCATATTCGACCAGTTCGTCACGCAACTCGTCGTAGATGTCGTCATGGACATAGAGGCGCTTGGCGGCGCAGCAGAACTGCGCGCTGTTCTGGAAGGCCGCCCAGAACAACTCCTTGGCCATCTGCTTGGGGTCGACATCGGGCATGACGATGGCTGGATCATTGCCACCCAACTCCAGCGTCACGCGCTTGAGGCTTCCGGCGGCCGCTTCCATCACCTTCTTCCCCGTCGCGGTAGAGCCGGTGAACGCAATCTTGGCGATGTCTTTGTGCCCGGTCATCCAGGCGCCGAGATCGTTGCCGCCCGAAACCACGTTGAGCACGCCGTCCGGCAGGACGCCGCGCAGCAGTTCGCCGATCTTGAGCGTGCACAGCGGGGTGTAGGGCGAGGGCTTGAGCACCATCGTGTTGCCGGCGACCAGCGCCGGTGCGATCTTCCAGATCGCCAACAGGATCGGAAAGTTCCATGGTGTGATCGCGCCGATGACGCCGAGCGGCGTGTGGCGCATCTCGACCGTACGTTCATCGTCCTGCTCGAGCACATGGTTGGGCAGCGACTGGCTGGCGATGCCCCCGCACCAGGCGATCGAGCCGCCCACCTCCCAGTCCGCGCCCGGCTTGGCCTTGCCCTGCTCGAGCGTCAGCAATCGCGACAGGTCCTCGCTGTGAGCCTGCAGCACCTCGCCGATCTTCGTCACCAGCGCCTGGCGTTCTTCGATGGGACGCGCGCTCCAGGCCGGGAACGCCGCCGTTGCCGCGGCGACCGCCGCGTCAAGCTGGTTGCGCGAGGCATCCGGCACAGTGGCGATAACCGCTTCGGTGGCGGGGTTGTATGCCTCGAACGTCGATCCCGCTCCCTCGGCCTTGCCGTCGATCGTCATCGTATAGTTCGAAAAGAGGTCAACAGGCATCGTAACGCTCCCACTGGTCATTTCGGCCGACCGGACGCCGCACGCGCTGTCGGCGTTCGCCGACCGCCACGCTTTCGATGCGGTGACAAGGGCGCGGCAGCACCTCTCGTTAGAGAGGGTTCCGGCCACTGGAGAGGGTCTGAACTCCCGACGATCGCTGCATGCGGTTCGAACTTGTCCGCGACACCGCCCATGCGACAAGGAAGGTCGCCGGCACCGTTACGAGCGCGGGGTAATCGGTGGGTATCAGCGGGGCCGGACTGCCCAGTGCGTTCACCCAGAAGGCGGGCCCCGCGACGATCCCGGCGAGGCTTGTCACCATCCCGAAAAGACCGGCGGCAATCGCTCCGGCGCTGGTCAGCCCGCGCCAGTAGATCGCCAGAATCAGCAGCGGGAATGTGGTGCTGGCCGCGACGGTCTGGCCCATCACGATCAGGAAGGTGATGTTCTCTTTCTGGAACAGGATCGCGAATGCGGTGCCGGTGGCGGACGCGAGCAGCGCCGCGAGGCGAAACAGTATCATCTCGGTGCGCTCGCTGAGATGCTTGCCCGACAAGAGCCCCGGAATGAGGTCATGCGAGGTCGCCGACGAGATCGAAATGGTGAGCCCCGCGACTACGGCCAATATTGTCGAGAAGGCCACCGCGCTCATCAGACCGAACAGCATGTCCCCGCCGAGAAGCCGGGCGAGATGGATGGTGATCATGTTCGACCCGCCGATGATTCCGCCGGCCGCGTCGCGCAACGACGCCTCCGGTCCGACGAAGGCGATGGCTGCGGGCGCGATCACCAGCAGCACTGTGGCCATGGCTACTCCGATGATCGTCGTGCCGATCGTCAGGGATTGCCGCGCCGCTTCCTCGTCGGGGACGGTGAAAAACCGGATCAGCACGTGCGGCATCCCCATCATGCCGGCGACAAGCGTGAAAACCAGGCTTGCCGCACCGAACAGGCCAAGGTCCAGCCCGCCGAATTCGAGGAACTTGCGGCCGTTTGCCGACGTCTCGGCGAGGTCGAACAATTCGGCGTAGCCACCCGCGCGCTCGATGCATAGAGCGGCCAGCGTCGCCACCATGGCGACCAGGATGACCGCCTTGACGATCTGTACCCAAGTGGCCGCCAGCATGCCGCCAAAAGCGACATAGAGGGTCATCAACGTCGCGACGATCACCACGGCGGCGATGAACGGCACGCCGAATACGATCGATATGAGCGCGCCCGCGCCCACCAACTGCGCGACCAGGTTGATCAGCGATATGACCACCGTGCAGCAACCGACAACGATCCGCACCCGAGAGGAATCCTGGCGATGGGTAATCACGTCGCCCAGGGTGTAGCGGCCAAGGCGACGCAATGGCGAGACGATCAGCGCCATCATCAGCAGCAGGCCGGCCAGCGGCCCGATCATATAGGGCGCCGCATCCATGCCGAAGCCGAAAAAGATGCCGACGATGCCGAGGACGGTCCCGGCCGATAGGAAATCGCCCGCAATGGCGAGACCGTTCTGCGACGCGGAAATCTTGCCCTCGGCGGCATAGAGCGAGGCCCGTCCGCTGTTGCGCCGCGCTGCCCAGAACGTGATCGCGACGGTGACCGCGATAGTCGCGAAGAAATAGCCGATCTGATTCAACGGCCGATGTCCTTGCGGTCCGGGATCAGGGCGACAAGGGTGAGGAGCGCGAACCACGTCATGGTGAGCCAGATCACCATTGGCACCCCGGCCGCTTCACCTGTGATCGCGTCAGGCGCAAGCCTGGGCACTCCCGATAACACGATCACCGGCAGCAGCATCGCGATCACGAACACCACTCGCGAAATTCTTCGCCTCGCCACTCTCGGCATCTTCACCCCCCTTGTCCGTTTCCGGCCTATGCCTCCGGCGCATGATACCGATTCAGGCGAATGTGCGCCGCTGCACCGCTCGCCCCGCCCTCATCCCAGCAAGCCGAACTGCCGTGCCCGCAACACCGCTTGCGATCGTCGCCTCACACCGAGCTTGTCGTATATCTGCTGCAGATACCATTTCACCGTCCCCTCGGTGAGTCCGAGGCGGACGCCGATCTCCCCGTTACGCAGGCCGCCGCCCACCATCGCCAGTATCTCGAGTTCCCGAGGGGCAAGCCGTGACGTAAGGAAGAAGTCTTCCTCGTCGCGGTGATCGAGTTCGACCACCTGCCGGCCGTGCATCAGCGACACGATGCGTGCGGCGAAGACGTCCGCCGGGGTTTCCAGCATCGCGCCGTTGGCATAGCCTTCTCCCAGCAAGGAACAGATGACTTCACCTTCATCCAGAAAGGTGCGCAGCCAGGCCGAGGACTCGCCAAGCTCGATCGCCTCTCGCACCGCCCTGCGTGCCTTCGACCGATTTCCCTGAAGCACCGCGATCTCGGCCAGCAGCAACTGAAAGATCACGATCGAACGATTAGCGCCATTGCGCTTGACCAGCTCGAGCCAGCGCACGGCCACTTTCTGGGCGCGGGCGAGGCGGTTGCGCTGGATCTCGATCCGTATCCAGGCAATCGCGACCGCTTCGTTCTTGCGGGTCGGAGTGAGCGTGGGAACGGGATCGTCCTTGATATGGATATCGCCCGCCCGCAATGCCGCTTCGGCTTCCGTAACCTGGCCTTTCTTGATCAGGATGCGAACCTGTTCCGCGACGATGACGGCGCGGAGGCGGTCGATCCCGCATTCGATGGCGATGAGGTGCGCTTCTTCCAGGCCGGCCAGCGCGGCAGCGCTGTCGCCCCGCGCGAAGGCGAGCCGGGCCCTGACGAGATATCCCGAAGCGAGCTGGTCGACGAAACCCCATTCGCGGACCACCGGCAGATATCGTTCCACCAGCTGTGCCGCCCGGTCGAGTTCCCCCGCGTCGTAAAGGATTTCCGCCAGCGGGAGCGCCGGGAGGGCTGCCAGCCCCGAGCCGACGCCCTGCCGCTTCTCCGAAAGGACCAGGGCCTCTTCGAGGAACTGGCGCGCCTGCGCGGTCTTGCCCTTGAGGACCAGGGTTGGCGCCATCGTCGATTTGAGCGCGATCGAAGCGAACTCCGATCCGGGACGCTCGAGCGCGCGGCGAGTCTCGGCCTCGAGCTTGAGAGTATCGTGGAAGTGGTAGTGCTCGCGCCGCGCGGACATCAGCTGCGCCAGCAGCGTACAGCTCAGATACGGCTCGTCGTCGCCCAACTCGGACAGCAGCTTTTCGGCATCGCTTTCGATGAGCGACATCTTGTCCCTCGCGGCCTCCAGCATTATGCGCCGATGCCGGATGAGATAGCCAAGCGTGACATCGTCCGGCCGCGTTTCGCCGATCACCGCCGCCGCATTGATGAAGCGCTCCGCCGCTGCGAACGACAGTTTCCTGACGCGACGCCAAGCCAAGGCGAGAAGCAGCATCGGCCGGCTGCTGACCACCGACCAGGGAAGCTCCGACCCCAGCTCGTCGATGCAGTAGAGATAACCGGCGTATATCAGCTCGTTGGCGAGGCGATCGAGCTGGTCGGCCCTGAACTCCGGGTCGCCGCTGAGCCTGGCATGCTCCACCGCGGCCATGCCCTGTCCGGCCTGCGCATAGTAGAGGCTGGCTCGGCGGTGGCATTCGCCGGCGCGGGCGGGGTCCCGATTGACCAGCGCCTCCATCACGATCTTCCGGAAGAGCGGATGGAACCTGTAGACCCCATGCTCCTGATCGACTTCATCCAGGAACAGACCGGCCCGGCAGGCCTTGTCGAACATGTCGCGGGCATCTTCGCTTGCCGTCACGGCGGCGCAGGCGGCCGGGGTGAGTTGTTCGAGGACCGAAGTGTCCATCAGGAAGTCGCACATGCTCTGCGGATGAAGTGCGAACACCTCTTCCTGGAAATAGCTGCGCAACTGGCCCTTCAAGCCGGACGAAGGACGTACCCAGTCGAGTCCCCGCGCCCGTTGAGCACGGTAGTTCTCGCCCGCCATGACGAGGCCTGAGGCCCAGCCCTCCATGTCCTCGACGATCTGCTGTATCTCGCCGGCATCGAGCGGCGTGCCGACGATCCGTGAAACCAGTTCCATGGCTTCGTCCGCGCCGAACTGAAGCTCCCTGGCCGTGACCTCGACCAGAAATCCGAGCGACCGCAGGCGCGCGACGGGAATGTCGATGGAGCCGCGCGACACGACGATCGTCGTGAGGCCATCGCGCGCGCTGGTGATTGCCTGCTCCAGGAATTCCAGAACGTCGGCAGGCAAGAGCTGCGCATCGTCGACGACGAGCAACGGCTTGCCGCCGGCATCGGTTGAAAGCCCGGCCAGCCAAGTCGTGCCGCCGTCGGCGGGGCCGCGCTCCTGCCAGGGTAGGCCCGCAGCTATGCCCGCCTCCTTGAGGGCGAGCAGAAATGACGGCAGATCGCGCAGGCCGGCCCGTCCCGCCAGCCAGAGGCCGGGCCTGCCATCAGCCTTGATCTCATTGAACCAGCAAAGCGCGGCCGTGGTCTTTCCGCTGCCGGCCGGCGCGAAGACCGTCGTCAGGCGGGAGCTGGCGATCCGGGCGGTCAATGCCGACAGTCTGCCATGGTCCACAAGAACGGATCTGGCGCGCGGCGGCACGATCGTGGTGGGAATAAGACCCATGTTGTCCTCTCCGGGATCGCCTCTACGTCGATCTGCACGTATCAATCGGGAGAATAGATAGGGCAAACCCCTGAGATGAGTTCCTATCGAACGATAGGTATGGCTGCAAGTGGTTCCAGTCATGCGCGCCGGACGATGTCCTATATTCCGGCGGAAGCGCGAGCCCGCGGGCTTGCTTCGGGCGAGCAGGTCCTATCGCACGGAAGGTCCGCTTGGTCGGCGCGCATATCACTATCCAGACCATGGCCGGAATGGCTATGCCCGGATGGTTTCGGGTTCTGCTGGCGGACCGGCTTGGGCCGGCGCAATCGAGGTGGGAATCAGCGTGGATCACGGCCTGTTCAGTCTGGAAGGAAAAGTCGCGCTGGTGACCGGTGGAGCGCAAGGTCTCGGCCGGATGATCGCGGAGGGACTGCTGCGCGCGGGAGCGATGGTGGCGATCACCTCTCGCAAGCCCGACATCTGCGAGGCGGCGGCGCGGGAGATGTCCTCGCTGGGTCGGTGCATTCCCTTGCCTGCCGATCTTTCGTCCGCCGATGCGGCGGTCGAACTGGTGCGGCGATATCGGGATGCGGTCGGCGCATGCCACATCCTGGTCAACAACGCGGGCAAGACCTGGGGCGGCGCGATCGACACCTTTCCCGACAAGGCGTGGCCCGATGTCATGGCCGTCAACGTACAGACGCCGTTTACGCTGATGCGCGAACTGCTTCCCGAACTTGGCGCGGCGGGCACGGCGGACGAACCGGCACGGGTCATCAATATTGGCTCGGTCGCCGGCGCCAAGCCCGAAAAGTTGCATGCCTATAGCTATTCCGCATCGAAGGGAGCGATCCACATGCTGACCCGCGATCTCGCGGGGGACCTCGCGGAGCGCAACATCACCGTGAACGCAGTGATCCCGGGTTACTTCCCGACCAAGATGACCGCACACATGCGAGACGAAGAAGCGGTCGATCCAGCCCTTCTCGCTCACATTCCGATGAAACGCCTCGGCCGTCCCGAGGACATCGCCGGGATCGTGGTGTTCCTGTGTTCGCGCGGCGGCGGCTACATCACCGGAGCGCTGATACCCGTGGATGGCGGGCTGGTCGGCTGCGGCTAGGCTCATTCCGTTTCTCATCGAACCGGAATGAGCCTGCAATTTCCTTCGTTGCCGTGATTTCCGAGCCGCCAGGTGATTCCATCTGCCTCGAAATCACACTCTAAGTGAGTTTCCGTTCGTCGAGGCCCAATGAGCGTCCGATGATTTCGCGCATGATCTCGGATGTTCCTGCGAAGATGCGGCTCACGCGGGCGTCGGTGTACATCCGACTGATGCGGTACTCGGTCATGTAGCCGGCGCCGCCGTGGAGTTGGACGCATTCGTCCATCACCCGACCTTCGAGCTCGCTGGTGAGCAGCTTGGCGGCGGAAGCATCTTCGGCGGTCAGTTCGCCGTCGTTGAGCAGCAGCACGCACTGGTCGACGTAAGTCTGCGCCATGTCGAGTTCGGCACGCATCGAGGCCATCTTGAAGCGCGTGTTCTGGAACGCACCGATGGGCTTGCCGAAGGCGCGGCGCTCCTTGACGAAATCGAGCGTCAGATCGAACGCGGTCTGCGCGGTCGCCATGAAGCCGATCGCGGCGACAAGCCGCTCCTGCGCCAGGAACGTCGCGAGATAGGCGAACCCTTTAAGCGGATCGCCCAGCACGTTGTTCTTGGGCACGCGCAGGTCGTTGAAGAACAGCTCGGCGGTGTCCTGCGATTTCAGCCCCATCTTGTCGAGCTTGCGGCCCCGCTCGAAGCCCTTCATGCCGCGCTCGACCACGAACAGGCCGAGCCCATGGCGGCTTTCCGGATCGGTACGGGCGGCAGCGACGATCAGGTCGCCCAGGATGCCGTTGGATATATAGGTCTTGGCGCCGTTGAGCAGCCAGTGATCGCCCCTATCTTCCGCACGAGTACGGATTCCGGCCAAGTCCGAACCGGTCGAGGGTTCGGTCATCGCCACGGCGAGGATCTGCTCGCCGCTGACGATGCCAGGCATCCAGCGCGCCTTCTGTTCATCGGTTCCCAGCTTGGCGATGTAAGGCGCGACCAGATCGTTGTGCAGGTTGATGTAGAAGCCGATGTCGCCGTGGCGCATGTTCTCTTCGATAATGATCTGCTCGAAGCGGAAATCGCCGATGCCGGCGCCGCCGTATTTCTCGTCGGCCCAGGTGCACAGCAATCCTTGCGCGCCGGCTTTCAGGAACAGCTCGCGATCCACCGTTCCGGCTTCGCGGAAGCGCTCCCAGTTCGGACCCACCTCGGCCTGCATGAATTTGCGGACGCTGTCGCGGAACTGCTCGTGCTCCTCTTCGAAGATGAGGCGCTTCATGCCGGCTCGAGATCCTTGGTCGTGGCAGACTCGGCATAGAAGGATTCGCCTTTCGCCGCCTTGTCGCGCAGCCACTGCGAGGGCAGGAAACGCGGCCCATATTTCTGGGCGAGCCTGTCTGATTCCGCGACGAACTTCTCGATCCCGACGGTGTCGATGTAGCTGATCGTGCCGCCGGTCCAGATCGGAAAGCCCCAGCCGTAGACCGCGCCAAGGTCGGCATCCTCGGGCGTCTCCAGCACGCCTTCCTCAAGACAGCGCGCGGTCTCCATCGCCTGCGCATAGAGGAAGCGCTGCTTCAGCTCTTCGACTTCATGGTCTCCCTTGACCGGGAAATGCTCGCCAAGACCCTTCCACAAATGCTTCTTGCCGCCCTCGGGGTACTCATAGAAACCCGCGCCCGCCTTGCGGCCGCCGCGCCCCAGATCGTCGCGCATCTTGCGCAGCGTGGCGACGCCGGCGGGCACGGTGTACTTGTCGCCTTCCTCGGCGATCGCCTGGTCGACGATCTTCAAGGGCAGGTCGAACGTCAATTCGTCTAGCAGAGCCAGCGGCCCGGTCGGCATGCCGACGGACTTGGCGGCGTTTTCGATCACCGCCGGCGGCACGCCTTCCTCGATCATCGCCCCGCCTTCGTGGATCACTGTCTGAAACACCCGGCTGGTATAGAACCCGCGGCTGTCGTTGACCACGATCGGCGTCTTGCGCAGCTGCGCCACGTAGTCGAGCGCCTTGGCCAGCGTTTCGGGCGAGGTCTGCTTGCCCATGATCACCTCGACCAGCCCCATGCGGTCCACCGGCGAGAAGAAATGGATGCCGATGAACTGCTCGGGCCGCCTGGATGCCTGCGCCAGCTGGCTGATCGGCAGGGTCGACGTGTTCGATCCGAACACCGCGTGCTCGGGGATCACAGCTTCCGCCAGCCTCGTGGTCTCTGCCTTGATCGCGGTGTCCTCGAACACCGCCTCGACGATGAGGTCGCAACCTTCCAGCAAGGCGAAGTCATCGGTCGCGGTGATCCGGGTCAGCACTTCGGCGGCCTTGTCCTGAGGCAGCTTGCCCTGCTCGATCAGCCTGGACTGGACTTTGGTCGTGTAAGCCTTGCCCTTTTCGGCGGTGGCGACGTCGCGGTCGATCAGTATCACTTCGATGCCGCCGTTGGCCGAGGAATAGGCGATCCCCGCGCCCATCATGCCGGCGCCCAGCACGCCGACCTTCTTCACCTCGAACTTCGGCACGCCCGGCGGACGCCGCGCGCCCTTCTCGGCTGCCTGCTTCGAGATGAAGCTGGTGCGGATCACATTGCGTGCGACTGGATCTGTAAGCAGCTTCGCGAAGTATTTGCTCTCAACCGACAGCGCCTTGTCGAAAGGAAGCTGCAGTCCCTCGAACACCGAGGAGAGTATCGCCAGCGGCGCGGGCGTATTGTAGCCGCGCTTGGCGATCTGCGCGCCGGCGATGGAGTAAGCGACCGCATCCTCGGGAACGAGCATGCCTTTCTTCTGCGGCGGCACCCAACCCTTCTTGTCCCATGGCCTTACCGGATCGGGGCCGGTAGCGAGCCACGCGCGGGCGCGGTCGGTCAACTCGGCGGCCGGCGCGATTTCGTCCACGATCTTGAGCTTGAGCGCCTCGGCGGGCCCGACCGAGCGTCCGGTGAGCAGCAGATCCAGCGCAACCTGCATTCCCGCGAAAATGGCAAGTCGCACGGTTCCGCCCGAGCCGGGGAGCAGACCGACGTTCACCTCGGGAAGCCCGATCTGCACCTTGGCATCGTCGACGAGGATGCGACGGTGACATGCCAGCGCCAGCTCGAACCCGCCGCCCAGCGCAAGCCCGTTCAGCACGGCCACCCACGGCTTGCCCGATTGCTCGATCGCGCGATGCATCCGCGTTGCACGCTGGGAAAAAGCATATGCATCCTGGATGCTCAGCCTGTCGTAAGCCTGGACTAGCCACTTCAGGTCGGCACCGGCCATGAAGGCCTTCTTGGCCGATGTCAGAATCACGCCCTTGACGGACGCGTCCGCCGCCAGCTGCGCCGTCGCTTCCTCCATCTCGGCAATGAAGGCTTCGTTGACGATGTTCTGCGGGCCGTCGGAACTATCGAGGATCAGCGTCGCAAAGCCATCGGCGGAGGTTTCGATCTTCATGTGTCGCATGGTGTTTTGCCTTCCGCTTCGCTCAGACGCGTTCGATGACGCAGGCGGTGCCCAGGCCGTTGCCCGCGCAAAGCGTGACGAGGCCAGTATTGAGATCCCGCCGCTCCAGTTCGTCGAGCAAGGTACCAAGGATCATCGCGCCGGTCGCTCCCAGCGGGTGCCCCATGGCGATCGCGCCGCCGTTGACGTTAATCTTGTCGTGCGGGACATCGAGCTTATTCATGAAGCGCATGACGACGCTGGCGAAAGCCTCGTTCAGCTCCCACAGGTCGATGTCGCTCTTGTCCATATGGGCGTTCCTCAACGCCTTTTCCGAGACGGCTGCCGGCGCGGTCAGCATGATCGTGGGTTCGGAACCGATGTTGGCATAGGCCCGGATCCGGGCGCGCGGCTTCAAGCCGGCTTTCTCGCCGAACGCCTTCGAACCGACCAGGACCAGCCCGGCGCCGTCGACGATACCCGAACTGTTGCCGCCGTGATGGACGAAATTGAGCTCCTCCACTTGCGGGTAGCGGTCCTTGATAACGTTGTCCCATCCCATTTTGGCAAAGCCTTCGAACGCGGGCTTCAGAGCGCCGAGGCTTTCGAGGGTGGTGTCCGGCCGGATGTGCTCGTCATGGTCGAGGAGCACTTCGCCCATCACGTCGGTGACCGGCACGATCGCACCGCTGAACCGGCCGCCTTGCCAGGCGGCGGCGGCGCGCTTCTGGCTTTCGACCGCGTAGGAATCGACATCCTCGCGGCTGAACCCGTCGAGCGTGGCGATCAGGTCGCCGCCGAGGCCCTGCGGCGCGTAGTGGTTCGGAAAGGCGACAGCCGGGTCCGAGGCCCAGGCGCCGCTGTCATAGCCGATCACGGTGCGGCTCATCGATTCGACACCGCCGCCGATCCCGGCATCGATCATGCCCGAATGGACTTGCGCCGCGATCAGGTTGACCGCGTCCAGCCCGGTCGCGCAGAAACGATGGATCTGCTGGCCGCCGACAGTCTGGGCATAGCCCGCCTGCAGCACCGCCGCGCGGGCCAGCACGCCGCCCTGCTCGCCCACCGGCTGCGCCATGCCGATGATCACGTCGTCGAGCAGCCCGGTGTCCAGTTCGTTGCGATCGCGCACGGCCTCCAGCAGCTGCGTCGCCAGTTGAACCGAGGGGACTTCGTGCAACGCACCGTCCGGTCGCCCCTTGCCACGAGGCGTCCGCACATGATCGTAAATGTAGGCTTCCATTGAGAGCGTGTCCTGCCAGCCATCGGATCAGACGTGATCGATGGGTTCGCAGATCGCGCTCATGGCCGTCCTGGGCACCTATCGAACGAAAGGCGACCATGCGCAGCCCCCTCGCCAACGCTCAGGCCTCGGATTGTCGGTTTCTTCGATAGAAGAATTGCAACGGGATATAAGGATCGCCATGGATTTTTCGCTGACGGAAGAGCAGCAGGCATTTCGCGACGTGGTGCGCCGGTGGGTCGACGCGGAAGCGCCGAAGGATCTGATGCGCAAGCTGGAAGCGGACGAGGGAAACTATCCCTTCCTCCTGTGGGACAAGCTGGTGGCGCAGGGCTTCTTCGGCATCGGCATACCCGAGGAATACGGCGGTCTGGGCGGGGATATCATGATGCAGATGATATTCGCCCGCGAGCTGGCTCGCACCGCGGGCGGCCTGATCTGGACCTGGGGGGTGACGTCGTTCGCCGGGGCGAAGTCGGTCGGGGTCTACGGCACCCCCGAGCAGAAGGAGCGGTGGCTGCGCCCCATGGCCGAGGGCAAGCTGCGCGTCGCGATCTCCATGACCGAGCCGGACGGTGGGACGGACGTTCTGGGAGCGATGAAGACCCATGCCGAGAAGGTGGACGGGGGCTGGAAGCTCAACGGCGCGAAGATGTGGACGACCGGCGCGAAAGTCGCGGACCGCCTTCTGGTTCTGGCCCGGACCGACCGCAACGTCGAAAAGCGCCACCACGGCCTGACCCTGTTCTTCGTCGATGCCAAGGCGCCGGGCATCAGCGCATCGCTGCTGCCAAAGCTCGGCATGCGGGCGATGGGTTCCTGTTCGGTGACTTACGATGACGTGTTCGTTCCGGACGAGGACGTGCTGGGTGAGCCCGGCAAGGCCTGGTACATGATGATGCCCACGCTCAACAACGAACGCATCATGGTGGGCGCACAGTGCCTCGGCGCCATGGACGGCATTCTGGAGGACGCCGTCGCATACATGAAGGAGCGCAAGGCTTTCGGCGACATCATCGGCCGGTTCCAGATCCTGCAGCACTACGTCGCCGACATCGCGACCTGGCGGAAGACCACCGAACTGCTGCTTTACTACGTCGTCAGCCTCGCATTGGAGGGCAAGCCCTGCGGGGTCGAGGCCAACATGCTGAAGATGGTGGCCACGGAGAACGCGGTGAAGGCCGCGGACCTTGGCATCCAGATCATGGGCGGCATGGGCTATTCGACGGAAACGGACATGCAGCGGTATTGGCGCGATCACCGCATCTTGCGCATGACCCCGATCTCAAACGAGATGGTACGTAATTCCATAGCCGAAAGCCTCGGCCTGCCGCGTTCGTTCTGAACCGATGACCGCTCCGGCCGACCTTCCCCCACCGCCTGACGTCGCCGGCACGAGCCTTGACGGTGCAGAAGACTATCTCATTTCCGTCGAGGAAAATGCGGCGCTGTGCCGCTCCGTGGGGATAGAACCGGCGAAGGACGGGACGGCCCATCCGATCTACTATTACGTCGCCACCCAGGTGGCGATGGGCCAAACGGTGGCCGGTCTGTGCTCGATTTGCGACTTCGATGTCGAGGACGGGCCGATGATGGGCAGCAGCGAGGTGCACTTCGCCATCCCTTTACGCACCGGTGAGTCCTACACCGTAAAAGGCGAGATCGTGGGAATCGCACGAAAAAGCAGCCGCAAGCTGGGCGTGATGGACGTGCTCACCTATCGCCTCCGCCTGCACGGCCGGGAGGGGACCCGCGTGCTGGAAACCGAGAACGTCTGGATATTGCCCCGGAAGGATCTGGCATGAAGCCCGAAGTCGGCGACCGACTGCCTCCCTTCGTGGTCGCGCGCATCAGCACGGAAGCGATGAAGCAGTGGGCCGTGTTCCTGGCCGATCCCAACCGGATCCATCTCGACGTCGAAGCGGTCAAGGCCAAGGGCTTGGGGGACAGGGTCATCAACCAGGGACCGATCAACGTCGCCTACATGATGAACATGCTCATGGCGGCGTTTCCCGGCGCGCGGATCGAATGGATGGATACCCGCTTCCTGGACAATGCCTATGGCGACGAGAAGGCGGTGGCAACCGGCACGATCACCGCCGTCGACGGCGATGCGGTTTCCTGCGAGATGACGCTGGAAATCGAAGGGCGGGGGATCGTCAACAGCGCCAGGGCCAGGTTGCGCCTGCGATCCTGACCCGGCGCCTTTCGCGAAAGGTTCAGCTCGCGGCGGCGGCAAGCACCCGACGCTCCATGGTATAGCGATCGGTGACCGCACGAACCCGGGCGACCCTGCCCTCCTCAACATAGGCGATCCCGGTCGCATAGAGCGAAGCCCGCGCGCCTTCACGGCCCTCAAGCGCCTTGAGGCCGCCCGCATAGGCACCGTCGATCCGCGCCTGGAAAGCGACGCGCTTGCCCGCCGACATGATGTCCGTGACTTGCGCGGTCTCGTCGCTGAACAGGACACGGTCGATCGTGGGTGCGCAACCCTCGTCGTCCAGGCTCCCGATCGGGCTACGCAGCAAACCGCCCTTCTCCAGCCAACCGGAGACGAGCGCCTCGTTGCCCGGATCGGCCGGCTTGACCGGGACTGTCCAGGGCGCATGTCCGGGCGGATCGATCGGGTCGGGAACCTTGCTCTTCAGCTGCCGCCGGCGACCATAGTAGTCCTGCTCGATCCGGCATTCGGTGAGACGCTCGTGGTTCCAGCGGTAAAGGCTCACGCCGTGCCACGCCGTCATCGTGTCGTATTGAACCGAATGGCCGAACTCGCTGAAGAACATGGCGCAGCGGTCGCCGTTGGAGAAGAAGTCGTGCACGGCAAACCCAAGGCCGGGATAGGCCTGGAACTGCCTTTCCGCGGCCGGCTTGTACGCTTCCTCGCGGCCGGTAAAAACGTGCTCCCCCATGTAGAAGGTGTAGTCGTCGGCCATGATCCGGTCGGCCACGCTGAAATCGTGCGTGGCGGTGTAGGCAAAGCAGTATCGCTGCATCAGGTGGCTTAGAGGATCCAAAGTACCGTCCTTAATCCGTTGTGATCGGGGTGGCTTCGCGAGCGATCTTGACGCTCAATCCCAGCTTTCGAGGAGATCGCCGATGGCCTCCTCGACGATGTACATGCCGTCCATGCCGGCCATGTATCCGGTGCCCAGGGTCAGCGCGTTGACGACGTGATCGCGCGTCATGCCCCAGTGTTTGCCCAGCAGGGTCGCCTCGCGGATGCCGTCGCGGAAACCCCGGTTCATGTTGTAATGGATCAGGATGTAGGGGACCATCTGCTTGGGCAGTGCCCCGGTCGCCAGCGCCCCTTCGAACTTGGCCCGGTGCTGCTTGACGAAGCTGGGGTTGTATTTGACCAGCGTCGCGATCGATTTCGGAACATAGCCGATCGTGCGATCGTACCATGCGTTCAGCAGATCGTGTTCCTTCGCAGTGAGCTCCGGATTGTCGAAATCGAGACCGGTCCGGAACGCCTCGGGATCGGGTTCCCATCCCTTTGGCCAGTTCATCGCTCGCTCGGGCTCGCGATAGCTGGTCATGTAGTCGAAAGCCTGCAGGTAGACTTCGTTGAAGCCGCAAGGGCCGGAGTGCATGAACGCGAGCCCGAAGATCTCGTTCACCTGGGCCTTGGTGGCACCCATCTCCTGCGATCCCATCACTTCGTGCAGCACTCCGCCGGGGACGCGGTTGCAGGCGTACCAGTGAAGCATCGTCAGCATGGTGATCCCCATCGGGATCTCGCCGTTCGCAGGAACCGCGTGGAGGAACTGCATCTGCCGAAGGTGATACTTCAACATGTCCGGGCGGTTCTCGATCAGGAAGCTGTACGCGGTGAGCGGGTACGCCATCTTGCCCGGACGCCAGGCCATTTTCTCCGCCCAGAACTCCGCTTTTTCCTCGTCCGTCGTCTTGCTGGCGTCGGTCAGGTCGAGGCCGCGCGTATAGGCGAAACCATATCCTTGGTCAGACATCATCGCTTCCACTTCATGGTTCGAGTTGTTCAGGCAGCCGCGTTCCTGTCGGCGCCCATGACGACGAAGCAGGCCATGCAGGGCTGGTCGCCGCGGTTTTCCCAGGCGTGGATCGCGCCGTTTTGGACCAGCACGTCTCCCGCCCTGATCGTCGTCTCCGAACCATCGCCCTGGATCAGCGTAAGCTCTCCCGAAAAGATGAAGCCGAGATCGACCGAATCCGTCGAGTGCATGCCCACGTCATGGTCGAACTCGCCACCCGTCGATTGCGCCGCGGCAAGCTTCAGAAAGCGCTCGGCGGGCGGCACCGGCGATTCAGGGGCCTTGTCGGTGCCGAAGCCCGCCGGGAACGACACCATGTTGACCCGCATCCCGCCGCTCGCCGGAAACACGCTGCGCGGCTCGTAGGCGCCGGTCGGGCAGTGAGGCAGCGTCGGAAGCCGCTCCCAGCCCCAGACCGGATACCACTTGGCGTCGCCGCCCATGTCGAGGGGTTCCACCGCCTCGACATGGGTGAAGGTGTGCTTGCCTTCGCTCGTCTGTCCCGTCACGACGCGTCTCACCGGGGGCATCATCTTCCATTCCTCTCGTTGCTTTTCTCGGAGCCGTTCAGGCGATCCTCGCGCTTTTCTCCAGAGCGGCGGTGACATCGATCTTGCCTTCGGGCACGAAGCTTTCGGCCAGCTTGAACTTCTGGATCTTGGTCGCGCTCATCGGCCACGACGTGACGAAGCGGACATATCGGGGAACCTTGTAGCTGGCGATGTTGCCCGCACAGTACTCGATGAGTTCCGCCTCCGTCATGGTTTCGCCGGACTTGAGTTCGATATAGGCGGCGACCACCTCGACAAGCCGGGGATCGGGTGCCGAGATGACTTGCACCATCTTCACTTTCGGGTGCCGCGCGAGGTAGCTTTCAACCTCCACGGCCGCGACGTTCTCGCCGCCGATCTTGAGCATGTCCTTGATTCGGCCGCCGTAAGCCAGCTGGCCGTCCTCGTCGATCCACCCGGCATCGCCGCTGCGCAGCCACTCGCCGTCGACCCTGACTTTGGCGGTCTGCGCATCGTCCTTGAAGTATCCGGAGAAGATCGATCCGGCGATCAGAATTTCGCCACGCTCGCCCGGCCCCCGGTCCTCCAGAGTATCGGGGTCGACGATGCGGATTCGATGCGTGCGCAGGGGGCTGCCCGCGCGGGTCACCCGTTGTTCCAGGGTGTCGTCAGGGCGCGACATCGTGCTGATGCCGCCTCCTTCCGTGAGGCCGAAACAGGATATCTGCTTGGCATGCGGGATGGCCGCGGCGAACTTGCGCAACAGCTCGGGCTCGCCGATGTTGACCATCAGGCGCAGCCGCGACAGATCCCGCTTCGGGAAGTCCGGGTGGTCGATAAGCGACGCGGTGAGCGCGGGAAAAGCAGGATAGGCGATCGTGGCCCCGACGCGCTCCAGTTCCGACAGCGCCGGCCCGGCATCGAAATGTCCCTGGCAGACATAGGCCGCGCCCACCTGGCGGCACGCGCTGATCGGAAGATGCGACGACAAATGGTACAGCGGCAGCGGATTCCACACGACGTCGTCGGCGACGAGCTCCAAGCGCTCCGCCACGGCGCCGCCGACCGCGCTCACTACCGCGTGGCTGATCATGCATGCCTTGGGCTGTGCCGTGGTGCCGGATGAAAATATGATGAGCGCGGTATCGTCGGGCGCCACGGACGACACCCGCCCGGCCAGCGTCGCGTCGGGAACCGCCCGCCCCCCGGCCTGGAAGGCGGCTTCGGTGGGCCATTGCCGCTCGTCGGGGGCATCGAGATGGAAGACCTGCCGCAGTTTCGGCGCGGCGGCTATCGACAGCTCATCGCCGGCTCGCCACCGCGAAAGCTCGGGAAACTGCGCGCACAGCATGGCCTTCAGATCGAGATGCGGCCGCGCGGTGCCGGTGATGAAGAGCGCGCTGATTTCCGCGTGCTGGACGACGTAGCGCAGATCCTCGCCGCGATACCGCGCATTGAGCACGACCGCGCAAGCGCCGATCATGTTCAGCGCACCCGACAGAATGGCGTAGTCCCAGCAGTTGGGCATCAGTATGCCGACGTGCTCCTTCGGCGAGATGCCAAGGCCGATCAGGTTTCGTGCGCAGGCGATCGTCTGCGCGGCGAACTCTGCATAGTCGGCCTGCCGGTCGCCCACCGCGAAGGCCTTTCGCTTCGGCCAACGGCGCGCGCCTTCCAGGATCGCGTGACCGATGGTATCGGGCGGTGGCCGAAGCTCCGAGAGAAGCGACACCCCCTACTCCTTGGCCGCGAAGATCGTGTCGCGGTAGCCGATCTTCCATTCGCCGTCCTCGACCACGAACTTGTCGACGTACCTGGCGACCACGTAAGGCGCTTCCAGCTTGGGCAAGCCCGCTGCGTTCTCGCGATAGCTGCGATAAACCGTTACGTAGGACGTTGCCTCGGCCGTTTCGGGCCCGGTCACCGTGATGAGACTGTTGCTGGCGACGTGGATCAGCGGATCGGTCGTCAACTTGTCGAAAAACTCGCCGATGACGGCGCGGCCTTTCATCTCCCCGGTATCGCTGCGATTGAGAATGCCTTCCTTCGCGAACAGCGCCACCAGCCGTTCGAACTGGCGCGTGTCCACGCATTCGCAATAATCCAGCATCAGGCGCTCGCAGGCGCGTTCCGCCAGCAGGGTATTCAAATCGCTCATGTACTTTCCTTTCGATATCGAACGCCCCGAGCAGTCAGAGCGAAAGGCCTCCGTCAACGATCACCGTCTGCCCGGTGATGAAACCCGCCTCGGATGAACACAGGAAAGCGACCGCCCCAGCCACGTCCTCGCCATTGCCGAACCGCCGCAGCGGCGTGCGATGCTTCTGGCTGTTCCAGACTCCCTCGTCGTGAATCGTTTCCATCAGCTTGCCGCCGATGCCCACTTCCATGATGCCGGGCGCCACCGTGTTGGCGCGTACGCCGTAGCGGCCTTCTTCCTTCGCCAGGGCGCGGCAGAGCACCTCGGTCCCGGCCTTGGGGATGGCCGACAGGGCATCGCCGATGACATACCAGTGCGGTGCGACCGAGCCGATGTTGACGATGGAACCGCGCGTGTCGCGCAGGATCGGCAGGGCATGACGTACCAGGGCGATGAACCCCATCAGTTCGGTCTGCACCACCTCTGTCCATTGCTCGGGACGGATCTGGGACACGTAAGGTTGGGGGATATTGACGCCGGAAGCGTATACGATCGTGCGAAGGCCACCGCTGCGGCTGTGCGCCGCATTCAGAATGCGCGCCAATTGATCTTCCTGGGTGATATCGAGGGCATGAGCCGCCGCCGATGTGACCTCGTCCAGTTCGTCCAGCAGCGCTGCGGCCTTGGTGGCATTGGTGAAATAGGTGAAATCGACATATTGCCAGTCCGCGGCCAGACGCCGGACGATCGCTTCGCCGAGCCCGCCCGATCCTCCGACGATCAGCGCTCCGCCCGCTTCATGCCGCTGCCTGCTCACGATTGCACCCTTCGCCCGTCCTACATCGTCGGTGTCGCGGAAACGTCGACCCCCGACCGGGCGGGACGTGTGTTCCGAAGGCAGGACTGACGCCGCGCCAACTGCCTGCCACCTATCGAAAGAATAGTCTCCGGCGGGACTTCAGGCGATCCGGGAGGGATGGCGGCGGCGGTCTTTCGGCCCCGCGTCATGGCGCAGTCGGTACCGCATCGCCCGCGCGGCAAGTCCCTGATGGCACTGGTCGCAGGAGAGGACAGGTAGAAAGTCCTGGCCGCACGCGGCGTGGGTCAAGATGAGCGGCGGCGCTTCGCTCAGCCAGCGATCCCCGAAGCGGAGCATCTCTATCATCGGCAGGAAAAGCGCGCGGCCCATGTTGGTCAGCCGATATTCGAAGCGCTCCGGCGATTCTTGATACTTGCGTTTGGCGAATATCCGTCCCTCGATCAGCCTGGACAATCGATCCGCGAGAATGTTGGGCGCGATGCCGAGACGTACTTGCATGTCATGGTAGCGCCTGATGCCGAAGAATGCCTCCCGCAGGACCAGGAATGTCCACCTGTCTCCGATGATCCGGAGCGCCCTGGCAACCGACGATGGCCGCCCCCGCTCGTACAGGTCCTTCCCGTCGGCTCGCCGCCGCTGCGAGGGCCTTTGCGCGAGCGATGTCCCCGCCCCCGGGCCGTCGCGATAGGCGACGTCGGACGCGACGATCTCACCCCCGCACGCGGAACACAACGTCACGGGCTGACACGCTTTCCCGCAAGGGGCGTGGAACAGCTGAAGCGGAGGGTCGCCATCGCTCAGCCAGTCGTCGCCGAAGCGCAGGAGCGACAATGTCACAAGATAGAGGTCTCGCCCCATCTCGGTCAGCCTGTATTCGAAACGGGCGGGCGTATCCGAATAGCAACTACGCCGCAGCACCCCAGTCGAGACGAGGTTGCCCAGGCGATCGCTCAAGGTGCTGCGCGGCAAGCCGAGCACCGCCTGGATCTCGTCGAAGCGACGGGATCCCAGATAGATTTCCGTGAGGACGAGAAAGGTCCAGACGTCGGACAGGATATTGACTGTGCGTTCGACGGAGCAATTGCGGATTTCGGCGGATTTCGCCGTTCGGCCATGCTGGCGGGGAGCCGTCACCGCCGGCGCTCGATGAAAAACGTTCCGCGTTGCCGAGTGACTTGCATTGCTGTACTTACTATCCGCAACCATGGGTGAACCGCAAGACATATGAGGGCGCGAGATGGAGATGAACGGCGAGCAGCGGATTCCCGCTTCGAAGGAGCGGGTCTGGGCGGCGCTCAACGACGTGGAGGTCCTGCGCCGTTGCATACCCGGCTGCGAAACGCTCGAGAAGCTTTCGGACAGCCGGATGCGCGCCACCGCCAAAGTGAAGGTAGGCCCGATCGCTGCGCGTTTCGCAGGTGATGTGACACTGTCGGACATCGACCCGCCCAATGGCTATCGCATTGCGGGCGAAGGTCAGGGCGGCGTTGCCGGCTTCGCCCGTGGCGGCGCGGTCGTGCGTCTTGAAGCCGATGGAGACGAAACCATCCTGCATTACACCGTCGATGCCCAGGTCGGCGGCAAGCTTGCGCAGCTCGGCAGCCGGCTCGTCGATGCCACCGCGCGCCAGATGGCCGGGGCGTTCTTCGCCCAGTTCGCCGCCACGTTGCGGCCCCAGCAGCCCGAAGGCAGCGGGGCGGCGCCGGGCGCGCCATCGCCCCCCCATCCTTCGGCGATTTTGCCCGCGTCGCGCGGCCCGGCATGGATGGCGCCGGTGTTCGCGATTGTCGCGCTGTCGGTCCTGGCCTGGATATTCCTCCGCGATGCCGGGAGCCAAGCCGCCGCCATGCCACGGGTCGACGGACTGGGCGCGGTCGTTCTCGCCCTCGTCGCCCTGGCTGCGGCGGTGGGCTATCTGTTCGGTGAGCGTGCCCGCTGACCGCCCGGCGCCGGACTAGATATCCTTGGTTTGCCATGATTTCCGAGCCGGCAGGTGATTCGACCTGCCTCGAAATCGCTCTAAAAGGTGATGATCTGGCGGACGACTTCGCCGCTGTGAAGCCGGTCGAAGGCTTCGTTGATGTCCTCGATCTTCAGGGTTCCGCTCATCAGCCGGTCCACCGGCAGGCGGCCCGCGCGATAGAGGGAAATATAACGTGGAATATCGCGAACCGGCACGCAGCCGCCGATGTAACTGCCCTTGAGCGAACGCTCTTCGCCGACAAGGCTGACCACGTTGACCGGCACCGCCTGGTCCGGGGGCGGCAGGCCGGCGGTGACGGTCGTGCCGCCACGTCTCGTCATCTTCAGCGCGGTCTCCAGAGCTCGAACCGATCCTGCCATCTCGAACGCGAAATCGACCCCGCCGTCCGTCAATTCGCGGACCTGCTCGACGGCATCGGGTGCGCTCCCATTGATCACGGCGGTGGCGCCGATCGACCTTGCCAGTTCCAGTTTCCGGTCCGAGAGATCGACCGCGATGGTCTGGCCGGCGCCCGATGCGACAGCGCCCAGCACCGACGACAGACCGACGCCCCCCAGCCCTATCACCGCGACCGTCTGGCCGGGCTTCACCGCTGCGGTGTTGACCACGGCGCCGACGCCCGTCAGCACCGCACATCCGAACAGCGCTGCTTCTTCAAGGGACAGGTCCTTGTCGATCGGCACCAGCGACCGTCGTGAAACGACCGCATGATCGGCGAAGGCCGAACATCCGAGGTGGTGGTTCAGCCTGTCGCCGCCGGCGTGGAGCCTGCTTCCGCCGCCGAGGAGCTCGCCCTTGCCGTTCGCGATCGCGCCGGGCTCGCACAGCGCAGGGCGGCCCTCCGAACAGGGGCGGCAATGGCCGCAACTTGGCATGAAAACCATCACCACGTGGTCGCCGACCGAAAGATCGTCCACCCCCGGCCCCAGGGCTTCGACGACGCCGGCGGCCTCATGCCCCAAGGCCATGGGCATCGGCCGGGGGCGGTCGCCGTTGATCACGGAAAGGTCAGAATGGCACAATCCGGCGGCCACGATCCTGACGAGGACCTCGCCCGGTCCGGGCATATCCAGTTCGACCGTTTCTATCGATAGCGGCTGGCTTTGCGAATACGGACGCGCGGCTCCCATGCCCCGCAGGATTGCCGCTTTGATCTCCATCGTCGTCGTCCCGTTTCTTCGACCGTAGTCGGTGCGCGCGCATCTTGTGGGACGGTCGCCGCGCGGCGGCAACCTGCTGATCGATAGGGCCCCGCCAAGCCATCGACGTGGAACCGAGGATCGCGGTTTACACGCCCGGCACGCAGTGGCAGGCGACTTCGGCAAGCGCCATGGCAAGGCGCAACTATAACAGCCGACGCGACAACAATCAGGAGAGCGCGATGCCCAATGGAATATCGCTGGATGGGAAAGTGGCCATCGTCACCGGAGGCGCTCGCGGGCTTGGCAAGGTGATGGCGCAGGCCATGCTGGACGCCGGGGCTGCCATCTTCATTGTTGCCCGGTCGGCCGACCAGGTTGCCGTGGCTGTTGACGAACTGCGGGAAAACGGCGGCAAATGCGACGGCATGACGGCCGATGTCACGGACGTCGAAGCGTGCAAGGCCATCGTCGCGGCGACCGAATCCGCCTTTGGGTTTCCACACATCCTGGTCAACAACGCGGCGGTAGGACTTGCCGGCCTTGTCCCGAAGAACATCGATCCGACCGCTCCCATGCCGTTCCATCTCATCGACCCGCAAATGATCGAAACGATCACCCACATCAATTTCCTCGGCCCGTGGAACATGTACCACGCAGTCGGCGCGGGCATGCTGGAGCGGGGATACGGCCGTATCGTCAACATATCGACATCGCTTCCGACGATGCGCAAAGCGGGTGTCTACGGGCCGTTGAAGGCCGCACTGGAAGTCTCAACTACCGTGTGGGCGCAGCAACTGGAGGGCACCGGGGTGACCGCCAACGTGCTGCTGCCCGGCGGCGGAAGCGACACGGCGATGGTGCCAGGGGGCGAGGTCGGCACCAGGGCGATAGCCTTCACCGCCGGAAAGGGCCCGAAAGGACTGGAAGGGACCGACGCCGGGCTTCTTCCCCCCGAGATCATGGGACCGCCGATGGTCTGGCTCGCCAGCGAGGCGTCGGCTGATTACAACGGCCGAAGGTTTGCGGCGCGCGACTGGGATGCGGATCTTCCCGCGGACGAAGCGGCCGAACGGGCGGTGCAGCAGCGCTCCGACAAGCCCGTCATCATGTGAGCGGCGCGATCGTCACGGGCCGATGTAGCCGACAGTGTCATGGTAGGGATCGGGTGAATCGGCCTTCCAGCGCACCGAACCGAAAGGACGGACCAGCCGGCGACGAACCCGGCGTCCCGACCGGTTGAAGGAATCCGCCTCGGCCTGGATCTCGGTATCCGTCTGGCTGTACCTCGCCCGCATCCGCAGATAGTCGCCCCAAGTCGGGCAATAGAAATGCTCGGTCCAGATCGCCAGGTTCTCGACGTCGCGGGAAAGCGACCAATTGAAGCCGCCGTTGCGTTTGCGCACGCCCTGCAAGTCCATCATCGCGCCATAGAACTCGCGCGCTTTGTCCGGATCGACGTCGTAATCGAGGGCGATCATGATCGGCCCTGACCGCAACGTCAGCGGCATGGCGACATTTGGCTCGTTGTTGAGCCCTACCTCCGATATGTCGACCTCGGCATCGCGGCTGAGTGGAAACGCGAATCCGAACAGGATCGTGGCGATCACCGCCAGGCCGGAGGCGACGAAAGCGAACGATACGCCGTGGCTCGTCGCGAGCGCTCCCCAACCCCAGGCGCCGATGCCGATCCCTGCGGTGATGGCCGAAGCGAACAGCGACAGCGCCCGCGCCGATACCCAGCGCGGTGCCGACATCTGGACGGTGACGTTGAGCATGGCTATCGTCAGGATGTTCGACACCCCGATTACGGCAAACGCCAGGCAGGACAGCGGGACGCTGTGGCTCAGGCCGATCACGATGATCGACAACCCGGATCCGACAGCGAATATCCGGATTGCCCACTCGGTGGAGAACCGTTCGCGGATCTTGCCGACGAACAGCGCGCCGCAGACCGCTCCGATGCCTTGCGCCCCCAGCAGCATCCCGAAGATGGCGGCGTCGCCGCCGAGCATGTCCTTGGCGATCAAGGGCGCCAAAGCGCCTGCGGTCGCACTCATCAACCCGAACAGAAACACCCGGACCAGAGCGGTGCGGATGGCCGGCGCGTTGAGCGCATATCGCCCGCCGCCGACGATCGCCCGGTCGATCCGTTCGGGCGGAAGGCGGGACGGAACGTGGTTACGCTTCCACATGAAGAACGCGAAAAGAAGCGGCGCGTAGAACACCGTCGTCAGGCCGAACACCGCCGTTGCACCGGCAGCCAGGACGATCAGGCCGCCGAGAGCCGGGCCAAAGCTGCGAGCCACGTTATAGCTGATGGTTCCGAGCGCGACCGCCGATGGCAGGTTTTCGCGCGAGACCTGTTCGGGGATGGACGCCTGCCAGGACGGTGAAAAAAGCGCGACGCCCGCTCCGATCAGTACGCAGAACGCCAGCAGCAGCCACGGGGTGATCATGCCGGCTGACGAGACCAATGTCAGCGCAGCGGCGCTCAGAGCAGAAAACCCGAGGCCGCTCAGCGCGATTTTCCGCTTGTCGAACATGTCGGCGATGGCCCCCGCCGGCAGCGTCACGATCATCAGCGGCAGCATCATCGCGGTCTGGACAAGGGCCACCATGCTGGGGGAGTTGCTCAGCTTGGTCATCTCCCATGCGGCGCCCACGCCCAGGAACAACTGGCTGAAGTTCGAGAATATCGAGGCGATCCAGATACGGCGGAAAGGCCCCTGCTCCTTCAATGGCGCGAATGTGCCTGGGCGGGCCGCCTGCTCATTCACTACCGTGGTCACCATGCAGATCCGCCTCCTGTCAGGCTTCGGTCTCGTCCGGCAAAGCCATTGCGTCAAGTCGCGCCGGGGGGTTTCGGTGTACCTCGGCGCTCTTATGCGCCGTGGCGGGTCATCGGGGCCGGGCGTCGAAATTCGAGCCGATTGGATTTTTCACGCCTAGCGCACTAATGTGTCCGCACGACGCACAACGGGAGTCATCGACATCGAAGCCACGGATAGCAAGAAGCGCCACATCGGTCTTCGCCTGGGCGTGGTCGCGCGGATGCTCCGCAACAATTTCGACCGGCAGGTGGCAAACCTCGGAGTGACCCGGTCTCAATGGGCAATGGCGGCGGTTGTTTCGCGGTGGCCGGGCGCCACCCAGCGCGTCATCGCCGAAAAGCTCGAAATGTCGGAGGCGTCGGCGGGCCGGCTGATCGATCGGCTTTGCTCCGAAGGCCTGCTTGAGCGCAAGGACTACAAGAACGACCGCCGGGCGCGCGCGGTGTTCCTGACCGATGCGGCGGAACCGATGCTCGCGACGCTCGCGGGGATAGCCCGGTCGAACGAGGACCTGATCTTCGCCGGGTTCTCTGACGACGAGCTCGAAACTCTGGGCCAGTATCTCGATCGGGTTTACGAGAATGTCAGCCGCATGTGATCCGTCGAAGCAATTCCGCGGTGGTTGGCAGCCTGGCCGAACGGGTCATATCTCACCCGCCCGAAAAAAAAGGGCGGAGCCGAGACCCCGCCCTTCCCAAATTCAAACGTATCCGGTCGATCAACGAGCCAGGACGTCCTTCTTCGACAGCGAACTGGAGAGCTTGCCATCGGCTTCCGAAACGGTCGAAGCCGGAACGGTGACCATCTTGCTGTTCAGGATGATCTGCGGGTTGCCGTTGGCATCGACGCGATAGACGCGGCCGATGCGACGACCGTCCGAACCGTACAGCATGGCGCCGGCGGCGATTTCGGCCGGAGCGGCGACTTCGTCGGACGCGGCCTGGACGGGCTGGGTCGATTCGGCGGCGATGGCGGCAGAGGAAATGGAGGCGAGAGCGGCGGCGGCGAGAATGATCTGCTTCATGATAATCGAACTCCTGAAAGACCTGTACTGAACTTGCTAACCTAGGTTAGGAGTGATTTCGGGAAATGTCAATTGATTTTGCTGCAACTGCGAAAGCCCTTTTCACAATGGCGCCAATCGGCCGGTTCTTACGCTTTCGATAGGCGAATCCATGCCGAAAGCTCCTTCCCAGCGATGCGGCGAATCTCGGCCGATCGGCAGAAATACAGCCAACTCGGTCTTGAACTATGTCGCGGCGCACGCCTAAAGGCGGGTTACGCCAACCTGGAAGAATTGTGCAAGGATGCTGACATGAAGCCTGGAACTCGTCTGAAGAGCGTGACTTGCGACACCGAGGTCATGGTGATCCGTAGCGGCGCGGGCACGATCGAGTGCGGCGGCTCGCCGATGGCGGAGGAAAAGCCGGCGGACCTAGCGCCGATCACCGTCGATCATTCCAGCGGCACGTTGATGGGCAAGCGCTATGTCGATACGGCTGGGCAGTTCGAACTGCTCTGCGTCAAGGCCGGGAAAGGCTCGCTCTCGGTTGACGGGATTGCGCTGGTCACCAAGGACGCAAAGCCGCTTCCCGCCTCCGACTAATTCTCCTGCCTTTGAAAGGGCCGAACAGCGTCGATGAATATCGCTCTCATTCTTGAAATGGCGGCCGAAGCCGCGCCGGATCGGGTCGGCCTGGTCTGCGAAGGCAAGCGCTGGACGTATTCGGGGCTGCTCGATGCCGCTCGGGGCGCATTCGAGCTGATCCAGCAAAGCGGCGTCGAATACGTCGCGCTGCTCGATGAAAGCAGCGAGGCGGCGATGATCGCCCTGTTCGGGGCGGCCCTCGCCGGGGTGCCCTATTGCCCGCTCAACTACCGCCTGCCGGATGCCGATCTTGCAGCGCTGCTGCAGCGGATCTCGCCGGCGCTGGTCATCGGCGATGAAGAACGGGTCGAGCGCATCGCAGGCGATCAGAACCACACCGTGTTCACTCGCGAGATGTTCACCCTGAAGGCACAGGAATCCTGGCCCTCGGCGACGGATCGCGAATTCGATCCGGGCGAAGGAATCGCCGTGCAGTTGTTCACCAGCGGCACTACCGCTGCGCCGAAGGCGGCGATCCTGCGTCACTCCAACCTGCTGGGTTATATCCTCGGCACCGTCGAGTTCGCCTCGGCAGAGGAAGACGATGCGGTTCTGGTGGTTGTGCCCCCTTATCATATCGCTGGAATCTCGGCCCTTCTCTCATCCTGCTATGCCGGGCGACGCATCGTCATGCTGCCGTCGTTCGAGCCCGATGCCTGGCTCAGGCTGGTCGATCAGGAGAGCGTGACCAATGCTTTCGTGGTGCCGACGATGCTCGCGCGGATCATCGAAGCGATGGAAAGAGGCGTCGCCGCCGGGCTCTCGACGCTTCGCGCCGTGGCCTATGGCGGCGGCAAGATGCCGCTGGAGATCATCCAGAAAGCACTTGGGCTGTTCCCGCGGACCGGCTTCACCAATTCCTACGGGCTGACCGAAACAAGCTCGACGATCGCGCTCCTCGGCCCCGACGAACACCGCGAAGCGCAGGCATCGGATGATCCGAAGATCCGGGCGAGGCTGGGATCGCTGGGCAAGCCGCTGCCGACGGTCGAGATCGAAATCCGCGACGAAGAGGGTAACGTCCTGCCCCCCGGCGAACCGGGCGAGATATACGTTCGCGGCGATCAGGTGTCAGGCGAATACAAGGAGCGCAGCGCGCTGGTCGAGGGCGGCTGGTTCCCGACGCGCGACGCAGGTTTCATGGACGAGGACGGCTACCTGTTCCTGTCCGGGCGCGCCGATGACGTGATCGTGCGCGGTGGCGAGAACATGTCCCCCGGAGAGATCGAGGACGTTTTGCTGACCCATCCGGCGATCGGCGATGCGTGCGCGGTCGCGGTCCCCTCGGTCGAGTGGGGCGAGGCCGTGGGCGTCGCGCTGGTGCTTCGCGAAGGCCATGACGCGCCGGAGGAGGCCGAGGTCAAGGAACTGGTCCGATCCCGGCTGCGCTCCTCGCGAGTGCCCGAAAAGGTGATTTTCGTCGCCGAGTTGCCCTATAACGAGATGGGCAAGCTGCTGCGGCGCAAGGTCAAGGAAGTCCTTGCCGGCTGACCGCATCGACCGGAGCGCCGGGCCGGCAATCCCGCTATCACGGTGGGCCGGCCGCGAGATCGAGCGTCTGGCCGCCCTGACCGGTTCACCCGGAATTGCCGCGCTGGAAGGGGCCATGCTACTCGGCGAAAGGGCATTGCAACGACATTGCAACGTCGCTGCAACCATGTCGGTCGGCACGGGCACGTGCCGACTGCTGGCTACCCGAGACCATGGGTGGTTCGCGCTCACGCTCCCCCGCCAGGACGACCGTGAACTGCTGCCGGCGTTGTTCGGCGACGATGGATTCGATATCGCCGATGACGGAGCGGTCGAGCGTCTTGTCCGGCGTCACGACCGTGCCGAGTTGGTGGGGCGAGGACGGGCCCTGGGGCTGCCCGTGGCTTCCGCGGACGAGCGACCGGTGTCGCCCGCCGCGATCCCCCTGACGCGCGGACCGTTTCGCGACCGTGCCGCCGACCGCCGTCCGCTGGTGATCGACTTGTCGGCGGTCTGGGCGGGGCCATTGGCGGGGCACTTGCTATGGCTGGCGGGGGCCGAGGTGGTGAAAGTCGAGAGCCGTTCCCGGCCCGACCGGATGCGCGGTTCGGACCCCGCGCTTTTCGCGCTGGTCAATCAGGGCAAGGCCAGCGTGGCCGTCGATCTCCGCGACCCGGCCGACCGGCGCGCTCTGGTCGACCTGATCCGCCGCGCCGACATCGTGATCGAGTCCTCGCGTCCGCGCGCGCTGCAGCAGCTGGGGATCGACGCCGACGCGCTGGTCCGCGAAGTCCCTGGCCTGGTCTGGCTCACCATCACCGCGCATGGGGCCACCGGCGAGGCGGCCGGCTGGACCGGGCTCGGCAACGATTGCGGCGTCGCCGGCGGCCTCACCCGGGCTCTCGCCGAGGCCAGCGGTCGGATCGGGTTCGTTGGAGACGCCATCGCCGATCCGCTCACCGGCATCGCCGCCGCGCTCGAAGGCTGGCAAGCCTACCGCGCCGGAGAGGCGCTTCGCATCGGCCTGGCGATGAGCGCCATCGCCGCGCGAGCGCTTGCCGAAGAGCGCGCCCACGATGCCGCCGCCATCGAGGCCGAATTGAGAGCCTGGGGCGCGGCGATCGGGCAGCCTTTCCCGCGCGTGCCCGAGCGTGCCCTTATGGGCGATGTCCGCCCGTTCGGCATGGACACCGGGGCCTTTCTTTCCACCGTCGCGCCATGCTGATCCGCAACGCCGAGATCGGCGCCGAGCGCGGCCGGCGCGGGGTGGGCGACGTCCGGATCGACGGCGCTATCGTGTCCGGGATCGGCAGGCTCCGGCCTTGGCCCGGCGAGCCGGTGGTCGACGCCCGCGGCGGTGCGCTGCTGCCGGGCTTGCACGACCACCACATCCATCTTGCCGCCTTGGCGACGCGCGCCTCTTCGGTGTGGTGCGGCCCGCCCGACGTGGCCGATGCCCAAGCGCTGTCGGATCGATTGTCCCAGGCTGGGGGCTCAGGATGGATTCGCGCGATCGGCTACCACGAAAGCGTGCTTGGCGGGCTCCCCGCCGCCTCCGAACTCGACCGCTACGTCGCCGACCGGCCGCTGCGATTGCAGCATCGCTCGGGCCGGATGTGGCTGCTCAATTCGATGGCGCTCAAGACGCTGCTGGACGGTGCCGACCCGCCGCACGGCCTTGAGCGCGATGGCCACGGCTTCACTGGCCGCCTGTTCGACGAGGATACCTGGCTGCGCCGTGCGCTCGGCGGCGTGCCACCCGATTTCTCCTCGATTTCCGCCGATCTTGCCGCGTGCGGCGTGACCGGCCTGACCGACATGACCCCGCATAACGATCCGGGCATGGCGCGCCACTTCGCCGCGCAGATCGCGGG
>DATEEP010000059.1:0-49815 GCA_035281095.1 Novosphingobium sp. | reverse complement strand
CCAAGGGCTGCGATGGCAGAGTTTTTGCCGGCCCATTGCGGCTTGGCGCCCCAGCATCTACATGATCGGCCATGCCCGGAGAAATACTGGATAACGAGGGGCGCGGTGACGCTGCCTGGCAATGGCCGGCCATTCACCGCGAAGGTCGAAAATTCGGACTGATCGCGGCCGCCATCTGCGCGGTCGCGGCCTTCCTTGCCTGGGAGACGATCGCCTGGCCGATGGCGTTCCTGACGCTTGGCATCCTGGCCTTCTTCCGCGACCCCAAGCGAGTCACTCCGCAGGACGACGGCTTCGTCGTCGCTCCGGCCGACGGGCTGGTGACGCTGATCTCCAAGGTTGCCCCGCCGCGCGAGCTCACGATGGCGGACGGTAGCGGCTCCTCGGGCCTGTCCGAGGAGCCGGTGACGCGCATCTCGATTTTCATGAGCGTGTTCGATGTGCACATCAACCGCACGCCGATCGGCGGCACGGTGCGCCGGGTGGTTTATATCCCGGGCAAGTTCGTCAACGCGGACCTCGACAAGGCGAGCGAGGAGAACGAGCGCCAGCACGTGCTGATCGAGCGGGGCGATGGCCTGAAGATCGCGTTCACCCAGATCGCCGGCCTCGTGGCGCGGCGCATCGTTCCGTTCGTGAAGCCCGGAGACATGGTCGCCTGCGGCCAGCGGGTCGGCCTGATCCGCTTCGGTAGCCGCGTCGACGTGTATCTCCCCCAGGGAACCGAATCACGGGTGCTGCTTGGCCAGAAGACCATCGCGGGGGAGACGGTGCTCGCCGAACTGGGCGAAGCGCGGACCATCCAAGGCGTCAGCCAATGAGCGATGCCGAAACGGATTCCGGATCGGAGCTGCGTGGGCGCCGCCTCCCCAAGGGCCTGACCCTGCGAGCGCTGGTGCCCAATGCGATCACCGCGGCGGCGCTGTGCGTCGGCCTCACCGGCATCCGCTTCGCGATTACCGGCGATTTCGAGAAGTCGGTGCAGGCGGTGATCCTGGCCGGGATGCTGGACGGTATCGATGGCCGCGCCGCGCGGCTGCTCAAGGCGCAGACCCGGTTCGGCGCGGAACTCGACAGCCTGGCCGATTCGATTTCGTTCGGCGTGGCGCCGGCACTGATCGTCTATCTGTGGACGCTGCAGGCGCTGCCCAGCCTTGGCTGGATGGCTTCGCTCGCTTTCGCGATCTGCTGCGTCCTGCGCCTGGCGCGGTTCAATTCGCAGATCGATTCGCCGGACAAGCCCCACAAGCAGGCGGGGTTCCTGACTGGTGTTCCCGCACCGGTGGGCGCCGGTCTCCTGCTTCTGCCGATGTACCTGTGGATCGCGAGCGGCCGGGAAGAGTTCAGCGCGCCGGTGCCGGTCAGCGTCTGGACCGCCTTTGTCGCGTTTCTGATGATTTCGAACGTACCAACCCTCAGCTGGTCGAAGCTGCGGCCGCCGCAGAAGATCCGGCTCGAAGTGATTCTGATCGTGGGCCTGCTCGTCGCCGCTCTGCTATTGGAACCATGGTTGACGCTGGTCGCGATCTCGATCGGTTATCTGGCGCTGATTCCGCTAGGCCTCGTCGCCTATGCCCGGGTCAGGCAGCGGCGGCTGTCCGCGCCAGGGCGGCAGCATGACGTCCCGGACCAACCCCCGTCGCCGGACGACGACCGCTAGCACGAGTGGTTCCAACGCGTGCACGGGACCCAGCATATTTGGCCGACAAGCCGTTTTGCGTGAATGCCGTGAGGAGCAGGCGTGCCGGTCGGCCGTAGCGCGCCAGCGTCGCGGCGATGGCAAAGAGCGCGACGAGCCCTCCCAAGGCAAACAACAGGGACAGCAGCAATGAGATCATGACGCCTCCTTTCGCACCTAACCTTGGGGAAAGCAGGTGCACGGATTGTGGATAACACGAAGTTCTGCAAATGTTCTAAACCTTGTGTTCCATATATGTTCCGGCTCGTCAAGGAGGATCGGCGCCGCGCCGATCGGGATTGGGCCGCGACTGCGGACATCCAAAACGTATGGCTTGAGACCGATCGCCCGGACATCCCCGGATCGCGCAATCGGTTCAGGCGACCGATTTCTCGAATCGATGAAGGCGATGCGTCACCGGCTTGGGCTCGTGGTGCCTGCCGAACATGCGGGCGAACCGCCGGAAATTCGCGATCGAGCGCGCTACCGGGCGCCGCGACGGCTGCGGGTAGACGATGACCCGCACCTCGCCTGGCGCTTCAGGCTGCGCCAGCCAAAAACGGAGCGCCTTGATCTGCGGGGCATATTGCCGAAACGCATACGCGATAGTGGTGACGCTGGCCAGGAGCGCCGCTAGAAAAAGCAGCAAAATCATTGCACTCACGCGCCTGTCCTTTGAACGGTTCGCGAAGCCATTGTTCGCCTTGCGGGACCGACGGCAGGTTCCCGATATCGGCCGCCTGTGGACAAGCCGCTGGAAAACGTCGGGGCAGCTTGTCTGAAAAATTCGAAAATTCCATGTGATTTCGTTATCATAGATGGTTAACCGTGAACGGATTCAAACCGTTCCTGATTCCCGTGGACAATGCGGTGAGACGATCCGACCAAGCGGCGAAAGGAATGCCAAATGGTGCTGGCTTTTGTTTCTCGATCCCGCTAAGGGCGCGTCGTCGAATTTGCGGGCCTCATAAGGTGCGCGGGATTCGGCAAATCCACATGGGAAGCGCCATACCGGTGCCGCAGCGGACCAAGGCCGTCAGGCCGACCGCACGGTTCCAGCTTCCCAGAGGCGGTCTCTCCAGGCTGGAGGAGACCTTAACCGGAAAGGAAACGATTATGGCGGCTCCCGTCGTCACCATGCAGCAATTGATCGAGGCCGGCGTCCACTTCGGCCACCAGACCCACCGCTGGAATCCGCGGATGAAGCCGTACATCTTCGGCGCCCGCAACGGGGTTCACATCATTGACCTGTCGCAGACCGTGCCCCTGATGGCGCGCGCGCTCGATTTCGTCGCCGCCACCGTTCAGGCGGGCGGAAAGGTGCTGTTCGTCGGCACCAAGCGCCAGGCGCAGCAGCCCATTGCCGACGCGGCTCGCGCCTGTGGACAGCACTTCGTCAACCACCGCTGGCTGGGCGGCATGCTCACCAACTGGAAGACGATCTCGCTGTCGATCAGGCGTTTGAAGACGCTGGAAGAGCAGCTTTCGGGCGACACCGCCGGTCTCACCAAGAAGGAAGTCCTCCAACTCACGCGTGAGCGTGACAAGCTCGAGCTGTCGCTGGGCGGCATTCGCGACATGGGCGGCATTCCGGACGTGATGTTCGTGATCGACGCCAACAAAGAAGAACTGGCGATCAAGGAAGCCAACGTACTGGGTATTCCGGTCGTCGCGATTCTCGATTCCAACGTCGATCCCTCGGGCATCGCTTTCCCGGTCCCGGGCAACGACGACGCCAGCCGCGCCGTACGGCTCTACTGCGACGCGGTGGCCCAGGCGGCGAGCAAGGGCGGCCAGGGCGCGGTGATCAATTCGGGCGTTGATATCGGCGAACTGGACGAGCCGCTGCCTGAAGACCTCCCCAACGAGAATGCGGTGGCCGGTGTGGCCGAAGAGCTTCCCGCCGAGAACGGCGCGGACGCCTGAAATCCCACCCTCCCAAAATTCGAATTTTGCGGGGGGCGGACGTCATGAAAGTGTCGCGCGCCGGGTCCATTCGCCCGGCGCGCGCACCTGAGATTCAAGAGGAATAGCCAATGGCCTACACTGCCGCAGACGTGAAGAACCTTCGCGAGCGCACCGGCGCCGGTATGATGGATTGCAAGAAGGCGCTGGCCGAAACCGATGGCGACATCGAGGCCGCCGTCGACATGCTGCGCGCAAAGGGCCTTGCCGCTGCTGCGAAGAAGTCCAGCCGCACCGCGGCCGAGGGTCTGGTCGGCGTTGCCGTCGAGGGCACCAAGGGCGTCGCCGTCGAGGTCAACTCCGAGACCGACTTCGTCGCCAAGAACGACCAGTTTCAGGACTTCGTGCGCAATGCCACGCAAGCCGCGCTCGGCGTCGGCGACGATGTCGAGACGCTGAAGACCGCTGCCTATCCGGGCGGCGGCACGGTTGGCGACAAGCTGACCAACAACGTCGCCACCATCGGCGAGAACCAGCAGATCCGCCGCATCAAGAACGTCGCGGTGTCGAGCGGGATGATCGTGCCTTACATGCACAACGCCGCCGCGGCCAACCTCGGCAAGATCGGCGTACTCGTCGCGCTGGAGAGCGAGGCGGGCGCCGACGTGCTGGAACCGCTGGGCAAGCAGATCGCGATGCACATCGCCGCCGCGTTTCCGCTGGCGCTCGATGCAGGCAGCCTTGACGCCGATCTGATCGAGCGCGAGCGCAAGATCGCGGCCGAAAAGGCGGCCGAAAGCGGCAAGCCGGCGGAGGTGCAGGCCAAGATGGTCGATGGCGCCATCGCTAAGTTCGCCAAGGAAAACGCGCTGCTCAGCCAGGTCTGGGTCATGGACAACAAGACCCCGGTCTCGCAAGTCGTCGAGCAGGCGGGCAAGCAGGCCGGTTCCAGGATCGTGCTCAAGGATTTCGTCCGCTTCCAGCTGGGCGAGGGGATCGAGAAGCAGGAAACCGACTTCGCGGCCGAAGTCGCTGCGGCGGTCCAGGGCTGATCGGGGGCAACAGCATCCGAAAATTCGGAGCGGGCCGGAGCGAAAGCTTCCGGCCCGTTTCCGTTTCCGCGCCTGTTTTCGATCTTGGCATTCGATCTTGGCATTCGGCTCGGGCACTCCTAATGCGGGCCAGCCTTTTCAATGCCGAGTAAGCCCGCCCCATGAGTGTTCAGACCAGCGCTCCGAAATTCAAACGAATCCTGCTCAAGCTTTCGGGCGAAGTGCTGATGGGCAACCAGCAGTTCGGCATCGATCCGGAGTTCGTCGCCGAACTGGCCGGCGAGGTGAAAGCCGCGCAGGAGACTGGGCTGGAAATCTGTCTGGTGATCGGCGGCGGCAACATCTTTCGCGGTATGGCCGGCGCCGCCAAGGGCATGGACCGTGCACAGGCGGACTACATGGGCATGCTGGCGACGGTGATGAACGCGCTCGCCATGCAGAACGCGTTGGAGCAGCTGGGCGTCCACACGCGCGTACAGTCGGCGGTGCAGATGGACCAGGTGTGCGAGCCGGTGATCCGCAGGCGGGCGGAGCGGCACCTTGAGAAGGGCCGCGTGGTGATCTTCGCCGCCGGTGTCGGCAGCCCTTACTTCACCACCGATTCCGGCGCGGCGCTGAGGGCGGCGGAAATGGGTTGCGATGCCTTGTTCAAGGGCACCAGCGTCGATGGGGTCTATGACTCGGACCCAAAGACCAACCCGCAAGCCAAGCGTTACGAAACAGTCGATTACGACACGGTCCTGGCGGACAACCTCAAGGTGATGGATGCCTCGGCCGTGGCGCTGTGCCGCGACAACAAGATACCCATCGTCGTGTTCTCGATCCGAGAGCGCGGAAATCTGGCGCGCGTGCTTGCCGGCGAAGGCGTGAAGACAACAGTTCAGGAGGGAAGCTGACATGGCCAAGTTTGACAAGGCTGATCTCGAGCGGCGGATGAACGGCGCGGTCGAATCGCTTAGGGGCGATCTTTCCGGCCTGCGCACCGGCCGTGCGAACACCACGCTGCTCGATCCGGTGATGGTCGAGGTCTACGGTGCACACATGCCGCTCAATCAGGTGGCGACCGTTTCCGCGCCCGAGCCGCGCATGCTTTCGGTGCAGGTGTGGGACAAGTCCAACATCGGCCCGGTGGAAAAGGCGATCCGTTCGGCCGGTCTTGGCCTGAATCCGATCAATGACGGCAACACTCTGCGCCTGCCGATCCCGGACCTGACGGAGGAACGGCGCAAGGAACTGGTGAAGCTGGCCGGCAAGTATGCGGAGAACGCCCGCGTCGCGATCCGGAATGTCCGGCGCGATGGCAACGAGGCGCTCAAAGCCGATGAACACAAAAAGGAAATTTCCGAGGATGATCGCAAGCGTCTTGAGACGGAAGTCCAGAAGCTGACCGACACCACGATCGAGGCGGTCGATGCGGAATACGCGCGCAAGGAAAAGGACATCATGGGCCAGTGAGAGCCTTTCGCTCTTCAGTGCCGACGGTGCCGAGGTGAAAAAGGCCGAACCCGGGCCCGCCCGGCATGTCGCGATCATCATGGATGGGAACGGGCGCTGGGCGAAGAAGCGCCATCTGCCGCGCGCGGTCGGGCACCAGCGGGGAGTGGAAGCGGTCCGCCGAATGATCCGCGGGGCGCGGGAATTCGGGCTTGAGGCGCTGACTCTCTATGCCTTCTCGACCGAGAACTGGCGGCGGCCGGATGAGGAAGTCTCCGACCTGATGGGGTTGATGAAACGCTTTATCCTCAGTGATCTGGAGGAGATGGCTCGGAACAATATCAGGCTCAAGGTGATCGGCGATTTCCGTGCCTTCAAGCCCGATGTCGCCGAACTGATCGACAAGGCGCTGGCGAGAACTGCGCAGAATACCGGCACGACGCTGGTCGTGGCGCTGAATTATGGCGCGCAGGACGAGATCGCCCGGGCGGCGGCGAAGGCGGCGGCAAACGGCGCGGTCACGCCGGAGAGCATCGCGGCGGAGCTCGACACCGCCGATCTGCCGCCGCTCGACCTGCTGATCCGCACATCGGGTGAATTGCGCCTTTCCAATTTCCTGCTGTGGCAGGCGGCTTATGCCGAGCTGTGGTTCACCGACGTGCTGTGGCCAGACTTCGGTCCCGAGCATCTGGCCGAGGCGCTTGACGCCTTCGCCGAGCGGGAGCGGCGTTATGGCGGGCGTTGAAGCAATCCTACCCGGTACGGGGAGGTGGCAGGGCACAGCGCCGACGGAGGGGGGTGGCCTGCCAATGCCGCGTTGGACGAGAGCCCCCTCCACCGTCCTGCGGACGGTCCCCCTCCGCGTGCCGGGGAGGATCGCGTGACCGATCCCTCTGTCGAAGTACCGTTGACGACCAAGACCTCGGACCTGCCCAAGCGGGCGGCGTCGGCCATGGTCATGCTGGCGGTGGCGGGGACGGCGCTGTGGCTGGGGGGCTGGTGGTGGACCGCGTTCGTGCTGCTGGCGGCGGCGGGCGTGTGGTTCGAATGGAGCGTGCTGGCGATGCTCGGCAATCCGCCGGGCGCGGCGCGGTCGCTGTGGCGGCTGGGCGGGGTGGTTTATTGCGGGCTGGCGGCGGCGGCGCTGATTTTCCTTCGCGAGATGAGCGCACCATCGGTTCTGGCGATCATCGGAGCGGTGATCGCGACAGATACGTTCGCTTATTTCACCGGGCGGACTTTTGGCGGACCAAAAATCGCTCCGATCGTAAGCCCGTCAAAGACGTGGTCGGGATTGTTTGGCGGTATCGTGGGCACTTCGGCGGTGATGCTGACATTTACGAAGTACCAGTGTCAGGCTCAGTTTGGCACTTTCGACGAGGGCACCGGATGTGTCTGGAGCGATATTTACTGGGAAGGCGCGTTGGTGGGGGGCGCCCTCATCGCCATCGTCGCCCAGGCCGGCGATTTCTTCGAAAGCTGGATGAAGCGCCGCGCCAGGGTCAAGGACTCGGGCAAGCTCATTCCCGGCCACGGCGGGCTGTTCGACCGGGTGGACGGTCTGCTATCGGTCTCGTTCGTGATGGGACTGTTCTTCCTCGTCTCGGGAGCGTTCGAGTGGCTGTGAGCCAGCGTTCTATCTCGATCCTGGGCGCAACCGGGTCGGTGGGGGCATCGACGCTTGACCTGATCCGGCGCGAGCGCCCGAATTGGCGCGTCGTAGCCCTGACCGCCAACGGCAACGTTTCCGAACTGGCGAAGTTGGCGCGCGAGTTTTCCGCCGAAGTGGCCGTGTGCGCCGATCACGCCTGCTTGCCCGAACTGCGCGCGGCCCTGTCCGGTACGCGCGTCGAAGCCGCCGCCGGAGAGGCCGCGCTCATCGAAGCTGCGTCCCGTCCCGCCGACATCACCGTCGCCGCCATCGTCGGCTGCGCGGGCCTGGCGCCGACCATGGCCGCCATCGAGCGGGGCGGGGCGGTGGCGCTCGCCAACAAGGAAGCGCTGGTCTCGGCCGGCGAGGTGATGACCGCCGCCGTCGCTCGCCACGGCGCGACGCTGCTGCCGATCGATTCCGAGCACAACGCGATCTTCCAGTGCCTCCAAGGTCATACAGGGGCCGGCAACGATCTGGCCGACGTGCGCAAGATCACCCTGACCGCCAGCGGCGGTCCGTTCCGCGACTGGCCGATGGAGCGCCTCCCCGCCGCCACGCCCGCTCAGGCCGTCAAGCATCCCAACTGGGACATGGGCGCGAAGATCAGCGTCGATTCCGCGACGATGATGAACAAGGGGCTGGAACTGATCGAGGCGCACCACTTGTTCCCGGTTCCGTTCGAGCGGCTTGCAATCGTGGTGCACCCGCAATCCGTGGTGCATTCGATGGTGGAGTATCGCGACGGATCGACGCTGGCGCAACTCGGCCCATCGGACATGCGCGTGCCCATCGCTTCGGCGCTGGCCTGGCCGCGGCGAATGGACACGCCTTGCGCCCCGCTCGATCTGGCGGCGCTGGGATCGCTGACGTTCCAGCCGCTCGACGAGCAGCGCTTTCCCGCCACGCGGCTGGCGCGGGAGGCGGCGATGGCGGGCGGCGCGATGCCGGCGGTGCTCAACGCCGCCAATGAAGTGGCCGTCGCCGCGTTCCTCGCCGGTCAGATTGGGTTCACGCGGATCGCCGCACATGTCGAAACCGTGCTATCCTCCTATGAACCGCCCGCGCCCGCCTGCCTGTCCGACGTGTACGAGGTGGACCGGGAAGCGCGGACAAGAGCGCGTTCCCTGATGGAATTCGCCCGCTGATGGAGCCTGCCTGACGTGTTCAGTTCCCCAAACCTGCTGACGACGCTGGTCGCCTTTGTCCTCGTGCTAGGACCTTTGGTGCTGGTGCATGAGCTGGGACACTACCTCGTCGGCCGCTGGTTCGGGGTAAGGGCGGACGCGTTCTCCATCGGTTTCGGCAAGGAACTCTTCGGCTGGACCGACAAGCGCGGCACCCGCTGGAAGCTCTCGGCGCTGCCCCTGGGCGGCTATGTTCAGTTCGCCGGCGACATGAACGCGGCGAGCATGCCCGATCCGCGCAACGACGGATTGAGCGCCGCCGAGCGGGCGGGGATGTTCCAGTACAAGCCGTTGTACCAGCGCGCGCTGATCGTGCTGGCGGGGCCGCTGACGAACCTGATTTGCGCGGTCGCCATCTTCGCGGCGTTCAACGCGGCTTACGGCAAGGTGGTCGCGGTGCCGGAGATCGCGTCGTTCGCGCCCGATTCCTCGGCGCGCGAGGCCGGGCTCAAGGTCGGCGACCGGATCGTCGCGGTCGAGGGCGATGCGGTTTTTTCGTTCACCGACATTCCCAAAAAAGTGCTGCCCTATCCGGGCCGGACCATCACGATCGCGGTGGAACGCGACGGACGCCGGATGGAGCTGCCGGTCAGGATCGCCGAACTGGTCGAGAAGGACCGCTTCGGCAACGAGGCGCGAATCGGCCGCCTCGGCATTGCCGCCGAGAAGGTGGAGATCGTCCCTGTCGGCCCGGTCGAGGCGATTACGCTCGGCGTTGAGCAGAGCGTGGGCGTCATGAGGATGATGGTCACCGGGATCGCGCAGATATTCACCGGCGAACGGTCGGTTAAAGAACTGGGCGGGCCCATCAAGATCGCCAAGTTCTCGGGCGAGCAGTTCAGTCTCGGATGGCTGCCGTTCGTGCAGTTCGCGGCCCTGATTTCAATTAACTTGGCATTCATCAACCTGCTGCCAATTCCTGCCCTCGACGGCGGGCACCTGGCATTCTACGCGGCGGAAGCGGTGCGCAGGAAGCCGCTGGGTCTGCGCAGTCAGGAATGGGCGTTCCGTACCGGGCTCGCACTCGTGCTGGCCTTGATGCTGTTCGTCACGATCAACGATCTGGTGTCGCTTCCGGTGTTCAAGGGATAGCCGGTTTTTCTAATTGCCGTTTTCCGGGGATAGCGTGGATGGTCGAGGCCGGTTTTCGGGCGTCCGGGCGGTGCCCGGCGGGATTGACTGCTTGATCGGCCGCCTTCCATCGGGCAGAGGGCTGCGATTGTTTCCGGACCGTGTCCGCGCTGCCTTGCATGAGGTTCGTGGGACGCTACGGCGGGACGTTACGGCGGGATTGGCGTTGGCATGATGAATTCGAATTATCGGGCGTCGCACATGGCCGCCGCGCTGCTGGGAACCACGGTTCTCGCCGGGATTCCCGTGGCGGGGTTCGCGCAGGCCGCGCCGGCGGCTCCTTCCGCCCCGGTTGCCGCAGAGCCCGCGGGTCCTGTCATCACCTCGATCCAGGTCGTAGGCAGCCAGCGGCTCGAGCCGCTGACCATCCTGTCCTACGTCAAGCTGCGGATGGGGCAGACCTATTCCAGCGCCGCCGCCGACCAGGCGCTGAAGGACCTCTACGCCACCGAGCTGTTCGCCGACGTGCAGATCCGCAACGATGCGGGCGCGGTGGTGATCGAAGTGCGCGAGAACCCGGTGGTCAACCGCATCGTCCTTGAAGGCAACAAGCGGATCAAGGACGACAAGATCCTGCCCGAGATCAAGGTCGCGCCGCGCCAGATCTTCACCCGCTCGAAAGTGCGCGCCGACGTCGCCCGCATCATCGAGTTGTACAAGCGCCAGGGCCGTTACGCCGCCACGGTCGAGCCGAAGATGGTCAACCTCGACCAGAACCGCGTCGACATCGTGTTCGAGATCACCGAGGGCGAGAAGTCGAAGGTCCGCCAGATCAACATCATCGGCAACGAGGCGTTCTCGGACGGCGATCTGCGCGGCGCGATGGTCACCAAACAGGCGCGCCTGACCCGCGTGTTCAGTTCCAGCACCAGCTACGACCCGGACCGGCTGGCGTTCGACCAGCAGAAGCTGCGCCAGTTCTACCTGACCAACGGCTATGCCGACTTCCGCGTCGTCTCGGCGGTGGCCGAGCTGACCCCCGACAAGCGCGACTTCATCATCACTTACGTGGTCGAGGAAGGCGAGCGCTACAAGTTCGGCGACATCGCGGTGGAAAGCCAGCTGCGCGACTTCGACAGCGCCACGCTGACCGCGCAGCTGCCGATGAAGAAGGGCAACTGGTACAACGCCAAGCTGGTCGAAGACACGATCGAGAAGCTCAACGAGACTGCGGGGACTTACGGCTACGCGTTCGCCGACGTGCGGCCCCAATACGATCGCAAGAAGGAAGACCTCACCATGGGTCTGACTTTCGTGATCCAGGAAGCGCCGCGCGTCTATGTCGAGAGCATCGACGTCAACGGCAACACCCTGACGCAGGACAAAGTCATCCGCCGCGAGTTCCGGCTGGGCGAGGGTGACGCGTTCAACTCGATACAGGTCAAGCGCTCGACCAACCGGATCAATTCGCTGGGCTACTTCCAGGAGAAGTTCGAGGTCGAGCAGAAGCCCGGAAGCGCGCCCGACCGGATCAAGCTGGAAGCCAACGTCGAGGAGAAGCCGACCGGCGAACTCCAGCTTTCGGCGGGCTTCTCCAGCATCGAGAGCTTCATCTTCCAGGCTTCGGTGCGCCAGCGCAACTTCCGCGGGCGCGGCCAGACGGTCGGCCTGTCGGGCAGCTATTCGCGCTATACCAAGAGCGTCGAGGCCAGCTTCTCGGAACCTTATGTGTTTGACAAGAACGTCTCGCTGGGCGTCGACATCTACCGGCGCGACTACAACAGCTTCCGCTTCCTGACCGATGACCGCGACACGACTTACGAGCAGGCGACCACCGGCTTCCAGGTCCGCGCCGGTCTGCCGCTCAGCGAGTACCTGACCGCCGTCGCGCGCTACACGCTCAACTACGACGACATCTCGCTCGACAAGAACGAGTTCTTCTACGATCTCGACGGCGACGGCGTGGAGACTTGCGAGCCGATCCGCGCCGGACGCTATCTTTGCGACGCCATCGGCAAGCGCACCAGTTCGCTGGTCGGCGTGTCGTTGATCTACGACAAGCTCGATAACCGGGTTCGTCCGACCAAGGGCCTGCTGGCCTCGCTCAGCGGCGATTTCGCCGGGCTGGGCGGTTCGGTGAAGTATGCGCGGCTGCGGCTCAACGCGTCGAACTACTGGCCGCTGGGCGGCGGCTTCGTGTTCTCGGTGCAGGGCGAGGGCGGCGCGATCAAGTCACTTGAAGATCGCGGAATTCCGTTCGTCGACGACGTCCGCCTGACCGACCGCTTCTATCTGGGCGAGCCGCAGATCCGCGGCTTCGACATACGCGGCGTCGGCCCGCGCGTGCTGCGCAAGCCCTATATCGATGCCACGCCGGACGACAACGTCGAGAACTTCAACGTGCTGTCGGATGATCGCAAGGACTTCACGGACGACGCGCTGGGCGGCCGGTACTACTACCTCGCCCGCGCCGAATTGGAGATTCCGCTGGGTTCGGGCGCGCGCGAGCTGGGTCTGCGGCCCTCGATCTTCCTCGATGCCGGCGCGGTCTGGGGTATCAAGAATCCCGACACGCTCGATACCATGGATACCTCGATCGGCGGCGGCCCCAACGGCATCTTCCTGCCGACCCGCAACGGCCAGGGCCAGGCACTCTACACCCAGATCGACGAGGCGAGCCTTGTGGGCACGGGGTCGGCCGCGGTCTGCACGCCATCAAAGACCTCGCAGGTCACTAATTCCGTCAACCCGGCGCCCCCGTCCTGCCTCGCCAACGCCAACAACACGCCGCTCGGCCAGACGTATCGCTTCCGCGAGTTCTTCGTCGGCGACACCTGGAAACCGCGCGTCGCGGTGGGCATCGGCGTCAACTGGAACTCCCCGTTCGGCCCGTTTCGCATCGATATTTCCCGAGTCCTCCTCAAGCAGGAGGGCGACGATACCAAGGCCTTCACATTCAACGTAGGAACCCAATTCTGATGACGAACATTCTCAAGTCCGCCCTGGTCGCCGGGCTTATGCTCGGCGCCGCTTCGGTTCAACCCGCGCTGGCGCAGACCGCCGCCGCTTCCGGCCCGGTCGTTCCCGGCCTCGGCGTCGCCAATCTCGATGCGGTGATCGCCAACTCTTCCGCGTTCCAGACCGCGCAGACGCAACGCCAGACCACGTACAAGGCGCAGCTGGGCCAGGCCGAGGCGCGCCGCACCGCCATCCAGAACCAGCTCGCGCCGCTGGAAGCGAAGTTCCGTACCGACAGCCAGGCCGCCAGCCCCAACCAGACTGCGCTGCAGCAGCAGTATCAGCAGATTCAGCAGATCGGCCAGGCAGGACAGACGGAACTGCAGCGCATCCTTGCCCCGGTCGCCCTGTCGCAGACATATGTGACCGAGCAGATCGAGGACAAGCTCGACCAGGCGGTCAAGGCGGCGATGACCAAGAAGCGCGTGTCGCTGCTGCTCAATCCCTCGGCGGTGCTGGCGGTCAACGCCAATGCCTACAACCTCAACCAGGATATCCTGGCCGAGCTGAACACGCTGATCCCTTCGGCGCAGCTCGTCCCGCCCGCCGGCTGGGAACCGCGCGAAGTGCGTGAGGCACGCGCGCAGCAGGCCGGGCAGGGCGCCGCTCCGGCCGCTCCCACCACCAGCACCCAGCCGCAGTCGCGCTGATCGGGCAGGGGCGGATCGAATGACGGAGGAAAGCGCGGGCATCGATTCGGCTTACGGCATCGCCCGGATCTTGAAGGCGCTGCCGCACCGCTATCCGATGCTGCTGGTCGATCGCGTGGTCTCGCTCGCCAAGGGCGAGGAGATCCATGCGGTCAAGGCGGTGACGTTCAACGAGCAATTCTTCCAGGGCCATTTCCCCGGCCGTCCGATCATGCCGGGCGTCCTCCAGATCGAGGCGCTGGCACAAGCCGCCGGTATCCTCGCGGTGGAGACGCTCGATCTCGCTGGCTCGGGCAAGCTCGTCTATTTCATGGGCATCGAGGAAGCCAAGTTCCGCAGCCCGGTGGAGCCGGGCGTCCTGCTCGATCTCAAGGCTGGCTTCGTCCAGCAGCGCGCCCGGGTCTGCAAGTTCTGGGGCAAGGCCTCGGTCGAGGGCAAGGTGACCTGCGAGGTCCAGTTCATGGCCATGATCGCGGACGCTCCCGCAGCGTAGCGCGAGCCGCGCCCACCCCAACCCCTCCCGCAAGCGGGAGGGGAGCGAGACTTGCCGAACCACAGGTGAGGCTAGTCGCAGCGGGGTGGGCCAGTCCGAACTTGATTTTTCGAGAACACGCCGCTATCCGCCGCGCTTCTCATTCAGGCCGGTCGGAACCGGCCGCAGCAAAGAGTCAGACCGATGAAAGCCGATATCCATCCCAACTACCACATGATCAACGTGCTGATGACCAACGGCACCACCTTCCAGACGCGTTCCACCTGGGGCAACGAGGGTGATACCCTGACGCTGGACGTCGACCCCACCTCGCACCCGGCCTGGACCGGCGGCACCCAGCGCGTGAACGAAGGGGGCCGCGTCGCCCAGTTCAACAAGCGTTTCGGCGGGCTCTCGCTCAAGAAGGGCTGATCGGCGGCACATCGCTGGATCAAAAAAAGGCGGCCCGATCGGGCCGCCTTTTTCGTTGGCGGATGGATCAGGCGGCGAGCCGCACGGTTTCGGCCAGCGCGTTGTCGAGCGATTGCTGGCGCTGTTCGGGACTGACGTTGATGCCGTCCGCCACGACGAACTCCGGCTCGATGCCGATGAACCCGAACACGACGCGCAAGTAGCTTTCGAGATGCTCGAGCGGTCCAGCCGGCGAGGTTGCGTCGTAGAACCCGCCACGTACCAATGCGATGATCACGCGTCGCCCGCCCGCCAGCCCGACCGGGCCGTCCGCGGTGTAGCGAAACGTCTTGCCGGCGACGACTATCCGGTCGATCCAGGACTTGAGCTGGGTAGGCGCGGTGAAGTTGTACATCGGCGCGCCAATGACGATCGTATCCGCCGCCAGGAACTCGTCGAGGACCGACACGTCGGCCATGGCATCCAGCGTCAGATGAGTGAGCGGGGCGGAAGCCAGATCGCGCCGCACGACCCGGGCGGCCGGATCGGCCTGCACGAGTCGGTCAACGATGGCGCGCGAAATCCGGCGCGATGCGCTCGTTTCGCCGGTGATGCTGCTGTCGATATGAAGAATGGTCATCATGGCCTCATTGGTATTGATTTGTGACTGAGGCACTTTACGTAACCATAAGACAGACCTTCGCAAGAAGGCACATTCTTGTGCGATAGGCACACCGCTGTTACCGGCTCCGCCGGAAAGGCGGGCGAGGAGAACCAGATGGCGCATGATGTCGAAAGCCCCGCGTGCCGGAGCATCAACGAAGTCCTCCAGCGGATCGGCGACAAGTGGAGCATGCTGATCGTCAGCACCCTTGCCGGCGGTTCGCGGCGGTTCAGCGAACTGCGGCGCGAAATACCGACTATCTCCCAGCGAATGCTGACCCTGAGCTTGCGTGGCTTGGAGCGCGACGGACTCGTCACCCGGTCGGTCACCCCTTCGGTGCCTCCACGCGTCGACTATGCGCTGACGCCGCTCGGCGAGTCCTTGCAGAACCCAATTTGTGCGCTGGCGAGCTGGGCGATCGAGAACATCGATTCGATTCACGCCGCTCAGGAACGCTTCGACGGCATTGGTGAAGATCGCGCCGTGGCGTGATCCCGTCGCCTAGACTCGTTCCGGTTAAGATTGAACCGGAACGAATCCGCATATTCTTTGTCTGCCGTGATTTCCGAGCCGGCAGGTGATTCCACCTGCCTCGAAATCACTCTATTGCGATATGTCCATCAGGTAGTGCCATTCGTGGCGGTCCCGTGGAATCGGGCGTAGGAATTCCATGCCGGCCGAACCGTCGCGGACCCAGCGAACGACCGCCGGCAGCGCCGGGTTCTCACCGACCGCGACCGAGAGGATGGCGCCCACCCGAAGCCGGGGCGAGTCGCCGCGCAGGCAGCAGCCGTGCGTCGAAACGTCGGTCAGGAGCACCTCCTCGGAGCCTTGCGCCGTCTGCAATCGCGCTTCATGCCAGGCCGTGAACCGCGGCGCCCTGCGCCTGTCGGCCTCGGCAGCCGGAGTCGCGCCGGTGGTGAGACGCGCCATGGGTGCGATCATTGCGTTTGGTTGTCCTGTCCGCGACCCTGGCCGATTGAGGCTGGCCAGGTTATGACTTTGTCCCTCAGCACGGTAAATGTGGGGGTTTTCCAAGGGCTTGCGAAAGGCGGTTAACCGAAATTCAGGATACGGCGCAACATGGCGCAACATGGCGGATAACGGGAGATCAGCTCCACGGCCGCTCGCGATACCAGCGCGTGATGACGTATTTCAGGCCCTTGCGCACTTTCATCGCGTGGTGGAGCGTCGCGCCGTTGCGGCTGCCGTCCGGACGACGGTTATTCCAGGCAAGGAGCTTGCCCGCCTCGGGCCGGACGATCTTGTCGATCACCTTGAACCGGGTGGCGCCACCGGCCTCGACGTCGTTGAGGTAGACCATGAAGGTCCATGTCCGCTGGCCGCTGACGGCGGTGTGCTCGGCATAGTCCGTCGCGGTCGGCTCGAAATAGTCGGTGTGCGCCTTGAACTCCTGCCCCACTTCGTAGCGTTGGCCTTGCAGCCGTTCGCCGTGTTCGGGCGCGATGCCGGAGACCGCCGCGAGTTTGGCATCCAGCGCCTCCACGACCGGATCGTCGTGGTGCATGTCGCATGTCTCGCTGGTGCGGAAATCGGGCTCGCCGCCATAGTTGACCAGCGTCGAGGGCCGTCGCTCGCGATCGATGCGCTCGATCAGGGCGGCGCATTCCTCGGCATTCAGGAAGTCGCGCAGGATGAACAGCTCCAGCTTCGGGCTGGGGACGCGCTGCATTCCGGGTATTGCCAGAAGGTGGCCTGCGGATGATTCGCCGGGTGGAAGCATGGCCGCTTCATAGCAATTTCCGGCCGGGGCGAAATCGCCGGGATGCATTCGGCCGTGAAGTTTGGACTTTGCAATCCTCCACGGCTGTGCAAGAGGCAGCGCCGCTGTGCCAATCGCTGCTTGCAGGCGGGCGCAGGCTCCCCTAACAGCGCGCGTTCAAGCATGCGTGCAGGGTATGGCGATCGTAGCTCAGTTGGTTAGAGCGCCGGTTTGTGGTACCGGAGGTCGTGGGTTCAAACCCCATCGGTCGCCCCATTCCTTTCATGCCGAAGAAGCGGGATTTCACTCCTGCCCGCATAGAGCCTAGACGCCCGATCATGCACGCTTACGCCAATCCGGCCCGGTTCCTGCGCATCGCCCGCTGGCTGACGCCGCTCCTGCTGGGCGCCGGTCTGGCGGTGGCCATCGCGGCGCTGGCCTGGGGGCTGCTTGTCGTTCCGCCCGACCGCCTGATGGGGGAGACGGTGCGCATTCTCTTCATCCATGTGCCTTCGGCGTGGCTCGGCATGGGCGGCTGGACCACGATCGCCATCGCCAGCCTGGTCGAACTGGTCTGGCGCCATCCGCTCGCCGGCATCGCCGCGCGCGCCGCCGCGGCGCCGGGCGCGGTGTTTACCGCCGTGTGCCTCGTCACCGGATCGATCTGGGGGCGACCGACATGGGGCACCTGGTGGGTATGGGATGGGCGGCTGACGAGCATGCTGGTGCTGCTGTTCCTCTATTTCGGCTACATCGCGCTTGCCAATGCAGCGCGGCAAGGCGGCAACGGCGGCAGCGCACGCATCGTCGCGATCTTCGGCCTTGTCGGCGCGATCAACATCCCGATCATAAACCGCTCCGTCGTGTGGTGGAACTCGCTGCACCAGCCGCCAAGCCTGACGATCGGCAAGTCTGCGATCGACACCGCGTTCCTGTGGCCGCTACTGGCGGCGACGGTCGGCTTTTCCCTGATCTTCGGCGCGGTGGTGCTGATGCGGATGCGCGCGATCCTGGCGGACATGCAGGCCGAGGCGCGGCTGCGGCGCAAGGCGATGACGGCGGAAGCCGCCTTCTGATGCGTGAGGCGCTCGATCCCTGGAGCTTCGTCGCGGCCGCTTACGCGGTCACGGGCATGGCCATGGCGGCGACGATCGCGTGGAGCTGGCTGGCTATGCGCCGGGCCGAGAAACGCCGCGACCGGAGCCGCGAAAGATAGTGCCGACCGTGATCAAGCCCAAGCACCAGCGCCTCGTGCTGCTGGTGATCGCGCTGGCGGTGCTGATCGCGGCCGGACTGCTGGCCGCGTGGGCGCTTCGGAACCAGGCATCGTATTTTTACGTACCCAGCGAGATCGCCACGGCCCCGCCCGAGGTGACCCGCGCGGTGCGCCTGGGCGGCATGGTGGAGAAGGGATCGCTCCGGACAGACGCGGATGGCGTCACCATTCATTTCGTTGTCGGCGACGGCAAGGCGCGGGTGCCGGTCCGCTTCGCGGGTATCGCGCCATCGTTGTTCGTGGAAGGCTCGGGCGTCGTCGCCGAAGGGCGGATGGCGCCGGACGGCACGTTCGTCGCCGACAACCTGCTGGCCAAGCACGACGAGAACTACGTCCCGCGCGAATTGCAGGACATGACCGAGCACCAAAAGCGCGAAATCGTCGCGGAAACGACCGATACCCGATGATCGCGGAGTTCGGTCTTGTCGCGCTGTGGCTGGCGGGGGCGCTGGCGCTGCTCCAACTCGTTGCGGGCGCGGTCGGGCTGTCGAAGGGTGGCGAAGCGCTGTCCGGCCTGGTTCGGCCCGTCGCGGCGGCGCAGGGGGTATTGGCGTTAGTGTCGTTCGCGACACTGGTCGCGCTGTTCGCGCGCACCGATCTGTCGGTGAAGCTGGTGGCGATGAACTCCCACTCGGCCAAGCCGATGATCTACAAGATCGCCGGCGCATGGGGCAATCACGAAGGCTCGATGCTGCTGTGGGTCATGGTCATGGGGCTCGCCGGTGCGTTCGTCGCCATGGTCGAGCGGAGACTGCCCGAGCGCACGATGCTGGCGACATTGGCGGGGCAGGCGTTCGTCAGCCTCGGGTTCTACGCCTTCCTGCTCTTGTCCTCGAACCCGTTCGAGCGGCTGGTGACGCCGCCGCCCGAGGGCAACGGCCTCAACCCGCTGCTGCAGGACATGGGCCTCGCGTTCCATCCGCCGACGCTTTACTTCGGTTATGTCGGGCTATCGGTGGCATTCAGCTTCGCCATCGGCGCGCTGGTGACGCGCGAGGTCGGCCCGGCGTTCGCCCGGGCGATGCGGCCGTGGGTCCTGGGCGCGTGGATATTCCTGACCATCGGCATTACCGCCGGATCGTACTGGGCCTATTACGAACTCGGCTGGGGCGGCTGGTGGTTCTGGGACCCGGTCGAGAACGCCTCGCTGATGCCGTGGCTGGCGGCGACGGCGCTGCTGCATTCGGCCAGCGTCCTCGCCTCGCGCGACGCTTTGCGCGCCTGGACGGTGATGCTGGGCGTGGTTGCCTTCTCGATGTCGATGGTCGGCACTTTCCTGGTGCGTTCGGGCATCCTGACGAGCGTCCACGCCTTCGCCGTCGACCCGGAGCGGGGCAGCTTCATCCTCGCGCTCCTGGCGATCAACATCGGCGGCGCGCTGACCCTGTTCGCCTTGCGCGCGGGGACGGTGACGGAGGGCAAGCGCTTCGCCCCGATCAGCCGCGAGGGGGCATTGGTGTTCAACAACGTGATGCTTTCGGCGATCCTGGGCATCATCCTGTTCGGCACGCTCTATCCGCTGGTGACCGAGGCGTTCGACACGCGGGTCTCGGTCGGACCGCCCTACTTCAATCCGGTGAGCGCGGTGTTCTTCGTGCCGATGCTGCTGGTGCTCGCGGTCGGCCCGCTGCTGCGCTGGCGGCGGGACCGGCTGGATCGGGTAGGCAAGGTCGTGGCGATCCCGGCGCTGCTGGCGTTGGGCGTGGCGGCATTCCTGATCGGGCGGGGCGTGAGCCTGTTGCCCTATGTGGGCATGGCGCTGGCGGCCGGCCTCGCCGTCGCGAGCGTGCTGCCCTTGCGTGAGCGCAACCTGAGGCGCACGCCGCTTGCCGTCTGGGGCATGGTCGCCGCGCATCTCGGCGTCGCGGTCGCGCTGTTCGGCATGGCCAGCGACAGCGCCTTCAAGGTCGAGCGGCTGGTTGCCCTGCGCGCGGGGGAGGCGACGCAAGTGGGGCCGTGGAAGGTCATGCTCAAGAGCGTGCGGCCGGTCGCCGGACCGAACTGGACGGCGATGGAAGCGGACATGTTCGCCAGCTACGAGGGCGGGATCGTAACGGAGATCCGACCGCAGGCGCGCAGCTTCTGGGCGCCGTTGCAGCAGACCACCGAGTCGGCGCTGGTGACTCGGTGGAACGGCCAGCTCTACGCGGTGATCGGGGAGGAGGCCCCCGGTTCTCCAGGCGATGGGCGCTGGCAGCTGCGCCTGTGGTGGAAGCCGTTCGTCACGCTGATCTGGTACGGCGGATTGCTGATTGCGTTCGGCGGTTTGCTCGCGCTGATCGGCCGCGTCGCCAGCGACCTGCGGCGCTTCGCCGCGCGGGGAAAGATCGCCTGCCGGCGCGAGAGGCAGGGACGATGACGAACGGCACGGGCGAGAAGCGCGCGCCGGTCCGCTGGGCGCTGTGGCTGCCGCTGGCGCTGTTCGTGGGGTTCATCGTCGTCGTGCTGTTCGGCCTGCTGCGGCCGGCCGGCAACGAGGTCGAAAGCGCGATGATCGGCAAACCGCTGCCCGCCTTCGATCTGCCCGCCGCCGTGCCGGACCGGCCCGGCCTGTCGAGCAAGACCTTCGCGACCGGCGAAAACGGCGGCAAGCCGCGTCTGCTCAACGTATTCGCCAGTTGGTGCGTGCCCTGCGCGGTCGAGGCGCCGCAGCTTGAGGCGCTGCGCCGGGCCGGGGTCGAGATCGACGGCGTGGCGATCCGCGACAAGCCGAAGGACGTCGCCGCGTTCCTCGCCCGCAACGGCAATCCTTTCGCCCGCATCGGCCGCGACGACGTCAGCGCGGTGCAGATGGCGATCGGTTCCTCGGGCGTGCCGGAAACATTCGTGATCGATGCCAAGGGCGTGATCCGCTATCAGCATATCGGCGATATCCGGCCCGATCAGGTGCCGATGATCCTGGAGAAGCTGCGGGAGGCGGAGGAATGACGCGCGTGCTCTTCACCGTGTTGGCGCTCGCGTTTTCGACCCCGCTGGCCGCCCAGGACACCATGCCGCCCGCGCCCTACGCCTATCGCCAACTCGACGATCCGGCGCTGGAAGCCAAGGCGCGGCACCTGATGGAAACGCTGCGCTGTCTCAAGTGCCAGAGCCAGTCGATCGCCGACTCGGACGCGCCGATGGCCGGCGACATGCGCAGCCAGGTGCGCCAGCGGATCGCGGCGGGGGAGGAGCCGGAAGCGATCCGCGCCTGGCTGATCGAGCGTTATGGCGATTACGTCAGCTACGCGCCGAGGGTGACGCCGCTGACATGGCCGCTCTACGCCGTGCCGCTGGCGATCCTGGCACTGGCGGCGCTGCTGCTGCGCGGACGTTTTCGCAAGGGTGGCGGGTCATGACGTGGATCGTCGCGATAGCGTTGGCGCTGGCCGTCTTCGCCCTGATCGTGCTGCCGTTCAGGGCGCCGCGATCGGGCTGGGAAGCGATCGGCATGGCGCTCGCCCTCGGGGTTGCCGGCTACGCCTGGCAGGCGCACCCCGGTCTCCCCGGCGCACCCAAGGCGGCTTCACAGGACGTGACCTCGGATCCGGCCGCGCTGGTCGATGCACGGCGCGGCTTGTCAGATGGCGCCGTGCCCAAGAGCAGCTGGGTCGTCGTCGCCGATGGCCTTGCAAGGAACGGCCAGTTCGCAAACGCCGCCGGCGTGCTGCTGGGTGAGGTCGAGGACAATCCGAAGAACGCCGATGCGTGGCTGGCGATGGCCAACACGCTCGTCGCCCATGCCGACGGGCTGCCGACGCCCGCCGCGCTCTACGCCTATCGCCGCGCGCGGGAAGCCGCGCCGGAGAGCCCCGGCCCGCCATTCTTTCTCGGACTGGCCTATGCGCAGGCGGGCCGGCTGATGGAGGCACGGGCCCAGTGGGCCGGCCTGCTCGCCCGCTCGCCCGCCGATGCGCCGTGGCGCGCCGATCTGGCTGGCCGCATGACCGAGCTGGACCGCTACATCGCCGCGCAGGACCGTCCGAAGCCCGCGCCATAACGCGTCGTTGCAGGCCCCTTGGCAAGGTGCTAATCGCCGCGCGTCCCTGGCGCATGTTGCATTGCGGCAGGACATCTGTTTCGGCGGGGCATACATGAGCGAAGCGGTGCGGCACGATGCGGACGGCGACGGTCAGGCCGCCCCGCGAGGCGAGGTCGGGGGCGACGGCAAGACCGAGGGCGAGGCCGCCAGCGGCCCCCACGGCGCAAGGGACCATCACGGCAGTCTCGCCAAGCTGGCGCTGGGCGCCATCGGCGTGGTCTACGGCGATATCGGCACCTCGCCGCTCTATGCGATGAAGGAGACCTTCATCGGGCACCATCCGCTCGACGTCGATCTGGTGCACGTTTTCGGCGTCGTCAGCCTCATGTTCTGGTCGCTGATCATCCTGGTGACGGGCAAGTACGTGCTCCTGACCCTGCATGCCGACAACAAGGGCGAGGGCGGCAGCCTCGCGCTGCTGGCGCTGATCCAGCGCAAGACCATCGGCGGCAACAACTGGGGCCAGGGCCTCATCATGCTCGGCGTTCTGGCGACCGCGCTGTTCATCGGCGATTGCATGATCACACCGGCGATCTCGGTGCTGTCGGCGGTCGAGGGCCTCGTCGTGGTGGAATCGCGATTCGACCAGTTCGTGCTGCCGATCGCTGGGACCATCCTGGTCGGGCTGTTCCTGATCCAGTCGCACGGCACCGATCGCATCGGCAAGCTGTTCGGGCCGGTGATGCTGACCTATTTCGTGACGCTGGCGTTCCTCGGCGTGCTCGGCATCGCGGAACGGCCCGAAGTGCTCATGGGCCTCAGTCCGCACTGGGGCGTTCGCTTCATGATGATCGACCCGCTCGCCGGGTTCCTGGCGCTGGGTTCGATCGTGCTGGCGCTGACCGGGGCGGAAGCGCTCTACGCCGATCTCGGCCACTTCGGGCGGCGGCCGATCCAGCTTGCCTGGCTGCTGGCGGTGTTTCCCGCGCTGATGCTCAACTACTTGGGACAGGCGGCGCTGCTGCTGGGCAATCCCGCCGCCGCCGAGAATCCGTTCTTCCTGCTCGCCGCGCCCGAGTGGCGGCTGCCGCTGGTCGGACTGGCCACCGCCGCGACGATCATCGCCAGCCAGGCGGTCATCACCGGCGCCTATTCGGTGGTGCAGCAGGCGGTGCAGCTGGGCCTGATGCCGCGCATCCAGATCAGCCACACCTCGCTGGCGCAAGGCCAGATCTACATTCCCGCCGTCAACTGGGCATTGATGGTCATGGTCATCGTGCTGGTCATGCTGTTCGGCGAATCGTCCAACCTCGCCGCCGCATACGGCATCGCGGTGACGGGGACGATGCTGTGCACGACGATGATGCTGACGGTGCTGGTGCGCCGCGTGTGGCAGTGGCCGGCCGTGCTCGCCTATGGCCTGATCGCGGTGTTCTTCGTGCTCGATTTTGCCTATTTCGCGTCGAACATCACCAAGATTCCCGACGGCGGCTGGTTCCCGCTATGCGCCGGCCTCGTCATCTTCACGTGCCTGACCACCTGGTCGAAGGGCCGCCAGTTGATGCGCGAGCGCATGACCGAGGCGGCGCTGCCGCTCAACGTCTTCGCCAAGAGCGCGCATGGCAGCGCGGCGCGCGTGCCCGGCACCGCGATCTTCATGGCGGCGTCGGTGGAAGGCGTGCCTTCGGCCCTGCTGCACAACATCAAGCACAACAAGGTGCTGCACGAGCGCGTCGTCGTGCTGACCGTCGAGGTGCAGGACGTGCCCTATGTGGAGCCGGAGGAGCGGTGCAGCATCAAGGACCTTGGCCAGGGATTCTTCCGCCTGAAGCTGCGCTACGGCTTCCTTGAGGAGACCGACGTGCCAGCCGCGCTGGCGCACACCGACTTGTGCGGCGGTCCGTTCGAGATCATGAAGACCAGCTTCTTCCTCTCGCGCCAGACGCTGATCCCCTCGGCGCGGCCGGGCATGGCGCTGTGGCGCGAGAAGCTGTTCTCGTGGATGATGCGCAACGCCGCCAACGCGATGGAATTTTTCCGCCTGCCCACGAACCGCGTGGTCGAGCTGGGGAGCCAGCTGGAGATTTGAGGGACTGAGAGGGAGAAGGCCGATGAGCGATGTGGGTTGGATGGCCGCACTCTTCGCGGTCATCGTTTACTGCGTCCTACAGGCCGTCAGGGACTTTCGAGCAAAGCGCTATGCGTGGGCGGCGGCAGGGGGCGGTCGCTGCGGCGGTTCTTGCGTCGATGCCCTTCCCGACGCATTCCGTCACCGTTGATATGCCTTCGCGCTAGACTCGTTCCGTTTCAGATTGAACCGGAACGAGTCCGGATATTCTTGGTTTGTCGTGATTTCCGAGCCGGCAGGTGATCCACCTGCCTCGAAATCACTTTGGGCGACGGCCCACAAAACGCTCCATTCTTCGTCATTGCGAGCGGCGAAGCCGCGCGGCAATCCAGGGCGGTTTCCGCTGCCCTGGATTGCTTCCCCCGGATCAAGTCCGGGCTCGCAATGACGAAGTGATTCAAACCGAAGTCATCATGCTTTAGATGGGTTCCCGCTTGCGCGGGAATGACAAGTAGCGACTGCCGTTCGCTTCAGCGGCGGAAAAGGCAAAGGGCGACCTTTCGACAAGCTCAGGACAGACGGATTGGGGGGAGCGGCGTGCCAACATCCTTCCTCCTCCTCCTCCTTCGTCATTGCGAGCGGCGAAGCCGCGCGGCAATCCAGGGCGGTGCAGCGCGGCCCTGGATTGCTTCGCTTCGCTCGCAATGACGAAGGATGGCTGGCCCAACAAACTGGCCCAACAAAAAAGGGCGCCACAGCGGGCGCCCTTCCTTGAACCCGGCGGTGAACGTCAGCCGAGGTTGGCGTTGACCATGCAGTAGAGCATCGGCAGCGACAGCAGCAGGTTGGTGCGGCTGGCGGCCAGCGCAAGCGGCGCGGCCTTGGCCTTTTCCTCGTCGCTCGCCTCGACGATGCCGAGGATCTTCTTCTGCGCCGGCCAGATGATCGCCCAGACGTTCAGGAACATGATGAAGGCCAGCCACATGCCGATGCCGATCAGCTTGACGTTGCCCGGTCCCGAAAGCGTGAATGCCTCGTGCGCGTAGCCGGCGTCGATGGCGATGACCAGGCCGGTCAGGACCGTCAGCAGCGCGGCGTAGCGGAAGAAGAAGAACACGTTCGGCGCGATGTAGCCGGTGACGCCCTTCTTCAGCTCGGCCGGGACTTTCGGCATCGTCGGCACCTGAACGAAGTTCAGGTAATAGAGCAGGCCGATCCACAACACGCCGAAGAACACGTGAAGCCAGCGGAATACCGCGCTGACGTTGACCGGCGCCGAAGGCGCGAACGCCATCATCACCACGATGGCGGCGACTAGGCCCACCGCGAGCACCAAGTGCAGGTTGCCGAAGAATTTGCCCATTTTGCTTCCCCCTCTTTAATCGACGAACGCGCCCGATCCGGATGCCGGCATTGCGTCCGCTTGCAAGATCACAATCAGCTTATTGCGGCAACGGGCAGAAATGTCACCCTTTTTGCGCCACTTTTGCGCCACATTCTGCGCGGCCGAGCGTCATTCGCGCGAGGCGTCAATCATGCGGCGGATGGGAGACGACATCCTTCTCCTCGCTCTCGCCCAGCCCGTGCCGCAGCACCATCGGCAGCTGGGTGAAGGTGAACACGAACGAGAGCACGGTGAAGCCCCAGACCTTGGCGTTGAGCCAGACGTCGAAACCGCCGTTTCGCGCATTGTAGAAGTGGCGCAGCACTTCGTTCAGCACCGCCAGGAACAGGAAGAAAATCGCCCAGTTGCGCGACAGCTTTAGCCAGCCGGCCTCGTCCAGACCTTCGAACGCGGCCTGCAGCAGATAGCGCAGCATCGGCTTGCCGCGCATCAGTCCGGCGAACAGCACGGCGGCGAACATCAGGTAGACGGCGGTCGGCTTGACCTGAATCCAGAACGGATCGTTGAGCAGCACGGTCAGCGCCCCGAAGCCGACGATCAGCACGGTCGAGAGCCAGACCATGGGTGAGACATGGCCCAGCCGCCATTTCGAAACGACCAGCGATACCACCGTGGCCGCCATGAACGCCAAGGTGCTCTTGGTCACCGCCACCACCACGCCCAGCGCGTCGTCGCCAGCGGGGGCGTATACCTTGTAGGCGATGAAGAACACCAGCAGCGGCCCGAAATCGACCAGCAGGTTGAGCCAGGAGCTTTTCGGTTTTGCCCTCTTTTCCGCCTGCGCTGCGACAAGCTCGGGGTGGCCGGGGCCCTGGCTGGGGTCTTGCGCCTGATTCATCTCGCAACCCCCGCGATCACACGGGCGACCAGGTCCGGGTCGAACGGCCGCAAGTCGTCGATCTTCTCGCCGACGCCGATGGCGTGGATCGGCAACCCGTATTGCTCCGCCGCCGCGACCAGCACGCCGCCGCGCGCGGTGCCGTCAAGCTTCGTCATGATGAGTCCGGTCACTCCGGCGACTTCCTTGAATATCTCGATCTGGCTCAGCGCGTTCTGGCCGTTGGTGGCATCCAGCACCAGTACAACGTCGTGCGGGGCTTCCGGGTTCAGGCGGCCGAGCACGCGGCGCACTTTGGCCAATTCGTCCATCAGCTCGCGCTTGTTCTGGAGCCGTCCGGCGGTATCGACGATCAGGGCGTCGATGCCGGTGCCGGTCGCTTCCTTCACCGCATCGAACACCACGCTGGCGGGATCGCCGCCTTCGGGACCCTTGACGATGGGAACGCCCAGCCGGTCCGCCCAGACCGAGAGCTGGCCGATCGCGGCGGCGCGGAAGGTGTCGCCCGCCGCCAGCATCACGCCATAGTCCTGTTCCTGGAACAAGTGCGCCAGCTTGGCGATCGTGGTGGTCTTGCCGGAACCGTTGACGCCGATCACCAGCACCACTTGCGGGCGGGGAAAGGCGACGACCTCCAGCGGCCTGGCCACGGGGCGCAGGATCTCGGCGATCTCCTGCGCCATCGCCTCGCGGATCGCCTGCTCGTCAGCGCCGCGCTCGAACCGGGCCTGCGCCAGCTTGTCGCGGATGCGCGCGGCGGCGCGCGGGCCGAGGTCCGACATGATCAGCGCGTCTTCGAGATCGTCAAGTTGCGCATCGTCGAGCCGCGTCGTCGAGACGATCCCGGAGAGATTCTCGGACAGTCGCTCCGTGGTCTTGCGGAAGCCGCCGAACAGGCGCTGGGTCCATGGGTCGGTCGACGCGCCCGGAGACGCTTCCTCGGAACTCATTCCAGCAACCCTTCGACGATCCTGTGCGGCGTGATCGCGACCATTTTGCCGGCGGCGACCCCCTCGGGCAGCCGGACGGCCGCGAAGTTTTCCGCATGGCCGGTCCCGTCGCGTTCCGCAAGGACCTTGAGCGGCGTGCCGATCAGCGAGCCGAGCCAGTCCCGACGCTGGCGCGCGACTTCGGCGCGCAGCTGCGCCGCCCGCGTCTTGGCCAGCGCCGGATCGACCCGAGGCATCCGCGCGGCGGGCGTGCCGGGGCGGGGAGAGAAGGGAAAGACGTGGCCGTGGACGATGCGCAGATCGCGAACGATCGAGAGATTGCCCCGGTGCATCGCCTCGTCCTCGGTCGGGAAGCCGGCGATCAGGTCCGCGCCCACGGACAGGTCCGGGCGCCGCTCCCGCAACCGCGCGACGAGGTCGATGGCCTGCGCCCGCGTGTGCCGCCGCTTCATCCGCTTGAGGATCAGGTCGTCGCCGTGTTGGAGCGAGAGGTGCACGTGCGGCATCATGCGCGGTTCACCCGCCAGCAGCGCGAACAGCGCGTCGTCGACCTCGGCCCCGTCGATCGACGAAAGGCGCAGGCGGGGCAGGGCGGGAAACATTTCGAGGATCGCGCTCGCCAGCGCGCCGAGGCGCGGCGCGTTCGGCAGGTCGGTGCCCCACGAGGTGAGGTCGACCCCGGTCAGGACGACCTCGTTGACGCCGGCGGCCAGATGGCCTTCGATCTCGCGCAGGATTTCGGCGACCGGGCGCGACCGGCTCGGGCCTCGACCTTGCGGGATGACGCAGAAGGTGCAGGAGTGGTCGCAACCGTTTTGCACCTGCACGAAACCGCGCGTGTAATGCCGTTGCAACGGCGTTGCAAACGAGCGCGCCGGCACGTTCCAGGCGCGCGGATCGAGCTTGAGGGCATTGGCGACGAGACCGTCCACCTCGGGCATGGCGGCAAGCATCTCGCGTTCCACTTCGGCGGCGCAGCCGGTCACGAGCAGCCGGGCATCGGGATTGGCGCGACGGGCGCGGCGGATGGCCTGGCGGGTCTGGCGCACCGCCTCGCCGGTCACCGCGCAGCTATTGACGACGACCACGTTCTCGTCGGTGCCCAGAAAACCGCGCATTTTCTCGCTTTCGGCCAGATTCAGCCGACACCCGAGCGACAGCACCTGAACGCTCATCGAGGGGTCTTGGTCTCATCCAGGCCATACTCGGCCGGATCGAAGCTGCCGACGAAGCTGGTCGCGGCGGAGCCGGTCATCACCACCTGTCCATCCTCGCCAGGGCCATCGCGCCATTCGATCACCAGCGGACCGCCCGGCAGCGTCACCATCACCCGCCGGTCGACCAGCCCGCGCCGCATCGCGCCCACGGCGGTGGCGCAGGCCCCGGTGCCGCAGGCGCGAGTCAGGCCGGTGCCGCGCTCCCACACCCGCAACCGGATCGTGCCGCGCGTGGTGACGGTGGCGACGTTGACGTTGACGCGCTCGGGAAACAGCGGGTCATGCTCGATGATCGGGCCCAGCCGTTCGAGGTCGACCTCGTTGCAATCGGGCACGAAGAAGATCGCGTGGGGATTGCCCATGTTGACCGCGATCGGATCGGCAAGGTCTTCCCAGGCCACGGGCATGGCGTGGGTGTCCATCGCGTAGGCGAGCGGGATCTGCTCCCAGCCGAAGCGCGGCACGCCCATCTCGACGGTGATGCCGCCCTTGCCGGGAAAGGTGGAGATCACGCCGGCCAGCGTTTCGATCCGCGCGGGTTCTCCATGGAGGAGGCCGACCGCGCGCGAGGCGTTGCCGCAGGCTTCCACCTCGCCGCCGTCGGCATTGAAGATACGCATGCGGAAATCGGCGGCTTCGGACGGTTCCATCAGGATCAGCTGGTCGCAGCCGATGCCCGTCCGCCGGTCGGACAGCGCGGCGGCGGCAGTCGCGCCGATCGGCGGCAACGGCTTGTCGCGTCCGTCGAGGACGACGAAGTCGTTGCCCAGGCCGTGCATCTTGGTGAAAGCGATCCGCATAACCCCCGCGATGTAGAGCGATTTCGAGCGAGATGGAACCATCTCGCGGCTCGGAAATCGCGGCAGGCGGTCAAAACCTGCTGGAGTCGGCGGCCTCCAGTAGCGGGTCAGCCGTTCCCCGCAAGGCGCGAAGGCATCTCCGGAGCTTCGGGAGCCCCGGTCTTTGCCGCCGCCACGCCAGGCAGCAGGCCCTGCGCGGCAAGCTTGGTCCGCACGGTTTCGGCCGGTTCGGGTCGGCCGTAGAAATAGCCCTGGCCCTTCATGTTCTCGAACCGCCGCAGTTCGTCGAGTACGTCGGCTGTCTCGATCCCTTCCGCCGCGACGGGCAGGCCAAGACCCTTGCCGAGCATCGCGATCGCCCTGACGATCGTGCTCGCTTCCTTGCTCATGGTCAGGTCGGCCACGAATGTGCGGTCGATCTTGATGCGGTCGAAAGGCAGGTCCTGCAGCTGGCCGACCGAACTGTAGCCCGTGCCGAAATCGTCGAGCGTGACGCGGATGCCCTGGTTCCGCAGGCTCGCCATCAGCGAACGGACCGCGGCCATGTTCTCGTGCAGGCAGCTTTCGGTGATTTCGATTTCGAAGCGTTCGGGCGGGAAATTGGCCTTGACCAGCAGCTTGAGGATCTTCTGCGCGAACCAGGGGTCCCGAAGCTGGATCGGCGAGATGTTGACCGCCAGCGTCAGTTTGGGATCCCAGGAGCGGGCGTCTTCCAGCGCCTTGCCGATCACCGCTTCGGAAAGATCGCCGATGGCGCCGATGTCCTCGGCGATAGGGATGAAGACGTCGGGGCTGACGAGGCCCATGTCGGGCGATTTCCAGCGGGCCAGCATCTCGAAGCCGGTCAGCTCGCCGGTCGCGAGGTCGATCTGCTGCTCGTAGAACGGCACGAACTCACCCTGAACGATGCCGCGCCGGATGCCTTCCTCGAGGTCCTTGCGATAGCGCAGTTCGTCCTCCATCGGCCGTTCGAACCAGGAGTGCCCGTTCTTGCCCTGCTTCTTGGCGTGATACATGGCGATGTCAGCCATGTGGAGCAGCGTCTTGGCCTCCCAGCCGCCGTCGTCGACCGCACCGGGCAGGCCGTGCTGGGCGATGCCCATCGAGGCCGAGACGGTGATCGTCGAGCCATTGACGACGACCGGCTGGCAGATTGCCTGGATCGTCGCGGTGGCTACCCGTTCCACGAAATCGCGCCCTTCGGCGTTCACCGGGAAAGCACAGGCGAACTCGTCGCCGCCAAGCCGGGAAAGCACCGCGTTCTGGGGAAGCGCCGTCGTGATCCGACGTGCGCAGGCGAGCAGCACTTCGTCTCCGGTGCGGTGGCCATTGTAGTCGTTGATCTGCTTGAAGTTGTCGAGATCGATCATCATCAGCACGACCGCCTCGCCGCGCTGCGCGGACTGCGCGAGCAGCCGCTCGGTCTTGTCGGAAAGCGTGCGGCGATTGAAGCAGCCGGTGAGGGAATCGGTCTCGGCCAGGGTCCGCGCGCGTTCCTCCGCCTCCTTGCGCTGTTCGATCTCGGCGCAGAGCTGTCGATAACGCCGCCAGCCGAATATGATCAGTGCGATGTTGAGCAATAGCGCGTTGGTGAGGACCGTGTCGGCGGCCCCGCCCGCGCCTGTCATGGAGCGAACGACCTGGGGAAGCACGGTCCCGCCGGTCCCGACGAACATGATGATCGCGGCTATGGCGATGCCCAGCGCGATGATGTCGCGCTCGGCCGAGCCGATGTGAAGACCGCGCATGCTGTCGGAGCGCCGGTCGGTCTCAACCAGTATTGGCATTTCCGTACGCACGCCCAAGTCCCCCGCAGCGATCGCTCCGCAGCTTTACGCGCATTGGTCTAAAGGGATCGTAAATCCTTCGCACTTTCGTGCGGTTTTGTCCGTTCAGGAGCGCAGGCCGATCTCCCTCAGACGCTCCTGCAGGAAATCGTCGGCGGTGATGGGCGTTGGATAGCGGTCCGGATTGCCCGGCCCGATGCACCGGGGCAGCGTCCTGATCGGGAAGTCGCTGCGCAAGTGCAGGAAGAACGGCATGGCGTAGCGGCTGCGCAGGGCGGCCGGGCCCGACGGGTTGATGACCCGGTGCGTGATGGAGGGCAGGACATGATTGGTCAGCCGTTGCAGCATATCGCCGACATTGACCACCAGCGCGCCTTCCGGCGGCGACACCGCCGACCACGCACCGTCCCGACCGAGCAGCTCAAGCCCCGCTTCCTCGGCGCCGAGCAGCAGGGTGACGAGGTTTATATCCTCGTGCGGCCCAGCGCGCGGTGCGCCCTGCCGCCCGTCCTCCAGGGGCGGATAGTGCAACAGACGCAGGACCGAGTTACCGTCCTGCGTCGCCGGCTCGAACCAGTCGGGCGCGAGGCCGAGGTCGCGGGCGATGTGGGACAGGAGCAGATTGCCGATGCGGTCGAATTCGGCGAACAGGCTGGTGAACGTCTCGCGAAACCCCGCGATTTCCGTCGGCCAGACGTTGGGCGGCATCGCGTCCGCGAGGGAATGGCCCGGCTGCAGTTCGCGTCCCACATGCCAGAACTCCTTGAGATCGTGGACGCTCGCGCCCTTGGCAATCTCCGTGCCGAACGGGGTGTAGCCCCGCGCGCCGGCCAGCCCTTCGAGGCGATAGCGCAGCTTCTCACGCTCGCCGAGTGCGAAAAATCGCCGCGCGAGAGACCATGCCGACGCGATCAGGCCGGGGTCGATGCAGTGATCGGCGACCAGCGCGAAGCCGTGCTCGCGGAAGCTGGCGCCCAGCCGGGGCGCGAGGCGGTCCGGGCTGTCGCCCAAGCTTAGCAGGGGAATACAGGGGGTGACCATGTGGCGAAAATCCCTTTCTCGGCTTAACGGCGATTACTACACCGATGTTCGCAAGGGCACTCCATGAGCAAGAACTACTGGCTGATGAAATCCGAACCCGACGCCTATGGCTGGGATGACCTGGTCGCGGAAGGCGAGGGTACGTGGGACGGTGTGCGTAATCACCGCGCCGCCGCCAACCTGCGGGCGATGAAAGTGGGGGACGAGGCGTTCTTCTACCATTCGAACATCGGCAAGGAGATCGTCGGGGTGGCGAAGGTCAGCCAGGCCGGGCTCACCGACCCCAGCGATCCCGAGGGGAAGTGGGCCGCGGTCAAGGTCAAGCCGGTCGGGAAGCTGGAACGGCCGGTGACGTTGAAGGAGATCAAGGGCGACCCGGCGCTCGCCGAGACCGAGCTGGTCAAGCTGTCGCGGCTGTCGGTGGCGGTGGTGACTCCGGCGGAGTGGAAACACATCCTGTCGCTGTCGAAGAAAGCCGCGCCCGCGGACTGACGACCTGTCCCTGATTGGGAAGCGTTCGAGGAGGCGCTGGCGCCCCGGTTAACGAAATCGTAACCATGGCGCCATGACGATGAGAAGACGCGCCCTGGTGCTGTGCAGCGACGCCGCTCGCCACCCTTTCCGGCAGAGCCTGCCGCTGCACGTGACCGGACTTCTCGAGCCGGACGAGCCCGAGAAGATGCGGGGCTGGAAAGTGATCTCGCGGCGCGACTGGCGCGAATTCCTGACCGCCTATTGCGCCACGTTCGCGGCGGTGACGGTCTTCATCACCTGAACCTTCAGGCGGGCACGGCCGCTTCGGCAAGGTAGAGCTTGCGTCCCAGCCAGGCGGTGACGATACATAGCGCGGCGACCACCAGCAGCTGCTCGATGATGGCCATCCCGGCCGCGCTGAGCCCCGCGGCGATGAGCGAGCCGATCACCATCGCCCCCGAGTTGACGATGTTGTTGGCGGCGACGGTGCGCGCCGCCTCGGACTTTTCCACGAAGGTCGTCAGGAAGGCGTAGAGCGGCACCACGAACATGCCGCCGGCCACCGCGATGCCGAGCAGTGTCAGCAGCAGCGGAATCGCCAGGGGCTGAACCACGAACGTCGCGACGTCCATCAGCTCGCCGCCGTCGTGCCGCTCGGTCCAGAAACGGCAGACCACCTGGAACAGCACCAGGAACACCGCCATCATGATGACCGACGCGGGCGCGTGGCGTGCCGAGACGTGGCCCTTGAGCAGGGCGTTGATCGAGATCGAGCCGATCGCGACGCCCACCGAGAACATTACCAGGAACAGGCTGGCGACTTCCTTGCTCGCGGAGAGCACGTTCTTGGCGAGCGGCGGGAACTGGATGAACAGGACGGCGCCGATCGCCCAGAACACGCTGATCGCCACGATCGCCAGGAACACGCGGCGGTCATGCGTGGTCCGTCGCACGAGGTTGATCGAGGCGCGGATCACATGGAAATCGAGCGGTTGTGGAGGCATCTGCGGCGGAGCGGGCGGCACCTGACGACCCGCGACATAGCCGCACAATGCCAGCACCAGCACCGCCAGCGCCGACCATTCGACGTCGATCCAGCCGGCGACGATGGTGCCCGCAAGGATCGCGATATAGGTTCCCGCCTCGACCAGGCCGGTTCCCGCCAGCACTTCCTCACGCTTGAGATGCTGCGGCAGGATCGCGTACTTGATCGGGCCGAAGAAGGTCGAATGCACCCCCATCGCGAACAGGGCCAGGAGCATCAGCGGGATCGCGAAAGTCGTCACCGCCGTTCCTTCCCAGGCCAGGAACAGGCCCGCCGCGCCGACGATCATGATCAGGATCTCGCACAGCTTGACGATGCGGATGATCCTGGCCTTGTCGCGCATGTCGGCCAGTTGTCCCGACAACGCCGAGAGCAGGAAGAACGGGATCACGAACACCGCCGAGGCGATGGCGCTGAACCATGCCTCGTCCTGTTCGGAGCTGTAGACGCTGTAGACCACAAACAGCACCATGGCGTTCTTGAACAGGTTGTCGTTGAAGGCACCGAGCAGTTGCGTGACGAAAAGCGGCAGGAAACGGCGGGTCTTGAGCAGCTCGGTCGATGTTGTCATGGCCTCGCTTCGGGCAGTGCTGTGCAGCGCCGAACCCATAACGTGATCGCCGGACCGGGCAAGTCCACCGAACACTTTTTTAGTGCGCCTTTCGACGCTATGGCCCCAGACCGATGCTTACCGTTCCGAATCTGCTGACGCTTTCCCGCATACTCACCGTGCCCATCCTTGCCGCGCTGTTGTGGTGGCCGAAATGGGAACTGGGATATGCGATCGGATTCGCGGTCTACTGCCTGATGGGCGTCACCGACTATTTCGACGGATACCTCGCGCGTTCGCAGGGGACGGTCTCGAAGCTGGGCGTGTTCCTCGATCCGATCGCCGACAAGATCATGGTGGCGGCGGTGATCCTCGTGCTGACCGCGCAGGGCCGGCTGAGCGGGCCCTACGTGGGCGATCTCCATGTCATCGCCGGGCTGATCATCCTGATACGCGAGATCGCGGTCTCGGGCTTGCGGGAGTTCCTGGCCGGCCTTCAGGTCTCGGTGCCGGTGTCCCGGCTGGCGAAGTGGAAGACGACCTTGCAGCTCGTGGCGCTGGGCGCGCTGATCCTTGCGGGTGCTTTCCCGAAAGAAGCCTGGATCCACCTCAGCGGGCTCGCCTGCCTGTGGAGCGCGGCGATCCTGACGCTGGTCACCGGCTGGGATTACTTGCGCGTCGGCATCAAGCACATGGATTGAGCAGCCTCGGGGAGGGGACGATGATAACGCTATACGGGATGGGCAGTCCCAATGTGGTCAAGGTCCTGATCGCGCTGGAGGAACTGGGTCTCGCCTATGACTTCAGATACGTCGAGGTGCTGCGCGGCGACCAGTTCGAGGAGGCGTTCGGCGAACTGACGCCCAATCGCAAGGTGCCGGTGCTGGTCGACGGCGAGGGCCCCGCCCGCGGCGATGGCTCCCCGTTCAGGATCTGGGAATCGGGCGCGATCCTGCTCTACCTTGCCGAGAAGACCGGGCGTCTGCTGCCCGCCGACCCCGCCGGCCGCTACGCCGCCTGGCAATGGCTGATGTTCCAGATGGCCAGCGTCGGCCCGATGAGCGGGCAGCACGCCCACTTCACATGGTATGCGAAGCATGAGAACCAGCACTATGCGAATGCCCGTTACACGACCGAAGTGAAGCGCATCTACGACGTGCTCGAAACGCGGCTCCGGGAAAGTGCGTACCTTGCCGGGGACGAATTCACGATCGCCGACATCGCGACATGGCCCTGGCTGCGGGGCAGCTATCCCAAGAGCATCGACATCTCCGACCGGCCCGCGCTCCACCGCTGGGTGGAGGAAATCCGCGCGCGCCCGGCCGCCCAGCGTGCGCTCGAAGTGATCGCCAGTCTCGATACCACCGATACCATGCGGATCATCAAGGAAGGCGGGCCTCAACTGGACCGCTATCTGGGGCGCGGTGCGTTTTCGCGCCCCGAACCGGCCTAACCCCGCCGCAATTCCTCGGCCAGCATGCGGAATTCGTCGCCGCGCGGCGAGTTCTTGCGCCAGACGAGGGCGATTTCGCGGTTGGCGTTGTTCGACTTCAGGGGGCGGGCGACGACGTTGGTGCCGTTGAGGATGCCGGCGTCGAGCGCCATTTCGGGCAGCATCGTCACTCCCAGGCCGTTGTCGACCATCTGCACCAGCGTGTGCAGCGACGTGCCGATCATCGCCGCGCTGGCCCGCAGCTCGGGCCGGTTGCAGGCGGCGAGGGCGTGGTCTTTCAGGCAATGCCCGTCCTCCAGCAGCAGCAGCCGGTTCTCGTCGATCGCCGCCGGCGTCACTTCGGCCGGCGGGTCGCCCCAATCGCTTCTGGGATCGTCCTTGGGAAAGGCGACATAGAACGCGTCCAACTCGATCGTTTCGGTGTCCACCTCGCCGGTCGGATAGGGCAGGGCGAGCAGAACGCAGTCGGCGCGCCCGTGGTGCAGCGATTCTACCGCGGCGGCGCTGGTCTCTTCGCGCAGGAACAGTTTCAGGTTCGGCCGCTCGCGACGCAGGCGCGGCAGCATGCGGGGCAGCAGGAACGGCGCGATGGTGGGAATGACGCTCATCCGCATCTCGCCCGACAGCGGCTGGCCGCTCGACTGGACGAGGTCGGACAATTCCTCGGTCTCGCGCAGGATGCGGTGCGCGCGCTCGACCACCGCGTTGCCTAGCGGGGTGAATCGGACCGCGCGCTTGGTTCGCTCGACCAGCACCACGCCAAGCAGCGCCTCGAGATCGCGCAGGCCCGCCGACAGCGTCGATTGCGAGACATAGCAAGCCTCGGCCGCGCGGCCGAAATGCTCATGCTCGTGCAGCGCGACGAGATATTGCAGCTGCTTGAGGGTGGGGTGGTAGACGGTCATGGCAGACAAAATCCTCCCCGTGCCGGGAGGATCGAATTCTCACTCCGCCGCATCGGCAACGCCGTCGACGTCATCGACATGCGTCATCTTCAACCTGCCCTCGATCACCGCGAACGCCAGCTTGCCTTCGACCAGATCGAGCGCATCGTGCCCGAATTGTTCGTAGCGCCAGCCTTCGAGGATCGGCAGGTTGCGGCGAACGCCGGCGGCGAGCTGCTCCAGCTCGTCGCTGCGCGCGAGCAGCCGCGCCGCCACGTCGATCTCGCGCGACTTGATCTTGAGTAGCAGCTTCAGCAGGTCGGCCACCAGCGCGCCCTCCTTGCCCAGCGGCGCCCCACGGTCGGTGCGCGGGGGCAACTGGTCGTCGGGCAGCGGCGCGGCACGTTCCAGCGTCGCCATCAGCCGTCGGCCGATCTCGTTGTCCTTCCAACCCTGAGATAGTCCGCGCACTTTGGCGAGGTCGGCCTGCGCCCTGGGCGGATGGCTGGCGATGTCGGCCACGGTCTCGTCACGGGCGATGCGGCCGCGTGGGATGTTCTTGTCCTGCGCTTCCAGCTCGCGCCACTCGGCCAGCGCCTTCAGCCGCCCGAGCACGCTGGGGTTGCGCCCTGCCGCCTTGATCCGCTTCCAGGCTTGTCCGGGATCGTTGCGGTAGTTGTCCGGATCGGCGAGCTTCTCCATCTCGGCGTTCAGCCACTCGCCCCGGTTGGCCTTGACCAGCTTCTTGAGCATGCGCGGGAATATCTTCGCCAGATGGGTGACGTCCCCGATCGCATATTCGATCTGCCGCTCGGTCAGCGGCCGGCGCGACCAGTCGGTGAAGCGGGCGCCCTTGTCGATGGTGAGGCCGAGCCAGCTTTCGACGAGGTTCGAATAGCCGATCTGTTCGGACTGGCTGATGGCCATGGCCGCGATCTGGGTGTCGAAGATCGGATGCGGCGTGCGACCGGTGAGGTTGTAGATGATCTCCACATCCTGGCCCCCGGCGTGGAAGACCTTGAGCACATCCTCGTTGTCCGTGAGGAGATCCAGCAGCGGCGAGAGGTCGATTCCCGGCGCCAGCGGATCGATGGCGGCGGCTTCGGCTTCGTCGGCGATCTGGACCAGACACAATTCCGGCCAGTACGTGTTCTCACGCATGAATTCGGTGTCGACGGTGACGAAGTTCGATTTGGCGAGGCGCTTGCACAGGTCCGCCAGTTCGCCGCTGTCCGTAATCAGCTTGTGGATCTTCATATGATCGGGGCGTTACGCCGATCGCCTGCTCCGATCAACTTCCGCGTAGCCAGGCCGACAATGATCGCACCGCCGGCAGTTCCCACAGCTTATCGAGCCATTGCCGCGACTTAGGCTCCGGCGCGGGCTCGGCCATCCGCAGCCGGCGGGTGCGATGGGGCTGGGGAGGCGGGGAGCTATCCACAGTCTTGGCGGCTTCTGCGACATGCGGGTCGTCGCCTGCGGCGGTCTCGGCCCGCATGTCGGGATCGCGGGCGCGCAGGAACGCGATCAGCTCGCGGGTGGTCATCATCGGCGGATCGGCCGGTTCGCGCTCCGTGGCGAGGGGCGCGGCGGGTATCGGCGGGCGCAGCGGAAGGACCTGAGCCAGCGGCGGTTCCCCGGCCGGCGCGGGGGCGGGGGAGCGTGCGGGTTCGGGTTCGGGCATCGGTTCGGGTTCGAGCCGGGCAGCGGGTTCCAGCTCGCGTTGGCGCCCGTACTCCGGCTCGTACTCCGGCTCGTACTCCGGCTCGTACTTCGGCTCGTGCATCGGCTCGGGCCGCGATGGTATTTCGGGTTCCGGCTCGATGATGATGAACCGGGGTTCCGGCTCGGGCTCGACGACCGGCTCGCCTTCAGGCCGCGGCTCGTGTCCATGCTCGTGCTCGTGCTCGTGCTCGTGCTCGGGTTCCGCGGCAGGCGGCTCCTCGGCGGCGTCGAACACGATCACAGGCCGTTTGGCGGGTCGCTTGGCCGAAAGCCCCATCAGGCTTTCGAGGCTGGCCATCTCGGAGGCGGGCTCTTCGCGCTCGTCGTCAAATCCGACGGGTGAGGGTTCCGCATCGCTGGCGACCTCTGCTGCCGCCACGACCGGCGCGTCGAAGAACGGATAAATTCCGCTGTTGCCCGCGAACACGCTCAGCGTGCGCGGCAGGCCCCTGGTGCGCACCGCGTCCCCGATCGCCTGTTGGAGCAGCACTCCCAGATAGCACGCACCCACCGCGCCGGCCTCGATCGCATAGGGGGACGGCGCGTCGGTCGACATCAGGTCGGCCTCGAGCTCGGCGACCGCGCGGTGCAGGTCTTCGATGCCGACGAGCGAAAGCATCTCGTCATGGTCCTCGAAGTCGCCGTCCCACTGGCAGCCGTAGACCGTGTAGCCCTCCAGCAGGTCGTCGCGATCGGCTTCGGAGAAGGGAAACGCCGCGTCGTTGAAATAGCTCGTGGCGAGCCGGGGGAGGAAGGCGCCGTGATCGCCCGATTCCTCGTCGGACACGAACGTCTGGATCGAGATGGCGGTGATCGGCTGGCCCGGCCGGTCGTGCCTGGCCAGGCGGGCGCCCAGATCGTCCCAGCCGCGAATTTCGATGTCGGCGGGCGACACGGAAAGGAACCGTTCGGGCAACAGCCGGCCCGGCCCGCAATGCAGCGGCAGCAGCACCTTCAGCCGCGCGGCGGCGTCGTCCGTTTTTCCACGCCTGAGCATGGTCTCGATCGAGCGGCGGAAGTCGTCCTCCGCCAGGCCATCGATGACGATCTCGTCCACCAAAACACCGGTTCCTTCGGCAATTTTCCATGAGCCGTGCGGGAAACCATAGCTTTGAATGGTTGAGCAGCCGTTACGCTTGCATCGCGCATGCATCGTCCTTGCACGGCGCTTGCATCGCGCTTGCGGGCAATCCGGTGGGGCTGGATATTGCCGAAACTCTCGATTAGGGCGACGCCAGCCAAATCCGGCATCCTATTCGTGTGTGATCCTTCCTATGACCCACCTTTATCGCACCCATGACTGTGGCTCGCTCGGCGCGGCCGAGGCGGGGCAGACCGTTCGCCTGTCGGGCTGGATCCATCGCAAGCGCGATCACGGCGGCGTCCTGTTCGTCGATCTGCGCGACCATTTCGGCGTGACCCAGATCGTCGCCGACGAGGACAGCCCGGCGCTCAGACTGCTGGATTCGCTCAGGGTCGAAAGCGTCGTGACGATCGACGGCGAGGTGAAGTCGCGCAGCGACGGCACGGTCAACGCCAACCTCGCGACGGGACAGATCGAGGTCTATGCCCGCTCCGCCACGGTGCAGTCGCGCGCCGAGGAACTGCCGATGCCGGTCGCGGGCGAGCAGGAATATCCGGAGGACATCCGCCTCAAGTACCGCTTCCTGGACCTGCGGCGCGAGCGGGTCCACGCCAACATGATGCTGCGCAGCCAGGTCATCGCCTCGCTGCGGCGGAGGATGAACGACCGGGGCTTCACCGAGATCCAGACCCCGATCCTGACCGCCAGCTCGCCCGAGGGCGCGCGCGACTATCTCGTGCCGAGCCGCGTCCATCCCGGCAAGTTCTACGCGCTGCCGCAAGCGCCGCAGATGTTCAAGCAGCTGCTGATGGTGGCCGGCTTCGACAAGTATTTCCAGATCGCGCCGTGCTTCCGCGACGAGGATGCGCGCGCCGACCGTTCGCCGGGCGAATTCTACCAGCTCGATTTCGAGATGAGCTTCGTGACGCAGGACGACGTGTTCGGCGCGATCGAGCCGGTGCTGCAAGGCGTTTTCGAGGAGTTCGGACGCGACCGCCGCGTCACCCCCGCGCCGTTCCCGCGCATTCCCTATGCCGAATCGATGCTGAAGTACGGGTCCGACAAGCCCGATTTGCGCAACCCGCTGGTCATCACCGACGTCAGCGCGCATTTCACCGCCTCGGGCTTCGGCCTGTTCGAGAAGATCGTCGGCTCGGGCGGCGTGGTGCGGGCCATTCCTGCCCCCGCCACCGCCGACAAGAGCCGCAAGTTCTTCGACGACATGAACGACTGGGCGCGGGGCGAGGGTTTTGCCGGCCTCGGCTATGTCACCCGCAAGCAGGGCGAGTTCGGCGGCCCGATCGCCAAGAACCATGGGTCCGAGAACATGGACAGGATCTACGCCGAACTGGGCCTGGGCGCCGACGACGGCCTGTTCTTCGCCGCTGGCAAGGAAAGCCAGGCCGCCAAGCTCGCCGGCGCCGCCCGTACCCGCGTCGGCCAGGAGCTGGGCCTGATCGGGGAAGGCGAGTTCAAGTTCTGCTGGATCGTCGATTTCCCGATGTACGAGTACGACGAGGACGCGAAGAAGATCGACTTCAGCCACAACCCGTTCTCGATGCCGCAGGGCGAGCTTGAAGCGCTCGAGACGATGGATCCGCTGGACATCAAGGCGTGGCAATACGACATCGTCTGCAACGGCGTTGAGCTGTCCTCGGGCGCGATCCGGAACCACCGGCCCGAGATCATGTACAAGGCGTTCGAGATCGCCGGCTATTCGCAGGAAGAGGTCGACAAGAACTTCGCCGGCATGATCACGGCCTTCAAGTACGGCGCGCCGCCGCACGGCGGTTCGGCCCCGGGCGTCGACCGGATAGTCATGCTTCTGGCGGACGAGCCCAACATCCGCGAGGTGGTGGTCTTCCCGATGAACCAGAAGGCCGAGGACCTGATGATGAACGCGCCGTCGGAGGTCTCCGCGAAGCAGCTTCGCGAGCTCAACTTGCGCCTCGTGGAGCCGCAAAAGGGTTGATGGAGGCGAAAAGCTTGCCAGTTTCCGCCTCTGCCACTAGGGCGGAAATCGATATTTCATCCTCCGTTTCAGAAGGGGTAATTTGATGAGCGATACCGCCGATCGGGTTAAGAAGATCGTCGTGGAGCATCTCGGCGTCGAAGCCGAGAAGGTGACCGAGGATGCCAGCTTCATTGACGATCTGGGCGCGGACAGCCTCGACATCGTCGAGCTGGTCATGGCGTTCGAAGAGGAATTTGGCGTCGAGATCCCCGACGATGCGGCCGAGAAGATCAGCACCGTTTCCGACGCCATCAAGTACATAGAAGACAACAAGGGCTGAGAGGCTCGACGACCCACTCCGCTGGACCGAGCATGCCCGAGGGCGTGCCTCTTGCTCGGCGGGGTACGGGAAAGAACGGGGCTCGACAGCCTCGGATCAGGTCCGGGGCCGCATGGGTCCGGGCCTGTTCTATTTGAATTGAAAGAATTCGGAGAGTTTCATGCGTCGTGTCGTCATCACCGGACTGGGCCTTGTCACTCCGCTGGGCGCGGACGTCGAGACAACCTGGAGCAACCTGATCGCGGGCAAATCCGGCGCGGGGCCGATCACGCACTTCGATGCATCGGACCAGAAGTGCCGCATCGCCTGCGAGGTGAAGCCGGCCGACCATCCCTGGGGCTTCGACGCCGGCAAGCGCGTCGATCACAAGATCCAGCGCCAGGTCGATCCGTTCATCGTCTATGGCATCGACGCAGCCGGACAGGCGCTCGAGGATGCAGGGCTCACCGAGATGACCGAGGAAGAGCGGTACATGGCGGGCTGCTCCATCGGTTCCGGCATCGGCGGACTGCCTGGGATCGAGAGCGAGTCGCTGGTGCTGGCGGAAAAGGGGCCGAGCCGGGTCAGCCCGCATTTCGTCCACGGCCGCCTGATCAACCTGATCTCGGGCCAGGTCTCGATCAAGTATGGCCTGATGGGCCCCAACCACGCCGTCGTCACCGCCTGCTCCACCGGCGCGCACTCGATCGGGGACGCGGCGCGGATGATCAAGGACGGCGACGCCGACGTGATGCTCGCGGGCGGCGCGGAAAGCACGATCTGCCCCATCGGCATCGCCGGCTTCGCGCAGGCGCGGGCGCTATCGACCAACTTCAATGACGAACCCGAGCGGGCCAGCCGCCCCTACGACCAGGATCGCGACGGTTTCGTCATGGGCGAGGGCGCGGGCGTCGTCGTGCTGGAGGAGTACGAGCACGCCAAGGCGCGCGGCGCGAAAATCTATTGCGAGGTCATCGGTTACGGGCTCTCGGGCGACGCGCACCACGTCACCGCGCCGCATCCCGAGGGTTCCGGCGCGTTCCGTTCGATGCAGATGGCGCTGCGCAAGGCCGGGCTTGAGCCTGCCGACATCGACTACATCAACGCGCACGGCACTTCGACGCCGCTGGGCGACGAGCTTGAGCTGGGCGCGGTACGCCGCCTGTTCGGCGATGCCGTCGGCAACGTCTCGATGAGTTCGACCAAGTCGGCCATCGGCCACCTGCTGGGCGGCGCGGGCGCCGTGGAAGCGATCTTCTGCGCACTGGCCATCCGCGACCAGGTCGTGCCGCCGACGCTCAACCTCGACAACCCGAGCGAGAGCTGCGTCGGCGTCGATCTGGTTCCCAAGCAGGCCAAGAAGCGCTCCGTCCGGGCCGCGCTCAACAACAGCTTCGGCTTCGGCGGCACCAACGCCAGCCTGGTGCTGCGCAAACTCGAAGACTGATGCACGGGCGCGGCTGCCTGCTAGCCGCGCTGCTCGCGGTCGCGCTGCTGCTTGCCGGCGGCATCTTCGTCGCGGGCTGGTATGGCGACGGGCCGCTCGAGAAGCAGCGCGCTTTCGTGGTGCCCAGCGGCGCCAGCCTGGATTCGGTGGCGACGAAGCTGGAGGAAGAGAAGATCATCTCATCGGCCAGCACATTCTCGCTGCGCGCACGCCTGTTCGGCGGAGGCGCCCCGATCAAGGCGGGCGAGTTCATGATCCCGGCCAGCGCCAGCGCCTCGCAAGTGCTGTCGATCATCCAGAGCGATGCAGTCATTCGCCGGTTCGTCGCCATCCCCGAAGGCATGCCCTCGATCCTGGTGCATGAACGCCTGATGGCACAGCCGCAACTGGCCGGCGAGGTTCGGGTGCCCGAGGAAGGCTCGGTCCTGCCCGACAGCTATGATTTCGAGCGCGGCGAATCGCGCGAGGCGGTGCTGCGGCGGATGCAGGCGGCGATGCAACGCACCGTCAAGGAACTGTGGGCCAAGCGAGCCAGGGACATCGCGGTGAAAACCCCCCAGCAAGCCGTGGCGCTCGCCGCGATCGTGGAGAAAGAGACCGGCAAGCCCAGCGAGCGGCGGATGGTGGCGGGGCTCTATTCCAATCGCCTGAAGACGGGCATGCTGCTGCAGGCCGATCCCACCATCATCTACCCCATCACCAAGGGCAAGCCGCTGGGCCGCCGTATCAGGCAGTCCGAAATCCAGGCGGCGAACGACTACAACACCTACACCATGGTGGGACTTCCCAAAGGGCCGATCACCAACCCCGGACGGGCGTCGATCGCGGCCGTGCTGAACCCGGCCAGGACTAACGCGCTCTACATGGTCGCCGACGGCAAGGGCGGCCACGAGTTCGCGGCGACCCTGGAAGACCATAACCGCAATGTCGCGAAATGGTTCGCGATCCGCCGCGCGCGCGGGGAGATGTGATCGGCCGCGCTGTCCCGAATGATCGACTTACGGGGAAACCCTTCGTGCCAGGTTAGGATGACTTCAAGTTGCCTCGTCATTGCGAGGGGCGGAGCCCCGCGGCAATCCAGGGCGGTGTCCCACTGCCCTGGATTGCTTCGCTACGCTCGCAATGACGAAGCGATTCAAACCAAAGGCTTTAGCAGGCTTCATTCCGTCGAAGGAGACAGGTAGTGCCTGACGCCGTGCCCGCTCCGGCACCGCCCAATCGCGGGGTTCCGCTGCTGATCACGGCGGAACTGCCGGCGGATGTGCTGGCCTGGGCCGATGCGTTGCGCCGCGCGCATTACCCGCCCGATCGCAACCGGCTGCGCGCGCATGTCACGCTGTTCCACGCCCTGCCGCCGTCGGTCGAGGACGAAGTGCGCCGCCTGCTTGGCGATCTGGCGAGGGTCGCTCCGCCCTCGGCGGAGATCACCGGGCTCATGGCGCTGCAATCGGGCACCGCGATCGCGGTCCACAGCCCGGCGATGGTGGCGCTCCATGCCGAGATCGCCGAGCGCCTGCTTGGCTTGCTGACCTGGCGGGATCAGCCGCCGCCGCGCCTGCACATCACCGTGCAGAACAAGGTCTCGGCGCACGAGGCGCGTTCGCTTCAGGACACGTTGCGGCCGGCAATCGCGCCTCGTCGCTTCCGCTTCCATGGTTTCGGTCTCTATTCGTGGCATGACGGCCTCTGGAATCCGATCCGCGAGTTCGTCTTTCGCGGCTCGCGCCAGGCGCGCGACAACCGCGTTTTCGGTGGTTGACCGGGGCGGGACCCCAACGTAAAGACCGCCGCCTGTCGCCGGCTGTGCAGGTTGGTGGCGGCTTGCGATGTGGCGGAGTAGCTCAGCCGGTTAGAGCAGCGGAATCATAATCCGCGTGTCGGGGGTTCGAGTCCCTCCTCCGCTACCATCGACTTTCTGCTCTCCTCGACATCGCCCGGTATATCGTCAACGCTGCCGGCGCATGCCCTCGGGAGAAACGAAGTTGGATATCGTCGATTCGCAGGTCCACCTGTTCCTCACCATGGATGACGATGCGGCGGTCCATGCCATGGATGCGCTGGGTATCCATGGGATGCTGATCGACGAGGCGTGGGATTTCGGCGAGGACGGCCCGCCCCAGTCCGCCATGCCGAGCTACCGTTTGCCGACCGGCCAGTACCGGCCCGTGTCTCCGGGCGGGCGGACGGCGTCGATGCGCCGGCCGGACCGGTTCAGCTATCTCGTTCGGGTCAATCCTGAAGATCCCGATCTGGACTTCGTCATGGCGGAGATGGCCGCCTCGCCGGGATGCCGCGCCTACCGCTTCGATTCACGCGGAGACGAGGACGCGATCGGCTCGGGCGCGCGCATGGCTTTCTTCAAGACGGCGGAAAAACACGGGCTGGCGATGTTCATCGGCACTCCGGGCCGCGCCGCGCTTTTCGAGCAGTATATTCGCGCCTGCCCGTCGCTTCCGGTCGTGTTCGATCATTGCGGGGTCCCCCTCAAGCCGGAGGATTTCGACGACCTTCTGCGGCTGGCGGCTTATCCCAACGTGCACATGAAGTGGTGCCACGCACCAACCCTGTTCGGCGGCACCGCGTTTCCGTTCCCGGAAGTGCGCCCCGTACTCCAGCGCGCGCTGGATGCATTCGGCCGGGAACGGATCATGTGGGGCAGCGATTTCAACGCCGTCCCCCTGCTGCAGGGCATGTTCGGCGGGCCGCTCTACACTTGGGCGGAGGCCCTGTTTTCGACGCTCGACAATCCGGACTTGTCCGCCGACGACAAGGAGTGGCTGCTCGGTCGCTGCGCCCGCAAGGTCCTCGGCTGGGAGCGGGCCTGACGTCTGAAGCATGATGATTTCGGTTTGAATCACTTCGTCATTGCGCGGGGCGAAGCCCCGCGGCAATCCAGGGCGGTGCAGCGAGGCCCTGGATTGCTTCGCGCAGTTCATCCTGAGCGGCTGTTGCAAACAGCCAGCCGAAGGGCTCGCAATGACGAAGCAATGTAAGGTCATCATGGTCTAGTCCCGACTGTCCTCGGGCCGCAGCGCCAGCACGCTGCCTTCGGCGTCGGCGGAGATGAAGATCGTGCCGTCCGATCCCGCGGCCAGACCCGCAAAACGCAGGATCGGACCGGGCAGGGCGCCAAGCACGCCGAAGAATTGCAGCGGGACGCCGGGAGGCGACCCGACCGGCAGGTGCTCGGCGAGGGTACGGCGGTCGCCGCCGGAAAGGTCGGACGAGACAAGCTCCTTGCGCTCGACATCCAGCACGAAGATCCGTCCGCCGGAAACGGTCAGGCCCTCGGGACGGGCGAGTCCGTCGATAAGGGTCTCGGTCTTGCCCGCCACAAGCCGCGATACTCGGCCCGCGCCCGCTTCCGACACGAAAACCGCGCCGTCTCCGCCAAGCGCCACGTCGACGGGGTGGTCCAGCCCGCGCGCAAGCTCGATCGTCTCGCCCGAGCCGACCAGGAGCACGCGCCCCGCGCCCGATTCCGCGACCACGCAGCCACCGTCCGGGCCGGCGGCACAGCCCATCAGCGCATCGTGCCCGGCGGACAGCACTTCGGCGGCCTCGTCGCCCGGCCACCAGCGGGCGACATGGCCCATGCCGGTCGTGACGAACCAGGCGCCCGATGTATCCGCCGCGGCGCCGCGCACGAACCCCGGATATCCGGGAATCGCGAAGCTGCCGATCACTTCGAGGTTCCCTCCGGGCCGGAGCAGGTAGGTCATCAGCCCGTCGACGACGAGCAGCGAGCCGTCCGGCCCAAGCGCCAGCCCGAGCGGCCATATCAGCCCTTGCGGAAGCACGCCGCGCACGCCGCCGCCGGACGTCACTTCGAAGATCGAGCCGTCGAGATGCGATACGAAAAGCCGCTCGCCCAGGAACGTGCAATTATCCAGGCCGGGCGGCAACTGGGCGATCAGTTCCTTGGCGCCGCTTCGCGGATCGATGCGCAGGACCTGGCCATTGCCCATCTGGGTCGAGACGATGCGTCCCCGCGCATCGAACTTGGCCGAATCGGGCCTGGCCAGCCCGCGCGCGACGACTTCCGGCTCGCCTCCGGTCAGATCGACGCGCCAGATCTCCTCGGCGCCGACCAGCGGAAAATAGAGCTTGCCGTCGGGCCCGACCTCGAAGGCGTTGGGCAGGGGGAGATTGTCGGCGATGATCCGCGGTGCGCCGCCGTTGCGGTCCAGTTCCATGATCCGTCCGCCGGGGCGGCATTCGCCCGCGATCAGGCGTCCCTGATACAGGGTGATCGGATTGGCGGCGGGGAGGTCGCCGGCGACGACTTCGGTCGTCCCGTCGGGCCGCAGCATGCTGATCCGGCCTTCGGTGAATTCGGTGCAATAGATCGTGCCGTCATCGTCGATCGCGAGATCGTCGGGGCTGACGATGCCGCCGCCCATCGGGCTGATCGTTTCGACCGTCCCGTCATCGGGATCGACCGCCGATACCTGGCTTCCCCCCACCTGGGCCACGTAGATGCGGCCGTCATGCCCCGCGCGGATGCCGTTGGCGCCGAAGAGCCGGCTCGGCGGCGTCAGGCGATCGATCGTCCATCCCTGGGCGATCGACATCGAATCGCGACTTACGTACCGGCTCGGCCGATTCGACATACGTTTCCTTTCCCCACATAACGGCCTAGTGTGATTATTGGCCGTTTCACTTCTTATGTTTCAGCGAATGCCCCGATGACATCCATTTCCCTTGCACCCATTGGCAACCCCGGACGAACCATGCGCACGAAGCGCCCCGGTGAGCGGCGCAGTTCGTCCCGTTCCGCCACGCGCGCGCTCGACGTGCTGGAACTGTTCGGATCGGCCCGGCGCCCGCTGCGCGCCATCGAGGTCGGCCGGGCGCTCGATCTCAATCCTTCGACGACCAACCAGTTGCTCAAGACGATGGTCGATTCCGCGCACCTCGTGTTCAATGCCCGGAGCAAGACCTACCTGCCGTCTCCCCGCCTGACCAGCTTCAGCGGGTGGATCATCGAAACATATGGAGCGGGCGGGCAAGTCCAGGAAGTGGTGAAGGACGTGCAGGAGCGGACCGGCCTGGTGGTGACCGTTTCCACTCCCAACGACCTGTTCATGCAGATCGTCGATTTCCAGTGCGTGGGGGACAAGGGCGCGGAACGCGGGCTGCGGGTGCCGCTGTTCGACACCACGATCGGCGGCGCGTTCCTGTCGACGCTCGAGCAGTCGGAGATCGAGCGGCTTGCCTATCGGGCGCGCATAGCGCCCGCCCGGCTGCCGTCGGTCCTCGAAACGCTCGCCGTAATCGCGGCACGCGGCTATACCGACGGGGAAAGCGGCGGCGACATCTGGTCGGTGGCGGTGCCGGTCCCCGATCATGGCCTGCATGTGCCGATGGTCCTGGGGCTGTCAGGCTCGGTCGAAGCGGTGCGTGATCGGAGCGAGGAGCTTGCAAGGATCATGCGCGATGCGATCCATCGCCGCTTCAGCGGGCCGGAAGCGAGGCCAGCCCCCGAATGAACGCCCGCGTCGCGGCGAAGACTTCCTGCGAACCGGTCAACTCCATGCCGCGCGTGACGGCGACATGCTCCATCCCATCGACCTCACATAGTTGAACCGGAATGCCCTGGGCTTCCAGGCGCTCCTTGTATTTCCAGCTGTCGCAAGCGAGCACTTCCCCGCTTCCGACACTCAGGAAGACCGGCGGCAGGCCGTCCACGTCACCCATCAACGATGATGCGAGCGGGTCCGTCGCGGGATGTCCTTGCAGGTAGAGCGCTGCGGCTTCTTCGGCGGACTGGCGCGAGAAAAGCGGATCGGTGGCGGCATTGCGCTCGAAGCACTCGCTGGAGACCGTGACGTCGAGCCAGGGGGAATGGAGCACGAGGCCCGCCAGCGGAACGCGGTGCGCTGCGCAAATGGCCGCCGCCGAGGCGGCGATGCCGCCGCCGGCGGAGTCTCCGGCGAGGATCAGGTTGGCGGCGCCCGCATCGATCAGCGCGGACACGACCGCCAGCGCATCGTGAAGACCGGCGGGGAACGGACGTTCGGGCGCGAGACCGTAGGCGGGACAGACGACATCCACGTCGCAAGCGGCGGCGAGCATCGCCGCGTAGCCCGCGATCAGTTCGGGCGCGCCCTGGCGAAAGCCGCCACCGTGAAGATGTACGACAGTCGCGAGCGGTTTTCCAGTTGCACGAAACGCGAGGGCCCGGTGGCCTGCCAGCACGATCTCGTCCACTTTGGCCTCGGCAAGCGCCGGAGCGGAACGCCACATGCCCGACTTCAGGCTCTCGGCAGTCATCGCCCGCCGTTCGGCAAGTGCATGCGGGGCCGCCTTGCCCGCCCGGATAGGGGGCAGGGCGGCCAGGGCTTCGGCGATCGTCATCGCCGGATCACCGGATGGATCGCACGGCTTATTCCGCGGGGCTGACGGCGGCGTTGTACTGATCGACCGTGCTGCCACCCCAGAGGTTCTGGCGGTCGTCGCGTTCCTCGACAGTGCTTTTCGCCACGTGTTTTTCGGTTTGTTTGATGGTATTTTGGAGGCCTTGAGCCATTTTGGCGGCGCCGCGTTTTTTGAGTTCGGGGATGACGTGTGTGCCGAGCAGTTCGATCGACTTCATCACCGCCTCGTGCGGCAGGTAGC
>DATEEP010000058.1:0-3051 GCA_035281095.1 Novosphingobium sp. | reverse complement strand
CATCCATCTTCTCGATTATCGTGCCGTTGGCGTTAAAAACCGACAATATGTTGGTTACGTAAACCGTCGATCTCCGCAAGTCCAGCGGGTATGATTTGTGCGGCCGGGCGCCCCGGACGCAGGCGGCGCGGGGAGGGGGAATATCACAGGTTCGTCCAGCGGCAGTTTCCACAGATCAACACCTATGTTGACGAAGCGGGATATGCCCTTGAGCGTCACAACCGGGTCGAGAAGATCCTGAAGCGTCTCGTAGCGCGCGCGGGCTTCATCCGCATCCTTGCCCACATAGACCGACACGCCGGGAAGGACGCGCAACTCGGATCGTTTGCGCCCATATCGTGCGACGCGGACAGTGATGTCGGCGTTGAAGGCCAGCGCTTCGTCGATGGTCTGGGCGGCGGTGAAGACCAACTCGGTCGTGCGGGCCGCCAATTCACGGCCGTCATGGGATGAGCCGGCCTGGGCGATCACCGGATAACCCTGCACGGGGCGGGCCGCATTCAGCGGCCCCTGGACGGCGAAAATGCGGACCTTTGTGCTTCAGCAGGTGCATTTTTGCCGGATCGGACCAGATGCCGCCGGTCTTGTCCTGCACGAAAGCGTCATCCTCCCAACTGTCCCACAGGCCAGTGATGACATCGAAGAATTCCTGCGCCCGTTCATAACGCCTGGCATGCAGCACATGATCCTCGTGACCGAAATTCTCCGCGCCGCCCAGCGAGGTGACGAGGTTCCAGCCCGCTCGCCCATCGCTCAGATGATCGAGCGAGGCGAGACGGCGGGCCAGAGTGTAGGGCTCATTATAGGTCGTGTTGGCCGTGCCGATGAGGCCGATCCGGCTGGTCACTACGGCCAGCGCCGGCAGCAACGTCAGCGGATCCCAACGCATACCCTGCGAGCTATGGGCAAGTGAGTCTGCGTCGAGATCCGGGACCGCCACGCTGTCGTTGAGGAAGAGGGCATCGAACAGCCCTTCCTCCAGCTTCCGTGCAACCCGCGCATAGGGCGCGAAGCTGCGCGAGGCATTGGCATCCACTTCCGGCAACCGCCAGCTTGCGCTGTGCGAACCGTACCCGGACAGGAAGGCGCCTAGCTTGAGTGTGCCGGAAGGGCGGGTCATTGGCTGTTCTCCGCTCAGAAGCTGAAGGACAGGCGGCCATAATAATAGCTGCCATAGGAGCCGAAGGGTGACTGGGCCGGATAAGGCGGGAAGCCATTGGTGTCCGGCAGCGTGTTCTTGTCCGGATATCGATGGCGTTGGCGAAATAGCGCACGGAGTAATTGGGATCGAACCCGTTGGCGACCAATATGGCGCTAACGCCCGCACCGGTCAGATAGCCGGTCTGAGCGATGCGATCGTCCAGTTTGATCTGATAGGCATCGACCGACAGGTTGAAGTGGGAGCCCAGCTTGTAGGTAAAACCAGCCGAAAGGTTGAAGGACTTTTCCGGCGTCAGCGGCTTTGCGCCGAGCGCGTCGCCGATTGGGGTGCCGGGACGCACCGACTTGGCCGTGATGAAGGTCTGAACGCCATTGACAGTCGTATATTGGTTGGACGTCTGGGCGAAGGCCGACTGGGCCAGGGCGGGCGCGTGGAAACCGTTGCTGACCGTGCCCCGGATCGCGAAATTGCCAGTGAAGTCATAGCGCGTGGTGAACTTGCCGTTGATCGTGTCGCCGGCGCTGTCGTCATAATGTTCGGCGCGGCCCGCAACCGCGACGAACCAGCGCGGGACTGGATTGAAGCCGACGTCGATATAGGCGGCATAGCTATTGCGGCTGAGCTTCGCCGCATCATCGGGCGTCAGCACGATCGCGCCCTGCGCGCCGATCGTGGCGAAGCGGCCGGCGAGCGGCGTTCCGGCGGGATAACGATAGAGGCCGTTGGCATCGGCCGCAGGGTCGCCGGCGATTGTCTGAAACCGCTCATAACGATGCTCGGCGCCAAAGGAGATTTTCAGCGGCTCGGCAAGACCGATGTCGATGCCCTTGGAAATATCGATAGGGGCTGGCATAGATAAATTGCTATTCAACCGAACCACCACAGTGTGAGGTGCTGGTGCATAAGCGCCATTAGCCGCCGTCACACGTCCAAGCTCAGCTTCCCCGAACCGGAAATACGGCCACCCCCATCGCAAAAATAGATACACACCGTGTATCTCATGTGGTAAGAATGGGGGTGTAAAGGACTGAAGGCATGCCACGTACAACAGCTTCCTCGGAAACGCCGCTCCAGGCCGTAAATCTGCGTGTTCGAATGGACACGCAGTCCCTGATTGATCGTGCGGCGAATATGCTCGGCCGCACGCGCTCCGATTTCATGATCGCCGCGTCCAAACAGGCGGCCGAGGATGCCATCCTCGACCAACGTGTTATCTCGGTCTCGCCGGAAGCGTATAGCGCGTTTTTGGATATGCTCGATCGCCCCGCGCAAGCGAATGAACAGCTGCGCAAGACTATGCAAACGCCCGCGCCGTGGGAGTCTCAGTGACGATCGTCGCCCCAGTTCCGCTTGATGATGGTCATCTGCTAGACGAATTCACTTCCGGCACAGCTTCGCTGGACGATTGGCTCAGGCGCCGCGCGCGTGCCAATCATGAGAGCGGAGCGAGCAGGACTTTTGTTCTGTGCGATGACGCGCGCGTTATCGCCTATTATTCGCTGGCGTCCAGTTCGATCGCCTGCACGGAGGCCGTGGGTCGATTCCGCCGAAATATGCCCGATCCTATTCCGGTTATAGCTCTGGCTCGACTGGCGATCGACCAAACCCTGCAGGGCAAAGGCTTTGGAAGAGCTCTCATTCGCGATGCTGGCCGCCGGACGATTGCCGCCGCCGATCTTGTTGGTATCCGTGGCATGATTGTCCATGCAATCAGCGAAGAAGCGAAGCAATTTTACCTGCGGTGCGGTTTCCTACAATCGCCTACCAATGAGCTGACGCTCATGATCCCGCTCTCCGATTTGAAAGCGGCGGCTTGATTGTTGGCCATCCGAATCCTGCGATGATGATTCGCGGTAGAGTGAGTAGCGCCGATTTAGCCGTGCTCATCC
>DATEEP010000057.1:0-7312 GCA_035281095.1 Novosphingobium sp. | reverse complement strand
CGCCGGCGCGCTGGGCTTCTCCACTTCGCGAAGCCTCAACCACAAGGGCAGCGACGGACGCGTCTCCCCCTCCCTACAGGCCGCCGAAGCCGAACTCACCGCCATCGCCACCGCCCTCGGACAAACCGGAACCGGCGTGCTGCAAGGCATCCTCGACCCGGCCGATGCCGTCGCCGAAATGGAGATGTTCGGCCGCGTCTGCCGGGCGGCGGGGCGGCCGATGTCGCTTTCGGTCATGCAGCGCCACAGTCATCCCGAAGCCTGGCGCGAGGTGATGGCGATCATGGACAAGTTCAACGCCGAGGGCATGACGGTGCGCGGACAAGTGTCGGAGCGGCCGGTCGGTGCGCTCTATGGCCTCGATCTCAGTTTCAATCCGCTTGCAAAGGCGATGCATTATGCAAGCATCGCCGATCTGCCCCTGCCGCAACGGGTCAAGGCGCTGGCGGAGCCGTCCTTGCGGGCGCGCATCCTGGCCGAGATGGAGCCGTTCGCGCAAGACATGCACTTCGACCGCATGTTCAGCCTCGGCAACCCGCCCGACTACGAACCCGGCCCGGACCGGTTCGTCGCGGCGCGGGCGCGGGCGCAGGGCGTGTCCGCGCTCGAGATGCTCTACGACCTCATGCTGGAGGACGAAGGCCGCGCGATCATCGCCCATCCCGCCTCCAACTATGCCTACGGCTCGCTGGAGGCCTGCCGCGAGATGATGCTGCACCCGCATACGGTGATGGGCCTCGGCGATGGCGGCGCGCATCTCGGTATCCTGTGCGACGCCAGTCAGCCCACGCATCTCCTGAGCTACTGGACGCGCGACCGCGCCAGCGGGCGTATCCCGGTGGAGACGGCGGTGTCCGCGCTCAGCCGCGAGACCGCCGCGGCGGTCGGCCTCAACGATCGCGGCACGATCGCGCGCGGAAAGCGCGCCGACATCAACGTCATCGACTACGACAAGCTCGCGTTCGACAGTCCGACCGCCACATACGACCTGCCCCAAGGCGGGCGGCGGCTGGGCCAGCGCTCGCGGGGCTACGCAGCCTCCCTGGTTGCCGGGACTGCCATCGTCCGCAATGACGCGCATACCGGCGCGCGTCCCGGACGGCTGGTCCGCGGCGCCCGGTAAGCCTCGGGCGGCGGCATTGGCGCGCTCCTCTCAATCGACGAGAAACCAGTCGCCCCTGCCCAATAGCCGGTCGATCGTTCCGGGATCGGCGCTGGCAAGGTCGGCACGATCGGCATCCACCAGCGTCTTGTAGAGCGCGTGTGCCCTGGCGAAGGAGGGCCGGGACGAGACCTCGTCGAGCCAGCGGCGCAAGTGCCGGTATGGTGCAACATCGATTCCGACCATGCCGGGATGCCGCCACAACCAGGGAAACGTGGCCATGTCGGCGATCGAGAAGTCGTCACCAGCAACGAACGGGACTTGCGCCAGCCTCTCATCGTAAAGCTGGCATAACCGGACGCCCTGGGTGACAAAGCGCCGCCGGGCGTAATCCTGATCCGGTACTGCCCGGTTGAAGTGGGTCGCCTGCCCGAAGATCGGTCCGACACTGCTCATCTGAAGCATGAGCCATTGCGTCACGGTGCTTCGTTGCGCGGCATCGGTTCCGATAAACCGACCGGTCCTTTCCGCCAGATAGATCAGGATCGCCCCGGATTCGAAGACGCGGTGCGGCTCGCCCGACGGTCCGCACCGATCCACGAGCACGGGCAACTTGCGATAGGGATGAAGCTGGTCGAAGCCCTCGCCGAAGTTCTCGCCGCGATAAATCCTGACGTGCTTCAGGCGATAGTCCAGCTCTGTCTCAGCCAGCATGAACATCACTTTGAGCACGTTGGGCGTCATGCACGCATGAAGCTCAAGGTCCGCGTCCGCCTGCATCCCCATCCCCAAGAACACCCCCGCGCGTATCCCGCGAGCCTGTGCGAATGCGTAAGCCGCCTGAGAGGGAAAGCAATTACCCGCTGCGTCCCCGAACCGATTATCTGCCGCCCTCGGCAATGCCGAGCGCCCGTTCATAGTTGCGGTGGAAATTGCGGATCTTCTTCTCCTGATAGGCCGAGAGCCAGACGTAAGGGGGGACCTTGGCTTTCAGCCCCCGCTGGACGGAAGGCACGTTGAGCACGTCCTGATCCAGGATCTTCGAGAGGGCCATGAGTTCCGGCGCCAAGGTCCACGGATCGTCATGGTCCAGCTTGCGCTGCCGGGCGGGCGGGGGCTTGGGCTTTCCCTGCGGCCAGGGCGCCAGCAGCCAGATGTCCATGATGCATTCCTCCGGGTTGTCGCCGTTGGGACGAAACCGGAAGACGTTGCGCGCCCACGCTCCCCACGGATGGAAGTTGGGAAACAGGTCGTTGTAAGTATTGTCCAGTAGCTGCGAGTCCGAGAATTCGTCCGCCTCGTCGCCGATCATCCCGCGCAGCCACTCGCGCTGATAGTCGGCCCGCGCATGGAACGCGGCGACGATCTCTTCCTCGGACCCCGCCGGGATGCCGCGTTGCGGGCTGCCCGGTGAACCGTGCATGCCCGCCCGCCCGAAGTTGCCGAAGACATCGTAGTGCTGGTTGGCCAGATCGCCGCCGATCAGCATCTGGTGCGGATGGGTGGCGATCACGTGGTAGGCTTCCATGAACGCCTCCATCACCGTCTTCCAGTTGGCGCGCAGCACTTTCTGGACGTTGGCCTGGATATAGCGGTTCTCCAGCTTCGCCTTGGCGAAGTGATCGAGCATCACCGGCCCCAGAAAATCCTCCAGCGGTTCGGCGTCCAAGTCGGGATTGATGAACACGAACCCGCCCCAGATCGCGACTTTGGCCGCCGGAAGTGCCGCAGCGTCCTTGCGGACGCCGGGGAAGTCCCATTCGGTGGTGATGCGCTTCAGGCCGCCGTCCAGGTTCCACGCCCAGCCGTGATAGGGGCACATGAACTCCGTCGCCCCCCTCCCCGAACAATCCTTCAGCAGCCGGCCGCGATGCAGGCAGATGTTCTGATGCGCCACGACCGCGTCCGCGCCCGCGCGCACCACGAGATAGGACAGGTGGGCGATATCATATACGTAATAGTCGCCCGCGTCGGGAATCTCGTCGAGACGGCAGGCCATCTGCCACGTCCTCTTCCAGATATGCTCGACCTCCAGATCGTGAAACGCCTTTGTCCAGTACCGATCGGTCGGGATTTGGGCCGGTCCGCCCGGCAGCGGACCTTCGAGGAAGTAGCTTTGCGGTATCGCTTCGGGCTTGCGATCGGCCCGCAGCAGCACCTCGCCGGAGACGAAATTGGCGGAGCGCATTCCGCCCGGCGTCTGCCTGCCGTTGTCGGGACTGAAGCCGCTGACCAGCCGGGTCATCTGCGAAAAGTGGGTGCCCGGCGGCGCCTCGACCGGTATCGAGCCATCGTAGACGTTGGCGCCGGCCTGCATCCAGAACACTTCGTTCTCGGGGGGCAGGTCCGGGCCGCCGATATACAGCAGCATGTGCGGATCGGCCTGGGTCACGTCGCCTTCCAGCCATTCTCCCCGCCACGTGAACACGCCGTAACTGTCGCTGCCCTGTTTCTGGACACGGACGCGTCCACCTTCCAGCTGGGCATAGATCGTGCCGGTCAGTGGATGGGGTTCCCGCCTCATCGCCGATTTGTCCTCTCGTTCCCAATGCCGACAATCGTTGCCGCGCACGATTTTGAAAACAAATTCTATTTGTGATTTGCCGCGCGGTCCATCACGGTTATGCTGACCGACAGCTCGACACAAGTCGGCCAAGAACGATGGGCGCGATCGCTCGATAGAGCATTCAGCGCACGCGGGAAAATCTGAATTCAGGTTTCCAAGGAGGAGGGGTGTATGAAAATGTGCAGACAATACCGCTATCTTGCCGCCGTGGCCGGCGTGCTGGGCGTTTCGATGGGTGCGCAAGCAGCGCAGACCGATCAGGGGAATGCCGCCGAAGCCCGGTCCGAACGCAGCGGGGGGCTTGAGGATATCGTCGTCACCGCCCGGCGCCGCGAGGAATCGCTGCTGGACGTTCCGGTTGCCGTATCGGCGATCTCCGCCGCCGCGCTCGAGCGCGCGCACGTGACCGACATGACGCAGATCGCGCAGATGACTCCCAACGTCATCATCGCGCCGATCGGGGGATCGGGCTCGGGCGGCACCATCGCCATCCGCGGTATCGGCTCCACGTACTCCGATTCCGGTATCGACCAGTCGGTCGGCATCGTGATCGACAGCGTCTCCATCAGCCGCAGCCGCATCCTGCACGCCAGCCAGTTCGACCTGGGTCAAGTGGAGATACTCAAGGGCCCGCAGGCGCTGTTCTTCGGCAAGAACTCGCCCGCCGGCGTGATTTCGATCAACACCGCCAACCCGACGCCGGATTTCTCGGCCATGGCCCGCGTCGGCTACGAATTCGAAGCCGAGGAGAAATTCGTCGAAGGGTTCGTCTCCGGCCCGATCGCCGAAAACTTGCTGTTCCGCGTGGCGGGGAAGTATTCCTCGATGAAGGGCTGGATCAAGAACGCCACCACCGCGCAGCCGAACCTGGCCTATCCCGCGTTTCCGGTGACCGGCCCGTCGACCGGCACGACCCCCAACCAGGACACGATGTCGGGCCGCCTGACGCTGAAGTGGACGCCCACCCCGGAACTCGACTCGACCCTGAAGGTGTTCGGAAATCACACTTCCGGCGATGGCAGCGAAGGCAACCAGGAATCATACTGCGTCGGCCCGGCGCGGGCGGTAGGACACATGTCGGGCCGCAGCTTCGCGCCCGGGGTCGGCATCGTCTACGACCCGCAGAGCGATTGCGAATTCAACCGACGGAAGGTTTCGGGACTCATTCCCGAAGCCTGGCGGGCCAACTGGCCGAACGCGCTCAAGAAAAACGGGCGGAGCTGGCATCGCAACGACGCGATCCTCGGATCCTGGGTCTCCAACTACGATTTCGGCGATGTGACCCTGACCTCGGTCACGGGTCTGACGAAGATCGAGGCCACGAACTTCGGCAGCTACAACGGCACCGGCTTCGGCATCGTCTATTCGGGTCCCAACGCGGGCGAAGACACCACGATCTGGTCGCAGGAGCTGCGGCTTGCCAGCGATTACGACGGCCCGCTCAATTTCACGCTGGGCGGATATTACGACAACACCAAACGCGACTTCGAAAACATCGGCTCGATCGGCTTCGGCGGGTTCGACGCGGCGAACGGCAACTCGATGTACAGCTTCCGGGCGGAGTGGCACGCGAAGGCGCATTCCTCCGCAGGCTTCGGCCAGCTGCGCTGGCAGATCCTCGACACTCTCGAGCTGTCCGGCGGCGTCCGCTACACCAACGAGACCAAGCGGGCGCGCGGCTTCAACACGTACGTCAACACGCTGGGGGCCGCTTCGGGCTTCCCGCCGGCGGGCGCGGTCATCAACAATCGGGTGCAGTTCTCCAACTGGTCGCCAGAGGCGACGCTGTCCTACAAGCCCTCCGAAGACCTGATGTTCTACCTCGCCTACAAGACCGGGTACAAGTCGGGCGGCCTTTCCACGCCGACGATCCTGAACAACCGGTTCGTGGCGACGCCCGACGTCCTGAAATACCGCCCCGAGAGGGCCAAGGGCTGGGAAGCCGGCATCAAGGGCGAGCTGTTCGATCGCACCGTGCGTTTCGATCTGGTCGCCTATCGCTACGAGTTCACCAACATCCAACTCGCGGCATTCGATCCGGTGGCGGTCAGTTACACGATCCGCAACGCCGGTGCCGCGCGCACGACTGGCGTGGAAAGCTCGATCGTCTGGGTGGCGACTCCCGACCTCACGCTGAATGCAAGCCTGACCTACAACAAGGCGGTCTATACCGATTTCCGGGATGCCCAGTGCTATGCCATCATCCTCGGCACGCCGATCTGCGGGGCGAACGGCTATAACCGCACCGGGCAGACGCTCCCGCGCTCGCCGCGCTGGATGCTGTTCACCGGCTTCAACTACGAACGCGAGCTCGATGGCGGCTGGAAGATCGGTCTGTCGGGGGACGCCAACCTCCAGAGCGCGTTCATTCCCGACGACAACGGCGATCCGAACACGCGCGTCAGTTCGAAATGGCGGCTCAATGCCGGTGCCCGCTTCGGCCCTGCCGACGAGGCCTGGGAACTCGCCCTCATCGGGCGCAATCTGACCGACGAGTATTTCCCGGTCTCGAGTTCGGAAGCCCCCTTCGCGGGCGGTGCGTTCCGTCTCGCGCCTCCGGGAGAAAAGTCCGGCTTCGCCTATCGCCCGCGTGAGATCGTGGTCCAGGGCACGGTGCGGTTCTGAACCGCGAGGGGCCGGTGCGACCCAAAGTGATTTCGAGGCAGGTGGAATCACCTGCCAGCTCGGAAATCACGACAGACAAAGGAAATTCCAGACTCATTCCGGTTCGATGGGAAGCGGAATGAGGCTAGACTAGGTCTTTCGCACTGGCCCCGACATCGGCGAAATAGCGGGCCATCGCGTCCGCCGCCCGATCGCTCAGGCCGATGAAGGCACGCCGGCGATCGGTGTCATCCTCGATCCGGTCGAACAGGCCGCACTCGGTCATCTGCCCGATCCAGCGAAGCGCGGTCGTGGGCGGCACGCCGCTGGCAATGCACAGCGAGGTCACCGATACCCGCGTATGTTCAGCACGTGCCGCCGTGAGATCGAGCAGCATGTCCCATGCCGGATCGGCGAACAGCTCCGCATCGAAGAAGCGCGCGCGCAATTGTCGCTGGCGGATGATCCGACGCACCATACGGGGATCGGGCATCGGCGGACGCGTTGCGCGGACGAGCCGGTCGCCCCCGTCACTCCCACCCTCCCCACGCGCACCATTGCCCGAGAAACCTCGGGTCGGCGCTTCGAAGCGGTAGGCGCTGCGTTCCGCGTTCAGGGGTTCCGGAACCTCCAGTCGCTCGATCCGCCGAGCGATCTCATTCACCTGTTCACTGAGGCGGAGCAGCACGAGTCGGTCTTCCTCCGACAGCTCCCGCACGCGCGCGCCCGGGCAGCCCGCCAGCGCACGTCCCAGCGCCAGCACCCGATCGGCGCGCGTGGGGTCGACCAGCAACTGCGGCCGGGACTGATCGAGGCAGGCGAACACGTCATCGAGCGCGTGAACCGTGGTCGAGACGATCAGCTGCGCCCCGCAATGCGCCGCACGCAGGTCTATGCGCGACAGCGCGGCAAGGACCGAACCCGAGACCTCGGGACAATCGACCAGCACGACTTGACCCAAAGGCCTTGCGTCGCCTTCCAGAAGCGCGGCGATGTCCGCGGCTTCGCGAACACGGCAGCCACCCGCCTGCGCGTCACCG
>DATEEP010000056.1:0-40193 GCA_035281095.1 Novosphingobium sp. | reverse complement strand
ACCAGGTCTTTGAGCACGCTGTTGACGACCCATCCGCCGAGGACCGTCCCGGTCAGGACGATGGCCTCTCGGCGCAGATTCAAAAACAGCAGCGCCGCAATCGCGCAGATCGCGAAGACATGTCGCATCAGGACGCCGCCCTTCCCGGTCAAGTCGCGCACGCCCTGGCGGTGGCGATGGGGCTGCGGTTCATGGGGCTCGCCAACGAGATCGTAATCATCGCCTTTGCCGGGATCATCGGTTCTACCGCCGTCGCCTCGGCGCTTGCGTTCGGTCTCGGGGGCAGAGCTGCGGCCGGGCGCCTGCTCGACCACTGGGTTGCCCGCCTCCAGCGAAGTTCCCCTTCGGCCGATCCGCCGCGCGCTCCGTCCACCGGCGCGGCAGGCCTCGACCCTCATCAGACGGTGCCCCCGGGATGAGCGGCGGTATATCGCCGTTCAGACATAGGACATCGGTGAGGCTGCAAGCCCGGAGCCGGTTCGGCAGCAGGAGCGCGCCACGAGCGGCGTGAAGCACGAGTGAAAACAATACTTCGTCTTGCGCTGGCGGTCATCGCGCTCACAGCCGTTGCACCGGTCGCCGCAGCTCCCACCGGGGACGAGCCGATTGCCGTTCCTCGAACCATCAGGCAGGGCATCGACTTTGTCTATGTCGATCCGGACATGAGCACCGTGGCCAAGCGGCGGCAGCGACCCCGCAACTGGCTGACGTCGATGTTCAACGGCAGCGGCAAGTCTGCCGCCAACCCACTGTTCGCACGGCTGGCTGACGGCCTGGAAACCTATCAGGCGAGCTGGGGCCGGCTGCCGCATGTGAAGGTGCGCTCCGGTCCGCCGCTGAAGCTCGGCGCGACCGGCGGCAGGGTAAGAATGCTTCGCCAGCGTCTTGGTCTGCCGCCGGGGGCCGGATATGACGAGACCGTGTTCCAGAGAGTGATGGAATACCAGTCCGTGCACGGGATCGGCACACCCGACGGAGTGGCGGGAAAGGCAACGATCGCTTCGCTTAACCTGGGCCCTGTCCATTACGCCCGGCGCATCGCGATCAACATGGAGCGCGCCCACCGCCTACCTGCCACCAACGTGTTCAGCCGGTATGTCGTCGTCGACTCGGGTGCGGCTGAAATCTACCTGTTCAATCGGGATCGGGTCACCGATCAGATGCGCGTCATCGTCGGGTCGCCAAAGTCCAAGACGCCGATGATGGCCGTGCTCATGCGTACGGCAAAAGCGAACCCATACTGGAACGTGCCGCCCGACCTGATCGCGAGCATGACCGCCAAGCGCGTGCTCCAGCAGGGGCCATCGTACCTGAACAAGTTCCATTATGAAGTGCTGTCCGACTGGACGCATAATGCCCGCAGGATCGATCCAAAGTCGGTCAACTGGAGGAAAGTGGCCGGGGGCAAAGCCGACATCCGCGTCCGCCAGCTTCCCGGGCCGTGGAACTCGATGGGTGCGATGAAGTTCGAGATGCCGAACGACTACGGTATCTACCTGCACGACACGCCTAATAAGGATTTGTTGGGACAGCAGGATCGCTGGCTGAGCAACGGATGCGTTCGTCTGGAGGACTTCCGACGCTTCGCCTCCTGGGTCTTTCCGCGAACGCCGCAAACAACGCTTCAAGCGGAACAGAGCTTTGAGCTACCGCAACCCGTCCCGATCTACATGACTTATCTCACGGTTGAGGCGGGCAGCGGCGGGGTCATCTTCCGACCGGATCGCTATGGATTCGATGAACTGGCCGCGCCCGAAATGTTCGGGCGGTCGAGCAAGGTCGCCCGGCTTCAGTGAAGGGGGCTAGCCGGCGGCATGTGAGACAGGCATGCCAGCAGGCACCGGGGGCGATACCCGGCCTCCGCGCCGTCTTTGTTGGCCGCTCGATACGCAAGCGAGTTCCCATGCGCTTGATCCTTCGTTCAAGCGGCTCTTGTCGTAATCGTGTTCAAGGCACCGCGTGACCTGCCAGAGCACCGAGAGGCGGACATCAGGGACAAATATAGAACGTCTGATATCTGCGATCGTTCCTCGGTCCCGCAGCGGCAATTTAGCCGCAGATATCCCTAGGCATATGATGGTTACTTGCCGGTTCGGTCCAGTAGGCGCTCGACGGACGCTTCGGCACTATCATTTCCTGCATTTTGTGCGTGACGTACATCCGCCTCGAGAGCGTCTCTGATTCGCCCAATTTGCGTGTCCGTGAGGTGCTCGATTCCGATGAACTCGTCACGGGCGCTTTCCTGCGCCCGCAATATCTCGTCCAGCTTCGCCTGGATGGCTGCGCCATCCCGGTTTTGACTGTTTTGAATGAGAAAGACCGCCAGGAACGTGAGGACCGTTGTCGCGGTGTTTATCACCAGCTGCCAAGTGTCCGAATAGTCGAAGATTGGACCCGACAGCGCCCAAAGGATCACAAACAGCGAGGATAGTATGAACGCTAAAGGCTGACCCATCCACTGGGCGCTTTTGCTCGCGATAGTGGTGAAGAAGCGGTCCACGGCCAGTCCTTTTTGGCTAACCTGACTTAACTGTCTTGCCCACAGGGCGGTTCCCTTGGCCGAATGCCCGCATTTGCAGAACACACAAATGGAATAATGCAACGCCGCCGCTTCCTCGATTGTCGCGGGGAGCATCCTTCCTTCTTTCGACCAGTGCATTTGGGATCGATGCCACACACGGAACGATTAGGGAGCATCGGATCGCGCTCGCCCGCGTCTTCGGTAATGTCCGCCGTTCGCTTGCCCTGCAACTTTCGCCCACAGGCAATGGTTTAGGTGACGGCGCCACGTTGTCGAGGTGAAGCTGAAATCCGTTGGCGTCACTTTCAATGTGTCGGCAGCGTGGCGTCGTTCAGCACGGGCATTTGATCGAGCCATGCGTAGGCGTCGCAATGAACCTCTTGTGTCGTGGAGGACGGTTTGGATCGCAGTCGGTATCATGCTGACTTCGATCCTGCTGGTCGCGGGACAAACGCTTGTGCGCCGATCTAGCGAAACGCATCAGCCGCCGTCGGGCGAAAATCAAGCGTAGCCCAAGGAACGCCCACCGACGTAACAAGCCAAAGCGCGAGAAATTTCTCGCCGTAGGCGCGTACAATGATTCGTCCTCGCCACTTCCCTCCCTGGTTTGCGCACACAGAAGGTCCGCAGCACAAAGGATGCAGTGACGGTCGCTCCGAGACTAACTGCCCAAGACGGCTGGGGCATCCACACCCAGGACGCGGATCATAAGAAGGATCAGGCGATCGCTGTCGGTGACTGCGACCCGAAATCTTCCCCGGCCCAGACAAGCGTGGGGATGGTCGCGCACCATCTCCGACGCGAACCTCACCGCCAGAACAAAGCGTCGATCAGCTTCAAACAAGAAGCTCCCTGAGGCGCGCCGGCGCGAGGCGCCGTTAGTCTGGCGGGGGAGGCGTTCCACCGATCTGCTGGCCGTCGTCCTGCCGTTCGGTCTCAGGTGGCTTGTTCGGGTTCGGTGGATCGGTTTCGGGCGTTGTGGGCTGCTCGGTAGTTTCTGCGTCTTCGGCCATGGCACGTCTCCATTCTGATAAGATGAATGCGCGGGCGACGCTTTCTTTCCCTCGGTCATTCTATAACGGTTACCGGGGAAAGTTGCACAGCATTGCCCGCTCCAGTCTCGGTGAAGTGCTGGAGCGGGCGGACTGGAAGACCAGCCATTCAGGTTTATCATGGGGCCTGAGGTTCCGCCATAGGTGTCCCGTCCTTAACGCCGCCCTAACGAGTGGGACTTAAAGCATCATAGATTGGCGTGAATTGGCTATCGGTTCAGATGGTCCCACATCCGCGAGGCAAAGACATGGAAGACGAACCGCGAGGGCGAAATGACAAGATCGTCGCCGTCGGGCTCCTCCCTAAATCAGAGATGCGCAACTTCGGGACGCGGCTCAAGCAAATCTATTCAGTGACGGATGATGGCTCGTTCGACAGCCTCCTCCAGCACCTCGCCATCGCCTGCCGAAGAGACAAGCCGCCCCTGCGGTAAGTCCTGACCCGAAGCAGCCAGATCAATTCGATTTGAGTCGGCTCAGTAAACAAAATGATGCATACTGCGGCATCGCCAGTTCCTCCACGGCCTGCTGGCGCCTGAAAGTCGGCGATAGACGTGCTACCGCCCAGACAGGAGCACAGCCATGCCCCGCTTCAAGATCATCCCGTCAGACCCCAAATATTCGGCTTCGGAGATAGTAGCACCCAATGCTGCTGCCGTACTATCTGCCGTCGCAGAGCTCGATGGCAGTGCGGACGTGCTGGAGGGCGATGCCTATGCCTTCTCGATCCGATCCAACGGCGATGGATTGTAGACAGTCTTTCAGCGCCCCGCCCAGGCTGAGGGGCGCAAAGTCCAGTCCCTGCGCTAGCGATGTTAGAGTCGGCTAACAATCGCGTGAGCGGGGGTTGGTCGTGCGGGAATCTGGCGATTAACCTCCCATAGAGTGCTTCAGCGCGCTCATCTCGTCGTGACCCGCCCGCACAGACTGCCATGCCTCATCAGCGGCCACACGGGCCGCGGGTGAGAGGTCAGCGTTGGCCAGCGCCGTTTCGAACTTGCCCTTGAGGTAATCTTCGCCGCGCTCGATCTCTTCGACGATGGCTTTGTCATCTCGGCCCGCCACCGCTTCCTTGAGGCTCAGAAACGCCCGATGCGCCCCGGCAAGCACAGTGCCATCGTCTTCAGGGTTACCGCCGGCGGCTGCGACCGCGGCTTGTAGCTTGGTTACGGCGGATTGGCGTTCACGGGCGCGCCCATTGAACTTGTCGGCGAGCGACTGATTGTCGATGTCACCGGCTGACTTCTGATACCCATCGATGCTGTCGAGCAATGTCGCAATAAGCGTATTGAGAACGGTGATATCCTTGGTGCCTGCGGTCATGGCGAAATCCTCTTCGTCGGTAGCTTTGAGAATTGCTGAATGCCTCGCCCTGGTCGTGGCGCGGCAGCTCAAACACGAAGATGTGCTGGCGGCCCTGGCCGACCTGTTCATCGCGCGCGGGCCGCCTGCCAATATCAGGTCCGATAATGGCAGCGAATTTATCGCAACGGCGGTCCAGAAATGGCTGGGACGGATCGGCGTGACGACGCTCTACATCACCCCGGCGTCGCCATGGGAGAACGGCTACAACGAGAGCTTCAACGGCTCGCTTCGCGACGAGCTGCTCAACGGCGAGATCTTCTACAGCCTCGCCGAGGCAAGGGAATTGCGTTCGTCGACGGCCTGCTAGCGCCCCAGCTGCCCCCTGATCGCGCCGTTGGGATACTCAGCGTTATGAAGATTAACATAATAGGCGGTCGGATTGGCCTCTATCCTATCCTCCAGCCATTCGCTGCGAGAAGCACATCCCTTGAAACCGCCTTCGTTCGCGAGCTTGAACGTGAACACGATAGGCCCATTTTGCCCCGGTGCGCCACGATGGATGTGAGCGCTGGTGATCGGCCCAATATTGCGTACGTCATTCACGTCATAACAAATTTGGTCGGCCTTATCGGCGATGGAGACCTCGGCACGCCCGGTACCGTCCGGGTCACCGCCGCCAGGCTCCTGAGCACCCGTCAGGGTTGCCCGATAGGTATTGGCGGTTCCTTCTACCACCGCCTCTTCGACTGTCGCGCAGCCTGCAATTCCCATCGCCGATAGCAATCCCGCACCGATCAGCAATTTTGCTTTCGTGCTCATCGTCATTCCCCTCAATATGTTTCTATCGATGGAGCATTGAAACCATTTGGAGGCGAATTGTTCCTCAGACCCTCAGCGTTCGCCGCGCTCGCGCCGGCCTTGCCATCGTTTGACGCTATGCTAGCACTACACCGAGCCTCATCGGCTCGCCAAAAAATGCAACTCGGGAGTAATCATGCGAACATCTTTTGTTATCGCCCTGTCGGCCGCCGCCGCGCTCGCGTTGGCGGCGTGCTCGGAAAAGACTCAGGAAAACGCCGAGGCGACTGCGGAGTCCGCTGGTGAAGATGCCAAAGCCGCTGCCACCGGTGTAGGTGAAGCCGCAGAGGCCGTCGCCACGGAAGCCGGAGAGGCAGCCGACAAGGCAGCTGCGGCCACCGACGAGTTGGGCGACAAAGCGGCGCAAGGCGCAGCTGAAGTCGAAGCCGAGGCCCACAATGAAAGTGTTGGCGAGGCTAAGGCCGATTAAGATCTAAGTGCGGGTGCCAGTTCGCGTATGGCATCTGTTTGGCGAGATCGTGGCGCGGCGAGTGGACCAGCCGCGCCCCGGTCCGTCCGAAGCCAATCCAGGCGTATTGGTACAGCTAATGAAGCGAATGATGGATGTAGTCCGGGCCACCTTTCGTAAAGACCAGGCGCGACAGAATTGCGCACTCGCGTTTGGCTTGGGTTCCAAGACCGGGCGAGTGATCAAGCGCAAAGATCGTTTTTCGGATGTCGCCGTCACGCTTTTGCCGCTGCAACTTATTCGTACCGGCCATCCTACCTGAAAATTCGGCACTGCCCTTAGCTGGTGGGGGCAGATTCAAGAGTTCGTACAATCTCACCCGACAGGTCTAAGCAGCTCTATCTTGTGCCCCGCTTCGCCACTGAGAGAGAGTTCGTTCGCAGACTCTCCCGCTCCGCCAAATGCCGCCGCGCGCCGCCACTTATTTCGAACCCTTAAGACCGCGCTGCGGCCACGCTCTCCAGGAGAAGTCGAAGTCAGGGTGCTGTCGTGCGTGTTTCGACATCGACACGCATTCTGTCCGCGCTGGACATCAACGGTCCAATGGCCTTGCGAGCCGGCGCGAAAGTACCCAGTCCAGCCCGCTCCGGCATGCCGACATAGATCGCTTCCACCCCGCCACGCGCGCGATATGCTTCATGCCAGAAGCCACTGCCTTTCGTATCGCTCAGGAAGGCCTTCCACCAATGCGCATGCGGAACGGAGCGGGTGAACGCTTCCAGACTTTCACCATCGCGCCAATATTGGCGGATGCCGAGATGGTTCCATCCCAGCAACGATTGTTCGTGATGCAGGAGTCCCTCTGGAGGGGTTCGCTTGAGACCGGCCAGACCGCGACCGATATCGAACAGGGCCGGCACGGCCCGGACATGGCGGACTTTGAAGCCCAGCAAAATCAGTACGAGATCGGGAAATGCCGAAAGATCGACCGTTTCCCGTAGAATTCCAGCTTGCATCGGCAAAATCTCCTGCTTACACTGTAAGCAATATCAAAGAGAGTTTACGCTGTAAACACATGAATGGAGAATCGACCGGACTTCGTACAGCCTTGATCCGCGAAGCCCTTTCCCTGCTCGAGGAAGGTACGACGGATCTCAGCTTGCGCCGGATCGCGCGCATGGCGCGCGTATCCGCCATGGCGCCCTATCGGCATTTCGCGGACAAGACGGCCTTACTCCGGGCGGTCGCCGATCATGGTTTTGATCTGTTACGCGACACGTTGGAAGCCGCCGATCGGTCTCCGGGCAACGCCGAGGCGCTCATCGCCCAAGGCATCGCCTATGTCGCATTCGCGCTGCGGCGCCCTGCCTTGTTCCGCCTGATGTTCGCGGATCACCACCCTCCGGATCCGTGCGATCACGGGGATTGCCGGGCTGCCGCCTATGCGGTGCTTTCCCGCCGGGCAGCACGCGTCACTTCCAACGATGGCGATGTGGCAACGCTCGCCTGCTGGGCGATCGTTCATGGGCTGGCGACCCTTGCGCTCGACGGCAGACTGTCCTCTGATTCTGAGCAAATCCGCTCCGTGCTGACGTTGTTCGTTTCGAGTTTGGAAACGCGCCAGCGGAGTTGAAGCGGAGGTAATGGCTGCAGTAGCGTTACAGCGTAGGCATGGTGCTCACCATCATCGGGTGTCGCCCGCAAACTAGTCTTCTCGCCCCCTCCTCGTCGATCGACAGACCTACAGGAACGCCGCTCTGGCTGAATGGCAAAGGCTCATGACCTGCGACCTGCCCTTCAAAGCGACGGCGGAGCTACATCTCCGGATGGCATAGGACGAATAGCACGAAATGAGCACCGGCCGGTTCCAGCCTGATCGGCCGATCGCTGGTTATGCAGCCGGTCGCTGCGGTCGGCAATCGGCGGAATTGCGTGGCGTAACATCACCGCAACATGCTGTAACATGCTCTGATCCGCCAGAATGATCCGTTCCGGATGGATCTGGCCCATTTGCGCAAAATTGCTCTTTAAAATACACCCAATCTGTCGTTAACCACTCGCATGAGCGAGAAGACGACACACGCGCCGCGCACGCAGCGGGGAGTCCTACGGTGGCTGGGGTTCGGGAAAGACGAGCCGTTTTCGCCTGAGGGCGAGGGTATTTCCATCCATTCGGACAGTCCCGGCATCGACGAGGCGCGCGAACGGCGGCGGCGCCAACTGATCGAGGATATCGGCAGCTTCCTCCTGATCCACCGGCTGGAGGTGAGCGGCAGCACCCTGGCGATCGCGCACGACGTGATCACCGGCACCAATACCAAGCTGGCCGCCATCGTCGAGCAGCAGGTCTCCGCGCGCAAGCCGGTCACGGTCGAGTGGCTGGAAGAGAACGCGCGCAAATGCGGCAGCGTTGACAACTCTCACTTCCTGAACACGCTGATGGAAAAACTCGAAACCTCGGTCGAGGACTTCGGCCAGACCGCGACCGCCGCCCGCACGGCGACGAACGAGTACAACAGCGCGCTGGAGGCGCAAGTGGGCGAACTCGAACGGGTGAACCAGGCCGGCGAAGTGATCAACGAACTAGCGAGGATCGCCCAGATCATGCTCGACCGCACTCGCCAGATCGAACAGGAGATGAACCGCAGCGAGACGGAAACGCGGGCGCTCAAGGTCAATCTGGAAACGGCACGCCGGGAAGCGGAGATGGACCATTTGACCGGGCTGCCCAACCGCCGCGCGTTCGAGACGCTGCTGGAGCGCGAGCAAGTCCACGCGACCCGGAACAACGAGGCGCTGTCGGTCGTGTTCTGCGACATCGATCACTTCAAGCGCATCAACGACACCCATGGCCACGAGGCGGGGGACCGCGTCCTGCGCGCGGTCGCCAAGTCGCTTTCCAAGATTTCCAACGACCGGTGCCACGTCGCCCGACACGGCGGCGAGGAATTCGTCATGCTTCTGCGCGGAAAAGCGCTTGCCGAGGCATTCGCGATCGTCGACGCGGCGCGCGAGGAGATGGCCGAACGCCGCATGGTCAACCGCGCCACGGACATCCCGTTCGGCCGGATCACCTTCTCCGCCGGGATCGCCGACGTCTTCGCCTATCCCAACCCGCGCGAGGCGCTGAAGGCGGCGGACGAGGCGCTCTATGCCGCCAAGAACCAAGGCCGCGACCAAATCGTGCTGGCGAGTGATCTGGAACAGCAGAACGCGGCCTGACATCGCTGCACCGATCGGGGGATGACATCCGGCGGAAACACGCCACCTTGAACACACGCAAGGATGCGGTGACGGAGGTGGCATGGCTGACCAAGACACGGGCCAACGGATCGAAAGCGACAGCCTTGGCAAAGTCGCGGTCCCGGCGACGACCTTTTGGGGCGCACAGACCCAGCGCAGCATCGGGAACTTTCCGTTCGGGCCGACCGAACGCATGCCGATCAAGATCGTCCATGCACTGGCGTTAGTGAAGCAGGCGGCGGCGCGGGTAAATCGCCGGCACGGTCTGGATGCCAAACTTGCCGACGCGATCGAAGCGGCGGCGGCGGAGGTGATCGCCGGCCAGCATGACGAGCAGTTCCCGCTGGTGATCTGGCAGACCGGCAGCGGCACCCAGAGCAACATGAACGTCAACGAGGTGATCGCGGGCCGCGCGAACGAAATGCTCACCGGGCGGCGCGGCGGCAAGACGCCGGTTCATCCCAACGACCATGTCAACATGAGCCAGTCGTCGAACGACTGCTTCCCGACCGCGCTTCACATCGCCGCGGCGATCGGACTGAACCGGCGTTTGATTCCGGCGCTGGACCGGCTGTGCGGCGCGCTGGACAGCAAGGCGGGCGAATGGATCGACATAGTCAAGATCGGCCGCACCCACCTTCAGGATGCGACACCGCTTACGCTGGCGCAGGAATTCTCGGGATATGTGCGGCAGCTGAGAGACGGGTACAAGCGCATTCGCGATGCCGAAACCTTCGTGCTGCAACTGGCGCAGGGCGGCACTGCGGTGGGCACCGGCCTCAATGCGCCGACAGGCTTCGATGAATGGTTCGCCGGCGAGGCGAGCGCGCTGGCTGGCATTTCCTTCGTGACCGCTTCCAACAAGTTCGAGGCGCTGGCCTCAAACGATCCGCTCGTCCATCTGTCGGGCGCACTCAATACGCTTGCAGTTTCGCTGACCAAGATCGCCAACGACATCCGCCTCCTTGGCAGCGGTCCGCGTTCGGGGCTTGGCGAACTGCTGCTGCCCGCCAACGAGCCGGGCAGCTCGATCATGCCGGGCAAGGTCAACCCGACCCAGTGCGAGATGCTGACGATGGTGGCCGCGCAAGTGATCGGCAACCATCAGGCGGTGACGGTGGGCGGCATGCAGGGGCACATGGAGCTCAATGTTTTCAAGCCGCTGATCGGCGCGAACGTGCTGCGCTCGATCCATCTGCTGAGCGTGGGCATGGACAGCTTTGCCGAACGCTGCGTCGAGGGCCTGCGCGTCGACGAGGCGCGCGTGGCGGAACTGGTCGAGCGTTCGCTGATGCTGGTCACCGCGCTGGTGCCCGAGATCGGTTATGATAATGCCGCGAAGATCGCCAAGCATGCACAGGCCCGGAACCTGACGCTGCGGCAGGCGGCACTCGAGCTTGGACTGGTGGACGCGGAAACGTTCGATCGGGTAGTGAGCCCGCGCGACATGGTCTGAGCCGTCAGAGCGCCACCGGCTCCGTGCCGCGCAGTTCGTGAGTGCAGCCAAGGCCGCGTGCATCCTCACTCGCGGACAGTGCCGCCACCGTCCGCCAGCCGATCGCGCGCAGCCGCGCGGCCGCGTCCTCGTCATGGCCCAGCGGCAGGAACAGGGTTTCGCGCGGACCCTCGCCCTGGCTCAGCGCGTCTATCAAGGGGTCGGGGTAGAGCGAGAAGCCGGTCGCGGCCTCGCCGTCCTCACCTTCGCGGCCGAGGATGCGATATGTTCCGCCCCGGCCGAGCGCGCCCGAAACGCCCTCGGCATAGATGGTGAAACCGAACCAGCTCTGGTATTCGAAGCCGTGGCGTTCCGAAGGGTCGAGAGTGATCCGCGCCTTGCCCGCGACACGCGCGGCGATCTCGCGCAGGCCTTCGATGCGTGATGCCAGCGCACCCCCCGCATCGATTTCCGCCAGTTGCTCGATTGCGCGCTGGAACGGGCCGATCGCATAGAGCAACGGCAGGTAGGCCGCTCCGCCCGCCTCGACGAGGCCGCCGGCGTCCTTGGCATCCAGCTCACGCCGCACCGCCTCGACGCTGTCGGGCGATAGCGGAAGCGCTTTCTCCGCTAGGGTATCGACCAGATCGGGCAGCGTGAAATCAACGGAAACACCCTGCGCGCCCGCCGCTTGCAATGCCTCTATCGCCACTGCGACCACTTCGGCGGCGGCGGCCACCGAATCCGCGCCGATCAGCTCCGCACCGATCTGCGCACGCTCGCGCGTGGGATCGAGCCCGTCGCCCTTGATGGTGACGACCTGCCCCGAATAGCACAGCCGCAACGGCCGGGGCGCTTCGGCCAGCCCGGTGGCGGCGATACGGCCCACCTGCACGGTGATGTCGGAACGCAGCGCCAGCGTGCGCAGCGACGCCGGATCGACGAAGCGGAACATGCGGCGCGGCTGGACCCCCGCCATGCGGCTGGCCAGCGACTTCTCGAATTCGATCATCGGCGGCTGCACCCGGCCATACCCGTGGCCGGCCATCACGTCGAGCGCGGCGCGGCGCACGCGCACGGCCGCAGCGGCGGCTTGGGGCAGCCGGTCTTCCAGGCCCTCGGGCAGCAGGTCGCGGTCGGTGTCATGCATCAGAAAGGCTCGGCCCCGCAGGTGGCTGACGAAGAACTCCCCTCCCGCCCTGCGGGAGGGGCCGGGGGAGGGTCTGTTAGGCCACGATTGGGCGGGATAACAAGCCCTCCCCTGCGCCCTCCCGCAAGCGGGAGGGCAACTTGGGCGCCCACGTTGCCCACGGCCGGTTTCAGAATGCCAGCGCCATAACGCGCTTGACGCCCGGCAGCTTGCAGGCCTGGTCGCGCACCCCGGACGGGACCGGGCTGTCGACCGACAGCAGCAGCACCGCCTCTCCGCCCGCATCGCGCCGGCCGAGGTTGAAGGTGCCGATGTTGATGCGGTTTTCGCCCAGCAGCGTGCCGAGACGGCCGATGAAGCCTGGCGCATCCTCGTTGACGATATACATCATGTCGCCGGCAAGCTCGGCTTCCACCTTGATGCCGAACAGTTCGACCAGACGCGGCTCGGAATTGCTGAACAGCGTGCCCGCGACCGAACGTTCGCCCGCTTCGGTCTTGACCGAGACGCGGATCAGGGTGTGGTAGTCACCTTCGCGCTCGGTCTTGATCTCGCGCACTTCCATGCCCCGCTCCTTGGCGAGGTACGGCGCGTTGACCATGTTCACCGTGTCCGACTGCACCCGCAGGAACCCGGCGAGCACCGCCGCGGCGATCGGCTTGATGTTAAGCTCGGTCGCGGCGCCCTCGGTATGGATCGAGATGCGCGGGATCGCCCCGGTGGTGAGCTGGCCCACAAGACTGCCCAGCTTCTCGGCCAACGCCATGTAGGGCTTCAGCTTCGGCGCTTCCTCGGCGGAGAGCGACGGCATGTTCAGTGCGTTGGTGACACCGCCGTTGACGAGGTAGTCGGCCATCTGCTCGGCCACCTGCAGCGCGACGTTGACTTGCGCCTCGTTGGTCGACGCGCCGAGGTGCGGGGTCGAGATGAAGCCGGGCGTGCCGAACAGCGGGCTTTCCTTGGCCGGCTCGGTGACGAACACGTCGAGCGCCGCGCCCGCGACATGGCCGCTGTCCAGAGCTTCCTTGAGCGCCGCCTCGTCGATCAGACCACCACGCGCGCAGTTGACGATGCGCACGCCCTTCTTGGTCTTGGCGAGGTTCTCCTTCGACAGGATGTTGCGAGTCTGGTCGGTCAGCGGCGTGTGGAGGGTGATGAAGTCGGCGCGATCGAGCAGCTGATCCAGCTCCACCTTCTCCACGCCGATATCCACCGCGCGTTCGGGCGAGAGGAACGGATCGAAGGCGACGACCTTCATGCGCAGGCCCAGCGCCCGGTCGGCGACGATCGAGCCGATATTGCCCGCGCCGATCAATCCCAGCGTCTTGCCGGTGACCTCGACCCCCATGAAGCGGTTCTTCTCCCACTTGCCGGCCTGGGTCGATGCGTCGGCCTCGGGCAACTGGCGGGCGAGCGCGAACATCAGGGCAATGGCGTGCTCGGCGGTGGTGATCGAGTTGCCGAACGGCGTGTTCATCACGACGATGCCCTTGGCCGAGGCGGCGGGGATATCGACGTTGTCGACCCCGATGCCGGCGCGGCCGATCACCCTGAGCTTCGGCGCGGCATCCAGGATCTCCTGCGTCACCTTGGTCGCGGAACGGATGGCCAAGCCATCGTACTGGCCGATGATCGCCTTCAGTTCTTCGGGGGTCTTGCCGGTGATCTCGTCGACCTCGCAGCCGCGGTTGCGGAAGATCGCGGCGGCATTGGGGTCCATCTTGTCGGAAATGAGGACTTTAGGCTTGGTCATTTCTATCTCCATTGCTCCTCTCCGAGGGGAGAGAGGATACGGAGCCTTGGCGGCTTGTCGCCTAGGCGGAGTTGGAGAGGGGGCGTCTAGGCGCTGCCCACTCTCCGCTGCGACTAATTCGCTACGCTCATAAGTCTCGCTCCTCTCCCCTCAAGGGGAGAGGACAAAGTTGTCATCCGGTTCTGACGGTCTCGTAGGCCCAGTCGAGCCAGGGGCCGAGCGCCTCGACATCGGCGGTATCGACGGTGGCGCCACACCACACGCGAAGGCCGGCGGGCGCATCGCGGTATCCGGCGATGTCATAGGCCGCGCCTTCCTTTTCCAGCAGGCCGGCGAAGGACTTGATGAAATCGGCGTCGGCGCCCTCGACGGTGAGGCACACGCTGGTCCTGGAGCGGGTCGCCGGATCGGCGGCGAGATGGCCGAGCCAGTCGCGTTCGGCCACGATCCTGTCGAGCGCGGCGGCGTTGGCATCGCTGCGCGCCTTGAGGCCCTGAAGCCCGCCGACCGACTTGGCCCATTCAAGCGACCAGATCGCGTCTTCCACCGCCAGCATCGACGGGGTGTTGATGGTCTCGCCCTTGAACACGCCTTCGCTGAGCTTGCCCTTGGAGACCAGCCGGAAGACCTTGGGCAGCGGCCACGCGGGCGTATGGCTTTCCAGCCGTTCGACCGCGCGGGGGCCGAGGATCAGGACGCCGTGGCCGCCCTCTCCGCCCAGCACTTTCTGCCAGGAGAACGTGGCGACATCGATTTTCGACCAGTCGATGTCATAGGCGAAGACCGCGCTGGTCGCGTCGGCGAAGGAGAGACCCTCGCGGTCGACCGGGATCCAGTCCGCGTTCGGCACGCGCACGCCGGAAGTGGTGCCGTTCCAGGTGAACAGCACGTCGCTGGTCCAATCGACTTGCGAAAGATCGGGAAGCTGGCCGTAATCGGCACGGATCACCGTGGGATCGAGCTTGAGCTGCTTGGCGGCATCGGTGACCCAACCTTCACCGAAGCTCTCCCACGCCAGCGTTGTCACCGGACGCGCGCCCAGCATCGTCCACATCGCCATCTCGAACGCGCCGGTGTCCGATCCCGGCACGATGCCGAGGCGGTGCGTCTCGGGCAGGCCGAGCAGTTCCTTCATCAGGTCGATGCAGTAGGCGAGCCGGTTCTTGCCGATCTTCGCGCGATGCGAGCGGCCCAGCGATTCGGTGGCGAGCTTGTCGGGGGAGTATCCGGGCGGCTTGGCGCAGGGACCGGAAGAGAAGAAAGGACGCGCGGGTTTGCGCGTCGGTATTGGTGCAGTCATGTAGTCTCTCCTTGCAGAGAGCACGCGCGGCGTTGGGACCGCGTGGCCCGCCGGCCCCAATAGAGGGCGCGGGCGGCAAGTCAACCGGCAATGCCGCCATCTTCCCCGGCACGGGAAGGATGATCAACTCACCGCACCGTCAACCTCGTGTTAACCATGTGGGCGGAAAGTCGCGCCCATGCGCAGGGTTGCCTTCATACTGCCGGTTTTGGCTCTCTTGAGCGGGTGCATCGACATTCCCGACGCCGGGTCCAAGCGCCGCCCGGTACGCCAGTCCACCGCATCGTTCAGCCCGCGCCCCGAAGCGCGCCAGTGCCTGTCCGAACTGGGCATGACCCAGGCCAATTTCACGCCGATGGCCGACCGCTATCTCGGCGGCGGCTGCTCCAACATCAACACGGTCAGGCTGGCGGCACTGCGCAGCGACCAGGCGACGCTGGCGCTGTCGAACCTCGGCCCGGTGACTTGCCCGATGGCCAACACTTTCGCCGCCTGGGCCCGCTTCGGCGCCGACCGCGCCGCGCGCCAGATCCTTGGCAGTCCGCTGGTGCGGATCGAGACGATGGGCAGCTACAACTGCCGCAACGTCGCCGGGACCAGCCGCCGTTCGGGCCACGCCACCGCCAACGCCATCGACGTCTCCGCTTTCGTCCTCGCCGACGGGAGGCGCGTGACCATTACCGACGGCTGGCGCTCCCGCGACGAGCAGGAACGCGCCTTCCTGCGCATCGTCCACACCAGCGCCTGCAAGCGCTTCGGCATGGTGCTGGGCCCCGACTACAACACCGCCCACCGCGACCATTTCCACCTCGAGGAGAAGGCGGGGAGTTATTGTCGGTAAGACTGCTGGCCTACAGGGCTCGCGTCTGTCATCGTCGCCACGCGGCTCGATGTCGCGGGCTCCTTGAAATCGTGACAACCACGATAACTTTACATTGCTTCGTCATTGCGAGCGGCGAAGCCGCGCGACAATCGAGGGCGGTACGCGAGGCCCTGGATTGCTTCGCTCCGCTCGCAATGACGAGATTCAATCTATTGTCATCCCGCTCTAGCGGCACTGCAAAGTGCAACGCGACACTTTCGGCAAAAAAGTTATTTGTTTTTATATATTTAAGGTCCGGACAACTGGGTGACAGGGTGTAACCTTGTGTCACCCTGAGCCGTGCCGCTGGAGCATGATGATTTTGGTTTGAATCACTTCGTCATTGCGAGCGTAGCGAAGCAATCCAGGGCCTCGCGTACCGCCCTAGATTGCCGCGGGGCTCCGCCCCTCGTAATGACGAAACGATGTAAAGTTATCATGGTCTAGCCTCGTTCCGGTCCAGATGAACCGGAACGAATCCGGATATTCCTTGTTTGCGTTTGCCGTTTACGTTTGCCGTGATTTCCGAGCCCGGCGGGTGATCCCACCTGCCTCGAAATCCCTCTAACCCGCCGCCGTCCCGACGATCTCCGGCGCATCCTGGTCGACCGAGAACTTGTAGTCCGGCAGCGCGTGGAGCTGGGTGCGCAAAGCTTCTCCCCAGCCGCGCGAGACTTCCTGGAAATAGGCGTCTTGCGCCTCGATCCGGCGGGTGTGCGTCGGCTTGAACTCGTCACGGCCGATCAGCATGAGGTCCAGCGGCATGCCGACCGAGAGATTGGCCTTGATTGTCGAATCGAACGAGACGGTCAGCAGCTTGACCGCATCCTCGAACCGCATGTGGCGATCGTAGCCGCGAATCAGCATCGGCCGGCCATATTTGGTTTCACCGATCTGGAAGAAGGGCGTGTCGAAACTGGCTTCGATGAAGTTGCCTTCCGGGTAGATCAGGAACAGACGGGGATCCATGTCCTTGATCTGCCCGGCAACGATCATCGAGGCGTTGAAGGTCGTGCCGCCGGTCTGGCCGTTCTCGGACGCGCGGGACTGGATCGTGTCGCGCAGCAGCCTGCCGACCACGGTCGCCACCTGGAACATCGTCGGGGCTTCGAGCAACGAGTTGTGCCGGTCGGCAGGGGACTTGTCCCGTTCTTCGAGCTGGCTGATGACCGATTGCGTCGTGGCGAGATTGCCGGCGGTCAGCACCGCGACGATCCGCTCGCCCGGGACGCTCCAGTGGAACATCTTGCGGAATACCGAAATGTTGTCGACGCCCGAATTGGTGCGGGTGTCGCTCATCAGCACCAGCCCTCGATCGAGCATCATGCCCACGCAATATGTCATGAGGTTGCCCTCATCCGTCTGACCCCGTTTGCTACTTCACCCGTCCGGCCGCTTATTGCTCCTGCGATTGCGACTGGGCGCCCTCCCGACCTTCGGTCCGGCCTTGCGATTGCTGTTGCTGCTGCCCTACCCGCTTTTGCTCGACGGACAAATGCACCTCGAGCGCGATATCCCCGGCGCCGAGCGCCACCCCGGTCACCGGCGCGGCCTGGCTGTAGTCGCAGCCGGTGGCGACCCTGACGTAGCGCTCGTCCGGGCAGACTTCGTTCGAGACATCGAAGCCCACCCAGCCGAGCCCGTCGACATAGGCTTCGGCCCAGCCGTGCCCGGCGGTCTGCTCGACCCGGTCGGCCATCAGCAGGTAGCCGCCAACGTAGCGCATCGGGATGTCCACCAGTCGCCCGGCGCTGATGAGGATATGAGCGTGGTCCTGGCACACGCCGCGCGCCGCCGTCAGCGCCTGCTCGGCGGTGGTGTCCGCATCCGTCACGCCCGGCTCGTACTGCACGGCCTTGTGGACGGCGTGGGTCAAGGCGTGGAGGAATTCGAGCTTGTTGCCTCGATCCGCGTCTACCGAGGCAACCAGGTTGCGCACCTTCAGCCCCGCGCGCGTCAGCGGCGTCGGACGCAGGAAGCACCACAGCGGCATGTGGCCCAGATGCTCGCCCAGCACGCCGGCATTGTCGCTGGTGCGGACCCTGCCGCTGCAGGTCACGGTGACCTCGCGACCGCCCGGCTCCATCGACACGAGCGTCGTACTGTTGTGGTGTTCGTCCTCGTAGATCGCTTCCTGCCGCGCGCCGGTCAGCGCCATCCGCCAGTCGAGCACCTCCTGCCCGTGCGTGTTCTTGGGCTTGAGACGCAGCCGCTGGAGCCCGTGCACGATCGGGTAGGAGAACGAATAACGGGTGGTATGGCTGATCTGGAGTTCCATGCGGCCGCCTCAGTCGATGAACCGGTAGTCGGCCGCGATGGCATCGCCCAGCCGGCCGGCGTCGCCGATGAATGCGACGAGGAACTGATGGAGACCGCGGTCGAAGATCTGCTCGACCGAGGTCTGGCTCAGCCGGGTGACGGCATCGCGCAGCATCTCGTGCGCGCGGGTCTCGTGCCCGTACTGGAGGGCGAGGCCGGCCATGTTGCTGCGGATCTTGTCGAAGCAGAACACCAGGCTGCGCGGGAACTGGCTGTCGAGGATCAGGAACTTGGCGATGCCGCGCGGATCCATCGTCCCCTTGTTGAGCCAGCGATAGGCGCGGTCCCCCGCCACCGAGCGCAGCAGCGTCTCCCACTGGACGTTGTCGAGCGTCGAGCCGACCCAGGCAACCGAGGGCAGCAGGACGTAATATTTCACGTCGAGGATGCGCGCGGTATTGTCCGCCCGCTCGATGAACGTGCCGATGCGCGAGAAGTTGAACACTTCGTTGCGCAGCATCGATCCTTCGAGGGCGCCGCGCACCAAGGTCGCCTGGCGCCGGACGGCACCCAGCACCTCGCCCAGCGTGCTCTCGCGCACCGGGCGCGCCATCGCCTCGCGCAAGGTCATCCAGCTCTCGTTGGTCGCTTCCCAGACCTCGCTGGTGATGCTGGTGCGCACGATCCGGGCATTGGTCCGCGCGTTCTCGATCATGCGCAGCACGCTGGCCGGGTTGTCCTTGTCGCGCAGGACGAAGTTGATGACCTGAATGCCGGAAAAATCGTCGAACCGCTGTGCGAACGCGGCGCTTTGCCCGGTGGTCGTCAGGACCGAGCGCCACTCCTCCTCCTGCGATCGGCCCGAGCCGCGCGTGAGCGCCAGGCGGAACCCGACATCGAGCAGCCGGGCGGTGTTCTCCGCCCGCTCGAGGTATCGGGACATCCAGTAGACCCCGTTGGCGGCGCGCCCCAGCATCAATCCTCGAGCACCCAGCTATCCTTGGTCCCACCGCCCTGCGACGAATTGACCACAAGCGACCCCTGTTTCAGCGCCACCCGCGTCAGCCCGCCAGGGGTGATGTCGACGCCGGTGGGCGAGACCAGGACGAACGGCCGCAGATCGACATGGCGCGGCGCGAGCCCGGCCTTGGTGAAGATCGGTACGGTCGAGAGCGACAGAGTCGGCTGGGCGATATAGTTGTCCGGCTTGGCGCGCAGCTTGGCCTCGAAGTCAGCCAATTCCTTCTTCGAGGCGGCCGGGCCGATCAGCATGCCGTAACCGCCGGAACCGTGGACTTCCTTGACGACCAGCTCGCTTAGGTGGTCGAGCACATATTTCAGCGAATCGGGCTCGACGCAGCGCCAGGTCGGCACGTTCTGCAGGATCGGCTTCTCGCCGGTGTAGAACTCGACGATGTCGGGCATGAAGCTGTAGATCGCCTTGTCGTCGGCGATGCCCGTGCCCGGCGCATTGGCGATGGTGATGCCCCCGGCGCGATAGACGTCCATGATCCCGGCGACGCCCAGCACGCTGTCGGCATTGAAGCTCAGAGGATCGAGGTAGTCGTCGTCGACCCGGCGATAGAGCACGTCGATCGGGCGCCAACCGGTGGTACAGCGCATCGCCACGCGCCCGTCGATCACGCGCAAGTCGCTGGCCTCGACCAGTTCGGCGCCCATCTGGTCGGCGAGGAACGCATGCTCGAAGTAGGCGGAGTTGTAGATCCCCGGCGTCAATACCGCCAGGGTCGGGCGGTCTGCGGCGCAGGACGGCGCGCTGGCTCTCAAGCTGCGGGCCAGCCGGCGTGGATAATCCGACACCGGACGCACCGGGATGCGGCTGAACAGTTCCGGGAACATCGCCATCATCGTCTCGCGGTTCTCGAGCATGTAGGACACGCCCGAGGGGGTGCGTGCATTGTCCTCCAGCACCATGAAATCGTCGGGACCGGTACGGACGAGGTCGATGCCGACGATATGCGTATAGACTCCGCCCGGCGGCATCAGTCCCACCATCTGCGTCAGGAACGCGCTGTTGTCGCGCAAGTAGCGGGTCGGCAGGCGGCCCGACCGGATGATCTCCTGCCGGTGGTAGAGGTCCTGCAGAAACGCGTTGAGAGCGCGCACGCGCTGCTCGATCCCGCGCGTCAGCCGACGCCATTCGCGCGCGGTGATGATGCGGGGCACCATGTCGAAGGGAATCAGCCGCTCTTCGGCGGCATCGTCGCCATAGACGTTGAAGGTGATGCCTATACGGCGGAAGAAGCGTTCGGCCTCCAGGTCCTGCTTGCGCAGCCAACCGGCGTCCTGAGAATCGTACCACTCGCGAAACTGGGCATAGGCCGGTCGGACCGCCCCGTCCGCGTCGATCATCTCATCATATGTCGCGCTGGGTTGCGACTGCATTGCGGCTCCCGTGTGTCATCACACGATGCATCAAGGCGTGGCGCCTGCCAAGCACTTTGCTGCAGTTGCGAAAAAAATTTGAGAAGAGCTGGAGCGCTGAAAAATCCTACCCGATCAGGCCGCGTTTTTGGAGGTCTTGTGCGAGCGTTTCCGCATCGATGAAATGATGGACCTGCCAGCCCAGGGCTTGCGACGCGGCGATGTTCGCGGCGTTGTCGTCGATAAAGAGCAGTTCCTTCGGCCGATACCCGAAGCGGCGGGCAGCCCGCTCGAAAATCTCGGGCGCGGGCTTGGCGATCTTTTCGGTGCCGGACACGACGATGTCCCGGAACAAGTCGAACACCGGAGCGGTAGGCCGGTACACCGCCCAGAACTCGTGGCCGAAGTTGGTAATGGCGAACAGCGGAACATCCCGCTCTCTCAGCCGGTGAACGAGTTCGGTCGTGCCCGGCACCGGACCAGGTATGGTCTCGTTGAAGCGCGTCGCATAGGCGCGGATATGGGCTTCGTAAGCGGGAAAGAGCGCGATCCGCTCGGGCACCATATCGGCGAGAGGGCGCCCGCGATCATGCTCGAAATGCCATTCCTCGGTGACGACATGGGCGAGGAACCACTCCAGTTCCTCCTCATCCGCGATCAGCTTGGCGAAAAGCGCGCGCAAGTCCCACTCGACCAAAACGCGGCCGACATCGAAGACGACCGCGTGGACGGGTGACGGTGAGGCGGGGACGACGCCGATCATCGCCGGCGACGCGAAATCAGCCCTGGCGAGCCTTGAACCGGCGATTCGTCTTGTTGATCACGTAAGTCCGACCACGGCGGCGGATCACGCGATTGTCGCGGTGGCGGCCCTTGAGCGACTTGAGGCTGTTGCGAATCTTCATCGGTTATCTCGTTTGAAAGCACGTTGGAGCGGTGGCGAAAACGGTTTGGACCGCCGGAAAATCGAAGCCGCGCCGTTACGGGTAGCAGCCCGCGAAGTCAAGCGTCGCCACGGATTTGGCCGAGCTTTCGCTCCCATGCCAGCGCATGGCCGATGATCGTATCGAGATCGGCGTGCCTGGGCTTCCACGGCAAGGTCGCCATGATCCGCGCATTGTCCGAGATCAGGCAACCGGGATCGCCCGCGCGGCGCCCTTCCAGGCGGCGGTCGAGCTTGCGGTTGGTCACGCGATCGACCGCATCGAGCACTTCCATCACCGAGAAGCCCCGGCCATAGCCGCAGTTCATCGTCAGCGAGGCCTGGGGCCGCTCGATGAGCGCCTCGAGCGCCAGGACATGCGCGTCGGCCAGGTCGGAGACGTGGATGTAATCGCGCACGCCGGTTCCATCGGCGGTATCGAAGTCGGTGCCGAACACCGCGACATGCTCGCGCTTGCCCAGCGCCGCTTCGACCGCGACCTTGATCAGGTGGGTGGCCCCCGCAGTCGATTGGCCGGTGCGGGCCTGCGGATCGGCGCCGGCCACGTTGAAATAGCGCAGGGCGCAGAAGTTCAGCGGATGCGCCGCCGCCACGTCGCGCAGCATGATCTCGGTCATCAGCTTCGACATGCCGTAAGGGTTGATCGGCACTTGCGGCGAATCCTCGGCCACCCGCTCTTCTTCGGGTGTGCCATATGTCGCGGCGGTCGAGCTGAAGATGAAATGCGGCACGCCCGCCTTGACCGCCGATTCGATCAGCGCCCGGCTCTTGGCGGTGTTGTTGTAATAATACTTGAGCGGGTTCTCGACCGATTCGGGCACGATGATCGACCCGGCGAAATGCATCACAGCCCGCGTCCCCTGCTCGGCGAAGACGCGCGCCAGCAACGCGCTGTCCTCGATGTCGCCCTGGTAGAACGGCACTTCGTCGGGAATGGCGAAGCGGAAGCCGGTGACGAGGTTGTCGACCACCGCGACCGGCCAGTTCCGGTCGAGCAGCGCGAGCACCGCGTGGCTGCCGATATATCCGGCGCCGCCGGTGACGAGAACGGGTGGTTTCTGGGGCATCCGGTGCGCGGTATCCTGGCGGTGGGAACGTGGGATTAATGGCCGGCAATAGTTGCAAGATCGCTGCGCTTCCACCACCTTGTCGGCATGCGGAGAGATAAAGCGATCAAAGGTGTTCTTGCCGGTGCGGCTCTGGCCGTCGCCATACTGTCGGGCTGCGCGACGCCGGTGGGCCCGGTGAAGGTCACCCGCTTCCACACGCCCGAAGTGTCCGCGCGCGGTACGGTCGCGGTCGAGCCGGCGCCCGGCATGGACGGCCAAAGCCTGGAATTTCGCAGCTATGCCGCCGCCGTTGCGCGCGAGTTGAACCGGCTGGGTTACAGCGAGCTTGTGGCCGGCGGCGCCTCCAGTCGGCAAATCGCCGTCCTTTCGGTCGAGCGAGAGTCGTTCCGGCAGGGACGTGATGGCAGCCCGGTCAGCGTCGGGGTGGGCGGCGGGACCGGCGGCTATGGTTCGGGTGTGGGGGTCGGAATCGGCTTCGACTTGTCGGGCCCTCCGCCCGAGCAGGCGGAAACGCGCATGTCGGTCATGATCCGCGACCGCGCCAGCGGCCGCACGGTGTGGGAAGGGCGCGCGAGCTTCACCGTCAGGGCGAAGTCGCCTCTCGCCGAAACGCAACTCGGCGCGGCGAAGATGGCCGAAGCGCTTTTTCGCGATTTTCCCGGGAAGTCCGGCGAGACCATCCTCGTCGAATGAGCCGGATCACGATCACATCGGCGTTCGATTCCGGCAATATCGAAGTGCTCTCGGTTGCAGGGGGTGAGGCGACGCTGGCGATCCGCCGGGATCACGATTCGCAATTCTTCCAGTGGTTTCACTTCCGGGTCTCGGGCGCTTTCGATGTACCTCTGACCCTGCGGATAACCGGGCTGCGCGAATCGGCCTATCCGCTGGGATGGCGCAACTACCGCGCTTGCGTGTCCGAAGACCGCCAGTGCTGGACTCGCGCGGAAACCGGGTGGGACGAGGCTTCGGGCACGCTCACCATCCGCCACGCGCCGACGAGCGACAATGTCTGGTTCGCCTATTTCGCGCCTTATTCGTACGAACGGCATCAGGACCTGATCGCGCGGATGGGCGGCCGCGAGGGGGTGGAATACCGTTCCCTCGGACAAAGCCCCCGCGGGCGGCCGATCGATTGCCTCGCCATGGGCGAAGGGGACTTTCGGGTCTGGCTGTTCGCACGCCAGCATCCCGGCGAAGCGATGGCCGAATGGTGGATGGAAGGCGTTCTCGAATCGCTGACCGACCCGGCCGATCCGGTGAGCCGCGAGCTTCGCCGCCGATGCCGGCTGCACCTTGTCCCAAACGCCAATCCCGACGGGTCGGTCATGGGCCACTTGCGCACCAATGCCGTGGGCGTGAATCTCAACCGCGAGTGGGCGGAGCCCTCGCCCGAACGCTCGCCGGAGATCGTGGCTTTGCGCGATGCCATCGACACCAGCGGTGTGGACTTCGCGATGGACGTGCATGGGGACGAGGCGATAGCGGCGGTGTTCATGGCCGGGTTCGACGGCATTCCTTCTCTCAAGGCGGATCAGACGGAAGGGTATCGCCGCTATCTGTCGATCCTGGAGCGGCGGACGACCGACTTTCAGACGCGGCTGGGATATCCGACGGCGCCGCCCGGCAAAGCCAACCTGACCATGGCGACGAACCAGCTCGCCGAGCGCCACGGCTGCGTCTCCATGACGCTGGAGATGCCGTTCAAGGATCACGATCCGCAGCCGGATGCGAAACAAGGCTGGAGCCCGGAACGGTCAAAACTGCTTGGTCGGAATTGTCTTGCCGCCTTGCTGGAGTGGCTGGAGGCCGTGAGCTAGATCATGATGATTTTACATTGCTTCGTCATTGCGAGGGGCGGAGCCCCGCGGCAATCCAGGGCTACGCAGCGTCGCCCTGGATTGCTTCCCCCGGATCAAGTCCGGGGTCGCAATGACGAAGTGATTCAAACCAGAGTCATCATGCCCTAACCATTCCCGTCGTCTCCGCGCACCGCATGCTCCCTGTCCTCGATGACGCGCAGCAGGTTCCTCGATCACCCCAGCGTTTCGGACCCGAAGCCATGCGGCAGCAGCTCGGACAGGTGGAACTGACGTATTCCCGAGGCGCCGTCGCACCAGACCAGGGGGTCCGACCCATCCAGCCCGGCCAGTTCGCTGAGGATCTGGCGGCAGCGGCCGCACGGGGTGATCGCATCGGCGACCGATCCGTCCTTGCCGCCGCTCACCGCGACAGCCACCAGGCCGCCGCGCCGTCCCTCGGCCATCGCGGTAGCAACGGCGGCAGTCTCGGCGCAGAGCGACAAGCCGTAGCTGGCGTTCTCGACATTCGCGCCCGTCACCACCGCGCCGTCGGCAAAGGCCAGCGCCGCTCCGACGTGGAAACCGGAGTATGGCGCATAGGCATGCCGTGCGGCGGCTCGCGCGGCCGCGACCAGCGCCTCGCGCTTCACGGCTGCACCACCACCCAGCGCAACGGTTTTACCGCCACGCCATCGTGAAATCCCGCATTGGCCGTCCAGAGCGTCCACGGTCGGCCGGCATAGTCCGGCTGGAAGCGGTCGCGCATCAGCCACAAGTTGCGGTCGACCCGCGCCGCCACGCCGAAACGGCTTTCGAATCCCTCCGTCAGCTTCAGGATCGCCGGTTTGCCGGTATGGGTCTCCACCTGGTTGAGAAAGGTCGTCAACTCGCTTTCGACCGAGGCGTCGCTCACTTTCACGAGGCATCCGTCGGTCAGGATCGCCAGTTCCACCACCGGCGGCAGCAGTTTCGCGTCACGCGGAACCACGGTGACGAAATTGGCCGCCTGCCGGTCCGCCGGCTGGCACGGGTCATAGCGATGCACTGCCCCGGCCTTGAGCCCGGCAGCCCGCGCCTGTTGCAGGTTTTCGCCGAAAGCGGGATCGCGGGCGAAAGCGCTGGCGCTGGCGTCGAGATAAGCGAAATCGGCGCCCACCGCCTTCAGCCCGCGCCAGTTGACCGACCCGTCCTGCGCGCCGATCTCCACCCCTTGCATCGGATACTCCGCGCGATCCGGCCGCCAGTGCCGCAAGTGCCACCAGCCGATCCCGGCGGCGATGATCGCCATTAGCAGCGTGGCCGCCAGAATTCGCAGGCGCGCGGCGCCGCGCGTGGTCCGCCTAGCCATCTGCCCCAGCCATCAGGTCCGCCCCCCGCACGCGCTCAGCCCCTGATATGCAGGACGCAAACGAGCGTGAACAGCCTGCGCGCGGTGGAAAAGTCGGTCTCGACCTTCCCTTGCAGCCGCTCCAGCAGCATCTCCGCCGCGTGGTTGTGGACGCCCCGCCGGGCCATGTCGATCGTCTCGATCTCCTGCGCGGTCGCCTTGCGGATCGCCTGGTAATAGCTTTCGCAGATGGCGAAATACTCGCGGATCGGCCGGCGGAAGCGCCCCAACCCAAGGATCAGCGTCTCCAGCGGCGCGCCTGCCTCGTCGGCGATTTCGAACGAGAGTCTACCGTCGTGAACCGAAAGCATCAGCCGGTACGGCCCTTCATGACCCGCCCCGAAAGCGCGCAGCGGCTTGAAGCTGTTGTCCTCGATCAGATCGAAGATCGCAATGCGCCGTTCCTGCTCGATGTCGGCGTTGCGCCACAGGATGGTCGCATCGTCGAGGTCGATATGCGAGATGCGCGGGTCGGCCATGATCGAAGCGCCTTACGCAATTGCGCCGGATCGCGGCAAGGGACTTGATCCGTCCCCGCTATCCACAGGCCCAAAAATATATTGCCCGTTGCCCGCAATCATGGCGAAGCGCATTGTCGCCTCCCCATGCCGCAAGCCGACTATCTCATCCGCGCCGCAGCCCAGCCCGCCGAGCCCGGCGCGGATGCCGCCGCCCGCTCGCTTCCCGCCAATATCGAGGCTGAGGCGGCGTTCCTGGGCGCGGTGCTGATCGACAACCGGGTGATCGAGGAACTGCCCGCGCAGATCGCACCCAAGCACTTCTTCGAGCCGGTGCACGGCCGCATCTACGAGCGGATCCTGCAACTGCTGGACCGCAAGGCGGTGGTCACGCCGGTGACGCTGCGGCCCTATTTCGAATCGGACGAGGCGCTGAAGGAACTGGGCGGCGCGGGCTATCTCGCGCGGCTCACCGCCGACGGACAGGGCCTCCTCGCCCCGCGCGAGCTGGCCGAGCAGATCTATGATCTGGCCTTGCTGCGCGAGCTGATCTCGGTCGGCCGCAACCTCGTCGAAGGGGCGATGGACACGTCCGAATCGGTCGAGCCGCTGCAGCAGATCGAGCAGGCCGAAGCCGCGCTCTACTCCGTGGCCGAAGGCGCGGGCAGCCAGACCGAGGCGCAAAGCTTCGGCGTCGCCACCCGCACCGCCATCGCCGCGATCGAGCGCGCGTTCAATTCCGGCGGCCACATCGCCGGGAAGACCACGGGCCTGACCTCGATCAACGAGAAAGTCGGCGGTCTGCACGATTCAGACCTCATCATCCTCGCCGGGCGTCCCGGGATGGGGAAGACCTCGCTGGCCACCAATATCGCCTACAACGCGGCGGACCGCCTGCTGCGCGACATGGCGGACGGCATCGCGCCCGAGAACTCGGTCGGAGCCGCCACCGCCTTCTTCAGCCTGGAAATGAGCGCGGACCAGCTCGCCACGCGTATCCTGGCCGAGCAGTCCAAGATCAGCTCAGAAGCGCTGCGCATGGGCAAGATCAGCCGCGAGGACTTCCAGCAGCTCTCGTTCGCCAGCCAGCGCCTGTCGGAGCTGCCGCTCTATATCGACGACACTCCCGCCCTCACCATCGCCGCACTGCGCGCCCGCGCACGGCGGCTGAAGCGGCGGCATAACATCGGCCTGATCGTGGTCGATTACCTCCAGCTGCTGCAAGGCTCGGGCCGGGGCAACGACAACCGGGTCAACGAGATTTCGGAAATCAGCCGCGGCCTCAAGACCCTGGCGAAGGAGCTTCAGCTTCCCGTGATCGCGCTCTCGCAGCTCTCCCGCGCGGTGGAACAGCGCGACGACAAGCGGCCGATGCTATCGGACTTGCGTGAGTCGGGCTCGATCGAGCAGGACGCCGACATGGTGTGGTTCGTGTTCCGCGAGGACTATTACGTCGCCGCCAAGGAGCCCAAGCGCCCCAACGAAGGCGACGACGCGAAGACTCACGAAGCGCACGCGACATGGGCTTCGGAAATGGAGCGGGTCTACGGCCTTGCCGAGCTGATCATCGCCAAGCAGCGCCATGGCGCCACCGGCAAGGTGCGCCTGAAGTTCGAGCCGCGCATCACGCGCTTCTCCGACCTGGCCGACAGTGCTCAGGCCGCTGGCTACGATTACGACTGATCGCGCGCCGTCATTCCACTCGTGACGCCGTCGGCCTGCGGTTCTATCCCGCGCGGGAGACGAATCGAGGGGTATGCAGTGAAGATGGAACAGGATCGCGCGCGCAGGGTGCTCGCCCTGGAAGGCGGCATAAATTTTCGCGACATGGGCGGATACGCCACTTCGGACGGCAAGCGCACCAAGTGGGGCAGGCTCTATCGGTCGGGCACGATGTCGATGCTCACCACCGCCGATTTCGACGATCTGGCGAAGTTGGGCATTCGCGCCGTGGTCGACTTCCGCACGCGCACCGAGCAGGAGAGCGAACCGAACCTGTGGTGTCGCGAACATGGCATCGACTACTGGAGCCGCAGCCATGACCTGGTGTTCGGCAACCTGCACGACATGATCGACCGCGGCATCGCCTCTGCCGAGGAGTCGCGACAGATCATGCTCGACGGCTTTCGCCACTTGCCCTTCCAGCAGGCCGAAGCCTATGCCGAGCTGATCCGGCGGATCGCCGACGGCAAAGTGCCGATCGCGTTCAATTGCACCGCGGGCAAGGACCGCACGGGCGGCGCGGCGGCGCTGGTGCTCGCGCTGCTGGGCGTTCCGCGCGAGACGATCGTCGCCGACTTCGTGTTGACCGGCGAGTTGCTCGACCTCGCCAAGGCCTATCGCTCGCGGCCGGAAAACCCCGATCACGCGCGCTACAAGCGTCTGGACCGCGAAATCATCGCGCCGATGGGAGAGGCGCACGCCGACTATGTCGCCGGCTTCCTCGATGCGATCGACGAAAAGTGCGGTTCGGTGGAGGGTTACCTCGCCGGTCTCGGCATTTCCGAGGTGGAGATGCAGGCGGTGCGCGCGGAGTTGCTCGAACCGGCGTGAGGGCCGCCCCGGCCGGCAGGCGTTTTGCCGCGCCAACGCCTTCGCACTTGCGGCGTGGTAACTTGCCATTCAGGCCCGCGTGCCTACATTGCGGGCGAACAGCAACGGACTTGCCCAATCGATGAATGACGACCAACAGCCCAACGGCAATCCCTGGATGAAGAGCCTCCTCGTGTGGGGCGGCATCTTCCTTGCGCTGCTGATGGTCGTCTCGATGTTCGGCGCGCAGGCCGATACCGGCACCGCGATCCGCTATTCCGATTTCCGCACCAAGGTGGTCGAGGGCAGCGTTTCCGAGGTCCAGATCGGCGAAGACCGCATCGTCGGCAAGTTCAAGAACGGCGACACTTTCAGCACGATCCCGATCCCCAACGACACCTCGCTGCCCCAACTGCTCGAGAGCAACGAAGTCCAGTACGCCGGCAAGGCGCCGGACGAGCCCAACGTCCTGCTCTACATCCTGGTGCAGGCGCTGCCGTTCATGCTGATCCTGGGCATCGCGTTCTTCGCGCTGCGTCAGGTCCAGAAAGGCGGCGGATCGGGCGCCATGGGCTTCGGCAAGTCCAAGGCCAAGCTGCTGACCGAGCGTCAGGGCCGCGTCACTTTCGACGATGTCGCCGGCATCGACGAGGCGCGCGAGGAACTGCAGGAAATCGTCGAATTCCTGCGCGATCCGCAACGCTTCTCCAAGCTCGGCGGCCAGATCCCCAAGGGGGCGTTGCTGGTCGGCTCTCCCGGCACCGGCAAGACGCTGCTCGCGCGCGCCATCGCCGGCGAGGCGGGCGTGCCGTTCTTCACCATCTCCGGCTCCGATTTCGTCGAGATGTTCGTCGGTGTCGGCGCCAGCCGTGTACGCGACATGTTCGAGCAGGCGAAGAAGAACGCGCCGTGCATCGTCTTCATCGACGAGATCGACGCGGTCGGCCGCCATCGCGGCCACGGCCTCGGCAACTCCAACGACGAGCGCGAGCAGACGCTCAACCAGCTGCTGGTCGAGATGGACGGGTTCGAGGCGAACGAAGGCATCATCATCGTTGCCGCCACCAACCGGCCCGACGTTCTCGACCCCGCGCTGCTTCGCCCCGGCCGCTTCGACCGACAGGTGGTCGTGCCGATCCCGGACATCGACGGGCGCGAGAAAATCCTGTCGGTCCACATGAAGAAGGTGCCGCTGGCGCCCGACGTCAATCCGCGCGTCATCGCGCGCGGCACTCCGGGCTTCTCGGGCGCCGACCTCGCCAACCTCGTCAACGAGGCGGCGCTGCTGGCCGCGCGGCGTGCCAAGCGGCTCGTCGCGATGCAGGAGTTCGAGGATGCCAAGGACAAGGTCATGATGGGCGCGGAGCGGCGCTCCATGGTCATGACCGAGGACGAGAAGAAGATGACCGCCTATCATGAGGCCGGGCATGCGCTGGTAATCGTGCACGAGCCGGCCCATGATCCGATCCACAAGGCGACCATCATCCCGCGCGGCCGAGCGCTGGGTATGGTCATGCACATGCCGGAACGCGACGAGTATTCGTATCACCGCGACAAGATGCACGCCGATCTGGCGGTCGCAATGGGTGGCCGTGTCGCCGAAGAGATCATTTTCGGTCACGACAAGGTTTCGTCAGGCGCCTCGTCGGACATCCAGCAGGCGACACGGCTGGCTCGTATGATGGTGACCAAATGGGGCATGTCCGACAAGCTCGGCCCACTGCAATATGAAGAGACGCAGGAGGGCTACCTTGGCTACGGCGGTTCGCAGCGGACGATGAATTCGGCCGATACCAACAAGTTGATCGACAGTGAGATTCGCGGTCTTGTCGAAGGCGGTCTCAAGCGGGCAACTGAAATCCTCAGTGGTAACGAGGAGCAGCTCCATCTGCTCGCCAATGCCCTGCTCGAATACGAGACCCTGACCGGCGACGAGATCAAGGAATTGCTGGACAGCGGCAAGCTCGAGCGGCCCGATCATCCGAGCGGCCCAACCACGGCGCAGCCGATCCGGGGCTCGGCAATCCCGCGTTCAGGCAAGCGCCTTTCGGGCGGAGAAACGCCGCAGCGGGCTTGATCGCTGGAGGGAGCAAGACATTCCGTGCTTTCGCCGCACCGACGTACGGCGCTACCGCGTCGCCAGCTTGGCCTCGATCGCCTTCCACAGCGCCGCGAAGCGCTGCACTGCCTGGTTGCCCGGCGCGAATGCTCCCACCGGCAGCTGGCGCACGGCACATTGCTCCACCGCGCTGGCATAAGGGACCACCGGCCATGTCGGGTTGGCCTCCGCCGCCTGCCGATGCAGCGCCCGGCGCATGTCGAGCATCGACAGGACCGGCAGGATCGGCGGATGGCGCTTGGTGTTGTCCGCGATCTCTCGCACCACTACTTCGAACGCGCGCGCCGATAGCGGCGATGGCGGCAGGGGGACGATGATCAGGTCGGCCGCGCGAACGATCTGGGCGCTGATCTCGTTCATCACCGGCGGGCAATCGAGGATGATCCGCTGGTAATCGCGGCCGAGGTCTTCGGCGACTTTCGCCAGCCGCTTGCGCTTGCCGATACGGGTCAGCTGTTCGTTAAGCGCCCGGATGCTGTCATCGGCGGGCAGCAGGTCCAGCCGTTCGAACAGGGTCTTGCGGACCAGCTTGGACGGATGGCGGTCTCTGGCGAAGACTTCCTCGACCAGCCGCGCGCCGTGCGGCGCGATCCCGTAGAGGAACCCCGATCCGCCCGCTGCGTCGAGGTCCCAGAGCAAGGTCGTGCGCCCCGCAAGTTGGGAGGAGCACCATGCGAGATTGGCCGACAGCGTGGTCTTCCCCACGCCGCCCTTGACGCTGTAGATCGCGATCGTTGCCGAGGCGCTTGCAGCATCCACGGGCGTCGCGCCCATGCCCGCACGCAAAATCCGGGGCAGCCTGCCGGTCATCGCGGTTCAGCTCCCTGCCTCCGGCGCCGGTTCAGCCGTCGTAGTCGGAACCGATCGAGGTGTTGCGCGTCGGCGCCGATGCGGTGATCCGCAGCGCTTCGGCCGACTGGCTGAGCGAGCCGATCTCGTCGATCTCGTCATCGTCCTCAGGCAGCACTCGCTGCAGCGACGCCACCAGCGTTTCCTCAAGGTCGCCCGGTCGAACCGTCTGCTCGGCGATCTCACGCAGTGCGACCACGGGGTTCTTGTCCCGGTCACGGTCGAGCGTCAGTTCAGAGCCCCCCGAAATTTCGCGAGCGCGCTGGGCCGCCAGCAGGACGAGATCGAACCGGTTGGGGATCTTGTCGACACAATCTTCGACGGTAACGCGCGCCATGGGCACTCCGAAATCAGGTAATTGGGGAAAGCGGCCAGTTAGGCCGGCGCGGGCCGAATGTCAAGGTTTTGCGCCCGCTGCGCCTTCGCGGAAATCCGAGATTGCCGACGCACCTCGCCCATCATACCGTCGCGACCGGCGATAGGAACGAACTTACCATGCACGGCGAGCAATCGATGCTTCTGGACGGCCTGATCCTGTTGGGATTCGCGCTCGCGTTCGTGTTGCTGTTCCGTCGGCTCGGCCTGGGCGCGACGCTAGGCTATCTGCTCGCCGGAGCCATCGTCGGACCGCAGGCGCTGGGGCTGGTGGGCGACGCCGAATCCAAGATCTCGATCGCGGAGCTGGGCATCACCCTGCTGCTGTTCGTGGTCGGGCTGGAGCTCAACCCGCGGCGCCTGTGGCGGATGAAGCATGAGATCTTCGGCATCGGCCTGCTCCAGGTCCTGGCCTGCGGATTGGCGATATCTCTGGTGATCTGGGCAGTCGCCGGGTTCAGCCCCGCGGCATCACTGGCGCTCGGCCTGCCTCTTGGCCTTTCGTCCACGGCGCAAGTCCTGCCGATGCTGCAATCGGCGGGACGCCTGAACACCCCGTTCGGCGAGCGGGCTTTCGCCGTGCTGCTGTTCCAGGATCTCTCGATCATCCCAATGATCACGATCGTCGCGGCGATGAGCCGCAACCCGGCCGACGTGGGCGGCACGCCGGGGTGGCTGTCCGCGGTCTACACCGTGATCGCCATCGCCGGCCTGATCGCGGCGGGCCGGTTCCTCATCCGGCCGTTGTTCCGGCTGATCGGCGGCCTGGGCGAGAGGGAGATGTTCGTCGTCGCCGCGCTGTTCACCGTGGTCGGATCGGCCGCATTGATGGAAGCACTTGGACTCTCGACAGCGCTCGGCGCATTCATCGCCGGAGTGATGCTGGCGGATTCTCCCTATCGTCACGAGTTGGAGGCCGACGTCGAGCCGTTCCGTTCGATCCTGCTTGGCCTGTTCTTCCTCTCGGTCGGCATGATGCTCGATCTCCATTCGATCGCGGAGCGGCCTTTGTTCGTGCTCGGCATGGCGATCGCGCTGATCGTAGTGAAGACCGCCGCGATCGTGGCGATCGGCCTGCTGTTCAAGATGGCCTGGCGCAGTGCCCTGGCGCTCGGCCTGCTGCTCAGCCAGGGTGGCGAATTCGGTTTCGTGCTATTCACGCAGGCCACCGAGGCTTTGCTCATCACGCCGGAGGCGGCCAGCCTGTTCAGCGCAGTGGTCACGCTCTCGATGGCTTCCACACCGTTCCTGATGATGGCCACCAAGCGCATCCGCGAACCGCGCGGAACCACCGTTTCGGACGAACGCGACGGGCCCAGCCCCGACGGCGCGAGTGCGCTGGTGATCGGCTACGGACGGTTCGGCCAGACGGTGAGCCAAATGCTGACCGCCAGCGAAATACGGCTGACCATGATCGATCGCGACGTCCAGCGTATCGACATCGCCAGCGAGTTCGGATCGAAAGTCTACTTCGGCGACGGCACGCGGCTGGACCTGTTGCGCCAGGCCGGCGCTGGCGACGCCGACATGATCCTGTTCTGCATCGACGGCGAGCAACTGGACGCCGCGATGATCGAGGCGGTGCACGAGGCCTTTCCCAAGGCGGCTATCTTCGTGCGGGCCTACGATCGCCGCTCGGTGATGGCACTTCGCCCCTCACCCGCCAGCGCGGTGATCCGCGAGGTCTACGAATCGGCCGTCCGCATGTCGCGCCTCGCGCTCGAACGGATCGGCGTCAGCCTGGAAGAGATCGACCGGATCGAGCAATTCTACCGCGACCGGGATCACGAACGCCTGGTCCAGCAGATCGAAGCCGGCGACATCCGCGCCGCGCGCGACCAGATGCTGATCCCCTCGCCCCGCAATTGACGTCGCGCCGACTGACAGTTCAGCCGAAGAACTTGTCCTCGTGCAGGATCAGTTCCACGGCCTTCTTGCCCTGGTAAAGCCCTTCGGTGGGCTGCTCCAGCGGATCGTAGCGGCTGACGATCCCGCCTGACGGCTCCGTCTTCGCGCCCACCCGCAGCAGTACCAGCGGCTCGTCGCCGACCGCCTTGAAGCAGTAGTAAGCGGTATCGGGCAGGAAAACGCCGTCGTACTTGCCCACGCGCGTGATTTCGCCGTTGCGGCCCATGAACTCCGCCTCGCCGTCCAGCACCACGAACATGTGGTCCTCGCCCGGATGGCGGTGCAGCTCGTTCTCGCCGGCGAGCGCATACGTCTTCAGGATCACCGACATCGTGTCGCTGGCGGCGTAGATGGTGTCCGTCCGGCCTTGCCTGGGCAGGCGGGCCGACAAGTGGAAGAACTGCGCGTCCTTGTTCTTGGCCAACTCCTCGAGCCGGCCAAGGTATTCGGCCGCCCCCCCGATGACGGGCGGGACAATTTCGTTACCGTCGCGTGTGGTCACTCCAGATCTCCTCTCCAGGCCATAGCGATAATCCATGGCTTACGGCGTGGACGCGGCCTCCGCCAACCCGGACGACTGCCCCGCCCCGCCGCGAATTTCCATGTCCTGCCACCGCTCGGTCGCGCGCCATTCCTGCAGGAAATCGAAGTAATCGTACGTCGGCCCGAAATACGGGCTCTGCCGCCAGGCATTGGGGTCCGAAGAGCGTCCGCCCTCGCCATTGAAATAGCTCGGCGTGCATTGCGCGATGAACATGCTCCGTTCGGCGAGCGTGGAGCGTATGGTCTGGGCCCAGTCCTCCTGCACTTCGGCCCGCGGCTCGATCTCGGCGATGCCCTTGGCCAGGCACTGCCGGACGAACCACGCGGCATGGATCGCGAACTCGCTGAGCAAGTGCGAGAAGTTGATCGCGGGCGCGGTCTGCGTGGTAGTGAACATGATGAGATTGGGAAAACCGCGCGCGAACATGCCGTACAGGGTCGCCGGTCCTTTCGACCAGGCCTGCGTCAACGGCTTGCCGCCCCTGCCGTGGATCTCGAAGCCCAGACGGCTGGTGTAGGAACTGCCCATCTCGAAGCCCGAGGCGAAGACGATGCAGTCGACCGGATAGGACACGCCGTCCGCCACCACCGCGTCCTCGGTGATCAGTTCCACCCCCCGCCCCCTGGTATCGACCAAATTGACGTTGGGGCGATTGAAGCTGGACAGATACTCGTCGTGGAAACACGGGCGCTTGCACATCTGGTTGTACCAGGGCTTGAGCGCCTCCGCGAGTTCGCCATCGCCGACGGTTTCCTCCACCCGTTTCCTGATCTTCTCCATGGCCTCAAAATCGAGCCGTTGCTGCTTTTCGGTAGCGAGCTCGGTCGCATGGGGGTTGCGCAGGAAGATTTCGGTCCAGCCGTCACCGACAAGGTCCTCGTCCACCGGCTGGCCGGATACGATCCGGGAGAAGTTCTCGATCCGCTTCTGCTGCCATCCGGGTTCGAGGGACGCGGCCCATTCGGGATCGGTCGGGCGGTTGTCGCGCACGCCGACGCCGGCCGGCGTGCGCTGGAACACGTGGACCTGGTGCGCGCTGTCGGCGAGCTTGGGCAAGACCTGCACCGCCGTCGCGCCAGTGCCGATCAGCGCCACACGCTTGTCGCGCAAGTTCTCCATCGGCGTCGTCGAACTGCCGCCGGTATAGGCGTAGTTCCACCGCGCGGTGTGAAAGCTCGTCCCCTTGTAGTTCTCGATGCCGGGAATGCCGGGCAGCTTCGCCTTGTGCATGATGCCGCCGGCGACGATAGCGAAGCGAGCCGCGATCCGGTCGCCGCGATCGGTCTCGACCCGCCACAGGCTTACCGCGTCGTCCCAGCTCAGGTCGGTGACGTTGGTCTGGAACAGCGCGCGCCGATAGAGGTCGAAATGCTGCCCCACCCGCTGGCAATGCGCGAAGATTTCCCCCGCCTTGGCGTACTTCTCGGTCGGGACATAGTTCGTCTCCTCCAGGAACGGCATGTAGATGTAGGACTCCACATCGCACGCCGCGCCGGGATAGCGGTTCCAGTACCAGGTGCCGCCGAAATCGCCCGCCTTGTCGATGATCCGGAAGCTGTCCACGCCCTGCTGGACAAGCCGCGCCGCCCCCGACATGCCGCCCAGCCCGGCGCCGATGATGATGACATCGACGGTCTCTTCCACCGAATGGCGGATAAGCGGAGAGGCATAGGGATCACGATCGAACTCGGCGTAGAGACCGCCTATGGGGCGGTACTGTGCATTGCCGTCCGGCCGCAGCCGCTTCTCGCGCTCGGCCTGATACCGGGCCTTGAGTTCTTCGGCGGTCGGTTTGCTTGAAGGGGTATCGCCGCGCATTCATCTCTCCTTGCAAGCCATATACGCCCGCCATTCTGCCCGTTGTCGAACATTTTCCGAACAGGCCGGTCACATAGTGGCCGTTGCGATCATGCTGGAACCCCCAAATGGGGATATGCTAGAGGAGGGCATGGTCGTCGACGAAGGACCTCTGATCGAGGCATTGAGCGAAGGTGTGTTCGAGCGGCCGCTGTGGCACGGCTTCCTCGAACGGCTTCGGGCCCAGACGAACTCCGTCTACGCGCACCTGGCGCTGGGCGCGTTCCACAGCGGTGCGGTGGTCATGCTGTGCAGCGGTGAAGGGCCACCGCCACAGCTCGAGGATCTCGTCGCCAAGCGCCGCAGGATGGGCTCGATGCCCTTTTCCAGCGCGGACGAAGGCGGCGGCTTCGGACTGGACACGCTGTTCCACCGGTCCGAAACGGAATACGAAGCGGCCTGCCGGGCGCAGCTGTCGGAACTCGGGATCGACTACGTCCGGGTCCAGCCAGTCCTGGCGCCCAACGGCACCCAGGGCTGGCTTACTTGCGCCGGAGCGCGGGAACAGGAACAGCCCGCGACGATCCTGCTCGCGAGGCTGGCTCCCCACGTCAAGCAGGCGCTGCGCACGTACGCGATGCTGGAGGAGCAGAAGTTTACCTCGGCCATTACCATAGAGGCCGCACGGCGCGCGAATTTCGGCTGGCTCACGCTGGACCACCGCTGCCGCGTGCTCGACAGCACGCCCGAACTGGAACTGGCCTTCGATCAATCGCAGCCGATGTGGCGCGGCGAGCATGATCGCCTGCACTTTCGCTCACCGACGATCACCCATGAAGTGAAGTGCGTGCTGGCGCTCTATGCGGGCGACCCCGCCGCCAAGCCGCGCGCCCTCATCCTCAGCCGCGACCCATGGATGGACATGCTGATCGCGCCCGTTCAGCATCGCCGCCTGGCGACCCGCGAAACCCCGGTCGCGATCCTCTACCTGCGCCGGGACCGCTGGTCGCAGGCGGACCGTTGCGAGCAACTGGCCGAGCTGTTCGGCTTGTCGCCAAGGGACGCGCAGATGGCCTGGGCGCTCGCCCAGGGAATGACGATCGCGGAGGCGGCGGGCCAACTCGGCATCACGCTCGAAACGGCGCGCAGCTACTCCAAGCGGGTCTATTTCAAGACCGGCGCGAGAGGACAGGCCGAGCTTGTACGCACGATCCTGACCAGCGTTCTGGCGATCGCCTGACACTGGCGGACCGGAGCTTGCGCCCGCCGGCATCGGCGCGATAAGTCAAGGCAAAGGGGAGAGAGACCATGATCACGCCGTTCGAAAACGTAGTTCCGATGGGCCTGGACGGCCGCGGCATCGTTATCCTTGGCGCGGGAGGCGGCGGCATCGGTACGGCCACGGCCCGCACTTTGGCGGCTGCCGGAGCCAAGCTGCTCTGCGTCGACATCGACGAACAACAGGCCCAGGCCGTCGCCAAGGAAGTGGGTGGCCACGCCTTCCAGGCGGACATCACCGACCGCAAACAGATGGAAGATCTGTTCGCCAACGCCGGACGGCTGTTCGGTGACAGCTTGCATGGCATCGCCGACATCGTCGGCTGGGCTCCGGGTGGGCCGCTTGACGGCGCCGACGACCAGGCCATCGCCCGCGCCTTCGACCTCAACCTTCGCCATGCGCTCCTTACCGTGCAGATCGCGGCACCGATGCTAGCAAGGGGCGGTGGCGGCAGCATGGTCTTCGTCAGCTCCCTGTCCGGATCGAAAGCCACGCCGGGCCAGGGCCTGTATTCCATGTTCAAGGGTGGCCTCGAACAGTTGATCCGACAGGCCGCGTTCGAATACGGCCCGGGCGGCGTCCGGGTGAACGGCGTTGCCCCGGGATTGACCGTGACGCCCGGCGTCGAGATGGCGATGACCAGCGAATTCACCAGAAGGGTCGAGGCTACCATCCCGATGCGCAAGCTGGCCACGCCGCAGGACCAGGCGAACTCGATCTTCTTCCTGTTGTCGGATCTCGCCTCGCACGTATCGGGATCGATCATCCACGTCGACGGAGGGCAGATGACCGGGGCGAACCTGCCGCAGTTGGGCGACGACTGAACCGCCCCTCCCGGTTCGGGATGGTCCCATGGACGCGAATACCCCTCGACCCGATCTTCAATTTCCCCGTCAAACGATCTGATGACCAAGGCGCCAGATCGGCCACATCTCCGCGCACGACCGCGAGACATGGAGCCTGACTGCTTTGGCCCCCGTGGGCTTCCCAGCCCATCGCGCCCTGGATGATGTCGTGGAGCATCTTCAGGGTGGCATCGACCGGGACATCCACCTTGCGCCAGATCGTGGGATCGGTATCCGCAAGCGCGATGTGCAGGCGAGCGATGGTTTCGGTCATGCCGCCATTCCGATGGGCACGATGCCTGCTGTCCAGTTCCAGGGCATCGGTTCGTCCCAGCGCGCGGCCGGCCATGCACTTCCGATCTTCCGATGACATCGGCGATATAGGCTTGCGGCTCGATGCCGTTAAGCTTGGGGGTCCCGATATCCGAGTAGATGGCGGCAGCACGCTCGCCAGCTGCTCGCGATCCGGCGAACAGCCTGTTCTTCCAACCAATGGCGAAGCCCCGCAGGGCGCGCTCGGCGATGTCGTTGTCAATCTCGCCCGCCCCCTCGTCCAGGAAGCAGGTGGGCGCGTCCCAGCTACGCGCCATAGGCGAGTGCCTTCGCCATGTTCGACTTGGGCGACAGGTGGCGCAGGCGTCGTCGATGACGCAGCTCTTGAGCTTCGTCTGCATGGATACCGCTGCGGTCGGACGTGAACTTGAAAAACAGGCACAGACTCTGACCATCATACCAGAGCAGCTTAACCAGACCGCCGCGCTCGCCGCGAAAGGCGAACTGCGGGCCCGAATGCAGGCTCTGCTCCGGAACCTGCTGCACCACCGCCACTGCCGCGCTGCTGATGCTCAACGCAAAAAAGCCGACCTCCAGTGCGGAGATCGGCTGATCGAATGTGCCCTGTCGGTGGTTGCGGGGGCAGGATTTGAACCTGCGACCTTCAGGTTATGAGCCTGACGAGCTACCGGACTGCTCCACCCCGCGTCACCTGCATCGCCAACGCGATTCCGGCAGAGCCGCGTGGCAAACGTCATCTGTTCTCCAGAGACGCAAAAAAGGGCCGCCTGGGCCCTTCAATACGCCGCATCTCGCGAAAGATGCGGTCTGACATGTGAATGGGTTTTTCCGAAATGCGCCTGCTGCAATGCCTGGCGACGTCCTACTCTTCCAACGCTTAAGCGTAAGTACCATCGGCGCAGTCAGGTTTCACGGCCGAGTTCGAGATGGGATCGGGTGGGTCACTGACGCTATGGCCACCAAGCAATGAAGCAGGCGCATATTCGGTTTTAATCGATGCATTTTCAAGGCGTATCCGGCTGTATCGTCCACATCGCAGACAGCAGAACTGTCATTGATGGTGGGATTCAACAAGCGCGAACAGAGTTATTAGGACCGGTTAGCTCCATGCGTTACCGCACTTCCACACCCGGCCTATCAACGTGATGGTCTATCACGACTCTAAGATACCTAATCTTGAGGGAGGCTTCCCGCTTAGATGCTTTCAGCGGTTATCCCGTCCATGCATAGCTACCCTGCTGCGCGGCTGGCGCCACGACAGGTACACCAGAGGCATGTTCACCCCGGTCCTCTCGTACTAGGGGCAACTCCTCTCAAGTATCGACGCCCACGGCAGATAGGGACCAAACTGTCTCGCGACGTTCTGAACCCAGCTCACGTACCACTTTAATTGGCGAACAGCCAAACCCTTGGGACCTGCTCCAGCCCCAGGATGTGATGAGCCGACATCGAGGTGCCA
>DATEEP010000055.1:0-6398 GCA_035281095.1 Novosphingobium sp. | reverse complement strand
CTTAGCATTACAGTTGCAAGTTGATTGAAACTCTGAATCAATAGGTCTCCATGGTAAGGAGGCCGTGGATGACGGGTGCATCGATCGAAACGACGCTGGAGCTTTGGGCATCGTCGCTGCGCGACGTGAAGGCTCGTATGCGCGTTCTATTCACCCAGGAACGGGTTGCGGCATCGGCCAACCTTTTTCTGGATGGATTGTTGGGAGAGGAGCGGCGCAAGACAGGCTGGATGCGGGCCGAGGCAGCCGGAGATCCTGGGCCCTGGCGACAGCAGGCCATTCTGGGTCGCGGGCGCTGGGACGCAGATGCTCTTCGTGACATCGTGCGCGAATATGTCGTTGAACAGCTTGCCACAGATGATGCGGTCCTGGTCATTGATGAGACGGGCTTCCTCAAACAGGGCAAGGCCTCCTGCGGTGTCGCGCGCCAATATACCGGCTCGGCAGGCAAGATAACGAACTGCCAGATCGGTGTGTTCGTCGCCTACGTATCGACCCATGGCCATGCCTTTATCGATCGAGCCCTCTACTTGCCCAAGAGCTGGACCGGTGATCCGGCAAAGCTTAGCGCCACCCATGTTCCTGAGGCTGTGGGTTTTGCCACCAAGCCGGCTTTGGCTGTCGAGATGATAAGGCGTGCGCTGGCAGTGGATGTACCCTTTTCATGGGTGGCGGCAGATGCGGTATATGGCGTAGGCGACGTCGAAGGCGCGCTGCGTCGGGCCTGCAAGGGCTATGTCCTGGGTGTCAAATCCGATCATTATTTCGGCTCCTGGGCGAGGACACCCATGGTCGCCGGCAAAGCAGAAGAGATCGCTCATGCTCTTGCTCCCGATGCATGGCGGCGCCTCTCCGCCGGCGAAGGCACCAAAGGCGCACGCCTTCATGACTGGGCCTATTGCGAACTCGCCGATCTCGACGCCGACGAATATGATGAGACGAAATCGGGTCTTTGGACCCGCGGCCTGCTGATCCGCCGCAACATCAGCGATGGCGATCTCGCCTTCTTCACGACATGGTGTCCAGCCGGGACAGGCATCCAGACGCTCGTTTCCGTCGAGGGCCGTCGCTGGGCGATCGAAGACAGTTTCGAGGCTGCCAAAAACGAGCTTGGCCTCGATCACAACGAAACCCGGTCATGGCATGGCTGGCACCGCCACGTCTCGCTCGTGATGCTCGCCTTCGCCATGATGGCGGTGATCCGATATCGCGTCAACCTCCCCACGCCCCCAAAAAGACTTCGGATACCGATCATCAGGACCTGATCCGCTGGTCTATTCAGGAAGTCAGACGCGTCGCAAACAAGCTGGCGCAGCGGCGTATCCAGCCCGCCTATATCATTGCCTGGTCATGCTGGAGACGAGCGCACCAGGCCTCCGCACGTCGCGCTCATATCAAATCTAAAATGCAACTGTAATGTTAGGTCAAATAGCCGTCGACAGTGCGCGGTGTAAGGGCTAGCGCCCGCGCTATCTGCTTGTTGGAATATCCGCGCCCGGCAAGAACCACGCAATCGCGGGGACGTGGATGCAATCTGGGCAAAGCCGAAAAGATCGGCATGTCTTCGCTAACCAGCCTCCGCGCGCATTGAAACGCGAAGATGCCAATCATCTGAGCGGCACCGAGGTAGATATGGGCGCGCTCTGGGCGCTGCATTCCCGCGAAGGTGCACGATCCCATTCGATCACCGAGCCGGACATAGGGCACGGTTATCCCCTCGTTCAGTCCCACGCGTGCGCCCAACTCGAAACTGGCGCGGTCCTGGCGGTCCAGGCGAATGATGCGGGGAAGATCAGACCAGAGGAAGGCACTGTCAGCGAAGATGCAGCCGCGAATGACCGGATCACGGCGATAGCAGTGCTGGCCAAAAAGGCGGTCGACGATCGCCGCAGGATAATCCTTGATATCGACCCGGTCGGGTCGCGGCGTCTGGAGGTCATCATGATGGATCAACGCGTAGTGACGAAAGTGCATTTCCCGGGCGACGGACTCCATCAGCGTCATCAACTCACGCTGTGTCGCTGCCGCCCGGATGGCGCCGACAACGGCATTGGTCAACGCAAGGCAGAACGAGCTTTTCGGCTGTAGGGGTGCAGAGGGCATTCATTCATGTCCTTCTCCCCCGTTCATGCGATCGACAAACCTCCTCCACGCTCCGGCGCATCCCGCGCCGCCGCAACAAAGGACCGTGATCAACGCAACGCGCAGGCCATGTGAGGGGATTGGTGGGTACAGGACGCAGTCGAAGCTCTCGCCAAGGGGAAAGGCGTGCCCAAACTTGCCCTTCAAGGATCACCAAGAGACCGAGCGCGTTGGATGCAGCTGGCCGGCAGGCGACGCGCTATGCCCCTTGCAGAATAAGCCTCCCGACCTCCTCGGGTTTGTCGATCATCAGCCAATGGCCCGCCTCCACCGACTTTACCGCGGCATGCGGAAAGTTCGCTGCGATTGCATTGGCGGCTTCGGGAGTCAGATAGGGATCCTGGGTCCCCCAGATGAGGGATACTTTCGGAGCGAACTTGCGAACATCGGGTAGTCGGGTCGTATTGTACGCCACGTTGTCCCTGACCTGAGAGGTCATTTGACGAAAAGCGGGGCCAGCCCCGGCCGCGAAGTTTTCGCGAACAATCGGCCGCAGGATACCGTTAAAGCGTTCCTGGAGCTCGGGAGGCATTTTGGCCTGAAAGTGGCTGTCCTGAAAGCTCAGTAGCCAGTTCATCATCTCGGGTGTGTTCAGAAACGTGTTCGCGAGGTCTTTCAGCGATGGGTTTCCAAATACTTCAATGATTTCCGGAAGCCTCAACGTCGGCGATTCTGCATAATAGCAATTCATCAGGCAGAGCCATTCAACCCGATCAGGATGGTCGATCGCATAGTTGATGGCAATCGGACCGCCGGCGTCGTGACCGACCGGAATGAACTTTTTGAGCCCCAGCGCATCTGCCACGGCAGCCAAGTCGCCTACCTGCTGATCGAAAGTGTAAGTAAAGTTCCCCGATACAGCCTTCTCTGACTGCCCGAAGCCCAGAAAGTCGAAAACGACAACGCGCCGGCCGGCTTTCGTCAGATAAGGCACGACATAGTCGTAAATGTGGAGATTGTCGGGAAACCCGTGCATCATGACGTAAGCTGGTTCCTGCCCCGGATATTCACGGGCGTAAATCATGTGCCCGTTATGCGGTATGTGATGCTCACGATAGGGGACCGCTGAAGCCATCGGCGGAGCAAGATTGTATGAAGCCGCCGCTGCGCGGGCCGAAATCGGCAGCGAGAGCACCACACCGCCGACGGCAGCAGCGAACAGGAGCTCACGGCGAGATGTCTGGTTTCTGGCTGCTAGGGTCATTTCAATCCTCCTCCGGAAAGCTTCGATATCTGACTTCACGAGTAACATCGCTGCGGTGAGCTTCACTCGTGGCAAACTGGCTGACCCTGGCGGTGCGCCCTGATGCGTGCGTCAACATCGGCGCAAAGGTGGCCAGGTTCTTCCACTAAACCGTGCTTTTTGAAAGAAATCCGTCCAAAGGAGCTCGCGCGCCGCAAGGTATCTCTGCCATAGCGCACACTATCACGATCGATGCACTTCGACGTTCAATCTTTGCCTTTTCAGCAGGAGTTTGCCGATATGGCGCGAGGAGGCCAGATCAGCCCGAAACGGAGCGCAGCGAGACAGACCAGTGCAGCCGAGACCTGTCCGGCTGCAATGATGAACGAGATGCTCTGCAAATCGGCATTCCAGGCCTCGACCGCAATCCAGCTGACGCCCGCCGATACGATCAGCCGTATCGTTCCGGCAAATGTCGTCCAGCCCGGGCGGCCTGCCCCTTGCGAAACGAAACCAAGAATGAATGTCGTCCCCATGGCCACGTAGAATGGCGCAACCGCGTGAAGATAGGTCTGGCCGGTCTCCAGCACCACGGGATCGCTGGTGAAAATATTGAGCCAGAGCGGCGGATAGACTGCCACTGCCAAACCTATGATCCCGGTGAACCCGGCACCCAGGGCGGTTCCAACAAGGGCAACGCGCTTCGCACGAACGAGGTTATCGGCGCCTATCGATGTCCCGACCATCGTCAGAACAGCACTGCCAAGACCAAAGAGGACCGGAATAAACAGATAGTCCAGCCTGGAGCCAACACCATAACCCGCCAGTGCAGCCGCCCCAAAGTGACCGACAGTGGCGGTCATCAGGACGACCGTGAGATTGAGTTGGACCGCAGACAGCGAAGAAATGACGCCGACACTGAGCACTTCCCGGAACAGTCGCCAACGCAGAGGACGTATTCGGAACGTCAGCCCGGCATGTGAACCGAGCAGATGGCTTATGAGCACGACGCACGCGGTGCCATAGTAGAGTGCAACCGCAATACCGGCTCCAGCAATACCGAAGCCTTTGAACGGGCCAAATCCGAATATGAGGAGCGGCGACAAAGGTATGAGGACGATGGCACCGAACAGAGTCACCAGAGCGGGTGACCTGACGTTGCCGACTCCGCGCAGCGCAGCCGAACATAGATTCACGATCCAGATCGGGATGGCGCTCACAAAGAGCCAGTTGGAATAAGATAGCGCCTGTCTAAGGGCGCCGTTTGTCGCGCCCAGCTTTGCGAAGAGACCACCTCCGAACAGCCACATACCCAGCATGAAGCTTGTGCCCATGAACGTGCCGAGCACGATGGCGTGCAAAAGATGGTCGTCGGCGTCCTGTGTCCTACCCGATCCGATCGCTCGCGCAACGGCGGAAGCGACGCCCCCTCCCAGACCGCCCGCCGACATCATTGTCATCAGCATCCAGACGGGAAAGACGACCGACACGCCAACCAGAGCATCCGTTCCGAGACGGGAAACATAGTAGGTCTCGGCGATGCCGACCAATGTTTGCGCGACGAGGACGGCGATCGTGGGCAGTGACAAACGCAGAAGCGTCGGGAGGATCGGGCCCGTCAGGATCGCAAGACGGACGGTCTCCTTGCGGTCAAGAACCGAACCGGTCTTACCGTCCAGCTGCTCGGCAAGTGCGCTTGCATTCATGGGATGAAGTCCTTCTTCCCGGGGCCCCTAACTTGCCGCATCCGGTGATCGCATCTTGAAGGAAAGCCGGGTTGTGGACGAAACGCCGCCTGATCGCTCGGCGGATCAGTACAACGCGCTTCGATGATCATGGCATTGGCGAAGCCGCCCGCCTCGCACATCGTATTGCGATGGTCCGTCCGTAGAGCAACGATCAGCTGGACGAGCGCTCGGATGTTGCATAAATGAGGCATGCCCTCGAAATCTGCCATATCTGAAACGCCCGGGCGCCGCAAGGTCGTGATCGTCACCTATGAGGGTGCGAAGCTGCTGGATGCCGCCGGACCATTGCAGGCGTTCAGCGAGGCTCGCCTTGATGATGGCAACCCCGCCTATCAGGTGGTGCTGGCCTCCGAAGGCGGCGGTCTGGTCGGTACGGACACGGGCGTGGCGCTCGATACGAGGCGCCTGGACGACGATGTCCTGCACGGTGTCGATACGCTGCTGGTCGCCGGGGGTAATTTGACGGTCCCGCCTGTTGCGACGGCTCTTCTGTGCATCCGGCTTGCCGATTATCTCGATCGTCCGCGCCGACTCGGCTCGATCTGCACCGGTGCCTTCATCCTCGCCCAGCTGGGCGTGCTCGATGACCGCGAGGCGACGACGCACTGGTCGGCCTGCAGCAAACTCGAACGCGAGCATCCACGCGTGAGGGTCAAACCAGACGCCATCTTCGTAACCTCAGGCCATATCTGGACGTCGGCCGGGGTCTCCGCCGGCATTGATATGGCGCTCGCCATGATCCAGGATGACCTGAGCCACCTCGCCGCGCTGGATGTGGCGCGCGCGATGGTCCTCTTCCTGAAACGACCTGGAGGCCAGTCGCAGTTCAGTGTCGAGTTGCAGCGTCAAATGCACGATGCGCGCGGCAAGTTCGATGACCTGCACGACTGGATCCGCGACAATCTCGACAAGGACCTGTCGGTTCCCGCGCTTGCGCGCGCCGCGAGGATGAGCCCGCGCAACTTCGCGCGCGTCTACCATCGCGAGACCAGCGAGAGCCCCGCACGCGCGGTAGAGAAGGTCCGGATCGAAGCGGCACGTCGCCTTCTGGAGGCTGGCGCGGATCCGATCCAGGTCGTCGCCCGGCGAACCGGCTTCGGGGATGATGAGCGGATGCGCCGCGCCTTCGTGAAGACCTATGGCATATCGCCACAAGATTACCGCAACCGGTTCGGGCGCGTCTCTGCCTAGCACTACTTTGGCAGAAGTATGATTTTTGGGATTCCCTTGGCGCGAAATGCGTGATTCATGGGGAGCCAGCTTTGACGGAGGCTGGCGATGGACGAGGATTGGCAGGCGGACCTGGAGCGGTGGCTTGCCCCGTA